>NZ_JANKBZ010000002.1:0-600000 GCF_024623785.1 Archangium lipolyticum
AGGCGTCGCCCCCTGCGTCTCCACATGGAGCGCGTCACCGGCAGCAGGTCGAAGCGCACGCCATCCGCGTACCACAGCTCGAACCTGGCTGTCGGGCGGGTACTGCGAGTGCGCAGGGCTTTGAGGCAACGGGCGGCGCGTCGTTTTTTCCCCCTCCTCGCGCAGGTGACGAGTGGTGGGCTTGGCGCGGCGCCACACGTAGCCGTGCCGCCGCAGCAATCTGCCCACCCAATCAGGGCTGACGTCAGTGCCTGTACGTTGCCGCAGGTACTCCGCCAGGCGTGCGCGTGTCCAGCGAGTGAAGGCGAAGTCCAATTGGCGTGGGTCCGACTCCACTGTGCGCAGCAGCAGCTGCAGGTAGGTGGACTCCACTCTTCTGGGCCTGCCCGAGCGTGGTGCATCCTCCAACCCCCGCACTCCCAGCTGCCGCCAACGTCGGCGACACTCATGCACCGTGCGGGTGGTAAGCCCCAGCGTCCGGGCGATGCTGGCGGCACTCTGCCCCTGCGCACTCAGCAGCACGACGGTGGCACGCAGTGCCACCCCTGCCTTGCCCCTCTGCCGCGTAGCCCTTTGTAGTGCCAGCCTCTGCCGGGGTGTCAGCCGGATGCTACGCTGCTCAGAGGACATCGCCGCTCCTCTCTCCTGCTCAGCGGCGATGTTACCCCCTGAAAGAACTTAGTTCACATGGCTTAGGGAGCCCAGGGGGCCGCGACGTTCCAACTCGCGTCCGCGTTGTAGCTGGCGGGCGAGTCCCAGGTGGACCCGAACCCCGAGGCGATCCACAGCTCGGCGGCGGCGTGGCGGATGTAGCGCTCGGGGAAGTTGTAGGACTGGAACGAGACCCCGGTGCCGGACAGCCCTGGCTGGGCACAGAAGGTGGCGTCCTGATCGAAGATCGCCGAGCCGTCCCGCGCGTCCTTGCGGATGCGGCTGTTGGAGTGCCGCAGGTACTGGCCGGGGTAGTTGCGGGACTCGAAGGAGTAGCAGCTGGACTCGGCCAGACCGGGCACGAGCTTGAAGGTCGCGTCCTGCTTGAGCGTGGCATTGCTGCCGCCGTCCACCACCTCGGTGAAGCCCAGGCTGTCGATGTGGCGCACGTAGCGGTTGGTGTAGTTGGGCGTCGTCACCTGGAGGGACTGGTACGCGCCCATGGGGACGTTCGCTTCGCTCCACCACGTGGGGGGCGAGATGCCCCAGGTCGCGTCCTGACGGAAGCCCGTGGTGTTCTCGAGGGCGTCCACCCAGACCTCGCCGTTGCGGTGGCGCAGATAGAAGCCGGGCTTGTTCCTGGACTCCAGCGACACGCTCGACGAGGAGCCATCGAGCGCCGGGCGGGCGCAGAAGGTGGCGTCCTGGTCGAAGAGCGCCGAGCCATCCCGGGCGTCCTTGCGGATGCGGCTGTTGAAGTGCCGCAGATAGCTGCCGGGGTAGTTGCGCGATTCGAAGGAGTAGCAGGAGGCATCCGCCAGGCCCGCCACGACCTTGAAGGTCGCGTCCTGCTTGAGCGTGCCGCCGCTGGCGCTGTTCACCACCTCGGTGAAGCCCAGGCTGTCGATGTGGCGCAGATAGCGGTGGGTGTAGCCGGGCGTCGTCACCTGGAGGGAGCGGTACTGGCCCAACTGCATGAGCCCCAGGTTGTTGAGCTGGCGCGAGGCGGCGATCAGGTTGAGGTGGGCGTTGCGCACCTGGTTGGCATCCACCTTGAGGATGGCGCGGTCGTAGGTGAACAGACCATTCACCTCGCCCTCCACGTCGGTGATCTCCGTGTAGACGGCCGCGCTCAGGCCGGGCCTGTTCATCACGCGGTGGATGGAGTTGATGAGGCCCACGTAGCGGGAGGTGAGCGTCGCGCTGTCGGGGACCAGCTCGTAATAGAAGAACCTGCCGTTGGGGCTCCAGTCGTGGCCGTCGACCATCAGGCCCAGACCGCCAAACTCACCCACCACCGCGGCGCGCAGGCCCGAGGGACGGGAAGAACCCGGGCCCACGTAGACGTGCCAGTCCGCGAAGTCTCCGTTGCCGCCATCCACGGCGCCGCAGCAGTTGATGCCGCTCATGTTGTCCACCAGGCGGCTGGGGTCCCAGCTCTTCACCAGGTCGGCCAGCCGGGCCTGGTCGTACTGGCCCCAGCCTTCGTTCTGCACCACCCAGGTGATGATCGACGTGGCGCTGCGGTGCTCGTCGATCATCTCGCGCAGCTCGAGCTCGAACTGGGTGCGCGCGGCGGCATCGGGCGTCTTGCCGGAGTCCATCAAGGGCATGTCCTGCCAGACGAGCAGACCCAGCTTGTCGGCCCAGTAGTACCAGCGCTGGGGCTCGACCTTGATGTGCTTGCGGATGAGGTTGTAGCCCAGGTCCTTGTGCTTCTGGATGTCGAACTTGAGCGCCTCGTCCGTGGGAGCGGTGTAGATGCCATCGGGCCAGTAGCCCTGGTCCAGGGTGCCGATCTGGAAGACGAACTGGCCATTGAGCACCGGGCGGACCACGCCGCCCACGAGCTTGAGGCCCACGGAGCGCATGCCGAAGTAGCTCGTCACCTGGTCGACGACGGTGGAGCCGCTCTTGAGGGAGACGCGCAGGTCATAGAGGAAGGGGCTCTCGGGAGACCAGAGCTTGGGGTTGGGCACGGGGATGCGGATCTCCCCGTCCACGCTGCCGGTAGCGCTGCCCACCGGGGTGGTGCCATCGAAGGCCACGGCCTCGACCGTCTGGCCGGAGAGTCCCGCGCCGCGCACCGTGAGACGAAGGGTGGAGCCGGCCAGGTCCGGGGTCATGTCCAGCCGGGTGATGCGGGCGGACGGCGTGGGCTCCAGCCACACCGTCTGCCAGATGCCCGAGGCGGCCGTGTACTCGATGCCCTGCGGATTGTTGGTCTGCTTGCCCACGGGTTGGGAGCCCGCGTCGGTGGGGTCATAGACACCGACGATGATCTCGTTGGTGCCGCCGTTGAGGTGGTTGGTGATGTCGAAGCTGAAGGAGTCGAAGCCGCCGCGGTGCGTGCCCACGAGCTGGCGGTTGACGTAGACGGTGGACTCCCAATCCACGGCGCCGAAGTGAAGCTGGACGCGTCGGCCGCTCCAGGCCGCCGGGACGGTGAAGGTCCGGCGGTACCACATGCGGTCCTGGTGCCGCTTGATGCCGGAGAGGCCGGACTCGATGGGGAAGGGGACGAGGACGCTCTCGGGGAGGTTCTGGCCGAAGGGAGGCGTCTGGCCGGCGGTGGCGTTACCGAACTGCCACTCGCCGTTGAGGTTGAGCCAGTCGGAGCGGACCATCTGGGGACGGGGATAGTCCGGAAGGGCGTTGGTGGTGGAGACCTGGGAGGTCCACGGGGTGGAGAGGGGAGGGGGCTTGGGAGCCCAGGCGGCGTGAGCGCCTTGGAGCGAGAGCAGGTAGCAGAGCAGGGGCATCAGCCGGAGGGCGACGCTGCCAGCACGCGTGGGTCGGGGGGGGCGAGTCATGATGTTCTCCGCGGGATGGAGTGAAGAGGCGGGTGGAGCCCGGAGCGGGTCAAAATCCCTCTCTGGGCTCCTCCATGGGCCGGTTCCGTAGGCTCAATGGATGAGCACCTTGTCGACCGTGACCGTCGCGCTCTTGTGGAAGTAGACCCGGTACTCCAGGGGATGATTGAGCGTCGTGTGATGGAAGCTCAGGCTGAAGTCCTGGTACTGGTGGGCGGTGGTGAATTGCTGTGAGGTCACGTCCATGCTCACGAGACTGAGTCCCGTGGTGCCGTCTCTCACATCGATTCCCGCGACGGGCTGAGCGCCAAGGGAATTGTTGTCGGTCTTCAGCCGGAACGTGACCCTGTGGGTGCCGACAGGCACGTTGGCGTCGTAGGGGCCGTAGACCATGTGCCCGGCCGCGTCGAGGGAAGGCGAAGCCTGCCAGCCGTCCCCGCTCGAGCGCCCGGTGCCATGAGCCACCACGGCTCCTTCCGCTTCGTATTGACCGAGGCGGGTCGTCGTCGTGACCTTGTCGATGTTGATCGAGGCCTTGTCCTTGTAGTTGGCCCTGAGCTCGAGCTGGTGCCCGGCGACGTTGTGATAGGTCAGGCTGAAGTCCTGATACACGCCGCCCGCCTTGAACTGATGTCGGTAGACGTCGAACGACGTCAACACGACTCCGGTGGTGGCATCCCTCACATCGAGCGTCACGACGTTGTCGTTGTTGCCGGCGATGGAGCCGATCTTCATCTTGAACGTCGTGGTCAGCTGACCGGCCGGGAAGGTGGTGACATACGGGCCGTACAGCATCATTCCCGGCCCGTCGTCCGTGACGTTCGCCGTCCAGCCGTTGTCGTAGGAACGGCCGACCGCGTGCGAGAACGGCGAGGCGGCGTAGTTCTGATTCTCCGCCTCGTACGTCTTCACGATGGCCGACGTGTCCGTGGGCAGGTTGTAGTACTCCCGCATCAGCTGGAAGTAGTTGTCCGGCCGCACGAAGACGATGTTGCCGTTGCTCTTGTAGGTGTTCACCACATTGATGAAGCTCTGGTAGGTGTTGCCCTCCCAGGGGTTTGCCTGGATGCTGACGAACCGGGGAGCGGTGCCGTTCCATCCGGAGATGGTCTTGTTGATCTCCGAGATCATGGAGCTCTCCGTGGGGCAGTACGTGGCATTGAGCCCCTGGCTCGGCATGACGTTGTTGTAGACCGTGATGCCGCCGCCCGCGTTCTGGGCCGTCAATCCCAGCAGGGACGGCGCGTTGTACGCGAAGCTGTTCCCCACGTTGGTGTTCGTGCCGCCGTTGATCGTGTTCCACACGGTGAGGACCTTCAACCCCGCGCGGTTCATGTAGTCATCGGTCAGCGCGATATAGCTGTCCAGATAGGTCTGGTTGCCCCAGTAGTTGGGATAGGTGTAGCCAATCCCCGTCGGGCCCGAGATGAGGTTGTCGTTGGGAGTGGCCGTGTTGTACAGGTAGTTCAACAGGCCGGGCATGGCGTCCAGCATGGCCGGGGAGATGGTCCACCCCAGGGGGACCTGTCCCCGGTTGGGGCTGTCCCAGAGCCGTTTGAAGTGATGCTCCAGGTACTGCATGTTGTCCCCATCGCTCAGGATGAGGGTGACGTAGATCTTGTTGTTCAGCGTGGGCTTGTTGGGAACGGGTTTGACGTTCACGGTCCGCGATGTCCCACCGAACACCGTCAGGTTCGAGGAGAAGTCGCTGGCGATGGTGGACACGCCGTACTCGGAGACCCGCTGGATGCCCGCCGCCTCGTCCGGCCACCAGCCCATGTAGATGCCGTTCCCGTAGGGCATGCCCGCCAGGAACTTCCTCAGCAGCGTGTCCTCCGAGGGGATCTTCGGGTCGAGCCACACGACCGCCGTCTGGGTCGCCGCGGCGTACTCCCGCAGGTTGCCTTTGATCTCCGGGGTGAGGCCGACGAGCAACCGGTGCGTCACCTGGGACCAGTAGAAGTCGTACAGGTGCTGGTAGACCTGGGTCTTCGACGTGAAGGAGCCGCGCAGGTCCTGCAGGACGGGGAAGTAGTACGGGGCGGCGGTCAGCCTGGCCGCGAGCGAGGGGGACGCGACGATGCCATTCCTCAGGCTGGCGATCGTGGTGGCCAGGTTCAGCGTGTCAGGCACCGCGTTGTCGTAGATGACGATACCCGCGATCTCGCTCTTGTATCTGGTCAGGAGGCTCCACTTGTCGGTGACCTCCGTGTACCCGAGCCCCAGGGAATTCAGCCAGTTGTACTTGCCCTCGTTTCCCCGCACCGTGTCGTCGTAGCTGTAGATACGGGGTTGGGTCCTGTTGACGAGCCCTTTCAAGGTCGCGAAGAGCACCTCCTCGTCGTGTTTGAGCTGGTTCGGAGCCCCCACTGCGTCGACCTTGATGTAGGCGCCCCCGTACCAGAACACCCTGAACTCGATTCCGTGCCCGGCCGCGGGGTTGTTGAACGGGAGCAGGAACCTCTGGAAGGAGCCCACCTTCGTGAAGTCCATCCGATAGATGTCTCGTTTGGCCAGGACGGTTCCCGTCGTGTTGTCCCGGACATCGACCGTCACCATGAGGGCGTTGTTGGCCGTGTTGTTGTCGATGGCCAGATCGAAGAAGGCCGTGTTGTCACCGGGCGGGATGTCGGTGGCGTAGGGGCCGTAGATCATGAACTGATTGGGTGCATCGATCGACGTCTGCGCGAGCCAGCCATTGCCGTCCAGATGCCCGGTGCCGTGTCTCAGCTGCGGCCCCTCGCCCTCGTAGCGGAACTCGCTGGTCGTCACATCGATCAGATCCAGCGTCGCCGCCGGCGCGGAGAAGGAGGGAAGCACCTGCCGCGCGGGCCAGGAGAGTCCGGCCGCCGAGGCTTCCCAAGAGGAGAGCATCCCCGCCGCCGCGAGCGTCGCGGCGCATGCGAAACCTGGATGCATCCACCGAATACATTTCATGAAGAACCGCCCCCTGACGTGCACGGCGGTGTATCCCATGAGCAGGGATTCAACAAGTAATATCAGGAAAACACGGATACGCAGACTTTCAAAATCAACGGCGCCTGTTCATCTCCACACGGTGGACGGAGTGGGGCCCCCCTCCCCACGTTTCCGTTGACCCGATTGTCTGGCTTACGGCCTCTCTGTTCGGGGCCTATTTCAGTCGCAGTGCTGGAGGTCCCCGGTGACGAAGCCGTTGCGGGTGGTGATGGCGCGGTCGTAGCAGGTGTGCTTGTCCCCGGTCAGCCGGTAGCGGTGGGTGGAGGTTCCCACCGCGTTCCGCTGCGCGCGCGGGACGCCGGACGTATAGGCGGCCTCACCGGTGTAGAGGTCGCTGAGCTTCCGGTGCGCCACCGTGCGCAGCCCCTGGGTGGTGCGCTCGTCCGCCTCGTCGTGGAGGGTGATGGTCGTGGTGAGCCGGTTCTGCGGCGTCACGCTGATGAGCCCATCGAGCGTGAAGCGCTTCTCGGAGCGGCTCACGGTCGGGAAGTGGCCGAGGCCGGCGACCGTGACGGTGCTGGTGTCCTTCCAGGTCGCGGTGATTCCATCCGGGTTCTCCGCGTCGCCCATCCAGCGGTGCATGCTCGAGTTGGACACCGACTGCTCGACGGTCGTCACCACCCACCCGCGCGAGGTCCACAGGAAGCCGGAGACGCGCAGGTGATGGCTACCCTGCGTGTCCAGCTGGTTCCAGCCGTCCACCAGCGCGGGCGTGGAGTCATTGGCCAGCGGCCCGACCCGGTGCTCGATCAGACCGCCGATGACTCGCGAGGCACGCGGGTCTCGCCAGGCGAGCACGTTGGTCGGCAGATCCCAGCCAGGGCGGCCCTCGGGTACACCCAGCACCCGCACCGCGATCTGGTGCGGCTTGCCGTCGGTCAACAGTCCGGCGAACGGGGTGAGGTCATAGCGGATGGGGCGGACGTCGAAGGCGCGCGGCGCCGGCAGCACGTACCACAGGAACGGGTTGGCCCAGCCGCCCGTGTAGACATGCGGGAAGGGCATGGCGATACCCGCCACCTTGCCGTCCACCTCGATCTGCACCTCGCGGTACGGGCCCGAGTCGGCGGGGCAGGAGTACGGCACGGTGGTCGGGACGGTGAAGTACCAGAACTCCTCGCAGCCACCGCCCGAGCCGGTCGCGTACACCTCGGCCACGAGCCGCTCGGTGTTGCGCGGCACCGTCACTTCGCCCAGCAGCGCGCTGCCCTCGCGGCGCGGGTTGGTCAGGGGGAGCACGTCGCTGGCCGTGTCGGCCGGCTTGTACCGGCCCTCGGCCTGGTAGAAGGTCAGGTACACCTGCACGTCCAGCACGCCGGTGTAGGTGTCGTTGACCACGTTGCCAATCAGCATCCAGACGGGCTGGGGCCGGGCCAGCAGCGGCGCGTAGGCGGTGACGTCCTTCTCCACCGACCAGGCGATGCCTTCACGCGACGGCTCGGGCGTGGACGTCTTGAAGATCGTCACGCCGCCCACCTCCAGGTGTCCGAGCCGGTCGTACTGGACGCCTTGGACCTTGCCTTCCATGCGCAGCACCACCTTGTTCCACGGTCCGGGGCAGTCCGCGGGCGGGGTGAAGGTGCTGGTGTAGGGCGTGAAGTCGTCGAACTTCTCGTCGACGATCTGGACGGTGCACGAGGACGTCGCCGGCTTCTCCACCGCGGGGGCCGCGGTGCGGGGGTCATCCCAGTCGGTGCCGAACTCGGGGGGCGGCTCGGCGGCCAACGCGGGGGTCATCGCGCCGAGTGACAGGCTCACGGCGGCGAAGACTGCGGAAAGACGTTTCACTGTTTTCTCCTGGTAAGCGGGGGGAGCGCGAAGCCTAGGACCTGCGGTACGTTCGGGCAATGACCTCCGGTGTCTGATCAACGGCAGGAGAGCCCGTCCAGCACGTGCCGCAGAGCCTCAGCTCGAGGTCGCCAGGTACCCGTCAAACCCAGTTGGTGGGCGTGACGATGACAGTGAAGGGGAGGGAATCGAGCGTCCCCTTCTTGGGGTCCGATGGGTCGATCGGACCTGAGATGCCCAGTCTGTCTTTGATCTTGCGCTCCAGGCGCGTGACGAGCAGTGGGCCGAGCTCCTGGATGTAGACTCCGTTGTAGTCCGCCAGTGCCGTCGGGATGTTGGTCTGGGCATTCGCCACGGACATCCCCAGCGCGGCGGCCAGGTCCGTCATCTTGTCCGCCTCGCCGAGGCGGGACCAGGCATTGTTGGCGCCACGATGGATGGAGACCTTCGACTGGACGACGGAGCTTCCATCCTCACTGATGATGAGCTGGCTGCTGACCGGTCGTGCCGTGAGGTGGAGGTTGCTCACGGTGAGCCGTACGTCCACGCGCCTGTCGCGCCGGACGCCACCGATGCTGGGGATGATCAGCGTTGGAATCTGGAACGTCACGTGCAACGCCAGATCCTGGGTGGCGCCGGCCACGGGGATGCGCCGGAAGGTGGAGACGCACAGCTTGCCGACCCGGCCATCGCCTTCGCTCGGGTGGGGAAAGGTCCAGACCCTTCCCGTTCCGACCTCGAAGGTACCGAGGAGTGTCTGGATGTCGGAGGTCGAAAGTTCCTGATTCCTGTCTGTCAGCTGGATCATCTGGTCATCCTTGGAAGGAGGGCGTGCGTGAGCCCTCGTTCTCTAGATGTTGGATCCGGAGGATTTGTGACACGGCGTGAGCGCGCGTTGCCCGTGGGATTACCCAGACGCTGGCACAGCACCCCAAGCTGCGGCCGGTGAGCCGCAATGGAGCCTGTCGTTGCGGCAAATTCCAGTTTGCCGCAATTGAAGTCCGGACAAGAGGTGCAGGTCGCAACCGATGAGATGGTGAATGAGTTTCAGCTGACCGAGTTGGAATCGCGCCTGGAAATGACCCTTGGCGCTGCTCGGGTACTGCTGCGAGTGCGTCGGCCAGACCTACTGCGGCGACAATTGACCGCCACCGTCTTTTCCCATTCGATGCGGCCATGGGATGGGAACGCATCAAGCGCTGGTTCTCGAGAAGTCCGGGCGACCCGAGTGGACGCCCTCCACCGAAGGCGGATGGCGGCCTCGCGAGCCTGCCCGACATCCCGTGGCTCCAGCCGGAAGCCAATCCCTGGGGCGTGCCCGTGCTCGACGTGCGCCCGGTGACGCTCGGCATGCTGTCGGCCTCGAAGTCCCCCGAGGCCGCCACGAACCTCGTCTCCATGGGCCAGGAAGACGGCACCGTGTTCATCGGGGCCCAGCCCCTCGTTCCGCGCCGCATCACCACGGACCTCCGCTTCCGCGTGGATGCCGTGCTGCCCGATGGCGTCCTCTTCTCCCCTCGGGAGATGGAGCACAAATGGGGGCTCTATCTCCTCCACCCGCATCTCCTCGTCGTGCGCAGTTGGACGCGCCAGGTGCACGCCGTGGCGGACTTCGAGCGCCGGGGAGACACCCTCGTCATCACGAGCATCGCCGGCGCTCTCACCGGTCAGGAGGAGCCTCCCAGCCTCACCGTCCTCGTGCTCGATTTCCTCTTGCGCACCCATGCTCTCTCCCTCCCCTACCCGGCGCCACTCCCGGAAGGACTGGAGGCCGAGCCAAAGGCAGCCGCCACGTGGTGCATGTCGATGTTCGGCAACCAGGTGCACTTCGCGACGCCGCATCCTCTCCCCCCGACTCCGCCCGAGGCGATGCTGCGCACCGACTCGCTCCTCCACATCGCGGTCGCGCGAGGCGATACCCACACCGTCGACCGTCAGCTCGACGCGGGCGTCCCCCTCACCGTGTGGGCCCGGGACGGACTGACGCCACTCCACTGGGCCCTCGTCAGCCGCCAGGGTACGGCCATGCTCGAGCACCTCCTGACGAAGGGCTCTCCCGTGGACGTACGTTCCGTCGAGGGCGCCACCCCGCTGATGAATGCCACCCAGAGCGGCCGGGACGAGCTGCTCTCCTGGCTGCTCGACCATGGCGCGGACCCGAACGCCGTGGATGCGCGGGGCTTCACCGCCCTGCACCGCGCGGCGGAGATGGGACACCTCGAGTGCGTGCGCATCCTGCTCGCGCGAGGCGCCCGGCCCGACCCGGCCGCGCAAGGCCATACCCCGCGCTCGCTCGCGGAGCACCAGAAGCACGAGGACATCGTCCGGTTGCTGGGCGGTTGACCGCCTTGTTTCGCCATGGTGGGAGCCGCCACAAGCTCTCCGCTGAGAAGGACGTTCGAGCTCCAGCGGCAGGTTCCTGCAGGTGGGCTGGCCTTCGCGAAGCCCCGCGGGGAGGTGCCCCGGCCGAGGATGTTCTCAGCCACCTGTTCAAAGGGCGGAGGGGCCGTTCAGCGCGTGCCGCAGGGCCTCCACGGCCGCCCGGTCGGTGCGCCGGGCGAGGGGAGACGCGAAGCCGAGTGCCGCCACGCGCGGATCGGCCGGCACGTGTGGCACCGAGCATGATGCGTGCACCTCACGCGCGCCGGTCTTCGCCAGCAACTCCGACACCGTGTCGGGCCGCACGCCGCTGCCCGGCATGATGGAGAGCCGGCCCGCCGCTGCCCGTGTCACCGCCGCGATCGTCTCCACCCCGGCGAGCGCCGTCGCGCATCCCCCCGAGGTGAGGATCCGCGCGAACCCCAGCGACACGGCCGTCTCCAGCGCCTCCAACGGGTCGGGCACCAGATCGAATGCCCTGTGCAGCGCCACCTCGAGCCCGGTGGCATGTGCGACGAGCGCCGCGAGCGCGTCCGCGTCGAGCCGCCCGTCTGGCCGGCTCGCGCCCAGCACCACGCCGGTGAGTCCCGCCTCGCGTGCCGCGTCGATGTCCGCGCGCATCACGTCCAGCGTCGCCGCGTCGTAGACGAAGTCGCCCGCCCGCGGCCGGATCATCGCCAACACTGGCAGGCCGAGCGTCGCTGCCCGCGCCATCAGCCCTCGCGACGGGGTGAGGCCCCCCACCTCCAGCGCGGCGCACAGCTCGATCCGGTCGGCGCCCCCTTCGGCCGCCGCTACCAGGCCGGCCATGTCATCCACACAGACTTCCAGGGTGATACGCGGCATGAGACGGCCCTCTTGGATGTGGATGCCACCGAGGCGCGGAAAGGAGCGGAGGGGCCGAGACCCGGCACCTCCACTCCGTGGACCGCTCCAGGTACTACGGCTGCTGGGTGAGGGTGAACGACTGGGCAGCGCTGCCGTTGCAGTAGGATTGCACCAGCTGGGCGCTGTCGGCGGAACCCACGGTGGTGAGGCACTTGGAGCTGTGACGGCTGACGAAGTGGTACGAACCACCGGCCTCCACCACCGGCAGCCACTGCTGATTGTTGCCGCCGCCATAGGCCCACAGCTGGATCGGCGCGCCGTCGGCCGTGGACACGTCCTTCACGTCGAGAACCTGGGTGCTGTTGAGGCGGCTGTTGATCCGCACGTAACCGCTGCTGGTCGCCTGGAACTGGTAGTGCTGCGCGTAGGTGTTGTTGCAGGTGTATTGCTGAACCACGGTGCCGTTCGCCGAGGCCGCTGACCTGGCATCCACGCACTTGCCGGCGCCCTTGCCGGTCACGGTGTACCAGGCGGTGGGCGAGATGGGTCCCGGCGGAGGCGTTGTACCGGCTCCGCCCAGCCACTTCAGCCCGTCGATGATGAACCTGTTCTGGATCTCGCTGGCGAACGTCGAGGACAGTGGGGTGTTGTTGGAGTAGTTCATCGCGTTGTGGCCGAAGTTCGCGTACAGCATCTTGAACTTCTTGTTGGTCCACAGGATGGGATAGTCACCGCTGTACCAGGACTGGTTGGGATCGGTACCCAGCGGGAAGCTCACGGGATCGACCGAGGCGAGCACCTGGATGTCTGGGTTGTTGCGCAGGTTGTTGCTCCAGCTGTACCACTCGCTCACCGCGGAGGTGAACGTCGCCGGCAGGTGCGAAGTCGACGGGTGCGTCTGGTTCTCGACCTTCAGCACGGCGGTGGTGGGGCCCCAGGTGTTCGACCAGAACGCACCAGAGCCGAGGAACTGGTTGTGGTACCAGCTCCAGCTGTCCGGGGACGTGGTGAACGCGGAGACGTGGAATCCCATGAAGCCGCCGCCGCCCTGCATGTACTGCTGGAACGCGGAGCGCTGGGCCGCGGTCTGCGGCTGGTCATCCAGGAACATCACGACCTGGTACTGGGCGAGGTTGCTGGCGTTGAGCTGGTCCCAGTTGTTGGTGGCCGTGTAGGAGAAGCCGTTCTGCGTGGCGATCTGGGGAAACCAGATGTTCGCTTCCCTGACGAAGTCGATGTGGGCCGCGTCCCAGGTGCCGTTGTAGAAGGCCAGCACCTTGAAGCTCGGCGTCTGCGCCACCGCCGGGCTCGATGCGAGGAAGAAACACACGGCGAGCATTGCGAGCGATTGCACCACTCGGTCGTTCTTGAGGCCTGCGATCATGCGGAACCTTCCGGTTCTCTGCGGAATCGACGTGGCGGCGGACGGCGCGGCGCTGCGTCCTTCCCGCAGGGAGTGGCCGGCCCCTGGATGGGACCGGGCACGTCCCTGGCTATCGCAGCTTCACGACGCGACTCAAGACATTCCGGTTTGTCGAGTAATCCACGCGTCAGTGCGGAGGAAGGTGCGACGGATTGGTCCTCAGGGGGCTTGGACTCTTCCGACACTTCGAATGCTCGCCAGTGGTACCGCAACAATGACTCCTTCGACGGGGCTGCGCGTACCCGCCTCAGGGACCTGGGGTAGCATCCGGGCACTTCTTCACCACCCCTGGGGGGTAGCTGTCCACATGTCCGTCCGGTTGAATCTCTTCACGCCCGAGTTCCGTGCCAATCCCTATCCCTTCTTCGCCGAGCTGCGGCGCCAGCTCGGGCTCGCCCAGGTGGATCCGCTCGGTTTCTGGGCCGTCTCCCGGTACGCCGACATCCTGCACGTCCTGAAGAATCCCCAGCTCTTCTCCTCCACCGGCCACCGAGCACCCGCGGAGCCCGAGTGGCTGGGGCGCAGCAGCCCGTTCGCGCAGTCCATGGTCATGGTGGATCCGCCCCAGCACACCCGCCTCCGGTCGCTCGTCAACCGCGCCTTCGGCCCCACCGCCCTGAGCCGGATGGAGCCGCGCATCCGCGCCTACGCCCGGCAGGCGGCCGACGAGCTGTCCCTCGGCCGCACCGTGGACTTCGTCGATTCCTTCGCCCTGCGCGTGCCCGCCGCCGTCATCGGCGAGCTGCTCGGCCTGGACCCCTCGCTGCACCCGCGCTTCAAGCGCTGGGCGGACGACATCAACAACACCACCTCCACCCCTCCGGATGCGCATGAGTGGCACGCGCAGATCCGGGGCACCTACACGGAGATGGAGCAGTACCTCAAGGAGGTCATCGCGGAGCGCCGCCGCTCCCCTCGCGAGGACATGGTGAGTGATCTGCTCGCCTCCCGTATCGAGGGTGAAGCCCTCACGGACGCGGAGCTGTTGGGCTTCCTCTTCCTGCTGCTCATCGCCGGCCTGGAGACCACCGTCCACCTGCTGGGCCACTCCGCCCTGGTGCTCGCCGAGCGCCCGGACGTGTTCGCGCGCGTGCGCGCGGACCGCTCGCTGATTCCCCGGTTCATCGAGGAGGTGCTGCGGTACGAGCCCGTCGCCCAGACGATTCTGCGGCTCACCACCGCCGACACGGAGCTGTGTGGCGTCCGGCTGCCGGCGGGTTCGCACATCATGTTGCTGCTGGGCTCGGCCTGCCACGACGAGGCCCAGTTCCCCAACAGTGAGAGCTTCGACCTCGACCGTCAGGGCCAGCAGACCATGCCCTTCGGCCACGGCATCCACTTCTGCCTCGGCGCCCCCCTGGCCCGGCTGGAGGCGCGGCTGGCCCTGGATGCACTGCTCGACCGGTGCGGCGGCCTGGTTCGCGACGCCGCGCCCGTGCAGTGGCACGCGTCGATCGTCGTCCGTGGGCCCACGGTGCTGCCGCTCACCGTGCTGCCGGGTTGAGGTGGAGGCTTGACGGATGGCTGATGCGACAGGGACACGGCGGCGGTCGCGGAGCGGAGCCCGGACGGGCCGCCCGGCCGCCGCCTCCGGGGTGGATCGAGAGGCGCGCGCCCAGTTGCTGCAACTGGACCGCATCGACAGTGCCCTGCGCTCCCGCTGGGTCCAGAGCGGCTTCAAGGATCGCGGGCTCCAGCGCAAGCTCGATGCGCTGAGCGCCGCGGGCATCGAGTGGTTGCGAGAGGTGATCTCGCTTCACGGGTGGCCCGGGCGGAGCCTGGTGGGGAGCAGGGCCGCCGACGCCGCGAGCCGGCTCATCCAGCATGCCGAGTGCTCCCTGGCCTTCCAGCGCCGCTGTCTGCGCCTGACCGAGGAGGCCGCGGCGCGGGGCGATGTTCCCCTGAGGCACGTGGCCTATCTCACCGACGTGGTGCGCCTGCGCGCGGGACGGAAGCAGCTCTTCGGGACGAAGTTCCGCGAGGTGGACGGCGAGCTCGTCCCGTACCCGATCGAGAAGGAAGCCGAGGTGGACGCGCGCAGAAAACAGATGGAGCTGGAACCCCTGGCCGCATACGCTCGACGCCTACGGCGGAGGTTCCCGCCACGGCGGACGAGGCGGCGATGAAACGCGGGCTCGATTGGGGCCACTTCGTGCGGCACCACTGGGAGAAGACTCCCGCGCTGCTGTCCCTGGGCGAACCTGTCGCTCCACCGGATCAGGTGTTCCGGACCGTCGTCGAGGCCAGCGAGCCCTTCCGCTTCGGAACGCGCTTCAAGGCGCTCCCCAACGTGAAGTTCCTCGCGGGGAGTGCCCAGCTCCGCTCCCCCGGCAAGCTCCTGCCCGGAGACGGGGATCGCGACGTGGACGGCTACGTCCGCCGTGTTGCCTCCAAAGTAGGGAAGCGGCAGTTCCAGCTCCTCGTCGAGCAGCCGCTCCTGCTCGATTTCGCCCTCTGGGACAGGCTCCGGGTCTTCGTCCGCGGGCTCCTGGAGCGTGTCGGCTTTCCGGTGCTCCCCATCGTCAGCGACGTCTTCCTGGGGGACTTCGCCCGCGCGCCCCAGGGGCTCGCCAGACGGCCACACCACTCGGTCTTCACCCTGGTGCTCCAGGGCCGGTTGAGGGTCCGTGTCTGGAAGCGCCTCTGGGGCGAGTCCCCCAACGAGGCCGTGGATTTCCGCCGTCATCTCTCCGAGGCCACGACGCTGGAGGCCGGGGCGGGGGATGTCCTGTATGCGCCCTCGCGCTCCTGGCACCTGGAGGAGTGCCGGGGCAGTTGCATGGCCGTGCGGTTGTGGATCCCCGTGAAGGGAAGCCGCCCGGCCGACGCGGTCAAGGACGTCCTCGTGACGCTCCTGGGCCAGCAGCTTCCCCAGGAGGGGGCGGTGCCCTATCTCGAGTACCCCTGGCGGCGCAGGCGTGGCGGCGCCGGAGCCTCGGTCCCCTCGCTGGTGCGCACGGCGGAGGGGCTCGAGGAGCTGGCTCGTGGCCCCGAGCTTCTCCAGGCCCTGCGCATCATCTGGGCCCAGCGCGTCAGCGCCTGTGGGCTCGAACCGGTTCCGCCCCCCCATGAGGCTCCGCCGTTGGAGGATTCCACGCTCGTGCGCGGCGCGCCGCACGGCCGCGTGGTGCGGATGCAGGACAGCCCGGGTCAGTGGATCTGGGCCGTCAACGGCCACGCGTTTCCCATGCCCGGAAGCACCGAGGCCCTCCAGGTCCTCGAGTCCCTGGAGTCCGGTGACGCGGTGCGGGTGGGCGAGCTGTGCCGGGTGGCGCGGCGAGCCCCCCAACGCACGGAGCTCCGCCGGTTGCTGGAGACGCTCCACGCACTCCGTGCCCTCGAGGTCGTCTCTGGAGTGGAGGGCTGACGGATGCCGCGGATCGAGATCTCCACGACGTTCGATTGGGACACCTTCGTCCGGCGCTACTGGAACAAGCGCCCGGTGCTCTACAAGGGGACGTCCGCCTCGCCATTCGAGCCGGGGGATGTCTTCGACGCGGCCACGGGAGCGGCCCGGAGCTACCTGCGGAGCAGCCACGCCCCCGACAGTCTTCCCCACCTCCAGTTCACGATCGACCGGCTGCAGCAGGTCTTCCTCGCGCCGTGGCTCCCACGCGAGTCCGATGGCTCGCTGGAGGCGTATGACGCCCGGCTCGCGCCCCGGCTGGGCGATCGGCGCTATGCCCTCATCGTCACCCGGCTGCATGCTTCCGGGTTCGGCCTCTGGGCACGGGAGCGGGCCTTCTTCTCGGAGCTGTGGCGGCGCGTCGGGATTCCGATGACCGGAGGAATCACCACGCTGTTCCACGGCAACTACGAGCACAGCCCGGTGGGCGTCCACCTGGACCGCTTCACCACCTTCCTCTTCGCTCTGCATGGGCGCAAGCGGATGCGCTTCTGGCCGAAGAAGCCCTGGAAGGAGCCGGTGAGTACGATCCTGGATTACGAGCCCTACCTGAAGGACTCGTTCGTGGCGGAGGTGGAGCCCGGCGACATCCTCTACTGGCCTTCGAGCTACTACCACGTGGGTGAGAGCGCGGGCCGGGGTGTCGCCACCAGCGTGAATGTCGGAATCCCCATCTCGGAGCACCTGTCGGTCTACGACGTCCATGACCTGCTGCGCGGCTTCGGGGACGAGAGCGCGAGCACCGGGCCAGCGAAGGGCGCCTCGCCCCTGGCTCGCGGCGTGCTCTCCGAGGAGGGGATCCTCTCCTCGGAGCTGCCCCGCGCGCTCATGGAGAGCGTGGGCGAGCTGCGCGGCCTGAGCCGGCCGAGGGAGGTGCGGCGTCAGCTGCGGACCACCTGGCTCAAGCGCCTCTCCGCGGCGGGCTTCGAGCCGGTGCCGCCCCCCGCGCGTGGCGGCCGGCTGAAGGATGAGGACCGTGTTCGTGGAGACCCCCGCTTCCCGATCCTCCTGGAGCCGGAAGGGACGGAGCATTGGATCTGCTCCGCCAACGGGCATGCCCTTCTCGGGGCGGGGCGCGTGGAGGCCGTGGCGCGGATGTTCGAGACCTTGAGCTCGGGCCGAGAGGTTCCTGTCGGAGAGCTGCTGCGGTCGTTCCGCTCACGCGCCACGGGGACGTCTGGAGCGGATGGCACGATCCCCGCCACGCGCGAGGGAATGCGACGTGTGCTGGAGAGGCTTCAGGCATTCCGCGCGCTTGATTCACGGAGGGCTGCATCGCGGGTTTGATGGGAGTTGCTGGCTTGACGTCTTTTACTCGATGGTTGAAGCTATACGTGCCGTAAACCCTCACCTACGCGGAGAGTGCCCATGTCGAAGGCGAACGCCAAGAAGGCCCCCCGGTCGTCGAAGCAGGCCCAGCTGAAGCTCGCGAAGATGATGCGCAGGCTGAACAAGACCAAGGCCTCCTCGAGCGCCAAGGTTCTGGGCAGCTGCTCCCGGTTCATCTACTGCGTCTAACCCGCTCGCGGGTGCTGTCTCCGAGACACGCGCGGTCCGGGGTTCACCGGGCGGCGCGTGTCTTCGTGTTTCTGGGGTGGGTGGCGACTCGATGAGCCGGAAGGCCGACCTTTTGCTGCGTATCCCCCCGCCGGCGCCGGGGCCGGACCCCGTCCTTCCTCCCCAGGCCCGCCGCGTGGTGGAGGCCGTGAGAAAGGGGCGCGGCCACGCGTTCTTTCCTCCCGTGGCCCGGCGAGGTCCCGAGGGTGCGCTCCAGGTCGCGCGAACCCTTCAAGGGCCGGAGGATGCCCGCATGCTGTGCTCGGTGCTGGCGGGTCCGCGCTTCCGCCCGCTGCTGGAGCTCCTCGAGGAGCTCGGCCGCTGGTGCCGGAGCATGGCGCCGCGGTATCAGGGACTGCTCGGGCCGCGCGTGCTCACCCTCACCCACGCCGAGCTGTTCGGTCCGTTGATCTCGGACGCGTTCACGCTGTGCGCCACGGCCGGGGACGTTCCTCCCGACGCCGCCCTGCGCGCGCTGCTGGAGGGATTCCAGTCGTTCTTCTCGCTCTTCCTTGGCCGGCTCGCGCGGGATGTGCGAGCGGGGGTGTTCCGCCGGGAGGGGTTCGTGGAGCCCGTCGTCGGACTGTGGGCCAGCCCCGAGGAGACGCACAACGGGCGGCAGAGCGTGCTGCGGCTCCACTTCCGCCGGGGAGGCGCGGTGGCCTACAAGCCGCGGCCGGCGGCGGGAGAAGCCCTCTTCCTGGCCGAAAGCCGCGGCCGGGCCGCGCGCTCGCTCTTCGAGTGGCTCAATCGGTTGCCCGCCGCGTCCGGTGCCGTGCGGCTGCCCACCCTGCGTATCCTGGAGGGCCGGGGCGCTGACCGGTCCGCCTACAGTTGGCAGGAGTGGATCCCCCGGCCCCGGCAGTGGGGGGCCTTGCGGCGCTCGGAGGACCTGAGCCTTCAGGGCTGCCGGCTCACACCGCCGGAGGCCGCTCGCTTCTGGCACCGCGCTGGCTCACTCACCGCCGCGTGCTTCGCCCTGGGGGTCGCGGACCTCTTCGCGGACAACGTCCTGGTCGGCGCCCGGCGGGGCGAGCGGCAGCCACTGCCCTACCCGGTGGACATGGAGGTCTTCTTCTGCCGTCTCCAGCGGCTCCAGGAGACAGGGCTGATCTCTGACGCGCGGGAGCGTGGAAACCACCATGTGGGGTTCGAGCGCCAGGCCCGCTGGTGCACCGCTGGAGGCCCCGTGGTGTGTTTCTTCCCGTCACGGGGCGGCGGGCTCCATCTGCGGCGGCGGACGCGGCCCTGGGGCCGGGAGGAGACCCGCTCCGTCATCGCCGACACCGAAGGGAACGCCGGCTTCGGTGCCTATCTCCTGCCCTACCTGCGCGGCATGTTCGATGTCTGGACGTTGTTGCTGCTGGAGCGGTCACGGGTGGTGGCGTTCCTGCGGCGCACCTCCAGGCGGCGCTTCGTTCGCGTCCTGGTGAAGGACAGCGCCACATACGGTGCGGAGCTGGAGCGGATGATGCTGTCGCCCGGCGGTGCGCCCCCGGCGGGCCGTGCCGGGTTCAGCCAGGAGGAGCGGGAACAGCTCCGCCGGTTCGACGTCCCGTATTTCTTCCAGCAGGCGTCAGGAGGGCCGCTGCTCTACATGGCCTCGCCCCCCGCGGCGTCCGGGTGGAAGCGCGCGGGGCGGCAGCGGTACATGGCGTCCAACTTCCAGCCCTCGAAGCGGGTGCTGGGCGGAGAGCAGATCTCGCTGATGAAGCTGGGCGTGGCGGTGCGTGACGCCGTTGCCTTCGTCTTCAGGGATGTCCGCCATCCCGTCTCCGAGGATCCTCGCAGGGGGGTCCGGATGGAGCTGCGGGACACCCACCGGGGCACGGTGTCCTTCGACTGGCCGCAGGTGGGGAGACGCCTGACGTACTCGTGGAACCAGCGGGAGATCCGCGTGAGCATGGACGCGCTGTAGGCCGCCCGGTCCTATGCTCAGGTTTCATGAACAATGGCGGGGCCTCACCGCGCGAGGAGATCGCTCAGCCAGGGCATCTCCGCCGGGAACCCGTTCTGGCGCTCCCGCCACATCCGCGCCCTCCACTCCTCGTCCGTGAGGCGCTCGAAGTCCCGGGTGGTGTGCTCGAAGTAGGAGGACACGAATCCCCGGTAGGTACGCGGCCCCTGGCCCAGGTCGAGCGTCACCGTCATCAGGCGCGGGTGTCCCGTGGCGGCGTGCAGCACCAGGCCCACCGCCACTCCCCCCGCCGCCGCGGGCTGCGTGTGCACGTCCGCGATGACCGGCTCGTGCGCGAGTGCGTCCTCGCGCGAGTAGAAGAGGTCCGCGTACCAGCCGCCCGCCTCCCACACCCGGGCGCAGCCCGCCGTCTTGCCGTCCACCGAGACCGCGTGGTTCATGAAGTCGAGCTCCTCGGCCGTGAGGGGGCTGCCTTCCCGCTCATGCTCCGCGATCTTCCGGAGGCGCTCGGAGATCTCGCCGAGGCGCTCGAAGTAGGCCGTGACGCGCTGTTTGTCCTCGGCTTTTCCGAACTCGAGCTGGCCGAGAAGGGCCTTCCCCCGGGCCGCCAGGGTCTCGAAGCTCCGGAAGAACTCCGGGTACGGGTCCACGTAGGCATCCGGGAACTCACAGATGTTCATCGAGGAGACGGACTGTTTCGCGTAGAGCAGGTTGTCGTGCCGGAGCTCCGCCCACGAGGCGAGCTGTGCGTTGAGCATCCGGCGTTGCCACGGCTCGGAGCGGAGGGTCGCCGGAAGCGTCGTGTCCCGGGCCTCATCCGGTGACAGGCCGCGCAGTGCTCCCAGCCACAGGTGATAGATGCTGCCCTGCCACAGCTCCGCTCCGGCCTTCTCGCCGCGTGTGGCCACGGCCTCCAGTGCATCCCGGTACTGGTAGCTCTTCAGCTCGGGCTCCAACAGGGTCAGCGCCGCGGGGTTGCGGAAGCCCGCCCAGGCGACGTCGAGGGGACGGGGCATCATCCGCGGCTGACTCAGTTGGCCGTAGCTGACGGCCGAGAGCACCTCGCTGTCGAAGACGTAGCGCTGGCCGAGGACGAGGAACTCGATCGCCGGCTTGTCGGCCTCGGGCCTCATCGCCAGCCGGCTGAGGATCCGCTGACCCGCCTCGGGCTCCAGCACCGTGACCAGCTCCGCATCATCGAGCCGCAGCAGCCCCTTCATGTCCGCTAGGCCCCGCGCGCTGGCGGCCCTTCGCAGTCCCGGGAAGGACAGGGAGTCCGGGGGGCCCACGAAGGCGCGAGTCGTCTTGTCGAGGCGCGTCCAGGACTTCTGGGCCCTGTCGGTGAAGAGCGCGTCCAGGAGCACCACCGCCTCCAGCGCCGACCGGTTGATGGTGTAGGCGCGCCCGCGGGCATCCCACTCGGCGATCCGGAACTCCGCGCGCCCCAGCCACATCATCGCCTGGAAGTAGCGGGCGAGGTCGAGCCTCGTGGTGTAGTGCCCGCGCGGCCGGAGCATGGAGAGGTCCATCCTGGCGATGCTCTTCAGGGTCCACGGCGTCTCGAGCCGCTCCGCCGCGGGGATGGGCCTCAGGTGCTCCCTGATCTCCGCGTTGCTCATGCCCTCGCCGTACAGGGCCTCGTGCGCCAGCGCCCCGCGCGTCTCGGCCTGGATGGCGGTGACCCAGTACGCGATGTCCTCGGGACGCGCGCCAGCGACCGGCGAAGCGGGTTTCCCTGTCAGGAGGCTCTCGGCGACAGCGAGGAACAGGTCCACCTCCGCTCGGGCCTCGGGGGTTCCTCCCGTGTGCTCCGGGAGCGCGCGGCGCAGCTCGGCGATCAGCGCGCCCATTTCTCCCATCAGTGCACCGCGTTCCACGTCCTGAAGGATGCGGTCGTACGAGCGGTGGAAGGCGTACAGGAAGCTGTCCGCGGTGAAGTACATCGGGTGGTGCGCCTTGAAGAGCCCGGTGTAGCCGAGGTGGAAGCTGGCGATGTTCGGGCCAGTCGAGATGACCAGACCCTTGGACCCCAGCACGGTCTCGGCCTGGGCGCTGAGCGACCTGCCCTCCAGCACGGGGGTGTTGTCGGGTACCTCGAGGAGGTGCGCGGCCCGGCGCTCACCGGCGCATCCGAGGAGGAGGCCGGAGACGAGCAGCACACGGAGAGCAATGCGTGAGTTCATGGTCACGCCCGCTCTTCGCATGCCGTGGAAGCGGGCCGCAATACACGAGCGTACGCCCGCGCGGTGGCACCTGTACGACGATGAGCCCGTTCGTCCCGAGACAATGCCCTGGAGGGCAGCCTGTGGCGTGTCTCCCCACTCCCTAGCGTGCGCTCCTGGCGGAGGTCGCATGTCACGGGGCGCACGGGGCTTGTTGTGTCTGGCGGCGGGTGGGGTGCTGCTGTCCTGCACCTCCACGGACGCATGGACCGGACCTCTGCCCGCGGAGTGCCGGGAGCCCGCCGCGGCGGAATCCACCGGGACGAGCCGGGTCGAAGAGGATGGGTTGCCGGTGTTCAACCTGTTCATCTCGCAGTCCCTTCCGGATGCGGACGGCTACTTCGTGGCGCGGCTCGTCTACCGCGGGCACTGCCAGCGGCTGTGGGTGAGGTTTCGCGGGAACACCTCCCGCTTCTTCCCCAAGCGCAGCTTCACCCTCGATTTCCCGAAGGATGCTCCCTTCGACGAGCCCCTCCTCGCGGGTGGCTTCACCGGCCGGCGCAAGGTGGTGCTCATCAGCCCCTTCAATGACAACTCATACATGCGGCACCGGCTCGCCTTCGCCTTGTGGAACCGGATGTCACCGGAGCACATCCAGGTGAAGACCTACAGCGCCGTCGTCTACCTGAATGGGAGCTACCAGGGCCTGTACACGGTGGCCGATCACCTCGACAAGCACCTGCTGGCGGCACAGGGATTGGACAGGGAGGGGGACCTGTTCAAGGGCTGGGGCGATGACGCCAACTTCTCCCCGCTGGACGTCGACGGCCATCCCAAGCTCGACCTGCGGCAGGGCTTCGAGAAGAAGGCCGGCCTCCCCGAGTCCGGCCCCGAGGCCTACGACAGCATCCGTGCGTTCACGGCCTTCGTGATCGATTCGAGCCAGGCGCGTTTCCGGGAGGAGCGCCACGCGTGGATGAACACACGCGAGTACGAGGATTGGTGGATCTTCTCCACGCTCGTCTTCGCCAGCGACTCCGTGTCGAAGAATGCCTATCACTACCGGGAGCGAGGTCCCGGAGGCCGGTGGCGTTACATCCCGTGGGATCTCGATGCCAGCTTCGGCCAGGACTGGGACACGCGGCGCAACGCGCCGGAGGATCCTCCCCGTTTCACGGCCAAGAACCACCTCTTCACCCGGATGCTGGCGGATCCCTCCATCGCGACGCCCATGCGCGAGCGCTACCGGGCGCTGCTCCAGGGAGAGCTGCGCGCGGAGGTGGTGCTCGGGCTCATCGACCAGTTCGAGCGGGAGGTGGCTTCCGCGGCCCGTCGTGACGAGGCCCGGTGGAGGGAGGAGTACCTGGGCTTCAAGCGGTGGAAGACCCGCACGGACTTCACCACCTTCGACGAGGAGGTGGAGTACCTCCGGTGGTGGGTACGGACGCACTGGGGGGCGCTGGAGCGTCAGCTCCCCTGAGCGCGGGACACGGCGGGGCGGGCCTGGCGCTTCGCGGCGGGGGCGGGCCGCGTCGTGGGCCGTGGAGGAGGGCGGGGCCGGAAGCGCTCGTAGGCGGTGAGCACCTTCTCCACGTAGAACTCCGTCTCCCCGTTGCGAGGCACGCGGCCGGCCACGTTGCCGGGCCCGGCGTTGTAGGCGGCCACCGCGAGCCTCACGTCGCCCCTGTAACGCGCGAGTTGCTCGGCGAGGTAGCGCGCGCTGCCGTCCAGGGCGGGCGCCGGCTCGAAGGGGTCCTCCACCCGGAGCTGGCTCGCGGTGGCGGGCATGAGCTGGCCGGGGCCCATGGCGCCCGCGGGGGAGATGCGGTGGGGCCGGGTGGCGGACTCCACCTCCACGAGCGCCCGCAGCAGGCCGGGCGGCAGGCGGTTGCGGCGCTCGGCGTCACGGATGAGGGGCTCGAGCTCCGGATGGCCCTCGAGGAGGCAGGAGGGACGGTGGCGCGCGTAGGCGGCCAGGGCGTGTGCCTTCTCCCGTAGGAAGGAGAGGGAGAGGGGAGACACGCGGGTATCGCCGAAGAAGGCCACCGCGAGATTGAGCAGCACGAGAGGGGCGAGGGCCCACAGCCCCACCTTCACCCAAGGAACCCCGCTGGCCCGTTTCCGCCGCACCACCTCCTTCCTTACGGGCGGCCGGGCTTCCCGTCCAACTTCCGGCGGCCGGACGGCGAGCCCTGGCGGGGCAGGCGCAGTCCATCCAACACGAGGGTGGTGAGCGCGTCGGGCAGCTCCAGGGGGTTGCCGACGTCCTCTTCCTCACTGAGGACGGCGAGCAGCAGGCGCTCCACCGCGCCCACCACGGCCAGGCCGCTGACGGCGGGGCGGATGGGGCGCAGCAGCCCGTGGGTGTGGGCCTTGCGGGTGATGTCCACCGCGTGATGGGAGATGAGGCGCGCCACCTCGACGAGCTTCACCCGGGCGCCCACCGCCGGCCCGCGGCACTCCTGGAGGTAGAGCCGCACCACGCCCGGGTGCTGGACGATGGCGCCGGCGATGATGGCGGCCACCGCGCGGTAGGCCTCGAACATGGCCTCCACGTCACGCGCCGTCTCCAACGCCTCGCCGCAGGCCACCAGCCCCTGGAGCAGCTCGCGGCGCACCGGCTCCAGGAGGAAATCCACCAGCGCCGCCTTGTCCTCGAAGTACCGGTAGAAGGTGCCCTTGGCCACGCCGGCCGCCTGGGTGATGTCGTCGATGGTGACGCCGTCCAGACCGCGCGCCAGGAAGAGCTCGAGGGCCGCGTCGCAGAGCACCTTCACCCGCTCGCGGCGTCTGGCCTCCCGGACTCCTCCCGGGGGGACCGGATGCTCCGAGGGCTTTCGGGTGGCCATGGCCTCGCTCCCCTCACAAAAGGTGACCAGGTAGTCATTCTTCTTGGTGACCAGATGGTCATTCTTCTTGGTGACCAGGTGGTCATCATTTCATGCGGGGCACCCGAGTGGGGGGTGTTCCAGGAGGAGGTGCGAGATGATCGGCATTCCACTGGGCCTGGTGTACTCCAATTTCGGGGAGTGGCTGCTGCACCGGTACGTGCTGCACGGGCTGGGCAAGAAGCGCGGGAGCTTCTGGAGCTTCCACTGGTACGAGCATCACCAGCGCTCGCGCCGCCACGAGATGGTGGACGAGCAGTACAGGGGGCCGATGTGGAAATGGGCTCCGCAGAGCAAGGAGGTGCTGGGGCTGGCGGCCGTCGTGCTGGGGCACCTGCCGTTCTTGAAGTGGGCTCCGGGCTTCGTGGCCTCGGTGTGGGCCTCGACAGTGCTGTACTACATCGTGCACCGGCGGGCGCATCTGGACCCGGAGTGGGCACGCGAGCACCTGCCGTGGCACTACGACCACCACATGGGGAGGGACCAGAACGCGAACTGGTGCGTGACGTTCCCGCTCTTCGACTACGTGCTGGGCACGCGCAGGAAGTACCTGGGAGCACCCGCGATGGCCGAAGCCCGGGTTCCCGCCGCCTGAGCTAGGCTGGGCGCTCTGGCGCCCATGACCTTTCCCGTCTTCATCCCCCTCGGCCCCTGGCGGTTGCACCCCCACCTCGTCTTCGAAGCGCTGGCGTACTTCCTCGCGGCCCGGCTCTTCTTCTGGCTGAAGCGGCGGTGGGCGGACCCGCTGCAGCCCGCGACGCGGCTGGGCGTGGTGGCGGGAGCGGCCCTGGGGGCGGGCCTCGGGTCCCGCCTGGTGCATGTGTTGGACGAGCTGCCCCTGTGGGCCGCGGGCCAGGTGACGAGCCTGCAGCTGCTCACGGGCAAGTCGCTCGTGGGGGGGTTGCTGGGAGGGCTGTTGGGGGTCGAGATCGCCAAGCGGATGCTGGGCGAGACGCGAAGCACGGGGGACCTCTTCGTGCTGCCGCTGTGTCTGGGCATCTTCCTGGGGCGCCTGGGCTGCTTCTTCACCGGGCTGGAGGACCACACCTATGGGCTGCCCACCTCGCTGCCCTGGGGCGTGGACTTCGGAGATGGCCTGAGCCGCCACCCCACCCAGCTCTACGAGGCCGCCTTCATGGTGTTGGTGGCGGCGATGAGCCTGGCGCTGCGCCAGCGTGAGGCCCGGGAGGGAGACCTCTTCCGCCGCTTCATGGTGCTGGACCTGGCCTTCCGCCTCGGAGTGGACTTCCTCAAGCCGGACCCCCGCCTCTGGCTGGGCATGAGTGCCATTCAATGGGCCTGTGTGGCGGGCCTGCTCTACTACGCGCGGGACTTCCCCCGGCTGTGGCTCCGGCGGGTCCAACCGGGCGCGGTGGTGGTGCTCCTCGTTTGTGCCACGAGCGTGCTCCTGTAGGCTGGCGGGCCCGCCCATGAGCCATCGCGTCCGCCCCTACCTCTTCTACGACACGGCCATCTCCATCTGCTCCACCTGCTACCAGCGCGTGGAGGGGAAGATCCTCTTCGCGGACGGGAAGGTGCTGCTGCAGAAGCGCTGCCCGCGTCACGGCTTCGAGCGGGTGCTGCTGGCGGACGACGTGGACTACTACAAGCGCGCCCGGGAGATCTTCATCAAGCCTCCCGAGCAGCCGCAGCGCTACAACACGCCCATCCGCTGGGGGTGCCCGTACGACTGTGGCATCTGCCCGGACCATGAGCAGCACAGCTGTCTGACGCTGGTGGAGCTGACCGACCAATGCAACCTGCGCTGCCCCATCTGCTACGCCTCCAGCGGTCCGGAGCGGCTCACCCACCGGAGCTTCGAGCAGGTGGTGCGCATGTTGGACGCGGTGGTGGCCAACGAGGGCGAGCCGGACGTGGTGCAGCTCAGTGGCGGTGAGCCCACGCTGCACCCGGACTTCTTCCGCATCCTCGAGGAGGCCCGTCAGCGGCCCATCCGCCACCTGATGGTGAACACCAACGGCATCCGCATCGCGAAGGACGAGGCCTTCGCCGAGCGCCTGGCGTCCTACCGCAAGGGGCTGGAGGTGTACCTGCAGTTCGACTCCTTCGAGCGCGAGCCGCTGATGTCCCTGCGAGGGGCGGATCTGCGCTCGGTGCGGCAGCAGGCGCTCGAGCGCCTCAACGCGTTGGATGTGAGCACCACGCTGGTGGTGACGCTGAAGAAGGGGCTCAACGACGGAGAGGTGGGCCGCATCGTGGACTTCGCGGCCCAGCAGCCCTGCGTGCGCGGCGTCACCTTCCAGCCCATCCAGGAGGCGGGGCGGCTGGAGGGTTATGACCCGGCCAGGGACAGGCTGACGCTGACGGAGGTGCGGCGGCGCATCCTCGAGCAGACGTCCCTGTTCGCTCCGGAGGACCTCATCCCGGTGCCCTGCCATCCGGACAGCCTGTGCATGGGCTACGCGCTCAAGCAGGAAGGCCAGGTGGTTCCGCTCACCCGGTACGTGCCACCGGAGCTGCTCGTGGAGGGGGCGCGCAACACCATCGTCTACGAGAAGGACACCCAGCTCCAGCAGCGCCTCTTCCAGCTCTTCTCCACCAACCACTCCCCCCAGTCCTCCTCGCGGAGCCTGTCGGACCTGCTGTGCTGCCTGCCCCAGGTCCAGGTGCCCGGGGGGCTGACGTACCGCAACGTCTTCAGGGTGCTCATCATGCAATTCATCGATGCCCAGGCCTTCGACCTGCGCAGTGTGAAGAAGAGCTGCGTGCACATCGCTCACCCGGATGGGCGCATCATCCCCTTCGACACCTACAACCTCTTCTACCGGGATGACCTGGAGCGCACGCGGCTGGCGCCCCTTCGCGAGGCCCTCGGCGCGGCGGGGTGGGTATGAGCCCGGTTCGCGAGCCCAGCCCTGGCGACGTGCTGCTGCGGGCGATTCTCGGCATGTTCCTCTTCTTCCTCCTCGGGGTGGTGAGCGCTGGCCTGGTGATCGCGGTGGCTTCCGCCGCCCGAAACAACCTCGTGTTCTGGTTGGGGCCGCTCTCCTACTTCGCCGTGCCCATCATCGCGTACGTGATGATGAGGAAGAGGACGCCACCCGAGCGGTCGGAGGGCAGCGGTATCGGGCTGGCGCTCTTCGTGGGGCTGTCCCTGCTGCTCCCCCTGGTCATCTGCGGCGGCATGCTCGCTTCCAGCAACATGAGGTGAGCGAGGGAGCGGGCGGGAGTCCCGGATCGCTCCTTGCTATGATTGAGCCTGCCGCCATGACTGCTCGCACTGAAAACCTGAATGTCGTCGGCTTCGATCACATGCCCTCTCCCTCGGAGATCAAGGCGAGGGTGCCGCTGACCGCACGTGCGGCCGACACCGTGCTCTCCGGCCGGCGCGCACTGATGGACATCCTGGACCGCAAGGATCCCCGGTTCTTCGTCATCGTGGGCCCGTGCTCCATCCATGATCCCGCCGCCGGCCTCGACTACGCGCGCCGGCTGCGCAAGCTCGCCGACACCGTGCGGGACACGTTCCACGTGGTGATGCGGGTGTATTTCGAGAAGCCTCGCACCTCCACCGGCTGGAAGGGCTTCATCAACGACCCTCGGATGGATGACTCCTTCCACATCGAGGAGGGCATGGAGCGGGGCCGCCGCTTCCTGCTGGACGTGGCCGAGGCCGGTCTCCCGGCCGCCACCGAGGCGCTCGACCCCATCGCCCCCCAGTACTACGGCGACCTGGTCTCCTGGACGGCCATCGGCGCCCGCACGGCCGAGTCCCAGACCCACCGCGAGATGGCCTCGGGGCTCTCCACGCCGGTGGGGTTCAAGAACAGCACGGATGGCTCACTGGAGGCGGCCGTCAACGGCATCCTCTCCGCTTCGCGCCCGCACAGCTTCCTGGGTCTGAACGAGGATGGCGCGTCGGCGATCATCCGCACCCGCGGCAACACCTACGGGCATCTGGTGCTGCGCGGTGGAGGCGGGCGGCCCAACTACGACACGGTCTCCATCTCCCTCGCCGAGCAGGCGCTCACCAAGGCGAAGCTGCCGTGCAACGTCGTCGTCGACTGCTCGCACTCCAACTCCTGGAAGAAGCCGGAGCTCCAGCCGCTGGTGATGCGCGACGTGGTGCATCAGATCCGCGAGGGCAACCGCTCGGTGGTGGGTGTGATGATCGAGAGCTTCATCGAGGCCGGCAATCAGCCCATCCCCGCCGACCTCTCGCAGTTGCGCTACGGCTGCTCGGTGACCGATGCCTGCGTGGGTTGGGACACCACCGAGGAGATGTTGCTGCGCGCCCACGAGGTGCTGCGCGAGGTGGTGTCGAAGCGCGGCGCGAAGTAGGTCCGTTCAGCGCAGGGTGTCCAACTGCCTGGCCTTGTCGCGTTGGGCTTCCTCGAGCTTCTTCGCCTCGTCGCGGGCCCGCTTGATGAGCTCGGTGGGGGAGGGGTTCTGAAGGTCCAGAGGCGCCTCGGCCTTGCCCGTACCGGCCGAGGCGGTGCCCTCCGGCCCGGCCTCGGGAGGCCGCGGCTCCCCGCTCGCGACGGGGGTGTTCGCGGGGACGATGCCGACCTCGGCCTTCACCGCCACCGCCCGGGACTGGTACCGGGTCGGAACCTCGCTGAGCGAGCTCACGAAGTGGCGCGTCCCCTTGCCGTCCTCGTACTGGTACATGGTCGGTGCGCTGGCGGTGCCCGCTCCCGCGGCCGGCTCCGGGAAGCCCTGGCCCTCGAAGCCCAGACGGACCGAGCGTCCGTCCACCGCCTCGAGCTCGACCAGCTTCCCATCGGAGGAGTAGCGCGGTGGCGTGCCGGGCAGGCCCGCCTCGCCCTTCACCCAGGCGAAGCGCGCGGTGGGCTCCCGCGCCTCGTCCAGCGCGCCGACGAGCTCCCCGGCCGTCGTACCCGTCACCCGCAAGCCGTGCTCGTAGAGCGTGGCGACCTCCACGTTCCTCCAGTCGCCCTGGATGGGGGCCGGGAACGGATCGATCACCACCACCCGCGTCCCCTCCGGGGAGACGAACTTGAGCTGCTCACGCCGGGCGATGCAGGTGTCCCAATGCGACACCACGCTCCTCTCACCCGATAGCGGGGAGACCGTCGAGACGAGGGTGCACCGGCGCTCCTTCCCGTTTCGCAGCGCGGTCTGCCGGACCTCCGCGTTCCCGTTCGCGGAGCGCGCCGACCACGTCTGATCAGGAACCTCCTCCCCCGCGGGCTTCTGGGGCTCGCCGGGAGCGCCTGGGAGCGCGGTCTCCGCACCCGGGGTGTTCTCCGGGCCGGGGCCGGCGGGTTGCTCGAGCACGCCCTCCGGCGTGGGAGCGTCCGCCGCCGGTCCGGCAGGGGCCGATTGCCGACAGCCGCTCAAGAGCAACACCACCACCAGACCTGTCGATCGCATGCGTCCTTCCGTCCTCCGCTTCGGGAGACGGGAGCGTACACGAGTCCATATGACGCCACCCTCCTGGGGGGACTCCAACTTCCCAAGAATTTTCGAGGCGCGCGGGAGGAAATCGCGGCGGCTGCGTTACTACCGTGGGCCTGTCCGGCTACTGGCTTCTGTCCTGGCAATCCTTGCCCGCCCTGGCAGGGCTTGCCCGAAGCACCCCGGCTCCACCGGGCAATCCTTGCCCGAAACCCCCCCGTTGCTGGCGGTTCCGGTGCTGGTGCGCCCCTTGCTCTGGGCAGGTGGGTCAGCCCTCGGTTCGAGGGCGCGTCGCCCGGAGCCTCGTCCCATGAATTCCATCTGCGTGTCGTCCCAGCCCACCGTGGCCGTTCTTCCCGGGGTCCTCGGGTTCCACGGCCTCGTCCAACAGCACGAGCGCGCGCTGCACGCCGTTGCCCTGCGCCTGTGCGGCAACGCGGCCGATGCGCGCGACCTGGTGCAGGACACCTTCGAGCGCGCGCTGCGCCACTTCGACCGCTTCCAGGAGGGCACGAATGGCCGGGCCTGGCTGTTCACCATCCTGCGCCACTGCTTCATCAGCCGGTGCCGCAGCCGGACGTGTGAGCGGCGGAGCGATGTCTCCGTGGAGGACATGCAGGAGCACCTCGCGGCCCCCGAGGCCGAGCCTCTTCAAGCCTGGGCGGCCTTCTCGCTCGAGCAGATCCACGCCGCGCTGGAGCGGCTTCCGGTGGAGTTCAGCGAGGTGTACCGGCTCCACTCGCTCGAGGGCCGCTCCTACGAGGAGATCGCCCGGCAGCTGCGCATCCCGAAGGCCACCGTGGGCACGCGGCTCATCCGCGCGCGGCGCAAGCTTCGCGATCTCCTGATGCCGCCGCAGGTGGAGGAGGGCGGCATGGGTTCTCGTGGAACGGGCTGGAGCGAGGGCCGGGCGCAGCTCCCGGTGTAGTGCGGGGATGGTCTCGTCCTAACGTCCCCCACGCTTGCGAGCGGGAGCGGCCTTGCGAGCGGGAGCGGCCTTGCGAGCGGGGCTCTTCGTGGCGCGCTTTCCGGCCGGGCGCTTCGTCGTGGCCCGGGTGCTCTTCCCGGTCTTGGCCTTCCTCGGAGTGCTCTTCCTGGCGGGCTTGCGGGAAGAGGACAGGAGCGCGTCCAGAGCCTTCAGCGCGTCGATGGTGGTGAAGATGCCCTCCACGCGGCCACCGCGGGCCACCACGGCGGAGCCGTACTTGTGCTCGGCCATGGTGCGGGCCACCTCGGAGAGCGAGGTGCCAGGAGGCACGGTGTAGGCATCCTGGGACATGGCCTCCTCGACGATGACCTCCTTGGGGTCCACGCCCTTGAGCGTCTCGATGAGGTGCAGATCCCTCATGGACACCACGCCCACGAGCCTGCCTCCCTCCAACACGGGGAGGTGGCGGATGGCGTGGTCGTTCATGAGCCGGTGTGCCTCGCTCAGGGGACTCTTCGTGCCGATGGTGTGCACGGCGCGGGTCATGAAGTCATCGACGACATGCGACATGGGGACAAACCTCCAGGGTGAACGTGGGGCGTCGGCCCCGATGATGCCATCAAGCCAGGAGAACGGGCGTGCTTCGTGACATGACTTCGCCGGTCATCTACAGTGAGGTGACCGCGTAGAACATGCAAGGGAGACCCAGCAATGCAGCCCGTGACCGCGCTACCCGGCTTCGAGCACCTGTTGGAGGTGTGTCAGAGGCGGGCCCATCCCCTGAAGCTGGAGCCACCGCTCGCGCCCGGGAGCCCCGTGGAGACGTACGTGGCGGGTCTGCAGATGGACTCACAACTGGCGGCGGTGCACGCGCGCGTGGGCTACCTGTGGGTGAGGGACGAGCTGTATCTGTTCCCGGAGAGGCACGAGCAGAGGCCCGACCTGCACCGGGTGAACGAGTACTGGCGGCGCGATTGGGCCGAGCCGTTTGGCTCGTTGCTCGTGTTCGCCAAGGATGACCGGCTGGCCTACGTCTATGCCACGGTGCCAGGGCTGGCGAGCGGGAAGGAACCCCAGCCGGTGGTGTGGGTCGACGTCTACGAGGCGCTGTATGCCGTGCCCGTTGCTTCGAGCATCGACCAGTTCTTCGACACCTACGCGCGCTACCTGGAGGCGGCGGACGGAGAGGAGGGTGAGCCTCTGCTCCGGGCCTTTCCCTGGAGTGCCACCGAGGTCATCGCCCGGGACCGGGCGCTGGTGGAGAGGATCCGGGCCGGGCACTTCGACTTCCTGATGCAGGCGAACGCCCGGGCGCGGGAGTGGACGGAGCGGTTGATGCGCGTTCGTTTCTGACGGTGGGGAGGAAGGGAGGTTCCCTCCCTGGGCTACGCTACGGGAATCATGCTCCGAAGCCTTGTCTGGAGAGGGCTGCTGGTGATGCTGGCTGTCCTGCTGATGGCGGGATGCGCGAGCGCGCGAGTGGCGGGAGCCGAGGGCAGCGGGGGTGGCCTGGGCAGGATGGAGGTCGAGGCTCAGGCGGACGCACGACGGGCGGAAGTCGAGACGGCTCTCGGGCACCTGTGGAGCGTAGCCGGTGAAGAGAAGAAGGTGGGGGCTCGGTTGGTCTTCACCTTCTGGGCCCAGAACGGGGCGTTGACGCTGCTGAGGTACCGGGAGGAACCAGGTCATCGAGAGGGCCGGCGGGTGGCGGAGGACTCCTTTGCCCGGCAACTGCGGCCTCTCCTCACCGAGTACGTACGCGGGCGCTCCGGAGAGGTGGTGCTGACGTTGATGAGGCGCGAGTCCGGTTGGGCGGTGGATTCCGATGCCACCGCCCAGGGCTCACGGCCACCAGAAGCCAAGACGCAGCCCGTCAACCGCCGTGGCGTACCGGCGGAGACATTGGCCGAGGCCTCGGAGGTTGCCTCCAAGTTGGCGAGCCTGTTGGTAGTGCCTTCTGGCGGAGCCGCCTCGCTGCGGATGGAGGTGGTTTTCGAAGATGATCGAATCACCGGATGGGAACACCGCGGCTATCAGGTGGTGGCGGGTGGCGGCTCACCTCGTGCGCTCTCCGAGGCGTTCGTGGAGAAGATTGCTCGAGTGCTGCTGCCTTTCACGCACGGCGTGGGCCGGCGCACGGTTGCGTTGGAACTACGGGGCGAAACCCGAGAAGGCGAGGCATTCGCGCACGGTCTGGTGCCGGAGGCGCGCACGCTTCACTTGATCCCGGAATCCAACGTGGATCCGGATTTCGCCGCCGAGTACCGCGCATTGCACGAGGACATCCTGCGCCGCTGGCGCGAGGGCGTGCGGGAGGGCGCGGAACTGTTGGCGCACTACTCGCTGGAGGAGATGTCCCTCTGGTTCGTGGGCGGCGTCCTGGCTCGCGGGACGGGTCTGCTCTTCGAGGCCGTCGCACCCATGGTCATGCGCGCACTGACTCGAGGCGGCATGGCTGCCGCTGGCTGGTTCCGCACCACGCTCGTCCGGCTTCCCCGAGCCGAGAGACATGCATTCGAGCGCCTCTGGATGAAGGTGCAGATGGAGGGTGGCGAGGCGCTTTCCCGAGCCGAGAGAGATGAACTGCTCGCGTTGATGAATCGTATCGAGCGGCTCATCCGGACACCGTTGAACGAGCACGAAAGGTCCGCGCTCAGAGATGCTGCTCGACGGTACTTCCAGAGGTCACAGCCCGTGCTCGAGAAGGCGATGAATATCAGAGGCCCATATGAAATCCATCACCGCTGCCCTCTGGAATATGCCCACCTCTTTCCGGCGGAGGACATCAATGCTGGCGCGAATCTCAAAGCAGTGGGTCAAGAGGTTCATCAACGAATCAGCAGTGTCTGGACAGAGCTCCGGAAATATCGAAGCGACGTCAGTCGTGCTGATGTGGAAAGAGTGACGTCCATCATTGATGAGCAGTTTGCTCGTTGGTATGAAAAGCCATACGCGCGAGGTGATTCTACCTCGGAGCTGGAAATGGCCATGAATGCCGCCAAGCGAGAGGTGAGGAGTCTCTTCCCCAGTCCGTGAAAGGAACACACGAGATGCGACCCGACTCTTCACTGCCCGGACTCGCGCGATTCCTGAGGGTGTGCAGGCTCCATGGATTGCTCGCGGAGGAAGAGCCTCCAACCCAGGCCATTCTCGACAGTGAGACCCTCATTGCTGGGCAGCCTTGCGATCCCCTGCTCGCGGCCCTTCATGCCCGTGTCGGCTATCTGCGCATGCACGAGGGAGTCTTGTTGCTGCGGCTTGTTGATCCCCAGAAATTCGATCTCGTTTCGGTGAACGAAGATTGGCGCCGGGATTGGCCCGAACCCGTTCGGTCGCTCCTCGTATTCGCGAAGGAGCATGCGCTGGCCTATTACTACGCCACTGTTCCGTGTTTGAAGAGCTCCGAGGGGCTACAGCCAGTCGTGAAAGCCAATGTCTATGAAGAGCCCTACGCATTGCCTCTCGCGTCGAATATCGACCGCTTCTTCTCCTCCTATGCCCGCTATCTCGAGGTCCTCATCGCGGACCCTGATTACGAAGAATATGGAGCCGCTGCTCTCTCGTTCCCCTGGGGCGTGCCTGAAATCCTCGCCGAGGACCTCCCATTGGTGGAGATGCTCCGGGCCGGGCGTTTCGACTTCCTGATGGAGAAGAACGTGGATGCCCGGCAGTGGGTCTCCCAGGTGCTGGCCGCTTCCGTCAGAAGATGATGTGGAAGTAGTGCACCCGGGCCCACAGTCCGGCGCAGGCCTTCATGTCCGCCGTCCACGCCTGTTGTGGCAGCTCTCCCTGGGCCTCGAACACCAGCTCCAGCCGGTCGGCTCGCGCCAGTTGCGGCACGCTCGCCGCCTCCCCTCCGCGCAACGTCAGCCGCGTGGGCGAGACCGGCTGCGACGAGCGGCGATATTCGAGCAGCGTCCGGATGATCTCCGTCGAGCCCTCTCGCCTCAGCGATACCTTCGCGTACTCGATTCCGTTCAGGTCCACCTCGCCCCCCGTGGCGGCGAGGTCGAACAGGCGCAGCCGGAACTCCGTATCCAGCCGCCCCTCGGGGAGGTCCGCGCCAATCTCCCCTAGTGGGAACACGAAGGTATGGCTCAGCGTCTGCGAGCCCGGCGCGGCGGCGGTGAAGCCGATTCCCTGCTCGGTCTTGCAGATCTCCTCGTTCTCCGCGTCCACCACGAAGAAGGTGTCGGCGATCTTCTTGCAGCCTGGCGCGAGCAGCGTGGTGACGGACAGCAGGAGCACTCGGGAAAGGGCACGCATGGAGGTCCCCGTCAGTTGAAGTAGATGAGGAGGCCCAGCTTCGCCACCGGGCTGGTGAGGCTGAGTGAGAGGGGCTTCGCGGTGATGCCAGGGGTGCTGGCCTCATCGCGGATGAAGAGGGCCACGTCGCGCACCGAGGCGAACCAGTAGCTGTACCCCACGGCGCCGAAGAGCGTCACGTAGCGCGAGGGCGAGTACTCCAGGCCCAGGCTGCCGGTGACCAGGTTGTAGTCCAGCTCGCGGATGCCCGTGGCCACCGGGGTGGGCTGGCCATGGAGCTGGTTCAGCAGCGCGCCGTAGTCCGCCTTGAAGTAGTGGCTGTAGCCGATGTCCAGCCTGGGCGAGAGGAAGAGCTCGAATGGGATGAACGTGAGGCCCCCTCGCACCCCGAAGCCCAGGCGGTTCCTCGCGGCCCCGGCGGTGACTCGCATCCGGCGCATCGGATGAACGAGCGCCGAGAGCCCCACTCCGTCCGGAGCGCCTGCCTCCGCCACCACGCCGAACCGCGTCTTCCAGGGAGGGGGCTCCTGTGTGTCGGGGTCGGAGGGCGTCACCGGGGTGGTCACGCTGCCCTCTGACTCCGAGGCCGGCACGTCCGGCTCCTCCTGCACCTGCGCCCGGGCGCACGGCGCTACCGCCAGGGTGAGCATGCTGGCGAGCACGCACACGGACCGGGCGCTCCTGGGATTGACTGATGTGGTCATCGCTCCGTCCCCTCCGGGGCTACCCCCAGGTTCAGGGAAGAAGTCATGAAGGCACGAGGAAGTCACGAAGACACGGTTCTCCTACCGGCAGGGCAGGCAGGCACATGGACAGGAGTAGGCGGTCTCCCTCCGGGAGGGCTCGACCGATCGGCGCGGTCTGCTACGGTGTACCGCCCGGGTGCATCCGGCCCCTGGAGTTGCTCGATGCTCAAGAAGATCCTGCTCGCCTTCGCGGCCCTCGGGGGGCTCGTCCTCCTCATTGGCCTCGTGCTGCCGTCGAAGTTCCGCGTCGAGCGCTCGACGACCATCAACGCTCCGCCCGAGGCGGTGTACGCCTCCGTGGCCAACGTCCAGCGCTGGCAGGACTGGTCCTCGTGGAACGTGAAGACGTACCCGGGCATCCGGTGGGTGTTCGGTGGGACGGCCGTGGGCGTCGGTGCCGTGCGCAGCTGGAGCGGCGAGGACGTGGGCCGCGGCACCCTCTCCCTCACCGAGGCGGACCCCAAGACGGGCGTGGCCTATGACACCTCGGTGGAGCAGGGCAGGTACCTGATGCACGGCCGCATCTCCCTCGCCGCCGTGGAGTCCGGCACCCGGGTGACCTGGGTGGACGAGGGCGACATCGGCGGCAACCCGTTCGCGCACTACGCCGTTCCCTTCATCAAGTCGAGGCTCGGGGCTCACCTCGAGGAGGGTCTCGCCAACCTGAAGAAGCAGTTGGAGTCGGGCCCGCCTCTCGCGATCGAGGCGCCGCCCGTCCCGGCTTCCGCTTCCCCGGGGGAGCAGGTCGCGGCGCCCGCGCAGCCGCCCGCTTCCGAGCAGCCGCCTCCGGCCCCGCTCGTGGAGGGCACTCCGCCGGCCACGGGTTCCACGGACGGGACGCAGGTGATCCCACCCGAGGGCTCGCAGGCGGCCGCTCCGGGGGAGGTGGCGCCCACGCCGTCGGCCACGACTCCTCCCTCCGGTGAGCAGGCTCCCGCCTCCCCGGGAGTGGTGGCTCCCCCGGTCGAGCCGGCTCCCTCGCAACCGGCTTCCTCGGGTGAGCCCGTGCTGGCTCCCACCTCGACTCCGGCTCCGGCGGTGGACGCGGGCTCCGCCGAGCTGAAACGGGCGGGATGAGACGAGGTGGGTGAAAGCGCTCCTTTCCCCGCTTGTCGGCTTGCGGCGGGCGTGCCCCTGCACTAGTGCTCCCCGTATGGCCAACGTGCTTCCCGAAGCATTCCTCCGCGCCATCGCGGATGGGTTTCCCGCGGATTTCCTCACCCGAGAGCCGGGCGAGCTCCAGGAGTACGGGCGCGATTGGACGCGCGTCTATTCACCGGCCCCCTCGGCGGTGGCCTTTCCTCGCACCACGGACGAGGTCGCGCGCCTGCTGGCCCTGTGCGACCAGCACCGGGTGGCGGTGGTGCCCTCCGGTGGGCGCACGGGCCTGGCCGGTGGCGCGGTGGCCGCGAAGGGTGAGCTGGTGCTGTCCCTGCGGCGGATGACCCGGATGGACCCGGTGGACCTGCTCGGCAACACGGTGCGTGTGCAGGCCGGCGCCATCACCGAGGCCGTGCACCACCACTGCGCCGAGCATGGCCTCACGTGGCCGGTGGACTTCGCCTCCAAGGGCTCGAGCCAGGTGGGCGGCAACATCGCCACCAACGCGGGTGGGGTGAAGGTCATCCGCTACGGCCTCACCCGCCAGTGGGTGCTGGGCCTGCAGGTGGTGACGGCCAAGGGCCAGGTGCTGGAGCTCAACGGCGCGCTGGAGAAGAACAACACCGGCACGGACCTGCGCCAGCTCTTCATCGGCAGCGAGGGCACGCTGGGCATCATCACCGAGGCCACGCTCAAGCTGGCGCCACTGCCGGGCAAGCAGGACGTGTTCCTCTTCGCCGTGCCGGACGTGGCCGCCGTGCTGCGGCTGTTCCGCGAAGCCCGCCGCGCCCCGCTGCTGCTGAGCGCCTACGAGTTCTTCACCGACAAGTGCCTGGCCCGGCTTCAGCGCCACCGCAAGCTGCGCTCGCCCTTCGAGGCCCCCAGTGGCTGCTACGTGCTGATGGAGGCCGAGGGGAAGGATCCCTCCGAGGTGGAGGGCTGGTTGGGCTCGCTCTTCGAGAAGGGGCTGGTGACGGACGGCACCATGGCGCAGAGCCCCTCGCAGGCCAGCGAGCTGTGGGCCCTGCGCGAGGGTATCAGCGAGAGCCTCTCCGCCACGGGGCTTCCACACAAGAACGACGTGTCCCTGCCGGTGGCCAACCTGGAGGCCTTCTGCTCCGAGCTGGACGCGGTCTTCAGCGCGCGCTACCCCGGCTGGGAGATCGCCCTGTTCGGGCACATCGGGGATGGCAACCTCCACATCAACATCATGAAGCCCGAGGGCATGGAGAAGGCCGAGTTCCTCGCTCATACGAAGCATGCCGACCCCACCATGTTCGAGCTGGTGCGCAAGCACGGCGGCAGCATCTCCGCCGAGCACGGCATCGGCCTGCTCAAGAAGGACTATCTGTCCTTCTCGCGCTCTCCCGCCGAGCTCGAGATGCTTCGCACCCTCAAGCGCGCCCTGGACCCGAACAACATCCTCAACCCGGGGAAGATCCTCGAGGTCTGAAGACCCTCACCCCAGCCCTCTCCCAGAGGGAGAGGGGGCTTACACGGGCCGGGACTCGCGTCAGGACACGATGCGCGTCTTGATGTCCGTCTGCAGGCCGGCGATCGCCTGGCACACCGGGTTGGCCACGTCCTGGTCCAGGTCCATCACCAGGTAGCCGATGTTGGCGTCCGTGCTGAGCACCTGGGCGTGGATGTTGGCGTTGAGATCCGAGACGATCTTGTTGATGTCGCGCAGCACGCCCGGCGTGTTGCGGTGCACGTTGAGGATGCGGTGCGTGTTCGGAATCAGCGGCGTCTCCACCTGCGGGAAGTTCACCGCCCCCGTCGTCGCCCCGTTCCTCACGAACTTGATGAGCGAGGTGGCCACCTCCTTGCCGATGGACGCCTGCGCCTCCTCCGTCGAGCCGCCGATGTGCGGGGTGAGGATGACGTTGGGCAGCCCCTGCAGCTCGGAGACGAAGCCGTCGCTGTTGGTCTCCGGCTCCTCGGGGTACACGTCCACCGCGGCGCCCGCCAGGTGGCCCGACTTGAGCGCCTTCGCCAGCGCGCCGATGTCCACCACCGTGCCCCGGCTCGCGTTGATGAGGTAGCTGCCCTGGCGCATCTTCGCCAGCTCGCGCTCCCCAATCATCCACTCGGTGGACGGCGTGGCCGGCACGTGCAGCGTCACGAAGTCCGCCGTCTCCAGCAGCTCGTTCAGCGAGGTCGTGGGGCGCGAGTTGCCCAGCGGCAGCTTCGTCATCACGTCGTAGAAGATGACGCGCATGCCCATGGACTCGGCCAGCACGCCCAGCTGCGAGCCGATGTGCCCGTACCCGATGATGCCCAGCGTCTTGCCGCGCACCTCGTGGCTGCCCGTGGCCACCTTGCGCCACTGGCCCGCGTGCACCTCCCGGCTCCGGTCTCCGAGCTGGCGGGTGAGCATGATGATCTCCGCGATCACCAGCTCCGCCACGCTGCGCGTGTTGCTGAAGGGGGCGTTGAAGACGGGCACGCCGTGCGTGTTGGCCGCCTTCAGGTCCACCTGGTTGGTGCCGATGCAGAAGGCCCCCACCGCCAGCAGGTGGGGCGCCTTGGCCAGGGCCGGCTCCCACACGTTCGTCTTGCTGCGGATGCCCAGCAGGTGGACGCCCTGGATGCGTTGCTCCAGCTCGTCCGGCTTGAGCGCTCCCTTGAGCCGCTCCACCGAGAAGCCCTCCGCCTTGAGCATCTCCTCGGCGGACGGGTGGATGTTCTCGAGCAACAGGACCTTCAGGGGACCATCGATGGAGACCGGTGTGGAAGGCGACGGGAACTTGGGCGTGCTCATATGCCCCTCGCGTTAGATCCCGCCCCCCGGCCTGTCAAGCGTCGGCTGTGGGAACACGAGGACCGCCCGCCACGAGGGCGAGCGGCCCGGACCGCCTGCTCCGTCAGACGGGTGTGCTACTGGACGGTGTAGGCCACCGTTCCGCTGCAACTGTTGCTGGAGAAGCAACCGGCGCGGATCTGATACGTGCCGCCCGCGCCCGCCGGCACCGTGTAGGTGAGGTAGGAGAGCTGGTTGCAGGCGTCGTCGTTGAAGGCCACGGCCGTCGTGCCCGTTGGGCTGTTGTACAGCCGCAGGTAGGTGTCGCCCGTGCCGGAGGCATCCGGCACCGTGCAGGTGCCCAGCTTGATGACCTGGCCGGCCGCGAGCGTCACGTCCTTGTTGACGGTGTTCTGCTGGGCGCTGTTGGTGTTGCTGGCGCTGAAGCTGAACGAGCCGCTGGTGCCGCTACCGCCCGTGCCGCTGGACGGCGTCACCTTCCACACCACGGTGCCGCCGCAGCTCCCGCTGGAGAAGCAACCGGCGCGGAGGGTGAAGGTGTCGGCCGACGGCACGGTGTACTTGAAGTAGGAGGAGCGGACGCCAGCGCCGCACGAGCTCGCGTCGTCGTTGGCGGCAACCTCGATGCCCGACCGGTTGTTGAAGCGCAGGTAGGTGTCGCCATTGCCCGAGGCGCCCTCCAGGCCGCAGGTGCCCACCTCCACCACGTCACCCGCGGCGAGCGGGAGCGCCTTGTCCACCGTGTTCTGCTGGGCGCTGTTGGTGTCGCTCGCGCTGTAGGGGTACGAGTTGGCCGGCGGGGGCGGTGGGGGCGGTGGGGGCGGTGGGGGCGGGAGGTCGGCGCACAGCCGCGTGCTGGGGTTCTCGGACACCGCGCAGTAATCGCGCAGGGCGGGGTAGACATAGGTGATGTCCTCGCCCCGGCAGCCCGTCTCGCCGCACACGTTCACCTCGTAGCAGCTGTCCTTGTAGACGTAGTCGGTCGCCCCTCGCACGAGGATGCCCGCCACCGTGTAGGTGCTCGTCTCGTACACGCCCGAGCCCGAGTTGCCGCCGAAGGTGTCGGTGGTGGCCACGAAGTAGTCCAGCGTGCTCGCGCGCGCGTCGCGCACCGCGCCGCCGGAGTCGATCTTGAACGGGATGCCGCTGCCGCTGCCGATGACGGCCACGTTCTGCCCGCCGGTCAGCGCGGTGTTGCTCGTGCGCACCGGCGCCGGCGTGAAGCGTGGCGTGGCGGCCCGGTCCAACTTGAGGATGGCGTAGTCCAGGTTCTGCGAGCCCACCGTCCCCAACTGGCGCGCCACGATGGAGGAGCACTTGAAGATGTCCTCGGTGGTGACCGTCCGCAGCGTGCCTTCCTCGGGCCGGTAGTAGTTGAAGACGAGGCGCGTCTCGGCACACTCCGCGGCGTTGTAGACGCAGTGGCCCGCGGTGAGCACCAGGTCATCGTCGATGAGCGTGCCGGAGCAGGAGGCCGCCGTCGGATCCGCCAGGAAGCGCTCGGTGGGGCACAGGTCGTAGAGGCTGCCCAGGTTCTCGCCCTTGAAGGTGACGTTGTCCGGGTTGGTCGCGTCGAAATCCGTGGCCTTCATCAGCGCCACCGTGGACTGCTGCGCGCGCGTGCGCAGCGTGGCGTCCGGGTGTGCGTAGACGTCCTGCCGGTCATCCGTTCCGTAGACGACGGCCTCTTCCCGGGTACCGAACGCATCCGCGCCCGGCTTCTCCGACGGGCCGCAGCCCCAGACGAGCGTGAGGGCGCACGCCAGCCCGCCTGCGAGAGGACGCAACGGCGGCACGAACCTGCGATGTTGCATGGGGATTCGCTCCTGTCTTGCCTTCTCGGAATGCGGGAAAGGCCGTCAGCCCGGAAGAGGCCGACCCGGGCATGATGCCCCAGGCGGGGCGTGGGAAGCGCCGGTTCAGACGGAGCGTGAAGACGAGAACGACCCGAAGTGGAGCGGGTCCTACTCGTCGTCGGGATTGCGCAGCCAGGCCAGGGCGGCCTCGCGCGTCTCGAAGGTGCGCGTGGGGATGGTGAGCATGGCCTTCTTCGTCATGCGCCAGGCCTGGAGCCCGGAGGCGGCATCACTGACCACGCGCGCCGAGCGCTTCATGCCGTGCAGCTGCGCGAAGGCGTTGAGGCTGGCCATGGTGGCCACCATCTCCGGCGGCATCACCCGCAGCTTTCCCTGGTCCACCAGCGCGCTCCACGGGCCGCCCATGCGGATGATCGTCTCGCGGATGCGCTTGAGGTAGTCCGTGACATCCTCCGCGCTGGGCTGCGGTGGGTAGACGACGTCGATGATGCGGTCTGCCTCGTAGACGGAGATCTGGAAGGGCATGTGTTGCTCGGTGCTCCCGGGCGCGCGGGGTGGGGCCGCGCGTGGCGCGCACTCTAACGCCAGAGGGGCCCGAGTCGAAAACACCTGTCAGACCTCGTTGCTACGTACCGTCCCTGCCGGCTGGACCGGAGCCCGGACGCCAGGAGCGTCGGGGTGGTCGCAGCCCGGCAAGGGGGTTTCATGAACACGAAGTTGTATGTGCTGGGTGCGGTGCTGGGGACGGCGCCAGCCCTGCTGCCGGTGGCGTGCACTCCGTGGGAGCCTTCTTCGCCCAAGCGCGAGGAGGAGCCTCGGGGTGGGACGTCGCGGCGGGTGGAGCGTCCCGCCGGGGGTGGTGGGGCCGTGGTCCTGCCGCCCGCGCAGGTGCCGGCGGGCCGGGAGCCCGGTGTGCCGGTGCACCCGTGTGAGCTCATCACCGAGATGAAGGTGCCGTGCGATGCCTCCACGGAGGTGTGCGAGTACACCTATTGGCATTGTCCCCGGAGCGTGAATCCGCTCCGGGCGTAGATGTGACCGGTCCGCTCCGGGGCCTGGAAGCCCGCCTGTCCCACCCTCTGGGGACCGGGCGGCCAGGCCTCGGGGCGTGGCCCTTCTTGGCGCACGTCTCCCGGGGTTCCTAGCTTCGCTGAGGACTGGAGCAGGGCCCGTGCCTGCTCGAGGTCGGGCCCTGGAGGGTCGGACATGAAGACGGGAACGAAGGTCCTGGGAGTGGTGATGCTGGGCGTGGTGCTGGGCGGCGCGGGATGCGCGGGGACGAAGGAAGCGGCGCGCGACGTCGAGTCCGCGGTGCCGGGGCTCTCGCAGAAGCAAGAGGGCGTGGTGACGAACGTGGACAAGGACGGCAACCTGATCGCCGTGAAGTCCGTGGACGACCCGTCCGCGCCCCCCGCGTGGTTCGCGCTCACCCCGGACACGAAGATGGAGCGCGAGGGGCGGCTGGTGAGCCTCGACGACATTTCCGAGGGCACGCCGGTGCGTGTCAGCTTCGAGCCGGCCACGGGCCCCGAGAAGACGTACAAGGTCGAGGTGCTCACCGGCGAGAAGGCCGGCGAGGTGAAGGCGAAGGCCGAGCTTCAGGGCCAGCAGTAGTCCTGGCCCGTCCGGGAGGGGAGGGTCGATGAAGGGGAGGCGGGCGGCGTCGGTGTTGGTTCTCACTCTCGTGGCGGGGAGCGCCTCGGCGCAGACGTCGCTCCTGTCCAACCTGCACGACTGGTCCGTGATGGTGGGCAGTGGCGTGGAGGGCTACACCCAGATGCTGGCCCCCCTGGTCGACCCCGGTGTCACCTACGGGGTGTCGGTGGGGGTGCGGCCGGAGCCGCTCCTCGGTCTGGAGGTGGGCCTGGAGGTGGGCTACTCGGGCGCGGTGAACGAGCTCGACACGCGGGTGGCGGGCAGGCGCGGCGCGGACCTGGTGCGCAACGGGGCCTACGCGGCGGCCTCCGTGGGGCTGCTCTCCTCGCGGGTCCAGCCCTACGTGATGGGCGGCCTGGGCTTCAGCAGCTACAACGTCCGCGGGGCCGTGCCCGCGCTGGGGGACGACATCGTGGGCAACGTCCCGGTGGGGGCGGGGGTTCGCACGTCCCTCGGGGTCCTCACCGCCGACGCACGCCTCAGCTACAACGTGCTCTTCGATCAGCGGTTCGCCGCTGGGACGCCCGCTCCCGACGCGGGCAACTTGTCGGAGCTCTCCATCAGCAGGGGCGGCCGCTACTCCGGCACGCTCAACCTCGGCATGACGTGGTGAGGGCGGAGCCCGCCGGCCCTCCGGCACCGGCGGGCGGGGCGCGAGGCGCTCAGTTCACCGCGGACGGCCTGGCGGCCTTCAGGTGCGAGTCCAGGAAGCCGCGCATGCGCGAGTAGGCCTCCACCTCGTTCTTCTTCTTGGTGAAGCCGTGGCCCTCGTCCGGGAAGATGACGTACTCCACGGGCACGCCGTTCTTCTTCACCGCCTCGACGATCTCATCCGACTCGGGCTTGATGACGCGCGGGTCGTTGGCGCCCTGGAGCACGAGCAGCGGCTTGGAGATCTTCTCCGCGTGGAAGAGGGGCGAGACGTCGCGCAGCATCTGCGCCTGCTTCACCGGGTCTCCAATCTCCTTGTAGAGGGACTCGCGCTGCGCCTCCCACCAGGGCGGGATGCTCTCGAGCGTGCGCAGCCAGTTGGAGACACCGAAGATGTCGATGCCCACCTTGAAGGCGTCCGGGTGGAAGGCGAGCGCGGCCAGCACCATGTAGCCGCCATAGCTGCCGCCGGCGATGCCGATGCGCTCGGCGTCCACGTAGGGCAGGCTGGCCAGGTACTTCCGGGCCTCGAGGCAGTCCTGGAGCGGCTCGCGGCCATGCTTCTGGTCATCCGCGGTGAAGAAGGTCTTCCCGTAGCCGGAGCTGCCGCGGTTGTTGATGCCCAGCACCACGTAGCCGTGGTTGACGAGGTACTGGATGACGGGCGAGTAGCCCTTGCGCGTCTGGCCACCGGGGCCGCCGTGCACCCAGACGATGGCGGGCGCCTTGGCTTCCGGCGTGGCCTGGTGGGGCTTGAAGAGGATGTTGGGAATCTCCACCCCGTCGAAGGACTTGAAGCGCACCACCTGGGCCTCGACGAGGTCCTCCGCGTCGAGCTCCCGGCTCAGCGAGTCGGTGAGGCGGGTGACCTTCTTCGTGCCGAAGTCATAGACGTACAGGTTGGACGGGGAGCGGTCTCCATTGTGGTAGAAGGCCATCCGCTTCTCGCTGTCCGAGATGGTGACGGAGGTGATGTCACCCGCGGGCAGCTGGGGCAGCGCCAGGGGCTTGCCCGCCTTGACGTCGTGCACGCGGATGACGGTGCGGCCATCCTCGTTGATGGCGGTGACGCGGTAGCCGCCCTTGCGCGAGAACGCGGTGTACATCACGTCCCAGTCGGCGCGCTCCACGTCCTCCACCTTGCCGGTGGCCAGCTCGTAGCGGGCGACCCGCTTGAACTCGGATCCCTGGTCCGTGAGGAAGTAGAGGGCGGTGGAACCTGGATCGAACGTGCTGGCGTCGAAGAACACGTCCCCCTGGTGCGGGGTGATGTGCTTCAGCTCCTTCTTCTCCACGTCGTAGAGGTGGAGGTCCGTATCGTAGCTGGTGCGCGTCTTGTCGAAGGCGAGCCACCTGCCATCGGGCGACACGGCCGAGAAGGAGAGGCCGGTGTCGTTCTGGTACACGAGCGTGCGCGCGTACGTCTTCGCGTCGTAGCGGTAGACGTCGAAGAAGCGCGCGTCGCGCTCGTTGGTGAGCACGTAGAAGGCGGAGTCGTCCCCGCTCCAGCCCACGAACTGGGCCTTCAGCTTCTGGCCGGGCGTGAGGTCGCGCTCCTTGCCGTCCGGCGCGCGGACGTAGAGGTGGTTGGCCTCGTTGCCGCCCTGGTCTCGCGTGAAGAGGATGCGCTCGTCCCTGGGGAAGAAGGCGACGGCGTAGGTGGAGTCCGTCTTCGACTGCGTGAGCGCCTTCGGCTTTCCGCCCGCGATCGGCAGGGTGTACGCGTTGAAGATGCCACTCTGGTTGGAGGAGAAGAGGACGCGCTTCTCATCCGGCGAGAAGGAAGCCCCGGAGAGCTTCGTCGTCGCCATGAACTGCTCCACGGTGTACTGCTTCGAGGGCCGCGAGACGCTCCTGGCCGGAGCCTCGGCCTTGGGCGCGGCGAGCGCGAGGGTGGGCACGAGCGTGGCCGCCGCCAGCACTCGGAAGAGGGTGGTCCTGAGCTGCATGGATTCTCCACGTGAAGAGGAACCGTCCAGAGCGGGGGGAGTCGCCTGGGCGGGTGCACGTTGGCACGGCTGCCTTCACGGTACGAGTCACCACCGAGGCTGATTTCCCACCGTCAGGTCCCTGAAAATCTTCCAGCGTTCCGGCACGGCCGGGGCGCGAGGCCTGGCCAACCCCTCGGAATCCATGAGGTGCGTACTGGCACGCGAGGCGCAATGGAGGGCGCGCGGGTGGTGGGGATCGGGGTTGGAGCGCTCGGGCGGGTGTGGACGGTGGGGTGGGTTCGGGGGGCGCCCGAGCGCGTGCGGTTCGTCGGGGCGTGTGGCGGTGGGGGTGGGCGTCGTGGGCGTGCGGCGGATGCGGCTGGGCGAGCAATGGGTTGCAAGCGGGCTGTTGGCGTCGGCGCAGGTGGAGGAGGCGCTCGCTTGTCAGGGTCGGTGGCGGTGCAGGTTGGGGGAGGCCGCGGTGCGGTTGGGACTGCTCGCGCCGGAGCAGCTCCTCATCACGTTGGCGCAGCAACTCCAGGTGCCCTTCATCCGCCGTGAGGGTCTGGAGCGCGTTCCCGCGGGGCTGATGCGTTGCGTGCCCGCGCGGGTGCTCGCGCGGCTGCGCGTCTGTCCGCTGCGTGTCGAGTGGCGGGACGAGGTGCGAGGCACCGTCTTCGTGGCCACCAGCGAGCCGGGCAACCTGTACGTGCTCGACGACATGGCCTTCGCCACCGGGTGCGCGGTGCGCCCGGTGCTGGCGCTCTCGGATGACATCGAGCACGTGCTGCGCCGCAACGGCGTCCTCCACACGCGTCCCCGCTCACTGGAGCTGGACGCGTCGGACGCGGACGCGCGGAGCTACCCGCCGAGCACCTGGAGCGCGCGGGCGTAGTAGGCGTCGCGGCTGGCCTTGCCGTTGTAGCCGCCGTTCACGCGGTAGGTGATGGCGTCGAAGTTGCCCGCGTCCGCGTAGCTGTTGAGGTTGCGGTTGTTCCAGTACCAGGCGGCGGTGCGGAAGCCCACATCGGGGTCGGCGGCGCGCGTCGGGTTGTTCTCCAGGTCGATGCCCAGGGCCCGCCCCGCGGCGCGGTAGTTGGCGCGGCCGGTGAGCTGGATGGGACCGCGGCCCTTGAATCGCACGCCATCGCCCGGCTGCGTGTTGCCCAGGTCCGAGCGGCCCTCGTAGGCGGCGCCGGAGGCGATCTCCTCCATGTAGCGGAACTGGCCGCTCTCGTGCGCCAGCTGCGCGAGGAACGCCGCTTGCCGGCGCGGGGTGTTGATGCCGGCCTCGGCCATGGCCGAGTTGAGGTGCGGCAGGAGCTCGTTGGCGCGCGCCTCGGAGAGGTTGGGCATGATGGCGCGCAGCTGCTGCACGCTCACTCCGCCCGCGGTGCCCGGCTCGCTCGGGCCCCTCACCGGCCCCGGTCCGGTCACGGGACCGCTCGGCGTGGAGGGCGCCGAGCCGCCCGGGATGTTGAGCCGCTGGCCGGCGTAGATGAGGTTGGGGTTGGAGATGCCGTTGGCCTGGGCGATGGCGCTCACGCTGGTACCGTAGCGACCGGCGATCCCACTCAGCGTGTCGCCCGGTTGCACGGTGTAGCTTCGCGACGTGGGGGCCGGAGCACTGGGGGCCGAGGCGCCGGGGATGTTGAGCCGCTGGCCGGCGTAGATGAGGTTGGGGTTGGAGATGCCGTTGGCCTGGGCGATGGCGCTCACGCTGGTGCCGTAGCGACCGGCGATCCCACTGAGCGTGTCACCTGCCCGCACCGTGTAGGCGCGCGTCTCGAAACGGTCCGAGGACCCGGCCGGGCCGGCCGCTCCCGGACGGTTGGGGGCGTCGAATCCATCCGGGATGACCAACCGCTGACCCGCCATGATGCGGTTCGGGTCCCGGATGTTGTTGGCCTTCGCCAGTGCGTCAACCGAGGTGTTGTACTTCCGGGCCAGGGCGCTGAGCGTGTCGCCCTGACGGATGGTGTGCACGGCCATGGTGTCCCCGTGTAGGTAGGCGTCTGGAAGGATTGTCGGACGCACGCCCCCGGGAGTTGCGTGCCTCCTCTCGATTTTCGAGAACCCCCCTGTCCGGCTTCCTCCCCGCTCACCAGACGAGCGCTGCTCCGTTGGCTCTCTCCAGGGGAAGGGAGTGGAAGGGTTCGTCGTTTTGGTGGCGATGGAAGGACCTCCCTCCTCGACTTCCGCCGTGAGCGATGCCGCTCTTCCCAGCGATTCCAAACTCTCCCGCAACGCACTGGCTGCCCCAGTGATGGAGTGGGTGGATTGGAGCAATGCCCTGGAACGGGCCGCCGGTTGGTTGGATGACATCCACTGGCGGATCGCCCAGGGCGGACAGCTGCATGCGGCATTGGAGTCCCTGTTCCGCGGGCTGACCCTCTTGCATCGCAAGTGGGACCGCGAGGAGTGGACCCGCTTCTGCCTGGAGATCGTGCGGACCCACCCCCTGCGCGAGCTCATCCACCAGTGTCCCTACACCCGGCATGGCTTCGACAAGCCTCGGGGCTACGCGGGGGACGCGGTGCTCATCGACTACCTTTATAAGGAGCTGCGGTCGAGCGGGACGACGCAGCTGGGCAAGGACATCTACCACTTCCTGTGGCGGCAATCCGGCCCCCGGAGCGTCCGCGAGCGGCGGGAGCTGCTGGCCCAGGAGCTCGACGCCGTCGCCGAGCGGGTACACAAGCCCCGCGTCCTCTCCGTCGCCTGCGGGCACCTGCGCGAGGCCGAGCACTCCCGCGCCGTGGCCGAGGGCCGCATCGGCCAGCTCATCGCGTTCGATCAGGACCCGTTGAGCCTGGAGGTGGTGGAGCGGCAGCACCCGGGCAAGCTCGTGCAGCCCGTGCGGGGCTCGGTTCGCTCCATCCTGCTGGGCAAGGCCTCGTTCCCGGACATGGACTTCGTCTACTCGGCGGGTCTCTACGACTACCTCTCCGAGTCCGTGGCCGCGCGCCTCACCCGCCTCCTCTTCGGGATGCTGCGCCCCGGTGGGCGCCTGCTGGTGGCCAACTTCGCCGTCCGCACCCCGGACGCCGGGTTCCTGGAGGCCTTCATGGACTGGAGCCTCATCTACCGCGATGAGAACCAGGTGCGGGCCTTCGCCTCGGAGATCGACCCGGCGCAGCTCGCCGACGTGGAGATGTTCCGCGACAGCGTGCAGAACGTCATCTACATGGTGCTCACCCGCCGCTAGTGCGGGCCGTTCCCGCCTCGCGGCTCCTCGGGGCCCCGGCGCGGCAGGGTGACGGTGAAGGTGGCGCCCTGTCCGGGGGCGCTGTCCACCTCGATGGTGCCCCCGAGCGCCTGGACGATCTCCCGGACGATCCACAGCCCGATGCCGAAGCCCCCGTAGTGGCGCACGGACACGGCGCGCTCGAAGCGCTCGAAGATGCGCGCGGCGTCCTCCGGCGCGATGCCGATGCCCTCGTCGCGCACCCGCAACCGCGCCTGGGTGGCGTCGCCCTCCACGGTGACCTCGATGGGCCGGCCGGCGCCGTACTTCGACGCGTTGGTGAGCAGGTTGACCACCACCTGCTCCAGACGCATGGCGTCCCAGTGGCCCACCAGGGAGGGAGGCAGGTGGAGCCGCGGCTCGCACTCGGCGCGTGCCAGCGCCTCGCGCGAGCGCTCCACCACACCCCGCACCACCTGCACCAGGTCCACGTCCTCGAGCTTGCCCAGCAGCTGACCCTGGGCGATGCGCGAGATGTCCAGCAGCTCGTTCACCAGCTTGCCCAGGCGCTGGGTCTGAAGGTTGGCCGACTCCAGCTTGGCGCCCAGCCGCTCCGGGGGCAGCCGCTCCAGACCCTGGCGCACCTGCGACATGAGACCCTGGATGTGGAGCTGCAAGGAGGTGAGGGGCGTCTTCAGCTCGTGCGCGGCGATGGAGAGGAAGTCGTCGCGGCGCCGCACCGCCTCCTGCTCCTCGCGGTAGAGCCGGCCCCGCTCCTCGGAGAGGGCGGCCATGCGCTCGAAGCCCTCGGCGTTCTCCAGCGCGGTGCCGGCGAGGATGCAGACGAAGGAGGCCAGCCGCTCCTCGTCCTCGCCGAAGAGCTCGCCCACCTGCCGGTGGCTGACGCACACGCACGCCACCGTCTTGCCGCGCACCTGGATGGGAGCGCACAGCAGCGAGCGCACACCCAACAGCTCCATGCTCTCGCTCACCCCGCCGGGCATGCCCTGGCCCATCACCGTCGGGCGCCCCGTCTCCAGGGCCCGGGCGATGGCGGTGCGGCCCACGCCCGCCGACGCCAGCTCGTCCTCGGGCAGCAGCATCTCCGGCTCGAAGACGACGCAGTGCTCCGCGCGCAGCAGCTCCATCATGGAGTGGCGCACGGCATCGAACACGGCTTCGCGGGTGAGGGCCGAGGCGATGAGCCGGCCCGCCTCCAGCACGCGCGGGAAACGATCCACCAGCGACAGGGTGCCCGGGCTCTCCGGCTGCGCCTGGGTCTCACTGAGCTCGGTGCCCAGGTCCTGCTCCATCGCCTGCAACTCGCGCGTGGCCGTCTCCAGCTGGGAGGCCGCACCCGGCCAGCCCAACTCCGTCCCCACCAGTCCGAGCGCATGGAGCGTCTGGGCGTGCTCGTGGCGCATCTTCAGCTCCCCGGCCACCTCCAGGCTCTGCTCCAGCCAGCGGCGGGCGCGGCGCGGGTGGCCGGCCATGGCGGCCAGCAGTCCCCGCTCGCGCAGCACGTGGGCGAGGTTGTTGCGGTAGGAGCGCGCCAGCTTGTGCGCCCGGCGAGCCACCTTCTCGGCCCGCTTCATCGCCGCCGCGCGCACGCTCGGCGCGAGGGGCGAGGCTCCCTCGGCCTGGATGCGCAGCGCCGTCAGCAACCAGGGGACGATGGTCGCCACGTACTCGTGCCGCAGGTGGGCGTGCTCCACCAGCCCGTCCGCCTTCTCCAGCAGCACCACCGCGCCTGGCGTGTCTCCCTCGCGCAGCAGGCGCAGCGCCTCGGCCAGCAGGGTGTTGGCATGCGTCTGCGTGTCCTGGCCGGGGTTGGCCAGCGAGCCCTCCAGCAGGCTGCGCGGGATGCGCCCCAGGGACGCCTTCGCCCAGACCTCCAGCGACAGCCGCACCGCGTACTGGTCGTCGATGGCCAGCGCCGCTCCGTGCAACCGTTGGGCGGACTCCAGCGCCTCCTTCAACCGGCCCAGCCGGTAGAGGGCCAGGGCGTACTGGTAGTGGGCGTTGTTGACCTCCCACCGGTCCCCCGTGCGCTCCAGCAGCCGCACCGCCTCGCGGCACTTCTCGAGCGACTCCTCGAAGCGGCCGGCGGCGTAGAGGCCCAGCCCGTAGAAGTGGAGCGACTGGCCCTGGCCCCAGACGTCCCCCAGCTCCCGGCGGATGGCGAGCGACTTCTCCGCGTAGGCGGTCGCCCGCTGGAACCAGGGAATCATCGTGAGCATCGGCGCGTGCTCCGAGTAGGCCTGGGCCAGCTCGGCGGTGGGCGGGTAGCGCTCGGCCGTGTTCACCTCGCGCAGGTGCGTCCAGAAGGTCGCGACCGGACTGCCGAAGTACCAGCTGCTGTAGGTCATCCGGCTGTAGAAATGGATGGCCAGGAGATCCTCCTCGCTGTGCTCGAGCGAGTGGCGGGCCAGCAGCAGGCGGGGCATCAGCGTGTGTCCCGTCTGCACCACCAGCTCCCACAGGGCCCCGAGCGCGTACATGACGGAGGAGCGGGGAACCCACCGGCCGAGCAGCCACAGCCCTTGCTTCAGGGCGGCGATGGTCTCCTCCATGTTGTTGCGCTTGAACGCCAGCTCGCCCAGCTTGGACCAGATGCGCGCCTGCTCCAGCCGGTCGCGCGCCAGCGTCTGGGCCAGCTGGAGCTGCTGCTGGGCCGCGTCATAGCGTCCCCGCAGCATGAGGACGTCGCCCAGGCCGGCGGAGACGCGGAAGCGCGTCCCGGCATCGGCATGGGCCGCGCCGCGCTCGGCCATGCGGTAGTTGAGCTCGGAGGTCTCCAGGGCGAACTGCTCCCGGGCCCGCTCGGCGGCCACCAGGGCGTGCGGCAAGGCCTGGGCATGCTCGCCCGCCGCGTCGAAGTGGTAGGCCAGCTCGAAGGGGTCCACCGGGGGATTGGCCGCGATGGAGCGGGCCGCCAGCCGGTGCAGCTCCCGGCGCTGCTCGGGCCGCAGCAGCCCCAGCAGGGCCTCGCGCAGCTTGTCGTGGACGAAGGTGTAGCGGCCGCCCGCCCCCTCCCAGAGCATGTGCCGCCGCCGGGGCTCCACCAGCGCGGTGGCCACCTGCTCGCGCGGCGTGGCCGACAGGGAGGCCACCCGCTCCAGATCGAAGTTCTTGCCCAGCACCGCGCCCACCGACAGCAGGCGCAGCGCCTCCGGCGGCAGCAGCTTGAGGCGGCGCACCAGGAAGGAGGCGGCCTGTCGCGAGGAGCGCACGTGGGCCATGGCCTCCGGCTCCACCTGCCAGCCCCGCGGGCCCGGTACCAGCGCGCCATCCTCCACCAGCCCGTGCAGCACCGCCGAGGCCATGAAGGGGTTGCCCTCGGACAGGCGCCCCACCAGCTCGGTGGCCTCGCGCGGCAGGTTGCCGGCCATGGACTCCAGCATCCGGGCCACCTCGGTCGTGCCAAAGGTCGCCAGCCGCAGATGGGCGTCCGGGTTGAGCCGGCGCAGCACGTGCCCCGGCCCCACCTCCTCGGTGCGGAAGGACACGACGATCATCACGTGCCCCACCGCGTCGCGGTGTGCCTGCTGCCAGTTCTCCAGCGCCCGGAGCGTCAGCTCGTCGGCCCACTGGCAGTCATCGAGCAGCACCACGACGGGCTCCGTCTCGGTGCCCAGCGCGCCCAACAGCGTGGTGAGGGCGAGGATGCCGCGGCTCTCGCCCAGGGACTCGGGGCCCAGGCCCTGCTGCTGGGCGGGGCGCAACACCGGCTGCAACTGGGGCAGCACGGTGCAGATCACCGAGGCCTGCTCCACCAGCCGCTCGCGCAGCAGCTCCGCCAGGGCGGGCCGTTCCCGGGCCGCCGCGGCGATGCCTCCGGCCACGTCCGCGAAGAGCTGGAAGGGCCGCTGCGCGGACTGGGCGAGCGCCTGGCCCTGCAGCACCCAGGTCCGGTGCTGGCGGGCGCGCGTGGCGAACTCCTCCAGCAGCCGGCTCTTGCCACCTCCGCTCTCGGCCTCCACGACCAGCAGCCGTCCCGGCTCGACGCGGGTGCGCTCCAGCTCGCGCTCCAGCAGCGCCAGCTCCTCGTGACGGCCCACGAAGGAGGGCTCGGTGAGGCTGTGGCGCATGTCGTGCGCGCCCGCCACCAGCTCCGGGTCCTGCTCGCCCCGTGACAGGGCCTTCTCGATGGCCTGCAGGTCCTCGCGCGCGGACTCGGCCGACTGGTAGCGGTCCTGCGGATCCGTCTGCAACAGACGCGCGACGACCTCCTCCAGGGCCCGGGGTACCTCGATGCCGACGCCGCGCAGCCGGGGCCGCGGGGTGAGGTGCTGCCGCAGCACCTCTCCCACGGAGGTGCCGTCGAAGGCCGGATGGCCGGCGAGCGCCTCGAAGAGGACGGCGCCCAGCGCGTACAGGTCCGAAGTGGTCTCCACCGGACGGTTGAGCAGTCCGGCCTGCTCGGGCGAGAGGTAGCGCGCGGTGCCCACCGGCAGGTCGCGCAGGGACGGATCCAACCGTTCACTGCGCGCCAGTCCGAAGTCCACCAGGGTGGCGCGGGTGAGGGTGGGGCGGCCCTCGACGATGATGTTGGAGGGCTTGACGTCGCGGTGGATGATGCCGTGCGAGTGCGCCTCGGCGAGCGCGGCCAGCACACACTGGCCCACGGTGAGCGCCTCCGGCACGGACAGGGTTCCGCTGGCGAGCCGTTCCTGGAGTGACACTCCGGCCACGAAGGGCGTGACGAGGAAGAGGAGGTCTCCCCCCGTCCCGAAGTGAAGCACGGGCACCAGGTACGGGCTGTGCAGTGTGCGCAGCACCTGGGCCTCGTGTTCCAATCTCTGCCGGGAGAGGGGCACGAGGGAGGCGGCCGGTGTCGTCTTGATGACGAGCCGGGCCCCCGTATGCAGATCCACCCCGAGCCACGTGGTGATGCCACGGCCCTGCTTGATGCGCTGGGTCAATTCAAAGCGATTGCCCAGTCGCCTGCCGGGATGCGCCCCTTCCAGAGAGGGTCCAGCCTGTTCGTAGCCCTCCGCCATCAATGCCCTCCCCCTCTGGTCACACCACCGACGGTGGTGGGGTCGGCGCGTCATCGACAAGCTTGGGACCGTGGTGGGCGGTGCCAAGGGGTGCGACGCCGCTCCGTGCACCAGAGGGTAGGGTGCATCAAATGGACAGCGCTCTCCGCCCGCGCATCCCCTCCGGCACGGCTTCGGGCGCTCGTGCCGTTCTCTAGTGGGCAGGCGGGCGGGCATCACTTCTGGTGGACGTCCCGGAAGGCGAGCATGTCGGTCAACCGCTGCTCGCGGGCGTCATCGAAACCACAGGAGGCATCCCACGTGGGCGGGTTGTCGTAGGTACCGAAGAGCATGTCCCACCAGACGATGTCCCCGTAGTTGTTCCGGTGCTTGCCGTATTCGTGGTGGATGCGGTGCATCTCCGGGCGCTGGAAGATGAAGCCCACCCAGCGGGGCGTGCGCACGTTGGTGTGGTAGAAGAACTCGCCCAGCGCGGTGCAGGCCGTGTAGACGGCGCCGGCCGCGGGGCTCAGCCCCAGCACGGTGTAGACGAGCAGGCCGCCGATGATGGAGTTGGCCACCATCTCCAGCGGGTGCTTGTAGAAGCTGGTGATGACCTCCAGGCGCTGCGGGCTGTGGTGGATCTGATGGAAGAGGCGCCAGAGGATGTCGCTCTCGTGCCGGAGCCGGTGCCACCAATAGAAGACGAAGGTGGCGATGACGTAGGCGAGCACGCCACCGGACAGCGGAGACAGGTGGCGCGACAGGTGGAAGAGCGAGCGCGCCGACAGCCAGCGCTCCCAGGTGAAGCCGGCGAGCACCACGACGCCCACCTGCACCAGGTTGATGACCACGACACGCAGATGCCAGGAGCGTACGCGCGGCAGCCGCCAGCCGCGGAAGAGGTGCTCGATGACGAAACAGATGGCGGCGATACCGAGGAGCAGCGGAAGCATGGGGACCCCCCTTCGAGTGATGCGAGGTGTACGCGTGACGGGCCCACCGCTTCACGTCCGGTGTACAGACAGTGTCACCTCGGCCCGGGAGGAGGCCCTCCGGGCCCGCTCTTCACCAACTGGTCCGACCATCGGACCAGTTCGCGCGGAACGGCCCCGGACCTGACATCCTCGTGGCATGAACCGGACTCCCTCGCTCGCGGATCGCCTCGGGCATGTGACCACGCAGGCCACCTTCGTCCAGGCGGCGCTCCTGGCCGCGCATGGCGCCGGAGCCCGTACAGGAGGCTTCCGCGCCTCCGACGTGCGCTTCTTCTTCCTCCTCTTCACCAACTGGGTGGAGCACGACGTCACGCGGCCCTCGCAAGACATCGACCTGACGCAGGTGCGCCGGACCCTGGAGCGGTTGTGCCGGAGCAGGTGGGCCGAGCCGAGGGACGACGCGGCACGGGGCCGGAAGTCGCCCCGGGGCCAGCGCTACGTGTTGACGGAGGAGGGGGTGGTGTCCCTCGCGGAGGAGCTCGCGGACCTGGACCGGGCGCCGCTCGACGAGACGCTCTTCGTGGCGTGCTTCGCGGCCAGCTACCTGGAGGCCGTCCTGGCGCGTGTGCGGGGACAGGCGCCCGCGCTCAGCACACCGGCGCGGCGGCGTGTGGCCCGGATGTTGGACCCCTCACGAATCCTCCGCGAGGCCCGGCGGAGCACGGCGGCCGTGCTCGCGGATCTGGAGGAGCGCGTACGCTCCAGCCTCGTCTTCGAGGAGGCGGCGAGGGACGCCCTGGCGAAAGAGGCCTCCGCGGAGGAGGTGGCGCGGCGGTGGGAGTCACTCGGCTCCTACCAGTTGCACCGGGTGCGTCCCCTGGCCGAGGTGCTGCTCGGGCTTCCGGATGATCTGCGGCGCTTCGAGCTGGAGAAGGGCATGGGCGTGCGCGCGCGCCTGCTCTTCGAGCCCCTGGCCGAGCGGACCCGCGCGGAGCTGGCGTTGCTCGAGAGGCTCGAGCAGCAGTTGAGCTCGCGCGAGCCCACGCGGAGGTAGGGCTCACCGGCTGACGGTGTCGTTCACCAGCCGGTAGTTGTGGCCGTAGTTGTTGTCCCAGGACGTGCCGTAGGCGTGCACGTACTTGAAGGCGAGCTGCACCTTGCCCGACGCGGCCGAGGTGGACACGGGCGCCTCGAAGGACCAGTACTCGATGCCGGAGGGCAGGGTGGCCACGTAGGCGGCGGGGGCGCTCTTCGTGGTGAGCCAGTCGTCGTCCGTGTACACGACGGTGACCGCCTTCTGGGCGCCGCGGTTCTTCACCAGGAGGTTGCCCACCACGGCGGACTTCGAGGTGTCACGCTGGCCGGTGGCGCCGCTGATGTCCGGGGACGTGAGGAGCGCGTCGAGCTGGTAGTCCGCGACCTTGTAGTCCTGGCCACCATTGTTGTCCCAGTAGGTGGTGCCATTCACCGTGTAGGCGATGGCGAACCGCGTGGCGCCCACGGTGCCGATGTCGAAGGACCAGAGCTCCTTTCCAGTGGTGGACGGGCCCACGTAGGAGGCCGCGGCATCCGCCCAGGCGCCGGTGTTCCACGAGTAGTACCGGACGGTGACCGCCTTCGAGTAGGCGAGGTTCTGCACCTCGACGGTGCCGCGCAGGTACGGCGTGCGGTGGCAGCCGGAGGCCGGCGCGCACTGCGAGCTGGTGACGTGGACCAGCTGGACCTCGCCCGCGGCCTGGGCCGCCGAGGTGCACAGCATCAGGCCGAGCACGGCCATCATTCCAACACCCTTCATCCTGTCGTCTCCCGTTGCTGTCGCGCCGGGTCATCCGGCGCGAGGGGGGCGCACGGTGCCGCCCGGGAGTACGCGCATCAAGCGCCGAGAGGGTGGAGCGCGACGAAATCGGGAAAGGGACCCGCAGGAACGGTCCGGGTCCCTTCCTCTTCTCGCACCGGGGGTGCGGCACGAGTGACATCCGCCGCGAAGTGCCCCCCCAGCCCGCTACTCGTCCGCCGTCACGTCGACCATGCCGCTGAGGGTGCTCGGCGGGCCAATGGTGATGCTGTCCACCCAGGCCTTCGCGCGGGTGATGTTCGAGCCGGAGTCCGTCGCCGTGACGATGAACTTCAGGATGACGTTCCGGTTGGCGTAGGCGGAGAGGTCGATGTCCGCGCGCTGCGTCCAGTTGGACTCGGAGACGGTGCCCAGGCCGCTCTTCGTCACCGAGTCCACCACGTGGTCGGTGCCGTCGTTGACGACGACCCGGAAGGCCGCCGACGCCGAGGTGTTGGCACCGGAGAGGTCCAGCTTGCGCCAGTAGGTCAGCCGCGGGTTGGCCGTCAGCGTCACCGCGACGCTCGCGGTGCGGGTGACGGTGTTGAAGGCGGGCGTGGCGGAACCGAGGATGGATCTGCTCCCCGTCATGCCCGTCTGGTCGCTGGCGTCCAGCGCCCACTCGGTGAGGCTCCAGCCCGCGTTGTCGGGGCCGTTGTTGGAGAAGCGCTCGGTGAAGCGCACCGAGCCCTGGTCCACTGTCACCGAGACCGCACCGGAGAGCGCGGTGTTGCCCGCGGCGTCCGAGGCCCGGGCCTGGAGGGTGTGGAGGCCGGTGGCGTAGGACGTGGTGTTCCAGCTGTACTGGTAGGGCCCGGCCTGTTGCGCCGGTACGCCCTGGCCCACCACGGTGCCGTCGATGAGGAACTCGACCTTCGTCACCCCGATGTTGTCCGTCGCGGTGGCGGCGAGGTTGATGGCGCCGGCCACGGTGGCACCGGCGGTGGGGAAGGTGATGGCCACGGTGGGCGGTGAGGTGTCCGAGATGCCGCCCGTCACGGTGACGGAGACGGTGCTCGAGGTCGCCGTGTTGCCCGAGGCGTCATGGGCCCTGGCCACCAGGGTATGGGTGCCATTGGTCGCGGCCGCGGTGTTCCAGCTGTACTCGAAGGGCGCCGCCGTGTCGGTGCCGACGAGGGTGTTGTCGATGGAGAACTCGACCTTGGAGACGCCCACGTTGTCCGTGGCGTTGGCGGTCACCTTCACCGTGCCGCTCACGGAGGCGCCGTTGGCCGGCGCGGAGAGGCTGACGGTGGGGGACACCATGTCCGAGTTGTCGAGCCCGAAGAACTTCGCCACGTACCAGGTGGAGCAGATGTCCGTGTCGAGCACGAAGGCGCCCGCGGTGCCGCACGCGACGCTGGTGCCGGGGAACTTGTAGGCCGGGTCGACGGGCGTGCCGTGCCCCATGCCGGTGATAGCGTAGGTCTCCACCAGCGCGGTGCCCGCGGCGTTCTTGTAGACCTTGTGCGGGTAGCCGGCGACCGTCTCGGTGACGTCCGCCGTCATGTCGATGCCGTGCACCGACGTCCACTGCTCCAGGGCCTCCGTCTGGTTGGTGTTCTTCACGGTGTAGTCGGACGTGCCGTGCCAGAGGGAGATCTTCGGATAGGGGCCCGTGTAGCCGGCGTACGCGTTGCGGACCAGGTCCCCCCACTGCTGCGGCGTCTTGTCCGTGCCCGGGCTCATGCAGGAGAAGGCAGCGGTCATCGTGGTCGCGCACTTGTACGGGATGCCCGCCATGATGGCGGCCCCGGAGAAGACGTCCGGGTAGGTCGCGGCCATGACGTGCGCCATCGCGGCTCCCGCCGACAGGCCGGTGACGAAGACCCGGCGCCCGTCGATGGAGTGGTCGGTCTTCATCTTGTCGACCATCTGCTTGATGGAGAGCGCTTCGCCCTGCCCGCGCGCGATGTCACCGGGCTCGAACCAGTTGAAGCAGGTGTTCTGGTTGTTGGCGCTCAGCTGCTCCGGGTAGAGCACGTAGAACTTGAGCTGGTCGGCCAGGGCGTTCCACCCGGTGGGGGTATAGCCATCCGCTGTCTGGGCACAGCCGTGCATCGCCACCACCAGCGGGGCGTTGGCGGGCACGTTGGCCGGCACGTGCTTCCACATCCTCAGGTTGCCGGGGTTGGTCCCGAAGCCCGTCACCTGCGTCAGCGCGCTGCGCGTCGTCCCCAGGGGAGGCGACTCTTCCGGTGGCGGTAGCCCCTCGCACCCGAAGACCGCCAGAGCGAGAAGTGCTCCCACGACTCCCTCGAAACGTCGTTTCTGCATGGTGTCCTCCCTGGAAAGGGGAGGTAATGCCTTATCACATATTCTTGAATCCTCCTTATCCAGTTCCGTGAAAGGGAATGGGCCCGTGTCTGACGCGTGATGTCAAGGAACACGCCCGCGAGGGGAGCGCAGACATGAATCTATCATCAAGTAAACATGAATCTGACGTCAGGTGGGGTGGGTCGGGGCATGACGCGCAATGTCAAACCCGGGAGGGGCTTGCGGACATGAACCTGACATCATGTAAACATGAATCCGGCATCATGTGACGCTAGGATGCCGCCGCCGCCCACCAGGGTCGGCCTCCGGGAAGTGCCGCCCGCTACGGGCGGGGCTGGCACTCCCGTCTCCCCGCTACCCCACAGGAGTCATTTCATGAGGATGTCCAAGCACTCCCTCCGCCTCTACGCGACCGGCCTCTCCGCCTGTGCGCTGCTCGCGTGTGGCAGGCCCGGCAAGCCGAACACTCCTGGCACCGGCGAGGAGGAGCAGGTGGTGACGGTGGAGAGCTGTCGCCAGCAGATCGCCGACCGTCAGGACGAGCTACGCGCCGAGAACATGGACGTGGCCAGCTGGTCCATCGACGACGCGCCCCAGATGGCGGATCCCGGGCTCACCGAGCAGCAGACGCCCGAGACGCACAGGAAGTACGACGGCAGGTACCGCCCGCTGACCAACCACCCGGGCTGCACCACGGCGGACCTCTACTACGACAAGTCGAACACCCGCGAGCTCAACCCCAAGACGCCGACGCCCTACATCGACGGGAACAACGACGGCAAGTGGACCGATCGCAGCGACTACGGCGGCCCCAACAAGGCCCCCGGCCACATCGACGGGGACGTGGCCCGGATCGACGGCTACCCCTGCGCCGCCAAGCAGTACACGCAGCCCAACCCGGACACCTCCAAGCCCATCGTCATCCTCGTGCACGGCAACTCCACCCGGCCGCACACCTGGGAGCGGTTCCTCCTGCCGTTGGGCTCGGAGATCAGCGCCACCACGGAGAAGGTCGCCATCAAGCCGGACACGGAGGTGAGGGATCAGCTCGCCGAGACCCTCATCGCCGCGCGCTACCAGGTGCTCGCCGTGGACTTCCGCACGGACCGGGTCGCGGCCGTGGACCCCTCCGGTCTCGGCGCCGGGGAGAACGCGGCCGGCAACATCGACCACGGCTGGGCCACGCCCATCCTCCAGTCCCTCATCAAGGCGGTGATGAAGAACAACCCGGGCCGCAAGGTCGCGCTGGTGGGGCACTCGCTGGGCGTGACGGTGGTGCGTGATGCGCTGCGCCGGCTGTACGTGGAGCACACGAAGGGCGTGGACGGTGCCATCAACCCCTTCCCCCAGGTGAGCCACGTCATCCTCGGCTCGGGCGCCAACCACGGCGTGTCCACCTATGACGCCGGGCTGTGCACCAACAACTTCACCATGCGCGGCACCATCGTCTGCGAGATGGGCAGCCGCTCCAACTACGTGCAGACGTACTTCCACAAGCCGCTCAATGGCCCCAAGGACCTGTTCGCCACCCCGTGCGCGGACGGTGACTACGCCTTCGGCAAGACGGGCCAGTGTGGTGGCAACGTCGTGAAGTACTTCACCATCACGATGACGGACATCACCCAGGGCTCCAACTACCAGGACTTCTACGTGTCCGAGTCGGCCTCGCGCATCGACATGCCGGGGTGCGTGGTCAACAAGCTGACGACGCTCAGCGACTACGACACCAGCGGCTACTTCAACAAGGGCTTCATCGCCAACCACTTCGGCTCCCTGCGCTCCTCCTCGGGCCTGAAGCTCGCCATGGACTACCTGGCGCGCTAGCCGTCGGTCCTGTCTCCCTCCTCCCGCCGCCCGCGACCGTGGCTGCCGTGCGCGGGCGGCGCTCCCTCTTCCGAGCGCGGCCGAAGTGAGATTCTCCCCATGATTCCTTCCTTCCCCACCGCGCCCCGCCTGGCACGCGCGTGCACGCTGGCGTCCGCCCTGCTGGCGGCCCCGGTCCTGGCGCAGACCTCCGAGGTCCCCGCTCCGGCCTCCTCCGATGCCCCCATCGCGCAGGCCCCCGCGGTGGCTCCGGCCGCGCCCGCCCCCTCCGCTCCCGAGAAGCCGGACCCCGCCCTCAAGCAGGACGCGGAGACGCTGGTGGTGAGCGCGCCGACGCCCACGACCCGGCCCCTCTTCGCCCTGGGCAGCGAGACGTACTTCATCAGCCCGGTGCTCTCCATCGCGGGCGGTGTCCAGTCGGAGAACCTGCGCGTCAACCCCAACCCCGAGAAGGAGGGCCGCATCACCACGATCGCCCTCGCGCGCTTCGGGGCGGAGGGCCGGCTGGGTCCCTACGTCACCTTCCGCAGCGAGTTCGAGCGCAACATCCGCAGCCACGGCTCGGGCATCTGGGAGGGCACGGCCTCCATGTCCGTGCGCGACCAGGTGCTGCGCCTGGAGCGCTGGGGCGCCACCGTGGAGGCCGGCATCATCCTGGATCCGGCGAGCGTGGACTTCTTCTCCGCGCACACCGGTGACGTGCTGCTGGCGGACAAGTACACGCGCGACCCGCTCCTCTACAGCGGCTTCAACCGTGGCCAGGGCGTGCAGGCGCGCTACACCCGCTGGGGCTTCACCGCCGGCCTGAGCTACACCGAGGCCAACCCGCTGAGCTCCTCGGCGTCCTTCATGGTGGGTGGCTCCTTCGGCGGCAACGGCCGCTTCTGGGAGCGGCCCCTGGGCAACTTCCGCAATGGCCAGCCGGATGACGACATCCACTTCCGCGTCATCAGCCCCTCGCTCTCCTACGAGCACCCCTGGTTCGAGGCCAGGGCCATGGCCCAGGTGCTCGACATCAACTACCAGGTCAACTCCACCCAGGACCCGGCCATCCAGGGCTACAACCTGCGCGGCAACGTGAAGCTCAAGCTCAAGGGCATGGTGCCGTCGCTGCCCTTCGAGGTGACGCCCTTCTTCAACGTGGCGCGCGTGGAGAACGATGTCGTCAACTCGGCCGCGGGTTACGGAAACCAGCTGCTCGAGACGCCCTTCGACGCGCTCACCCTCTCCGCCGGCCTGGACGTCTTCATCTCCGGCAGGTCCGGCGTGGGCTTCAGCTACACGCGCGTGGCGGACCACACGCCTTCCTTCGTCCCCGCGGCGGGCGGCAACCCCGCCAGCGAGGCCCTGCTCGGCACGCGCAACTCGTACCTCAACGTGGGCGCGACCTGGTGGCTGTTCGACCAGGTGGCCCTGGGCGCGCGCGTGGCAACCTACGCGCGGGAGATCGACGGCAAGCCCGAGCTCGAGGAGCGGGACCTGTCGGCCTTCCTCACCCTTCGGATGGTTCTGTGAAAGGCACGGTCATGGGAGAGCTGACTGGGAAGTGCGCGCTCGTCACGGGCGCGGCGAGCGGTATCGGGCGAGCGGTGGCGGAGGACCTGGGGGCGCGTGGGGCCCGGGTGCTGGTGTCGGACCTGGACGAGGCCGGCGCGAGTGCCGTGGCGGCGGGGATTCCCGGTGCCATCGCGCAGCGGGCGGACGTGTCCTCGCGCGAGGACTGCCGGGCGCTGGTGGACCGGGCGCAGCGGGAGTGGGAGCGGCTGGACATCCTGGTGAACAACGCCGGCCTTCAGCACGTGGCGCCGGTGGAGGAGTTCCCGGAGGACCGCTGGGAGCAGATGATCCGCATCATGCTGGTGGGGCCCTTCCTGTTGACGAAGTACGCCCTGCCGTTGATGTACGCGCGCAAGTGGGGGCGCATCATCAACGTCTCCTCGCTGCACGGGCTGGTGGCCTCGCCGTACAAGTCGGCCTACATCTCGGCGAAGCACGGCCTGATGGGGCTGACGAAGACGGTGGCGCTGGAGGCGGCGGACAAGGGCGTGACGGTCAACGCCATCTGCCCCAGCTACGTGCGCACGCCGCTGGTGGAGAAGCAGATCGCCGACCAGGCCCGGGTGAATGGCATCACCGAGGCCGAGGTCATCCAGCGCATCATGCTGGCCCCGGCGGCGGTGAAGCGCCTGCTGGAGCCGAGCGAGGTGGCCGCCTACATCGCCTTCCTGTGCTCGGAGGCCGCGGGCGGCATCACCGGGGCCGCCCAGGTCATGGACTGCGGCTGGACGGCCCGCTGAAGTCTCAGGCCACCTCGCGCTTCCCATCGGTCCCCGCGGCGCCGTCCGCGGGGGCCGGGGCGGGTGCCTCGGAGAGCTTCTCCCGGAACGTCTCGGCGGAGAGGTACACGGAGACGAGGGTGACGAGCGCCAGGCCCACCATGTAGAGCGACACGGGCCATGCCTTGCCGCCGGACTCCGTCAGCAGCCAGGTGGCGACGAGGGGCGAGAGGCCGCCGGCGAACACCGAGGCGAGCTGGTAGCCCAGCGAGGCGCCGCTGTAGCGCACGCGCGTGCCGAAGAGCTCGGAGAAGAAGCTGGCCTGGGGCCCGTACATGGCCGCGTGGGCGATGATGCCCAGCGTGATGGCCAGCACGATGAGGCCCGTCTCCTTGGTGTCGATGAGCCAGAAGAAGGGAAAGGCCAGCAGCGCGCACCCCACGGCGCCACCGATATAGACGGGGCGGCGGCCGAACACATCCGACAGGGCTCCGAACGCGGGAATGGCCACCAGGTGGACGGCGGTGGCCGCGAGCACCCCGTTGAGCATGGTGGAGCGCTCCAGCCCGAGCTGCCCGGTGCCGTAGGTGAGCACGAACGTGGTGACGATGTAGAAGAAGCCGTTCTCCGCGAAGCGCGCGCCCATGGCGAGGAGGATCTGCCTGGGGTATTTGCGCAGCGCCTCGAGCGCGGGGATCTTCGGGGTCGCGCTGGAGGCCTTCTCCGCGGCCTTGTGCGCCTGGAAGGCGGGCGACTCGGCGACGCTCATGCGGATGAAGACGCCAATGCCGATGAGCACCGCGCTGAAGAGGAAGGGCACGCGCCAGCCCCAAGAGAGGAACTGCTCCTCGTTCCGGGAGAAGACGGAGAACACGCCGTTGGCCACCAGCAGGCCCGCGGGCGCGCCCATCTGCGGCCAGCTCCCGTAGAAGCCGCGCCGGTTGCTGGGGGCGTGCTCCACCGCCATGAGCACCGCTCCGCCCCACTCACCGCCCAGCCCGAAGCCCTGCAGCACGCGCATCAACACCAGCAGGATGGGCGCCCACACGCCGATGCTCTCGTAGGTGGGCAGCAGCCCGATGGCGAACGTGGCCGCGCCCATGATCATCAGCGTGGCGCTCAGCATGGACTTGCGCCCGAGCTTGTCGCCGAAGTGGCCGAAGATGACGCCGCCGAGCGGACGCGCCACGAAGCCCACCGCGAAGGTGGCGAACGCGGCCAGCGTGCCCATCAGCGGGTCGAACGAGGGGAAGAAGAGGCGGTTGAAGACGAGCGCCGCCGCCGTTCCATAGAGGAAGAAGTCGTACCACTCCACGGCCGTGCCGATGAAGCTGGCGGCGGCCACCTTCCAGATGGACGACTCCAGGGGCTGCTCGGGCGGCCGGGCCGCGTCGGTTGGCGTCACGGTGTCTTCTCTCTCGGTCTGGGGTGAAGAAGCTCCTGCATAGCCTCTTCACCCGTGGGAGGACAACGGGGCCTCCCACGGGGAGTGGAACGAGGGCTCAGTAGGCGTTGGCGGCCACGTCCGCGCGGACCTTGCCCACGATGCCTTCCCAGTTGCCGTTGCCGGAGTGGCTGTAGGCCTCACCGTCATCCCGGAACTTCACCGTGTGGTAGGACCACTTGGCCCGGCCGTCGCTGCACGCGCTGGTGCCCGTGTTCAGCGTGCCGCCGCAGAACCAGTCGCCCGGGTTGCAGTAGGAGCCGCCGGAGGAGCCGGAGACGCCGCCGGTGGTGTGGTAGGCCACGGCCTCGTCATCCTGGCCGGGCAGCACGCCGGAGTAGGCCGTGCCCTTGGCGCCAGCGAAGTTGTAGAACCAGATGGCGCGCGTGGTGTTGTGGTTGTACATGGCGCGCGCCGTGGTGGTGACCAGGTCGCTCACGATGGGATCGCCCACCGCCCAGTCGCCGTGGTCGGCCAGCTCGCTGCCTCCGCTGGCGCCCGAGGCCACGTCCACCCACTTGATGTTCCAGCCCGTCTGCGTGGTGCCGTCGGTGTTGCCGCACACGCCGCTGGAGTTGGGCGTGGCGTTCTTCTTGTAGCGCGCCGAGCCGCCGTACAGCGCCAGCGTGTAGCCGATCTGCAGATCCCCCGCGCTGTGCACGGCGATGTAGCACCAGTTGTTTCCGGTGCAGAAGCAGTCGAGCGCGTTGCGGATGTAGGCGTTCTGCGAGCCGATGCTCTGCGAGCCGTTCCAATTGACGGCCTTCTTGTTCACGCCGGCCGCGGCGGTGCTCGGGCCCCAGTTGGAGAAGTCGGCGTAGTTGCCGATCTGCGTTCCACCGCCGTTCTTGCCGTGGATCCACAGCGTGTAGTTGGTGGCCGATGCCTCCGGTGCGGCGAGGAGGGCGGCGGTTGCGGCCGCGAGGACGGCCGTGCGGACGGATGCGCTCATGGGGGGTGCTCCCTGTGATGGGGGGGTATTGCCCGCCTGGAAACCAGGCGGGCAGGGAAGCACGCTACCCCAGGATTCCCCGTGAATCAGCGTCCGATTCTCAAAACATGACAAACAGAGAACGGAGCGGCCTCACGGCTCGCGGCCGAGCGCGCGCGCCAGCTCCGTGCGCGCGGTGGCCAGGTTGTAGGCGGCCTGGACACGCTGCACCGCGGCATTGGTGGCGGACAGCTGCGCGTCGGACAGCTCGATGATGTTGCCCACCCCCGCGCGGTAGCGGCCCTCGGCCAGGCGCAGCCGCTCGCGGGCATTGGTCAGCGCCTCCTCCGCGGCGGCCACGCTCTCGCTCGCGGCGGTCACCGAGAGCTGCGCGCGCTCCACCTCCAGGCGCACCTGCTGCCGCAGCGCGTCACGCTGGGCCTGGATGCTGCTCAGGTTGGCCTGCTGCTCGCGCACCTGGGCGCGGGTGAGGCCGCCCTGGAAGATCTGCCAGCTCAGTCCCACCTGTCCGGTCACCCCCCAGTTCAGGTTCGCCGGGTTGGTGCCCGAGTCCGTCGCCGACACCGAGGCGGAGAAGCTCGGCCAGTAGTTGGCGCGCGTGGCGGAGATCTGCAGCTCCTGGGCGCGGAGCTGGTGCTCGCTCGCGCTCAGGTCCGGCCGGCCCTGGAACGCGAGGTCCACCAGGGCCTCGACGGACTGGTCCTCGCCCTCCACGACGCCCACCACCTCGTCCTGAAGGGTGTAGTGGGTGGAGCCCTCGAGGCCCATGGCCTGGTTGAGCTGGGCCTTGCTGGTGGCGGCGTTGTTGCGCGCCTGGATGAGCTGCACCTGGGCGTTGGCCACCGCCGTGCGCTGCTGCAGCAGGTCGATCTCCGGCTTGTTGCCCACCTGCACCAGGGCCTGGGCCTGGGCCAGGTGCGCCTTCTCGTTCTCCAGCGTCTCCTGGGCCACCTGCACCAGGGCCTGCTGCGCCAGGGCGTTGAAGTAGACGGTCTGCACGTTGGCCAGCACGTCGAGCAACGTCTGGGCCTCGGTGGCGCCCTGGGCCTCGGCGGACTGCTGCGAGGCACGCCACCGGCCGGTGGTGCGGCCGAAGTCCCAGATGAGCTGGTTGACCGAGGCGCCCAGGTTGAGTCCCTCGCGGCTGATGAAGCCGGAGGAGGTCGTCGGCAGGCCGTCGTCACCGTCACTGTCGCGCAGGGAGCGCTGGTAGGTGGCGCTGGCGCTCACCTGGGGCAGCAGCGAGGAGAAGTTCTGGTCCACGCGGGCGTTGGCCGCGGCGGTGCTGGCCTGGGCCTGGCGCAACTGCGGCTGCCGCTCGCGGGCGGTGCGCAGCGCGTCCTTCAAGGTGAGCACGCGCTGGGGCCGGGCCTGCGCTTGGGCCGGGGCCTGGGTGGGGACCAGGGCCGGGGCCTGGGCGTAGGCCGGCGCCGTGGCCAGCAGGGGAATGGCGAGGAAGGGGAAGAAGGGACGCATCACTCGTACCTCAGGGCGTCGATGGGATCGAGCTTGCTTGCCTTGCGCGCCGGGTAGAGGCCGAAGCCCACGCCGACGAGCGCACTGAAACCGAGCGCCAGCAGGATGACGTCCGGCCGGACGAGCAGGGGCCATTGGAATTGGGACGCGAGGAACCGGGCCACGCCGAGCCCCGCCGCCGCGCCGATGAGTCCTCCCAGGAGCGACAGCGTCAGCGCCTCGATGAGGAACTGGGCGAGGATGTCCTGGGGCCTGGCGCCCACCGCCACGCGCACGCCAATTTCGCGGGTGCGCTCGGTGACGCTCACCAACATGATGTTCATGATGCCGATGCCGCCCACCACCAGGGACACGGCGGCGATGGAGGCCAGCAGCAGGCTGAGCGTCTCGGTGCTCTGCTGCCGGCTGTTGGCCAGCTCGGACAGGTCCCGGATGTCGAAGTCATTGGCGGCGTCATCGGCCAGCCGGTGCCGCTCGCGCAGCAGCGTGGTGACGTCCTGCTGGGCCTTCGCGGTGCCGGCGGTGGCATCGGCCTGCACGTAGATGATGCCGGTGATGAACTTGCCCAGGCTCTGGGACTGCACCTGCCGTTGGAAGGTGGTGGCGGGCACGAGGATGCTGTCGTCGTAGTCCTGCCCCATGGGCGACTGCCCCTTGCGCGCCGTCATCCCGATGATGGTGAAGGGCGTCTTCTTGATGCGGATGACCTGGCCCACCGGGTCGAAGCCCGCGCCATAGAGCTTCTCCACCACCGTCTGGCCGATGACGGCCACCTTGGCTCCGGCCTCCACGTCCGCCTCGGTGAAGCGCCGGCCCTGGGCGATGGTCCAGCCGCGCACGTCGAAGAAGTCGGGCGTGGTGCCCGTCACGTTCGTCGTCCAGTTCTGGTCCTCGGAGAACACCTGGGTGTTCGTGCGCATCTCCGGGGCGGCGGCCTGCACGCTCGACACCTGCGTGCGGATGGCCGCCAGGTCGTCCCAGGTGATGCTGGGCTGGCTGCCGAAGCCTCCCCGCGCGCCTCCCGAGTTGTTGGAGCCGGGCATGACGATGAGCAGGTTGGTGCCCATGGAGTCGAACACCTTCTGGACGCTGGCGCGCGCGCCATCGCCAATGGCCACCATGGCGATGACGGCGCCCACGCCGATGATGATGCCCAGGGCGGTGAGGAAGGAGCGCATCTTGCTGCGCAGCAGCGAGCGCACCGCCAGCATCATCGTTTCCAGCAGGTTCATGAAACGGCCTCCTCGAGCGGGGGCACTTCCGCGGGGACCGGCTCCTGACGCCTGTCCGAGATGATGCGCCCGTCCTTCACCACCACCACGCGGCCGGAGTACCCGGCGATGTCCGGCTCGTGCGTCACCAGCACGAGCGTGATGCCCTCCTGGCGCAGCTCCTGGAAGAGCGCCATCACCTCGATGCTGGTGCGCGAGTCCAGGTTGCCCGTGGGCTCGTCGGCGAGGATGACGCGCGGCCGGCTCACCAGGGCCCGGGCAATGGCCACGCGCTGCTGCTGTCCACCCGAGAGCTGGCGCGGGTGGTGGTCCAGGCGGGCGCCCAGGCCCACCCGCTCGAGCGCCTCGCGCGAGCGCCGCCGCCGTTCGCGCGCGGGCACCCCGGCGTAGAGCATGGGCAGCTCCACGTTCTCCAGGGCCGTGGTGCGCGCCAGCAGGTTGAAGCTCTGGAAGACGAAGCCCAGGGTGCGGTTGCGCACCATGGCCAGGCCGGTGCGGTCCAGGCGCGACACGTCCTGGCCGTCCAGCAGGTACTGGCCCGCGGTGGGCCGGTCCAGGCATCCCAGGATGTTCATCAGCGTGGACTTGCCCGAGCCGCTCGAGCCCATGATGGACACGAACTCGCCGGCCTCCACGGTGAAGTCCACGCCCCGCAGGGCCGCCACCTCCACGTCTCCCGTCTTGTAGATCTTGCTCACGCCCCGTAGCGCGATGAGCGGCGTCTGCTCACGATTCCCGTCCATGGTGCGCCTCTCCACCGCCTAGAAGGGTCCCCGGCCGAATCCGCCGCCCCGTCCGCCGCCGGCGCCCCTGGTGCCCGGCAGCTGGCCCGAGCCCGTGCCCTGCGGTGCCTGGGCGCCCGCGGCCAGGGCGGTGATGACCTGGTCGCCCTCGCGCAGCTCGCCCTCCACCTCCGTATACGTGCCGTCCGTCACGCCCGGCTTCACGCGCACGGGCCGGGGCCGCCCCTCGCGCAGGACGAACACCGTCTTGGTTCCGGGCGCGGGCTTCTCCGCCGCTCCCGCGCCGCCCGTGCCGGTGCCCGCCGCGCCGGGACGCGCGCCCGCGGCGCCCTCGGCGGGCTGGGGCGGACGGAAGCGCAGCGCCGCGTTGGGCACGGTGATGACGTTCTCCCGGTGCGCGGTGATGAAGGTGACGTTGGCCGTCATGCCCGGCTTGAGCTTCAGCTCGGGGTTCTCCACGTCGATGACGGCGTCATAGGTGACGACGTTCTGCACCGTCTGGGAGGCGTTGCGGATCTGCCGGATCTTTCCCTCGAAGCTCACCCCGGGCCAGGCATCCACCGTGAAGGTGGCGCGCATGCCATCCTCCAACCGGCCCACGTCGGACTCGGCGACGCTGGTGTTCACCTGCATCTTCCGCAGGTCCTCGGCGATGGTGAACAGGGTGGGCGCCTGCAGCGAGGCCGCCACCGTCTGGCCCACGTCCACGCTGCGCGAGATGACGATGCCGTCCGTGGGCGACACGATGGTGGCGTAGCGCAGGTTCACCTCCGCCTCGTTGAGCGCCGCCTGGGCCTGCGCCAGCGCGGCCTCGGACGAGGTCACCTGGGCCTGGGCCGACTGGGCCGTGGCCTCCGCGGTGTCCAGCTCCGCCTGGGCGATGAACTGCTGATCACGCAGGGTCCGGGCGCGGTCGGCCTGGCGGCGGGAGTTCTCCGCCTCCACTCGCGCCCGCTGCACGTTGGCCCTCGCCGCCGTCAGGTTGGCCCGGGACCGCTCCACCGCCGCCTGGAGGAGCTGCGGGTCGATGCGGGCGATCACCTGACCCTTCTTCACCGGCGAGTTGAAGTCGACGAGGATCTCCTGGATGCGGCCGGACACCTGGCTGCCCACCTGCACCGTGACCAGGGCGGACACCGTGCCGGTCGCCGTCACGCGCGACTCGACGTCGCGACGCTGCACCGCCGCCGTCTCGAAGCTGGCCGCTGGATCCTTCGCCTTGGGCCGGGCCAGCCATACGCCCGCGCCCACCACTGCGGCGATGATCAGCAACCACAGCCCCCACCGCCTGGGCATGCGCCAGCGCCGCGCCGGCTCGGTCGGCACGGGCAGGGGCTTCATGGGGGCGGACATCTCCTCGCGTCGCTGCGACTCGCTCGTGGACTTCATGTCCGGAGATCTAGGCGCCGCGATGTTTCGGTGAATCTCGTCTTTGTTACGAAATATGACGAGCCGGGCCCGCCTGTCCGGTCGCCTGCCCTGACTCGGGAGCGGCGGGGAGCGTCACGAAGGCCGTCGTTCCTTGGCCGGGCTGGCTCTCGAGCGTGAGCGTGCCCCCATGTGCGACGACGATGCGGCGGGCGAGGGCGAGGCCCAGTCCCACGCCTCCCGTCTTGCGCGCCCGGCTGCGGTCACTGCGGAAGAAGGGGGTGAAGAGGTGGGGCAGGTCGCTCGCATCGATGCCGATGCCCTCGTCGCGCACCTCCACCTGGAGTCCGTCCGCGGTGGACCGGGCGTGCAACCTCACGGTGGTATGGGGCTCGGAGTACTTGCCGGCGTTGTCGAGCAGGTTGTCGATGGCGCGGCGTAGCAGCACCGGGTCGGCCTCCAGCACGGGCAGGGTGCCGTCCACGTGGACCTCGAGGCGGTGCTCGGGCCGTGCGGAGCGGAAGCGCGCGGCGGCCTTGTCCACCAGGGCCTGGGCCTCCACATGCTCGCGGCGCAGCGGAGGGGTGGCACCGGGAGTCTGCTCGGTGGCCAGGTCCAGGCGGGCGGCGGTGAGCACGTCGGAGACGAGGCGCTCCAGCTCGGAGAGGTCCTCGGCGATGTCGGAGAGGGACTCGCGGGCCAGGGCGGCGTCGCCCTCGCTGGCCAGGTCCAGGGCGACGCGGATGCGGGCCAGGGGGGTGCGCAGCTCGTGGGAGACGTTGGCCAGCAGCTCCTTCTGGGAGCGCAGCAGGTGGGTGATGCGCTCGGCCATCTCGTCGAAGGCCTCGGCCACCTGGCCCATCTCGTCGCGGCGGCGCAGGCCGGTGCGCACGTCCAACATGCCGGCACCGAAGGCGCGAGCCACCTTGGCCAGCCGTTGCAGGGGAACGGCGAGGCTGCGGGCGAAGACGAGCGAGGTGATGGCCGTGCACCCGAGCGCCAGGGCGATGGGCACCACGGGGCTGGGGGGAGGCTGGGGTGGTGGAGGGAACTCCACCATGGCGTAAGCCTCCATCGGACCGGTCTCGGGGATGGCCACGTACATGGCGGGCGGCGGACCGGTGCCGCGTTTCATCACGCGCTCGGTCTCAAGCTGTTGGAGCTTGTCGGCGGGGAGGGGCGGAAGCGGGGGCGAGGTGTTGGCGGTGAGGACGCGGCCATCCACGCTGCGCATCGTCACCTTGATGCCGAGCCGTTGGTGGACCCGGTTCAGTGCCCCCTGGAGCTCCGCGGGCCGGTCCCGGAGTAGGGCCCACTCGGAGACGCTGTAGGTGGTGGCCCGCTCGAACGACTCCCGCCACGAGGCATCCCGTGTGTAGCGGCGGACGGTGTTGATGGCGAGGGAGACGAGCAGGAGCTGGGCGATGCCCACCAGGTAGATACGCCACAGCAGGCGGCTGGGGAAGCGGGGACGGCGGATGTTCAAGGTTCATCCCCGGTGGCGAGCAGGTAGCCCGCGCCGCGCACGGTCTTGAGGAGCCTGGGGTTGCGCGGGTCCTCTTCGATCTTCTGGCGGATGCGGAAGATGTGGACGTCGACGGAGCGGTCGAAGACCTCCTCGGCGTTGCCCTTGACGAGGTCCAGGAGCTGTTCGCGGCCGAGGACACGGCCGGCGCGCTCGGCGAGGACGCGCAGCAGGGCGAACTCGTACGAGGTGAGGGACAGTGCCTTGCCATCCAGTGTGGCGCTCATGTTCCGGGGATCCATGGCCAGCCTGCCGACCTGGATGGGTTGGGAGGAGGGCCCGGCGCGGCCACGGGCGCGACGGACCTGGGCGCGGATGCGCGCGAGCAACTCGCGGGAGGAGTAGGGCTTGGAGAGGTAGTCGTCGGCGCCGGTCTCCAGGCCGAGCACCCGGTCGGCCTCCTCGCCGCGGGCGGTCACGATGATGATGGGGACGTCGCTGCGCGTGCGCAGCTCGCGGCAGACGTCCACGCCATCGCGCCCGGGGAGCATGAGGTCCAGGAGGACGACGTCATAGGTGTGGCGGCTGGCCTCGGAGAGCCCCTCGGGGCCGGTGCTGGCGATGGTGACGAGGATGCCGTGCTCCTGGAGGTAGCGGCTGGTGAGGCGGGCCAGCCGCTCGTCGTCCTCCACCAGCAGCACCTGGATGGTTCCCTCGTCCGTGTTGGTGTGTGTCGTCGGGTCCACGCGTGTCTCCTCCCCCCCGTACCCTCCACCCCTGGGTCACGCGATGAAGATACAACCGGGGCTCGGGTGAAGCGTTCGCGGTTCTGGCCAGGCTGCTCGTGGGGGGGCCGCTCGCGATGGAGCGGTGCGTCAAGGAAATATTATGTCACGAGTATGCAAGCTCCAGGTCACGAAGACCCGCGAGCCACTCTCTATAGTCCGCGCCATGTTCATGACTGCATTCGTAGTGAGCGCCGTTCTGGAGGCATCACCGGCCGCGCAGAAGCCCAAGGAGCCGGCTCCCCCCAAGGCTGCGGCCCCCAAGGTCGTGACCTTCGAGGGCGCGTGCGACGCCTCGGGTGCCGTGGTGCGGGGCGAGTGGTCATTCACCGTCGCGGATGACGAGGACAACGTCATCCGGGTCTACGACGCGAGGACGGGAGGCCGCCCGGTCTCCACCGTCGACCTGTCCGCGGGGCTGGAGCTTCCCGTGGGAAAGAAGAAGGCGCCCGAGGCGGACATCGAGGCCGCGACGGAGATTCCTCCTCTCTCCTTCTGGCTGACCTCCCATGGGCGCAAGAGCTCCGGGAAGCTGGATGCCAATCGCTTCCGCTTCTTCGCGACCCGCTCCTCCGACGATGGAAGGACCATCCGGTTCGAGGGAAAGCCCTACACCCGGTTGCTCGAGGACCTGCTCGCGGCTCCCCAGCTCGCGGCGTTCGATCTCGCCTCGGCCTCCACGCGCGCTCCGAAGGAGGAGGGCGGTCTCAACATCGAGGGCATGACGGCGATGGCGGATGGGAAGACCCTGCTGATCGGCTTCCGGAATCCGTTGCCCCAGGGCAAGGCCCTCACCGTCGAGCTCTTGAACCCCATGGAACTGCCGCAGGGGAAGTCCGCGCGTCTGGGTGCCGCACGGCTGTTGGACCTGGGTGGGTTGGGGATTCGAGCCATCTCCTGGTGGCGGGGCCGGTACCTCTTCATTGGAGGAGCCATCGCTGGAGAGGGCACCTCCCGCCTGTTCACCTGGGATGGCAAGGCGGAGCGGCCCTCCGGGGTGGACGGCATCGACCTCACGGGCTTCAACCCCGAGGCCTTCGCCACGTTCGAGGACAAGGAGGAGATCCTCCTGCTCAGCGATGACGGAAGCCGCCTGATCGACGGGGTCGAGTGCAAGCGGCTGCGGGAGCCCGAGAAGAAGCGCTTCCGCGGGGTCTGGGTCCGGTTGCCCGCGCGGCCCTAGGCGACTTCTCCTGTGCGGATGACGTGTCACCCTGGATCGATGGAGGCGCTCCGGACTCCCGGCAATGCGCCGCGCAGCCGCTCGAGCAGCTCGAAACCATCCGTCCGCTCCGGGACGGAGAGCTCCACGACCGCGGTGCCCGCATGGGTCGTGGGCGCCTGCTCCAGCGTGAGGACGCGGACTCCCGGGTGCAGCGCTCGCAGTGGCGGAAGGGCCGCGCCAAGGTCCTCCACATCCAGGGACAGCTTCACCCACTGGGCGCGGCGCTGTGCCGTCGCGTCCAGGGCCAGCAGCACGGCGCCGAAGAAGCCCGTCGCGCAGCCGGCGACCTGGAAGGCTCCCAGCCCGCAGGCCATGCCCACGCCGATCATCACGAACATGACCGCCGCGTCCCGCGGGTCCTTGATGCCCGAGCGGAAGCGGATGAAGCCGCCGAGGCCCACCAGCCCGAAGGCCCGGGACATGCTGTCGCCGATGACCGTCGTCATCACCGCTCCGGCCACGGCGATCAGCACCTGGGTGTGGATGGTCTCCTGGGCCATGACCGGCGTGTTCGGCATCCACCTGCGCCAGGGCCGGTAGGCCAGGATGGCGCCGAGCAGCAGGGACAGGCCGAAGCGCAGCAGCACGTCGAGGACGGGCAGGACATGGGGGCTGACGGAGGAGGCTGCTTGCGTCAGGGCATCAGGCGGAGGCATTGCGGAGCTCCTGGGTGGTGTCCGCCGCGGCCCGGGCAGCCTGGCGCAGCAGTGCGAAGTCGTGGGGGTGGTTCTCCAGCAGCCGCTCGATGAGCGTCCGCCCCTTCGGTGTCATGGCCAGCAGGGGGCCCAGGCTCTTCACCGTGGCGGCGGGCCAGGTGTCCGCCAGCGCCGTGCGCAGCTTCCATGCCGTGGCGCCCTCCAGGCCCACGAACGAGTCCAGCGCCTCCTCACACTGCACGCCGAAGGACTCGCGCAGCGCCCAGGCGCGGGGATGGTCCAGGCCGTTCAGGGTTCCGAGCACCGCCCGGGGCGCGCGCGCCACGTGCCGCTCGCGCATCTCCCAGGCCCGCTCGCTGTCGATTCCGTCCAGTGTGCGCAGCACGGCGTCTGGTGCCGCCTCCCAGGCGCGCTCGCGCCAGTCCCAGGCCCGCGCGTCATCGAGTCCCCGGATGGAGCGGCACGCCGTGCGCGCCACCCGCTCCAGGCCGAGCGCCGCCTCCCCGCCCATGTCCGACAGCCAGCGCCACCGCTCCTTCCAGGCCCGCTCGCTCCCGAGCCCCGCCAGCGAGGTGACCACCTGCTCCGCCGCGGCGAAGTAGAGGCGATCTCGTAGCGCCCAGGCCTTCTCCGAGTCGAGCCCCGCGAGTGAGTCCGCGACGGCCTCGGGCTTGCGCGTCTCCCACCGCTCGCGCAGCGCCCAGGCCTCCGGCGTCTCCGCGGCCAGCTCCTTCAGCGAGCCGAGCACCTGCACCGGAGCCGCCTCCTCCAGCTGTCTCCGCAGGCTCCACGCGTGCGCGTCCGTGAGTCCGGACAGGCCGTAGGCGATCACCTCGGGGAACCGCCCGGCCAGCCGCGTCCGGCGCTCCTCGATGTCCGGGCCCTCCAGGCCCGCGAGGAACCAGGCGGCGAGCTGTGGCTCCTCGTCCATCCAGGCATCCACCCGCGCGAGGAAGCGCGCACGGGCCTCCGCCAGCGAGTGGATGGGCGGCACCGGGCGGGCGCGCGTGGGAAGGGACACGAGGGCCTCGCCGTGCTCGAGGTGCAGCACGTGCTGGACCAACAGGGCCACGAGCGCATCGAGGGGCACGTCCGCGTTCTCGATGAGGCTCCACCGCTCGGGAGACTCCGCCGCGAGGGCCCGGTAGCCCGCGCGCAGCCGTGCCTGCATCCCCACTCCGGCCAGTCCCTTCCGGGAGGAGACACCCTGCGGCGGCGCGAGCAGCTTGGAGATGCGGCGGCGGGCACGGGCGATCGCCGGGTCCACGTCGATGAGGAAGACGTGGTCCGGCCGCAGGCCCCGGGCGCAGGCGTCCAGCACGGGCCGCACCTCGTGCTCCGGAAGCCCCCGTCCCCAGCGGGCGAGCACCTCCGCGGTGTAGAGGAAGCGGTCCGCGATGACGATCTCGTACTCGGCCAGCGCGGGGCGCGTCACCTCCTCCAGCAGCTGTGTCTCCCGAGCCGCGTAGAGCAGCAGCTCGGCCATGGGGGTGAGCGCGAGGTTGCGGGGGTTCTTGGTGAAGAGCCTCAGCCCCTCGGACACCGGGGAGGCCAGCTTGCCGTCCTCGCGGACGTGACGCACGCGCAGCCCCGCCCGGCGCAGCTCGCGCGCCACGCGGTTGGACAGCGTCGTCTTGCCAGAGCCATCGATTCCCTCGAAGACGATCAACATCAGAAGTTCACCTCCATCTGCAGCATCAGTGCCCGCCTCGCGGTGAGGCTCTTGTCGAGTGTCTTGAGTGACGCCGGCACGGAGGGCTCCGTGCGCCGGCTCTCCACCTGCGCCTGCAACCGCCAGCGTCTCCACTGGCCGAAGTTGAGTCCTCCCGCCGCCTCCCAGAGCAGGTCCTTCTGGAGCTGGAGGTCCGGGTCGAGCGCCGAGAGCATCACGAAGGGCTCGACGTACAGCGCTCCCTTCGAGCCGCTCCCGATGCGCCAGGCGGTCAGGGCCCGCGCCGTGAGCAGCGGTCCCTCGGCGCCGACGAGCAGGTCCGAGCGCCCCACGAGCACCTCGGCCCAGGTGCGCAGCTCTCCCTGGGCAATGGCCAGCGTGTGCTTCGCGTCGAACCCGGCCGTCCAGTTGGACCATGTGCCGCTCGTGCTCGTTCCAGGCGGTCGCACCTGCGCGGAGGCGCCCAGCTCGAGCGAGTCCAGCACCGCCCACGTGCCTCGGACCGCCGGGATGAGGCCGAGCCCGTTCTCCAGGGCGACCTCCTCGTTCTCGCCGGACTGCCACACCCCGGCCCGCAGCTTCAGCGTCCGGTCACAGTCCGAGCACTTCCACTCGAGCTGCGCGCCGAGCCGGCGGCCGGTGAGCCCCAGCCCGTCGGACAGCACATCCCGTCCCAGGCCCCGGCGCACGAGCGGGAGCTTCGACGCGGATTCGAGCTCCACGAGCGACAGGGGTACCTTGAACTGGCCGGCCCGGAGGGAGAATCCCTTGGAGAGCTTCAGCCAGGCGTACGCGTCCTTCAGGCCGTCCGTGACGTCGAGCTCCACCACGGCCCGCAGGCGCTTCTTCCATTGATAGGTGAGCTCGATGCGCGCGGCGGGAAGGGAGAGCTTCCCGGCCAGGGCCTCCGAGCCCTTGGCGTCGATCGCCTCCCGGACGGAGAGCCGGCCACCCACCTGTACCGAGCCGAACGCGGAGGGCAGTTGGATGCTCCCCTCGTTCTCCTGCTCGGACGGAGGGGCATCCTCTGGGGCTTCGGGAGTCTTCGGGGCCTCGGGAGCAGGCTCCGGGGGCGCCGCGGCTTCCTGTGCCCATGCGGAGGACGCGAGGAGCAGCGCGGCGAGTGGGAGCCACCCGGCGGAGCGGCTCCGGCGGGTGGGGGGATGATGAGGGCTGTACACGGCCGGGGTTTCCTGGGGAATCACTGCGTGGAAGACGCGCTGGCGAAGCGCGCGCGCATGCCTTGCTCGAACTTCGAGCCGCGGGTCTCGAAGGGCTCCAGCCTCCAGAACAGTCCCTCCAGCCAGGAGGGGGTGCTTCCCCGCCACTTCACTTCCAGCAGGATGGCGGGGGCGCGCTCCAGCAGGCGCGAGGGGGCCGCCGGTTCGCCCAGGGCGCTGCGCTCCGGTGGGAGCGCGAAGACGAGATCCTCGTCCACGGTGATGCGCACGCCGGCATCGTGGGTCATGTGCGTGCCCCGCCGGTACCAGGCCGTCACCCAGGGTTTCACCGGCGCGTGGGGCAGCTGCCGCAAGAGCAGGGCCGCCGCGCTCCCCTCGTGGGGGAGCCCACCGGAGAGCAGCGCCGCCGCTTCATCCGCGGAGAGGGCGACGCGGACCTTGGAGCGCCGCGCCCCGGTGTTCTTCTTCAGCTCGAGGAACCGGGCTCCGGACAGCACGGGCGGGAGGGCGAGGTCCGCCGTTCCCGCGTACTCCCGGAGCCGCAGCCGTTGTGCGCGCCCGGCCCGGCACGAGCCCAGGAAGTCCAATCCATCGGTATCGAAGTAGGTCGTCCGCGTGAAGGCGAACGGAAGACCGGAGTCGTACACGCAGGGCGCCGTCCAGCTCCGGATGTCCTTCAGGAAGGCATCCAGGGCTTCGCGCGAGGGTTGGAACTTCCTTTCATGCTCCAGCTCCGGAGAGGGGGAGGACATGGGCGGGGGACTCGTGTGGGCCAGGGCGTTCATGGGGCCGTTCCGAAAGCGGCCTGGACCTCGGCCTGGCGCCTGGCCGCGAAGCTCAGCAGCCCGCTCGTGCCGCTGAACGCATCCTCGAAAGCCTGGGCACTGCTCACGAAGGTGTAGCCCGGCTGCTCCGCGTTCTCGCCCACCACCCACGGGGTGATGAGCTCATGAGCCGCGCGCATCCGGGCCCGCAGCGCGTCAGGGGCGACCGGGCCCTGCACGGCCTCCAGCGCATACCGCTGATAGATTTCCCGGTAGACGGGGTCATCCATCAGGAAGCGGATGAGCGGCCAGTTCGCGTCCACGTTGTCCTGTGTCAGCGACGTCGCCCGTCCCATGCCGCTGCTCATGGCCCGGTCATGGTCCCAGGTAATCCATTGCAGGCGCCCGCCCTGGTTCGGATCGGCATACAGGTAGTAGTTGTGCGACATGGCGCCGTAGGCGTCCCAGTTCTGCAGCACGGTGTTGACCGCGAGCCACTTCAGGAAGCCATCGACGTTCAGCTTCTCCTCGAGGCGTGCGCGCCAGGCCGCCGCGTCGGTGCGGTCGGAGTTGAGCACGGAGATGGCCTCCTCCACGGGCGCCCAGCCCAGCTCCTCGTTCTCTTCAATCTCGAAGGACTCTTGATCGAACGCCGCCAGGCGCGCGCCCTGGCCATCCGCCTCGTAGAGCGCTCCCTTGTGGCCACCGAAGGTGCGGTCGAGCAGCGACTCCGCCGGGTCCTCGTTGAGAGTGTAGAGGCCCCAGTACTGGGAGCCCTCTCCGTAGTCCACGTACAGGGCGACGAAGGCGGTGTACCCGGCCGGCACTCCCATCTCGCGGAAGACGTCCGTGGCCACCTTGTCGCGCATCAGCGACGTGTCGGCCGCGCCATTGCCCAGCGACAGCTTGGTGAAGCCGTAGAAGCGCTGATCGTCGATCTCCGGATGCTCGTCCTCGAACTTGTCGAAGTTGAACCGCAGCGGCAGCTTGCCCACCCCGCTGCGCCATGTTTGCGACAGCGAGGAGTTGCCCTTCATGCGCACGCCCACGTAGTTCCAGGTCTTGCCGTTGAAGTGCACCGTCGAGGGCACGTACACGGGCGTGTTGGGGATGATGTCCCCGCCACCGCCTCCACCGGGTGCGCCGCCGCCCGGAACGCCACCGCCATCCGGTGCGCCACCACCCGGCCCACCTCCACCACCGCGTGGGGGCCTGCACAGGAGTTGAGGGCTATTCGGCGTCTGGCTACAGGTGCTGGTGAAGGTGTTGCCCTGGAAGGTGGCGGTGCAGGTGTCGCCCACCGCCTTGCCCTCACAGGCCTGCACGAGCTCGGGCGGGAACGCCATGCCACCGCCGCCGTCGGGGCTGCCGCCACCAGGGCCACCACCAGGACCCATCCCCCCGCCCGCGCCGAACTGGCCCAGCATGGAGGTCATGTCGTCCTGCATCGTCTTCCAGTCCTCTGGAGCGATGACGAGGTCGATCCGCTGCACCTTGTCCTGGGCGAAGACGACGTCGTAGGCGGGGGCGGCGTTCTTGCCGTGAGACTCCTCGCTCCAGCCGTCGGGCCGCTCGACACCACAGGCGGTGGTGAAGGCGAAGGCGAGCGTGGCGAGCGCTCCTAGGCGCGTACCTCTTTGCATGGGGGTCCTCTCTCCCGGCTTCAAGCCGGCGCTGGCGCTGCGAGTGGGGACCCTGATGCGTGTTCGTGACCCGTTCTTTACGTGTTTGTGACAGAATGTTTTGAAGGAAAGACGAGACAGCCCCGAGGCCGCTGGTTGCAGCCCGGGTGCCCATTTTTCGACGCGAGTGGAGACCTACACGCCTCCCGTCTTCCGCGCCCATCACCGCGAGCCAGTTGGGTACAGTGCCAATGGCCGCAAGCCCTCCCTGGCTACGTGCGCCCGCGCGGGGCTGGCGGGCCGCTCACGTACCTACAGGCCGCCTCCTTCTCGAGAGGAGGCCCAGCGCGAGCATCAGCCCAAGCGGCGCCATGAGGCTACTGGCCGCCGAGCAGCCGCCTCCGGAAGGGACCTCGCCCGGGTTGGTGCCTGGGTCCGCGATGGGGCCTGTGCCTCCGGCGTCCACCTCAACCCCAGCATCGCTCCCGGCGTCCGTCGCGCCGCCGTCGCTCCCGGCATCTGCCCCTGTTCCACCATCGCTCCCCGTGCCCCCACCGCCCGGCGTCTGGCCATGGGTGTTCAGATAGGCGTATCCCAGCCAATCCGTGGAGTTGGTGTCCTCGACGTAGCCCTGCACCTGCATACTTGCGAGCTCGGTCTCGGGGAAGACGGCATTGTCATCACGCCCAGGATGATACTTGCGCATGAGCCGGACCGTCCCAGGAGGCTGGGTCGCCGCTTTGGGGTACACATAACCTTCGATCCCATCAACCTTGTACCCCAGCCATTTCAAATAACCGAGCTCCTCCTCATTGACCAGGATCGAATCAATGTGCTTGGGCATCGTGTTGCAAATCTGCGGCGGATATGGCGTCTGATCGCCGCATTTCCAGCTCATGCGATAGAGCGGTGCCAATGGTACGGCAGAGTCCGCTGGATTCGCGGGCGTAGTAAACACCGAGACTTGAGACAGGGGCGTGGTGTTTCCGGACGGTCCGACCACGAAAGGAGAGCGGGGGAATGAGATGTAACCTGCAATGGCCTTACCGTAAGCTGACGCATAGGTACCATGACTCGCGTTGGTCGCCGTGATGCCGAGCGATTGGCGCGGCATCAACGACCCGTCCAGGGCCGCGTTCGCCATTTGCGGAATGGTGGTATAGAACGAATCGGAGCGCTCGGTGCTGTAGAAGGAGAACAGCGGAGTAAGCCTGCTGGGGTTCGTGGCGATCGCCGCATTGACGGCCGACACGGCACTCGGGAGTCCAGAGCCCAGCTCGGGCGTCACGTTGTTTGCCAGGTTTCCACTCTGTTGGATGAGCTGGCGAAGCTGTAGAGCCGTGAGGCGGGGGTTGATCGACCGAACCAAACCGGCCAGCGCAGTCACGTGCGGTGCCGCCATGGAGGTACCGGTGCAGCTTCCCACCCCATCCTTGTATCCCTCCGAATACCGTGTCCCGGCTCCGTCCACGTATCCCGTCGGATACCGTGCCCCGGATTCGTCCACACCCCCATCCGTATCACCACACCTATAATTGAAAGGGGTGGTGCGGTAGCCCTGACCAGCATGCATGGAAGAGACGATGCTCTTCGCCGGGCCAAGCACCCCGTCAGCGCCGGCCTTCCATGAGCCATTCGTTCCATCTTCAGCCCAGAGCGCTCCCGGCACGCCGGGAGCCGGGTTCGTGATCGAAGTTCCACCCACCTTGAGGATGGCGTACTTGTGAGCTTGGTTCAACGGGAAGCCAAGTTGCTGTTGGGGGAAGTTGCCCACAGCTTCAACCAAAAGGACGTCACGCTCCGCCGCATAATCAAGTGCGTCACAAATCACCTTGAGGGAGGCGTCGTCGCAAATACCTCCCGCAGGCCCTGAACCGCTCCAATTCACCACCTGCATTCCGACGTCAACAGCCATCCGCAGGGCATTCGCTACCCCCACGGCGTCATACCCTGTCGGCGGAGTCGCACAGTCGTTTCTGGCGGCGAAAGACGTCAGGCTACAGTCCGGGCAAGCACCAGCCGTGCCGACTCCATTGTCAACCTGCGCGGAGATGATACCAGCCACATGCACAGCATGCATATTGTGTTCGCGCTGCTGCAGGTTACCCGCGCTTGTGTTGTCAACGGGAGAGCACGAAATGAAATGCTGTCTGAAATTTCTCGCCAGCTCCGGATGAACCGTGAAGACGCCATTGGTGAACGTTCCTGGAAAGCCAGGCTCCAGGAGCCCAATCTGGGCATGCCCCCGTGTCGTGCCCCAAGCCTGCAAGAACTGCATCGCGAACAAGCCCCACTGGTAGTAGGCTTTAGGGTATTCTGAAGGACCGACCACGAAATCGGACGGGAAGTAGGGATCATTCGGAAACCAGAACGAGGTGGTCGCGACCCAGTTGTGTGAGACGGACAGGACCGCGGCTGTTCTTTCGAGTTGCCTCTTCGCCGCCTGAGCCTGTGCTACGCTCGGGTAACTCAGCACGAGATACCGCTCCAACCGCTCTCTGGCCGAACCTGCTGCCGCCCCTCGGACACGCTCCTCATCAGACAAGCGCCCCGTCGAGATGAGGGAACGGGCGTGAGTTGCGCCCACAAAGACCTGGCTCGCCTCGGGCAAGTGATTGACGACTGCGTCGACCACCGCTCGTTCGATTGCAGGAGGACTCGAGCTGCGCCGAATGAGCTTCGCAAAGCCTGGGAGCTTCACGGCCTTGCCGTAGTTCAACAGGACAATGAGCTCGTTGGTTTCACCGGAACCTTTAGGATCCACCATCAGAGGCGCAGGCAGTGACTGGGGCGCTTCTACTGGTGACACACTGTACGGCTGCCCCAGGACTCGAGCGAACCGCCGCTGGTTGTAGGTGCCCTTCTCCGCAATGTCGTCTTGGGCCATGACAGCTGGAGCCATGAACAACATGGTTATTCCGCACAGCCAGACCTGAAGGCTTTTCGTCACACTCAACTCTTTCTCCTGAAAAGGCATTCACAGCGAACACGCGATGCTCATATTGGAAATTCTGCCCTGGGTAGAGATGTGGCATCCATCCCGCGCGCGTTGGCGCATAGATAGAGGCCGTGTTGAGGGTGAGGGCTGGAGCGGAGGGGCCGAGGAGGGCCGCTGACAGGGGCCCTTGCCTGACATCTAGTTGAGCTCCGGATGGGCCTTGGGCGCCCTCCGGACACTGACCAGGTGTGGGATGGCGACAAGTTCGCCGAGAAGCGTTGGATCGAGGCGCCCCTCCAGGATGTGAAGTCCATCAGGAGTGCGAACGCCACTCCCGCCCCTGAAGCCAAGCGCCTTCAAGGCGGCGATGTCTCCCGTGAACGTGACGAGGACGTCGATGACCTCCGGAATGCACTCATCTGCCGGCGCCGCCCGCGCTAACGTCGAGCGGGCTCGTGCCGCCCGGGCCGCGGCCTGCTCGTACAGGTCGATCAAACCGCGGTCGAGCACCTTCCCGAGGCTCTTCTCGTCCATGCTCACTCCCAAACGTGGCGCAGCCGCAGCGAGCTGCCGCGGTGACTGACAGCCGGTCCCAGGCGCCCTCGAATTCGAGGCGCCTCCGTGGCGGCAGGCCGCCACCCAACACATGACAACAAGCAGAGCTCGCGCGTTCATGCCCTTGATGAGGGACACGGCATCCCTACAATCCCCTTCATCGCACAGGCCCCCCTGCCCACGCATGGGGCGTTGATGAAACGTCAAATCCTGTCACCGCAATGACCCTGCGAGCGGGGTGTTCCGCCCGCGCTCGAGCGCGTCAGGATTCGAGATGTTCAGAGCCCCCCCCTGTGCAGGCGCGCTGCGGGAACCGGCGTATCGCCAATCGAGCGTGGAGCCGTGGCTTTCAAGCCCGTGCCAGCTCCACCCTGAACTCACCAACAGTGAACGCTTGGAACGGTAAACAGAATCTCAAGGACTGTCAACGGCACGTTTCGCATGCCATGAAGCTGCAGACCATGGTCCGCACGCCCTGGAGCGTGTCGGGGACCTGGCCCGCGTCGACCGGGCTCGGGAGGTAGCTTCGTTTCGTGTCGTGGCGAGCATGTCTGACACCAGCCGCCCTGCACGACGGCGTCGGCCCCCTGGCGACCGTCTTTGATTGAGCATGCGCACCGACGTTCCGGTCCCGTCGGTACGCCCATGAACGGACCGCTCCATCCAGAAAGAAGCTGAACCATGACCAGATGACTTGAGGGGAAGGTAGGCATCGTGACGGGTGCGAGCTCTGGAATCGGGCGAGCGACGGCGGTGGCGTTCGCGCGAGAAGGCGCGAAGATCGTGGCCGCCGGACGGCGCGCCGCTGAGCTCGAAGCCACGGTGCAGGCCGCCGCAAAGGCGGGTGGGCAGGCCCTTGTTTGCATCGCGGACGTCACCAGGGAGCGCGACGTCAAGTCCCTCGTGGACTTCGCGATGGACGTGTTCGCCTGCGTGAGGTGTGGCGGCAGGCGGCGAGTGTTGGCGGGCCGTGAACGAGGCGGGAGGGGTGCGCACGATTCTGGAGCACCTGGGCCTGCCCACGGCAGGTGCAAGGCTGGCCCCGGCGCGCGGACCCTCCAAGCCTCGGGGTGTTGAAGCTCAAGCCGTCAGGGCCAAGAGGGCCAATCCCCTGCCGCGCACCTCATGGGAGGGCGGCCTGGGCCGGCGTGTACCCCAAGGGGCTGCGCGGCTTCTCCACCCGCTTGGCTCACTGCTCCGGCGGCCCCCGTCAGCGGCACTTCTCGGCCCCTGTGCTCCAGCCCTCATCCTCCACATGGCCTCTATCCCGCCTATACGCCGCCCGGGGGGGAAGGGTGGTGTTCCAGCCATGGTAGATGGTGACGCCGCCGCCCGCGAACGGGAAGCAGAAGAGCCGCAGCCGGGCGTCAGGGACGGGCTTCCGGATGGGGAACCACGGATCCACGGGAGGCAGGGCAGAAGGCATCAGTGGGGTGGGAGGGTTGTTTGGGGACGTCATAGCATGCCTGTGCGCAGGCGTTGCTAGACTCGCCTCGCACGTGTTTGCCACGCTGCCTGTCGTGGTCCTAGAATGCGGAGGCGGACAAATGGAAGCTCCCGGAGTCCTGCCATGCCTGAACGGTGGATGTTGCCTGGATACGACACCTGGTGCTACTGGGTGATTTTAGGGAACGACAAGGACAAGAATTCCTTTAAAAAGATACACAAGCAGGTCACACCTTCCTCTCTTCAAGGCTTGGTGGAGGGGTGGTGGAATTCAGACCCGGCGATACTCCAGGACATCTACAGAGAAGTTGAGAAAGGCTCCAGGAACACCGTCGTTCCGCCCAAGGCGGATCAACTCAAGACAGCCCTCCTTCAGGAATTCCAGAAGGGAGGGCTGATGGCATTTGAAGCCAAGCTCGAACCCATCCAGCTGTCGCCGGTGACTGTTCGTGCCGCGTACACGGGAGCTACTCTTCGTTCTGTCCATACGAATGAAAAGGGAGCGCTGCCCTCACTGCTGCAGCAGACGTTGCTCCATGCGACGAATGGGCCTGTCAGGAGCGGCTTCACGGGAGCACCGCGTCTGGTGGCATTCAATTCCCAGCAACTCGCGGAGCTCAAGAAGTTGAATGGGGACGATGTTCGGGTCCAGACCAAGAAGGTGTGGGAGTACCAGCACCCGACACTGGACACGGTCACCCAGGTGACGGCCCGGCACCGAGGCATGGGGGACATGCCCATGCCAGTCCTTGACAGCATCACGTGGGGAGACGTCAGCGTGAAGCTGTACGGCGGCGCGCCGATTTCCTTGCCGCTCACCCAGACCTTCCTGCTCAAGACCGAGTCCGTGGATGAGGGAGTCATCCCGGCCTCCGAAAAGGGATTCTGGCAGCTCCCAGCCAATCTCCACTCCAGCTTCCATCACATCTTCGGCTACGACATCAGTCCATCCGGGGTGGTTGGGCCCATCACCACGCCGGGAGTCCTTCTGCCCAGTGGCTCCAATCAGCCTTTCCGGGTCCTCGTCTGTCTGGCACTGGGCTGCATGGGCGAGCGGAATGAGTTCGAGCCGGGTGGGGTGTTGGGGGCGGCCCGGCTTCTGCCCCATCTGATGATTGCCACCAACAGGTCAGCAGAGAGTATCGAGGGCGCCATCACCCTGACACGCAATGAGCGCACACCCCATACTTCGATGGATGGGGATGAGATGACGCCGGAAATATCGAGCGGACTCTACACGGACAACAATAGCAAGGGATTGCTTCCGGAGCTGCCGTTTTGGAATTTGCTGTTCGACTATTACTCGACGGATCCCACCCCCGGAAAGTTCGAGGTCGTCAAACGGGGAGCAGCGGAGCGGACCTTGGTGGACGCAGTCAAGTCTTTCCACGAGGAGATTGCCACGGGTCCCACGGAATCAATGCCTGCCGGGGCGACCTACCGTCCCCGCGACGTCACCAAGCTGGCCCGCCAGGGAGAGTTCGACAACATCCACATCGCGCCAAAGATGAAGCTTCCTTGGGAGGTCGTGGCCAAGAGTCCACCGTCGTGGAACCTGAATGCACCTGTGGCGATGGCGCCGTTTTGCGCGCATGACTGCTTTCACACGCACTGGCGCTGGGGCAACCTCTTCTACGATTTCGGCGTGTTGAACACGAATCCCAAATGGGTGCGTGGATGGGGTGGGGGAACGACCACCTCGCCGGGCACGCCCTTCTCCGAACCGGGAGCACCCCTGGTCCCTTGTAACCAGGATGTCACGCTCCACCTGCTGAGCAAGCGCAGCTTCAAGTACGTTGCGCGGGCCTATGCCCCCGCTGCGGGCGAGTGGCAGATCATCATGCACCATGGGTCTGCGTACGCCCTCGACACGACCAGACTGGCGGAAAGGATCAAGTCCGTCCTGGCGACGCTGGAGGGACCACCTGCCAACACCAGCAAAGGGAAGTGGGCGCGGTTCTATTGGGCATTGCGCTATGGGACCTATGTCTACAACAGGTTCGCGGATGCCAACCCGCGTCTGCCACCGACCGCTGTAGGCCTCAAGTTCGCGGAACGGCTCCAGATGGACCCTACGACACTGGCGAAGCTGAGGGCGCTGTGAAGAACCTGCCGAGCGCGCTTCTCATTTCCTTCCTGGTGCTGTTCCTCCAGGTCCTTGCCATCAGATCCTGGCTGGGCAGGGACATCATTTCTCGTACGCTCCAGTTCCTGCTCTACGGGCCGCTCCTTGTCGCCGACAGCCTGCTCGGGTATGCCCAGAGCGCCTGGGGGCTATCCATTGAAACGACCATGTTCGGTGGTTTTCCGGAGTGGTTGGATATGCTGCTGCTGGTGCTGAATTGGCTCCTCTGTTCGCTCTTCTACTTTGGCGTGTGGAAGCTGGTGACGCGTGCCCGCGCCCGGGGTTGAGCCGTCAACACCTGCGGCAGGCTCCAGTGGGCCAGGGCCGGGCCTCCCTCGGGGCCTGCCGGGAGACGGACTCTCCTTTGTCAGCTATCCGTTCCCCCAAGTCGGAGCGGAGGAGGTGAGCGTGGCGCGCCAGGCAGCGGTCAGCAAGGAGCCGATGAAGGAGAAGACGCCGCGAGGAGACTTCAAGAGAGCCAGGCCCCTGCCGCGCACCTGATGGGAGGGCGGCCTGGGCAGGCGTGTACCCCGAGAGCCGACCCCCGTCCGCGGCCCTCCTCGGCCCCTGCGCTCCAGCCCTCACCCTCAACATGGCCTCCATCCCGCCTATACGCCCTCGCGGGATGTTCCAGGAGGAGGGCTACTCCCTCGGTTGCGCCTCGATGATTGCGTAGCCATTGACCAGCTCGATGGTTCGCGTCAGCTCGAGCCCGGCCTGTGCGAACAGGGCCTGGAAATCCTTCGCGGTGCGCTCCTTGCTGCCGAACATCGTCATCATCGTCAGGTCGATGAACATCTGCACACCCGACAGCCTCCGCTCCGGAAGGAGCTGTTCGATCAGCAGCAGCTTGGAGTCGTTCCGCATTGCCTGGCGGCAGCTCTTCAGGATGCGCACGGCGTGGTCGTCCGCCCAGTCGTGGATGATCATCTTCATCATGTACAGGTCATGACCCGACGGCACCGACTCGAAGAAACTGCCACCGAGCAAGGTGCAGCGGCCGGCCACGCCACTCTTCTCGATCGTTGACCTGGCCTCCTCGATGACGGGCGGCAGCTCGAACAGCACGCCGCGCAGCTGCGGGTGTGCGCTCAGCACGTGCACGAGGAATGACCCCTGGCCACCCGCGACGTCGACGACTGTCTTCACCTTCGAGAAGTCATACCGATCCGGGACGACCTCGGAGCCGCTCATCGCGGAGAACGACGTCATCGCCTTGTTGAAGACCACCCCGTCGTCCGGGTGCTTGGACAGGTACTCGAAGAAGGGCTGTCCGTGGGCCTGCTCGAACCCGGGCTGCCCCGTCTTGACGGCATGAGGCAGCTGCGCCCAGGCCCGCCAGAACCACTCGGAGTCCACCAGCATCAAGTAGCCCCACAGCGAGTCTGGCACATCCGAGCGCAGCGTCTGGGACAGCGGAGTCAACCCGAAGCGCCCGTCCTCCGTTTCAGCGAAGACGCCCACACTCGAGAGCGTACGCAGAACCCGGTGCAAGGCTTCCTCATGCGTCTGCGTGTCGCGGGCCAGCTCGGCCGACGTCTTGGGGCCGTCCTTCAAGAAGTCAGGGACGCGCCACTTCGCCACCGTGTGGATTGCTTGTGGCAGCCAGAAGGCCGTGATCATCTGCAGCATCGCTCCCTGCGGCGACATCTCCTGCTGTTCCATCGTTCGCATCCGCCTCTCCGTCGAGCTTGAAACCGAGACTTCGATGCGCTCCGCCGTGACAGGCCCAGGCCCCTCCCTTCAGTTCCCGACCTCGCACATCCAGTCGAGGTAGAACGGGAACAGGTACGCCTCCGCCGGGCTCACGGGCTCGTTCCCGAGCGCGTCGGGCATGCAGCCATCGTAGGCCATCGAGCCATGCTCCGTGCAGTCCTTCTTTGGAGGGACCAGAGGGTCATCCACTGGAGTCTGGTTGGTGGTCGCCACGTTGAACGAGGTGGGCCAGACGTTGTCGAGAACGTCGAACTCGGAGGGCATCGAGCCAAACTCCATGGCGATGAACGAGTCCGGGACCGCGAAGGAGCCGTTGCGATCATGGACGAACGAACGCCGGGGCGCCGTGATGTCGGGCCAGTCGTGCCACTGCGCGTAGGTCCGACCGCCGCTGGAACAATCGTCGTTGCCGCCGTCGAACAGCAGGATGCCATCCACCGCCTTGTCCTTGGAGAGGATCATCCCGTGGCCCGCGCCCTGCGAGTGGCCGGAGACGATGATGATGTCCCAGTTGAAGTCCTCGGGCTCGGGCATGCAGTCATGGTCGTCGTTGGCGAGGAAGGCGTCCCACCCCTCCGCCGAGAAGTTGGTTCGGAGGTAGTCGAGCAGCCGGTAGAGGCGATGGACAATCGAATCACCCTGTCGCACCGAGAGGATCGGCGACCAGTTCACGCCGAAAACGACCTCGCGCCGCGCCGGCCCGTAGCAGCCGCAGTTCTGCGCGCAGACGCTCTCGAGGCGAGCCGTGTTGTCATACGAGAGCCCGATGGTCTTGTAGCCAGCGTAGGCCGCCATCGAGAGGAGACCCTCGTACTTGTTGGGCTCCGACTTCGTGCCGGGGAGGAACAGATAGAGCTGGCCCTGGCGCGGCTCGGGGTGATTGGCGGCCGGCACGTACACGTAGTGAGCGCCGCAGGGCGACGTGTTGGTATTGCCCGGGCAGGCGGTCGGGTCCCCCGCGACGAACAGGTCCTCCGGCTGGATGACGTGCTTGGTCGACGGGAACGCGTTGAAGTCAGCGGAAGTCGCGGGTGGGCACGCGCTGGCGAGGTGTGGCACGAGGAACAGGAACACCGCGCATGCCGTCACAGCCCACGGGGCGATCCGGTACCCCGGGTGATGGGGCTCTTGGGAACGCATCGTCTTCTCCTCGGGGAACGGCTGGCGCGGGAGACATTCCCGACAGCCTCTTCCAAGGGGAGAGAGCACCTGGCTGAAAGTTTGTGACGAAGCTTCGGCACAAGCTTTGCCCGGAGTCGTCAGGCAGCCTGGAGCGCTGTACTTCAGGATGACCAGACCCGCGTTGCCACCTCCCGCGCTGCCAGCACTTCGTACCTTCCGGGACCCTCTCCAAGGTAGGACGACCCTGATGCACCCGAGCACCTCCTGGCACAAGGGCTCGACTCCATGCGAACAAGAGCCTGGGGCTTCCGGTGGGCGGGGAGGCCCGCGAGGAGCACGCATGGACGAGAAGAAGAAGTCAGAGGAGAAGTGGGAGGAAGCGGAGCGGTTGGGGCCGTACCAGCTGCACGAGCAGGTGCCGCAGTCCGCTGGCAACCAGGGGGAGCTCTACCGGGCCACGCACGAGACGAGCGGGGCGACGGCCCTGGTGCTCAAGCCCGCCGCCGAGCAGGGCGCGGCCCCGTTGACGGACTGGCGGGTGCAACTCAGCTCCTCGGCCTCAGCTGGCTACATCGCCATGGAGCCGAGGGACACCCCCTGGTCCGTGGCCCCCGACAAGCACTCGGTGGAGGCGCTGATGTTCTTGTTCGAGGGGGTACAGGCGGGAGTGGGGCGCATGTCTCGCGCCTTCCCCAACACCCACGCGCCGCGCCTCCGCTGGAGCTTGGGGCTGAGCGTGGCGAGCGCCGCCGCGGTGTGCGCCCTGCTGTTCGCGCTGGTGCGTCTGTCCTCCGTGTCCCAAACGTCGAGTGGCCCGGAACTCGTGGCGAGCACTCCATCCGCGCCCGTGAGCCACGAGGCGTCCACGGCAGGTGGGAATCCGGACCAGCCCACCTATGAGGCGCTCGTGGACGTCGTGGATGCTGGGGAGTCCGTGCTCGCCCGTCCGTTGCCGCGCGAGCCCTTCAAAGGGCAGAAGCGCCCTCCCTGCACCCGCTACGTCGAGGTCGAGTTGGTCGGAGCCTGCTGGTTGCCGCATGAACTCAAGGCCCCGTGCCCGGACATTCTCTACGAGTACGAGGGCAAGTGCTACTTGCCCGCCTACAGCGCCAAACCGCCGCCCTCGTCGCTCGGCCAGTGACTGCGCGGAGTGGAGACCTACGGTGCGGCGGGGAGGGTGATGCGGGCCGTCGTTCCCAGGCTGGGCTGGCTCTCCAGGATGAGAGTGCCTCCATGGGCGACGACGATGCGGCGGGCGAGGGCGAGCCCCAGTCCCACGCCTCCCGTCTTGCGCGCCCGGCTGCGGTCACTGCGGAAGAAGGGGGTGAAGAGGTGGGGCAGGTCGTTCGCGTCGATGCCGATGCCCTCGTCACGCACCTCCACCTGGAGGCCGTGCTCCAACGGACGGGCATGCAGCCGCACGGTGGAGTGGGGCTCGGAGTACTTGCCGGCGTTGTCGAGCAGGTTGTCGATGGCGCGGCGTAGCAGCACCGGGTCGGCCTCCAGCACGGGCAGGGTGCCGTCCACGTGGACCTCGAGGCGGTGCTCGGGCCGTGCGGAGCGGAAGCGCGCGGCGGCCTTGTCCACCAGCGTCTGGGCCTCCACGTGCTCGCGGCGCAGCGGAGGGGTGGCACCGGGAGTCTGCTCGGTGGCCAGGTCCAGGCGGGCGGCGGTGAGCACGTCGGAGACGAGGCGCTCCAGCTCGGAGAGGTCCTCGGCGATGTCGGAGAGGGACTCGCGGGCCAGGGCGGCGTCACCCTCGCTGGCCAGGTCCAGGGCGACGCGGATGCGGGCCAGGGGGGTGCGCAGCTCGTGGGAGACGTTGGCCAGCAGCTCCTTCTGGGAGCGCAGCAGGTGGGTGATGCGCTCGGCCATCTCGTCGAAGGCCTCGGCCACCTGGCCCATCTCGTCGCGGCGGCGCAGGCCGGTGCGCACGTCCAACATGCCGGCACCGAAGGCGCGAGCCACCTTGGCCAGCCGCTGCAGGGGCAGGGCGAGGCTGCGGGCGAAGACGAGCGAGGTGATGGCCGTGCACCCGAGCGCCAGGGCGATGGGCACCACGGGGCTGGGGGGAGGCTGGGGTGGTGGGGGGAGCTCCACCATGGCGTAGGCCTCCATCGGACCGGTCTCGGGGATGGCCACGTACATGGCGGGCGGCGGACCGGTGCCGCGCTTCATCACGCGCTCGATCTCGAGCCGTTGGAGCCGCTCGGCGGAGAGGGGAGGGAGAGGGGGCGAGGTGTTGGCGGCGAAGACGCTGCCATCCACGGTGCGCAGCGTCACCTTCGTGCCGAGCCGTTGGCGAACCCGGTTCAGTGCCCTCTGGAGATCCTCGGGTCGATCCCGGAGCGAGGCCCACTCGGAGACGTTGTAGGTGGTGGCGCGCTCGAAGGTCTCGCGAAACGAGTCTTCCCGTGTGTAGCGATGGAGGGTGGTGAGCGCGAAGAAGACGAGCAGGAGCTGGGCGATGCCCACCAGGTAGATGCGCCACAGCAGGCGACTGGGGAAGCGGGGACGGCGGATGTTCAAGGCTCGTCCCCGGTGGCGAGCAGGTAGCCCGCGCCGCGCACGGTCTTGAGGAGCCTGGGGTTGCGCGGGTCCTCTTCTATCTTCTGGCGGATGCGGAAGATGTGGACGTCGACGGAGCGGTCGAAGACCTCCTCGGCGTTGCCCTTGACGAGGTCCAGGAGCTGCTCGCGGCTGAGGACACGGCCGGCGCGCTCGGCGAGGACGCGCAGCAGGCCGAACTCGTACGTGGTGAGGGGGAGGACCCTGCCGTCGAGCGTGGCGCGGAGGCCGCGCGGATCCATGGCCAGCTTGCCGACCTGGATGGGCTGTGAGGAGGGCCCGACGCGGCCACGGGCGCGGCGAACCTGGGCGCGGATGCGCGCGAGCAGCTCGCGGGAGGAGTAGGGCTTGGAGAGGTAGTCGTCGGCGCCGGTCTCCAGGCCGAGCACCCGGTCGGCCTCCTCGCCGCGGGCGGTCACGATGATGATGGGGACGTCGCTGCGCGTGCGCAGCTCGCGGCAGACGTCCACGCCATCGCGCCCGGGGAGCATGAGGTCCAGGAGGATGACGTCATAGGCATGGCGGCTGGCCTCGGTGAGACCCTCGGGGCCGGTGCCGGCGATGGTGACGAGGATGCCGTGCTCCTGGAGGTAGCGGCTGGTGAGGCGGGCCAGCCGCTCGTCGTCCTCCACCAGCAGCACCTGGATGGTGCCCTCGTCCGCGGCGGCCTGTGTCGTCTGCTCCATGCCCGTGGTCCCTCGAAGAACGACCCGGGGGCATGAAGAGGGGTTCGCGGTCTTGCTGCCCGTCCCTGAGCAGCCGAACTCATGCCCCCGGGTCGCGAGAGTGAAGGTGCCAGCGGGACATGTCCGGCGGGCTTCGGATGGATGAAGAAATATTTCCACGCGACCCAGCGCGTCACCGCGGCGGGGACGGCACGGTGCGGACCTGGTTCCGCTGAGCGGGGACTCCGTTCCGGGTGCCATTCCGAGGTGGGTGGCACTCGGGGCGGTGCCCGAGATGTCCTACATCACCGGGGAAAGATCCAATTCCCGGTGCTCTCCTCAATTCCAGGACGGGAGCCCTCACCGCGTGGTGGGGGTCGCGGGGGGGTTGGACGTGCGCCGGGTAAGCCCGGGTGCGAGAGGAGAGAAGATATGCGGATGTACGTTGCGCTGGGGACGATGGTGCTGGCGGGGGCCTGCGGCACCACGGAGCAGGAGGGCGGATCGAAGGCGCTGGCGGAGAGACACCTCTCGGAGCGTTGTGAGGTTCCGCCGCCCTTCACGGGCCACTTCGAGCCGGAGCTCCAATGGGCGTGGACGGGGAGCGGGGTGCTGCCCGAGTCCAGGCAGGTGATGATGACGCCGGTGGTGGTGGACGTGGACCGGGACGGCTCGCCGGACATCGTCTTCAGCACCTTCGATGGTGAGCTGTACAACGCGCTGGCCCAGGCGGGCGGCAACCCCAACGTCAACGGGGTGCTCCGGGCCATCAGCGGCAGGGACGGTCACGAGCTGTGGGCCGCGGGGGGCCCGGAGCACCGGGTGAAGCCCTCCGCCAGCATCGCCGCCGGTGACATCGACGGTGACGGCGCGGTGGAGATCTGCGGCATTCCGGAGAACGGCCGCGGCATCATCTGCTTCGAGAACGACGGCGCCTTCAAGTTCCGCTCTGCCCCGGATGCGTACGACTACAACGAGTGGGGTGGCCCCTCGCTGGCGGACCTGGAGGGCGACGGCACCGTGGAGATCCTCGACGGCAACCGCGTCTATACCCACACCGGCGCGCTGAAGTGGGTGGGCTCCGAGGGCATGGATGGTGCCCTGGCCACCGGCCCCGTCTCCTTCGCGGCGGACATCGACCAGGACGGCAAGCAGGAGGTCATCAACGGCCGCTCCGTCTACCGGCACGATGGCTCGCTCAAGTGCACCAACTCACAGATCCAGGGCGGCTTCGCGGGTGTGGCGAACTTCGACGGGGACGCGGCGGGGGAGATCGTCGTGGCGGGCCATGGCCAGGTGAGCCTGCTCGATGACGACTGCTCGCTGCTGTGGAGCCGGCAGGTCCACATCACCGGCACGGATCAGCCCTACCACGACAAACCCGGCCACGGCGGCCCGCCCAACATCGCGGACTTCGATGGTGACGGGCAGCTGGAGATCGGCCTGGCGGGTGATTGGAACTACACCGTCTACGGTACCAACGGCTCCGTGAAGTGGACCTTCCCCATCTGGGACTACAGCTCCGGGAAGACGACCTCCACCACCTTCGACCTGGATGGGGATGGCAGGCTCGAGGTCATCTACGCCGACGAGCGTCAGCTGCGCATCTTCGACGGCGTCACGGGCGCGCTTCGCTGGGAGACGCCGCACAGCTCGGGCACCACGCACGAGTACCCGCTCGTCGCGGACGTGGATGGGGACAACGCCGCGGACATCGTCGTGGTGGAGAACGACCACGCCGCCCCGGCGCCGGGCCTCAACGGCATCCGCGTGTACCACGACACCCAGGAGGGCTGGGCCGGCGCCCGGCGCATCTGGAACCAGCACGCCTACTCGGTGACGAACGTCAACGACGACGGCTCCATCCCCAGCAACCCGGAGGCCCACTGGCTGCACCCGAAGCTCAACGCCTTCCGCTCCAACGTCGCCGGCTACCTGGGCCAGGGCAATCCCTACGCCGCCGCGGACCTCGTCGCCTCCGAGGTGACGGCCTCGTGTGATGGCTCGGGCGTGCTCACGCTCGGTGCGCGCGTGCGCAACCAGGGCGATGCTCCGGTGCCCGTCGGCGTGAAGGTGGCCTTCTACCAGGGCAACCCGGCCTCGGGCGGCACGCTGCTCGCCGTGGGCACCGCCGCCGACGCGCTGCCCGTGGGCGGCAGCTCCCTCGTGACGGTTTCCATGCCCTCCTCCTTCACCGGCAGCGCCGAGGTGTTCGCCGTGGTGGACGACGACGGCACGGGCGCGGGCCGCGACACCGAGTGCCGCGAGGACAACAACGCCGCCTCCGCCACGGTGGACCTCACCTGCCAGCCGCCGCCCAGCAACCAGCCGCCGGTGGCCCTCTGCCGCGACGTCACCGTCACCGCCAGCGACTCCTGCCAGGGCCGCGCCAGCGTGAACAACGGCAGCTACGACCCGGACAACGGGCCCTCGCCGCTCACCCTCACCGAGTCGCCCAACGCCTCCTTCGGTCCGGGCCGCCACTCCGTCACGTTGACGGCCTCGGACGGTGCGGCGAGCTCCCAGTGCGTGGGCATCGTCACCGTGGTGGACTCCACGAAGCCCGTCATCTCCTGCCCGCTCGGGGTGGATGCCAGGGTGGGCCTCGGCAGCCTCGGCCTCTCCATCCAGTACGCCGTCTCGGCCAGGGACAACTGCGGCCCGGTGCCCGTCACCTGTTCGCACCCCTCCGGCGCGCTCTTCCTGCTGGGCCTGACGAACGTCACCTGCACCGCCAGGGATGCTTCAGGCAACACGGCCTCGTGCAACTTCGGCATCCGCGTGAGCGTCGGCATCTCGCTGCCGCTCTCCACCCCGGCCGCGCCGGCCACGGACCTCTGACAGCCCGCGGAGGACGAGTGCCACCGGGCCGGAGAACCGCTGGAAGATCAGCGGCTTGTCCGGCCCGGTGTCATTTCCAGGATGAATTCGGGCTCACGGCAAAGTTCCCCCCTGGCTGAGAGACCGCGACCTGGGTTAGGGTGCACCCATGGTGTCGGGTCCGACACCGCGCGGTGTCGTAGGAGACCCCATCCCCAGGGGGCTCCACACGAGGGAAGACGTATGGGTCACGCACTTCATCTCCCCCTGTCCGTCACGCAGTCCACCACCTCCGCTCCGGGCGCAGCCTGGCGTGGGCGGATGCCCTTCGAGGAGGTGGGGACGCGGGAGCACCCGGTGCTGTGCGCGTCGGAGCTGTACGCGCGCATCTGCGTGAGGGACCCGTACTTCGCGCTGCGCGACGTGACGGTCGTGGGTGAGGGCGAGGTGCTGGCCCGGGTGCCGGTGGAGCAGGAGCCGGGGCAGGAGGCCTCGCCCATCAACGCCGCGGAGGTGGGGCGGCACCTGGCCATCCTGGGCTCGTGCGCGTCGTCGCTGGTGAACCCCAAGGAGGGGCAGCACTACTACCTGGCGCGGCGCGCGCGGTTGGAGCGGCTCCACGAGGGCCCGCTGCCCCGGGCTACAGGGTTGTTGTGGGGCGCGGCGCGGGCGGAGTTCAAGGACAAGCGCACCGCCACGGCGAGCACGCTGCTGGCCAGCGAGGAGGGCCTGCCGCTCTTCTCGGTGGAGGTGGACTACAACGTGCTGTCCGCGGCGGCCTTCCAGCGCCTGTTCCAGTGCGCGCGCCAGGACATGCGCCGCGAGCCCCGCGAGCGTGCGCGGTGCGAGGGCTCGCCGGCCGACTTCGCCGCCATGCGTCAGAACCCGCACCGCCTCCCGTTGCCGCTGCGGGACTACGTGCGCGACGGCGAGTGCCTGAAGGCCACGCTGGGCCCGGTGAGCGCGGAGCTGTGCAAGGGCCACTTCGCCATGCACCCGGTGCTGCCGGTGGCGGTGGTGATGAGCGGCCTGTCCGGGATGGCGGGCGCGCTGCTGCACCAGCTGTTGGGCAACGCGTCGGCGCGCTACCTGGTGACGCGGGGCGAGGTGCGCGCGGACAGCCTGGCCTACGCCGGGGAGACGGTGACGTTCGGCTCCCACCTGCATGAGGTGGAGGGGCGCGACCACCGCTTCTACTGCTGGGCCTCGGTGGGGGAGCGCCTGGTGGGGGTGATGGAGCTGACGCTCACCTGCCTGGAGTGACGCTCACTCCCAGGTGATTTCGTAGTCCACCGAGTCGATGCCGAGCGTGTTCGCCGTGACGGTGCCGTTGAAGCCGAGCGCCTCCAGCGCGCCCTCGAAGATGCCCACGTGGTAGGCGGGCGGCTGCATGTCGCCGCGGTAGGCGATGATGCACGCCTTGGGGCCGGCGGGACGGTGGTCGCGCTGGCCGTACGTCACCACGGTGCTGAAGGCCACGCGCGTCTGGGCGAAGAGCCGCTGTGGGTCTCCCTTGCCGAGGATGCCGAAGACGACCTGGCCCGGGCCGCTGGAGAAGCGCCGCACGCAGGCACGGCCGCAGGCGTTGAAGACGGCGTCCTGGTGGCCCATCTTCTCCTCCAGGATGTCCGCCGCGGAGTAGAGCAGCGTCAGGTAGTCCGAGGCCGGGTAGGTGCGCAGGTCGCTGATGTCTCTGGCCAGCGTGCCGGTGCGGAGCTGACGCAGCGCTCCCGCGCCCCCCTGCTTCTCGACGAGATCGAACACCACCCGGAAGAACAGACCGCGTACCGCGTCGGTGGGCTTGGTGACGGCGATGCGAGCGGCGAGCTCGTTCTTGTTGGAGGGCATGGGTTGGGTCCTACCCTGGGGAAGAGTCGGAGGCTCTCCAGCTTAACTCCCTGTCGCATTCCGTCGAGAAATTGGGACCCCGGGTAGGGTGTGTTCTTCCCAACCCATCACCCCGGGTGCGGGTCCTGGATGACGCGCTGCGCCGGCAGCCCGTGCTTGACACCCCGGCCCCGGTACGGAAAAGCCCCGGGGCGAAGGCGCCGGCCCGCCTGCTCAATCCCCCCTGGCCGCCTGGGAGTCCGACGCGTGAAGCTCGCCACCCTCAACGACGGAACCCGCGATGGACGGCTCATCGTCGTCAAGCGGGACAACTCGGCCTACGCGCTCGCCACCAACGTGGCTCTCACGCTCCAGGCCGCGCTCGACAAGTGGGACGAGCTGGAGCCGAAGCTGCGCGCTCTGGCCGAGGACCTCGAGGCCGGCCGTGTGCAGAGCCGCCCCATCGACGTCCGCGCACTGCTCTCCCCCTTGCCCCGTGCCTACGAGTGGGTGGATGGCAGCGCCTACCTCAACCACGTCATCCTCGTGCGCAAGGCGCGCAACGCCGAGCCCCCGGCCACGATGAGGACGGATCCGCTCGTCTACCAGGGCGGCTCCGGCACCTTCCTCGCGCCCACGCAGGATCTGCCCCTGGTGGACGAGGCGTGGGGCATGGACTTCGAGTCCGAGGTGGCCGTCATCCTCGGCGACGTGCCGCTGGGCACGAAGGCCCAGGACGCGGCGAAGTACGTGAAGCTGGTGATGCTCTGCAACGACGTCACCCTGCGCAACCTCATCCCCAATGAGCTGGCCAAGGGCTTCGGCTTCTTCCAGGGCAAGCCCTCCAGCGCCTTCAGCCCCTTCGCCCTCACTCCGGACGAGCTCGGCGCCGCGTGGAAGGACGGCCGCGTCCACCTGCGCCTGCGCTCCATCCTCAACGGCCAGGTGGTGGGTGACACGGACGCCGGCCCGGAGATGCACTTCTCCTTCTTCGACCTCATCCAGCACATCGCGAAGACGCGCGCCTTCACCGCTGGCACCATCCTGGGCAGTGGCACCGTGTCCAACGAGGACCGCGCCCGGGGCATCTCCTGCCTCGCCGAGCGCCGGATGATCGAGACCATCGAGACGGGTGCGCCCAAGACGCCCTTCATGAAGGTGGGCGACACCATCGACATCGAGATGTTGGACGCGGAGGGGCGCAGCCTCTTCGGGCGTATCTCCCAGAAGGTGGTGGGCACGTGAAGCTCTACAGCTATTGGCGTTCGTCGTGTTCGTGGCGGGTGCGCATCGCGCTCAATCTCAAGGGCCTGTCCTATGAGTACGTGCCCGTGCACCTGGTGAAGGACGGGGGCGAGCAGAACAGCGAGGCCTACCGCTCCATCAACCCCATGCGCACCGTGCCCACGCTGGAGCTCACCGAGGGAGGCCAGGTGCGCCGGCTGTCCCAGTCGATCGCCATCCTCGAGTTCCTGGAGGAGCGTCACCCCTCGCCCGCGCTGCTGCCGGCCGATCCGTATCTCCGGGCCCGCTGCCGGATGCTGGCCGAGCTGGTGAACTCGGGCATCCAACCGATGCAGAACCTGGGGGTGTTGCAACGCATCAAGGGGGAGCTGAAGGGGGACGACAAGGCCTGGTGCGCCTACTGGATCGACCGCGGACTGGCGGCCTTCCAGGCCTCCGCGCAGGAGACGGCGGGCACGTACTGCATGGGAGACGCGGTGTCGTTCGCCGACATCTGCCTGGTGCCCCAGCTCTACGGCGCCCGGCGGTTCGGGGTGGACCTCGCGCCCTACGGGCTGCTCACGCGCATCGAGGCGGCGTGCGCCAGCCTCCCCGCGTTCCAGGCCGCACTCCCGGACCGGCAGCCCGACGCGCAGCCGGCCTGAACACGGCTCAGGCTGCTTTCCTGGGGGCTTCCACGTGCTGGAGCCCCAGCCGCGCGCCGTCGAACCTGGCGACGTCACCGGGATTCCAGGCCAGGACCTCCGTCGCGGCGCCGCGCTGGGCGAGCCCCGCGCGGATTCCCGCGAGCGTGTCGTCCTCCGCGTCCCTGCCGAGGCCCCGGAACATGTGCGCGTAGGGCAGGAAGTAACGAGCCTGGGCCGCGATGCAGGCTTCGGCCACGCCCGGCCCGCCCAGGGTCATCGACAGCCAGCGCCCGCCGGCATTCTCCGCGTACATGGCACGCAGCCGCTCGAAGGGCAGCGTCATGGCGTACTGGGGCAGCCCGACGTTGATGCCCTCCGGGAACGACCGGCAGTTGGCCAGCACGACATCGACGGGCCCCCGCCGTGCCGTGCTCTGGCGCACCGCTTCGACCATGTCCCCCAGCGGATCCACTCCGCTGTCGACGAGGATCAGCGCGCTGAACTGGGGGCAGGTGACGCGATAGCAATTGCCCCAGCAGCGCAGCCCCTCGGCGGGCCCTGGCGCGCAGCGGGTCGGCTGCTCTCCGTAGAAGGGCAGCACGTCGATCTCGATGTCCCCCACCTTCACGGTGTCTCCCCAGGGCACGGCCCTGGCATCGAGCCCGACCTGTCCGAGCGAGGACGCGAAATCCTCCGGGGTGAGCAGGTTGGGCCTGGGGACCACGGGCACGATGATGGGGATGTTCCGGTTGGCCACGTGGCGCAGGATGGCGGGTACGTGCCAGTGATCCTCGTGCGGGTGGGTGATGAGGATGGCATCCGGCTCGATCGGGCCGGACTCCCGGGGATAGCGCGAGAAGTGGGTGCTCTCCCCCAGGGTGAAGATCTGGGGATCGAACAGGAGCGTGGTGGTCTGGGAGCGGATGACGAGGCTCGCATGCTCCCGGCGGTAGATGCCGGGGGCGTCGACCACCGGCCAGGCGCCGTACTCCGCTTCGTCCTCGGCGGGCTCGAGGCAGGCGTTGAAGACCTGTCCGAGCTTGCCGGGCAACCCGGAGGCCACCATGGCGCGCAGCGTGTCCACGTCATCGCTGTAGCTGGCGGCGCGGAGGAGCTGGGCCACCCAGGGCACGGACGCGATGGGCAGGCGGGCCCCGGCGCGCAGCACCTCCGGCCCCCGCTTCACCTGCGCGAACAGCGTCCAATCCCGCGCGGGCGAAGCGAAGCTGTCGAAGAGCAACGCATTGGTCGCCGGGCGTCCTCCCTTCTCGATCTCCTCCGGGTTGAAGAGCGCCGGGGAGAGCTTCTTCTGCTCCATGAGCCTCTCGAGCCGGCGCCTGCACTCCGCCGGCTCGAACGCCGCGTCCATCCACTGCCGCAGGAGTGCCTCGAAGGGGAGGGATGGCAGCGTGGGTCTCAGGTTGATCACGCTGCTGCCAGAGAGACGCATGCGGAGAGACTCCCGTTCAGTGGGCACCCGGCGCGCTCGCGCACCCGGTACTGTCCACGTGAAATGTTACCATGGAGACATTCGCCGGAACGAGAGGGGGGCCCCCGCGCGGGGCCGCTGGCCTCTTCATTCCACCAGGGCTCCCGAGAGGGTGAGCCGGTAGATGGACGCGTCGACCGGGGCGAGCGCCTCGGCATTCGGAAGGACGAACAGGTTGTCCTCCGAGGGAGCTGCCTGGAAGCCCGTATCGAGGAAGACGGAGCGGGCAGGCTCGTTGCGTGGCCCGATGACGAGGCGGGCCCGGGGATTGGAGCCGGCCATGCCCGAGGCCCGGAGGACGGTCGCGAGGAACGGGACGGGGACGCGCAGGCCGATCACCCGGCAGCTCAGCACCATCAAGCGGACGCCTTCGTCGAGCACCACGACACCGACCAGGCCGTAGTCGGTGAACCGGTCCGAGACCTTGAGCCGCCAGACCCGTCCCCGCTCGACGAGCCGTGACACCTCGTCGGGAGCGAGCCGCTCCAGGGTGGTGTTGAACTGGTTCGTGCGTTGGATCAGCTCGGTGACGCGGGCCGCCTCGTCGGGCAGGGCGGGCGCGATGTCGAGCCGCACCTCCAGGGTGCGAAGGAACTCGTCCTCGGACCTGGCCGAGGCGCGCGACTGCTCGCGCAACAGCTGCCCCTTCATCATCTCCGTCCTGCTCAGGGCCTCGGCGCTCAAGGTGGCGCGCTCCAGCCGGTGCTCGCGCAGGAGGTAGGCGCGTGCCTCGTGGATGGGGCCGTCCCAGACCAGGACCTCGGGCAGGGACTGGCGCACCTCCTGGCGCTCGACGGGGTTGTCGTCGAGGAAGAGGATGGCATCGAGCCCCACACCGAGCTGGTTGGCGAGGTCGACGATGTTCTCGGACTTGCGCTTCCAGTTGATGCGGTGGACGACGAAGTCATCGGGGCCGAGGGCTCCCTTGCGCCACTGCTGGCGCCAGAGGTCGAGGACGCTCTTCTCGTCGTTCTTGCTGCACGTGGCGAGGAGGATGCCCCTGGACTTCAGCAGGTGCAGCGCCTGATGGATGCCCTCGAAGGGGCCGCCCAGATAGAAGCCGTCGTGGTACCAGGAGAAGCCCTCTTCCCCCGCGACGCCCGGCCAGATCGTGTTGTCCAGGTCGCAGACGACCAGCTTGAGCTGCCCCTTGCCCAGCCAGACCTCGTGGGCGTGGATGTACTCCTCCGCCAGCGTCCCGATGAAGTCCCTCGTGCGCTCGGCGTCGGCCCACTCCGGGAGCTCGTTCAGCCCGACGAGGCCATGTCCATGGTGGCTGAAGACGTCGTGCAGATCGTCCAGGACGCCCTGCTTGCCGAAGCGGCTGGCGATGGCCTCCTCGTTGATGGGGAGGATGTTCGGGTGGGCACGGCAATGCTCCATCAGGACGTCATTGATGCGGCCCATCGCCTGGAAGAAGGAGAGGTCGTAGCGCCCCCGGGGTGACACCTGCGGCAGGGAGAGGTTGTGGACCAGCCCCAGGCGTCCCGCGCGGCCCTCGGTGAAGGCGCCCAGCTTGATGCGCAGTTGCTCGATGAGGCTCGCCAGGTGCTCGTCGCGCTCCGCCTCCGAGAGCAGGTGGTACCGGTCCCAGAGGGGCTCGAGGTTCTGGCGGATGAAGGGGTGGAAGACGACGACGTCCGCGTTCTCCGCGGCCGCGGCGCGGATCCGCTCGGCCGAATCCGGCCAGGTGACGGAGACGACCTCCACGAGGTAGCCGTGCTGGAGTCCCGCCTTCTTGATGAAGTCGGGCATGACCTGGAGCACGCACCCTCCGACGAGGGCCACCCGCAGCGGAGCGAGCTGCCCGTCTCGCGCATCGAAGTCGGTGGGTGACAGGCTCTCCGCCTTGCCGAACATCACCGCCTCGTGGCGATCCTCGAGCACCTTGCCCTTCTTCGCCGCGGCGTTCTCCTTCGAGAGCCCCAGCTCCCGCGCGAGTGTCTCCAACTCGTCGAGCCCGTCGGGCACGATGAGTCCCCGCGCCCGGAAGAACTGGAAGAGGAGGGCGGCCGTCTTCGGCGTCGGGAAGAAGGCCTCGTACTCCCGCGGGCTGAGCGCCTGGCTGGCGAAGAGCTTCAGGGATTCCGCCAGGGCCTCGGTGACCACCACACGCCTCAGGCGGGGGCCGTGGGTGATGATGACCGTCTGACCATAGGGCAGCAGTTGCACGAACCTGCTGAGACGGAATCGTTCCATCGCGTTTTCTCCTAGAACGGGAGTTCATTCGACGGGTGCACACACCGTCAACGGCCCCTCTGTACGGACTTCGGACAGCTTCTTTTAATACCGGTGATGAATTCCAGTTGACATGGACAGTGGGGTTTTGCACTATATCCCTACGAACCCGCGAGACCGGCTGTTCCGGTTCTTTCGGGTTTCGTGTTGCCGTACCCGTCACCCCCCTGCCGTCACGTCAAGGAGTTGCCCATGAGCGTCGATATCGTCCGTGCCTGGAAGGATGAGCAGTACCGCATGAGCCTCACCGAGTCCGAGCGCGCCAACCTCCCGGTGAACCCGGCGGGCATCGTCGAGCTGACCGATGGCGATCTCGAGGGCGTGGCGGGAGGTATGATGGAGAGCGAGGCGGTGATCGACGTGGACGTGTCCGTCGGCAAGACGTCGTGCTGCACCTACTCCACGGCGGCGACGGCCTGCTGCCCCTCGTCGACCTGAGCCGTTTCGGGTCCTGACTTCCGCCTGAAGTAGGCTTCGGCGCGCGAGATGCCCTCATGCATCCGCGCGCCGTTTCTTTTTGGCCTCCCCCCTGCTGGAACACCCCATGACCGATTCCGCCTTCGCATCCGCAGCGTGGTTCCGGGCAATGACGTTGAGCGAGCGCCGGGAGCGCCTGGAGCGGGTGCCGGATGCGGGAGACGGTGGAGTCCAGCAAGAGGCGGCGCGTCTGCTGGAGAAGTGGCGTGAGAAGGAGCCCTTCAAGTCCGGCGCCGTGCCCTTCGAGAAGCGGCTGGAGGCGGAGGGGCTGACGGAGGCGGAGCTGCGCTACCTGCTCACCGAGTCGCCTCCCGTGCTGCAGCGGCGCTTCGAGGGCCACGTGCCGTGGCTGTCCGTGTTCCGCGAGGCCTTCTCCCAGCCGGTGTCCTCGGAACCCTTCCCGCTTCCCCCCAACCTCCAGAGCCAACCCGTGGTGGGTTTCCTGGAGGCGGTGCGTCCGCTCATCGAGCGGGGCCGCGCGCGCGTACGGGCCCACGTGAAGGAGCTGGCGCGCACCCATGCCTCGCTCCTCTTCTCACCCGATACCGTCGAGCCGATGCTCTTCGCCGCGCTCCCCCGGCGGCTGCTGGAGCGCATCAACCGCACGATGGTGCTGGAGATGAACATCGCCCGGCTCCAGGGCCGGTTGAAGGGGGAGAGCGGTCCGGAGCGTTTCCAGAGCTTCGTCGAGTCCCTGCGCCAGCCCGAGGTCGTCCTCTCCCTGTTCCAGGAGTACTCCGTCCTGGCCCGGCTGTGCACGCAGACCGTCGAGCAGTGGAGCGACGCCAGCATCGAGTTCCTCACCCGGCTCGCCGGGGATGGCCCCTCCCTGCGCGAGCTGCTCCCGCCCGGGGAGCCGGGCCTGCTCACGGAGCTCTCCGGTGACGGAGGGGACCAGCACCACGATGGGCGCATGGTCCAGACGCTCACCTTCTCCTCGGGCGCCAGGCTGGTCTACAAGCCCCGCCCGCTCGCCGTGGACGCGCACTTCCAGGATCTGCTGGCGTGGCTCAACGCGCGCGAGGAGCTGCCTGCCTTCCGGCTGTTGCGGCTGCTGCCCCGCGAGGGCTACGGCTGGAGCGAGTTCGTGGACGCCCGGCCGTGCGAGTCCGAGGAGGGCGTGCGGCGCTTCTACTTCCGGTTGGGAGCGCAGCTCGCCCTGTTCCAGCAACTGGGCGGCATGGACATGCACTACGAGAACCTGATCGCTGAGGGGGAACACCCGGTGGTCGTGGATCTCGAGACGCTCTTCCATCCCCAGGTGAGCGACCGGATGAACTTCCGCACCGACGAGGAGCGGCGCTTCACGCAGATCATCGACTACTCCCTCAGCCGGATCGCGCTGCTGCCGCTCGTCGCCTGGTCCCGCGCGGACCACGAGGGTGTGGACGTGGGGGGGATGGGCTCGCCCGAGGGGCAGCTCACTCCGCGCGAGGTGCCCTATTGGGAGGAGCAGGGCCACGACACCATGCGGCAGGCCCGCAAGCGCATCACGATGAAGGGCGCGCGCAACCTCCCCACGCTGCGCGGCGAGCCGGTGAAGCTCCACCGCTACCAGGACGACCTGTGCGACGGCTATGCCCGCATGTGCCGCCTGCTCATGCGCGAGCGCGACGCCTTTCTCGCGCCCGGCGGACCGGTGCGGCGCTTCGTCGGAGACGAGATCCGCGTCCTGCTGCGCTCGACGCAGATCTATTACACGCTCCTCCAGGAGAGCTACCACCCGGACCTGCTGCGCGATGGGTTGGAGCGGGATCGCTACTTCGACGGCCTGTGGATGGGCATGAAGCGCCGGCCCTTCCTGACGGGTGTGGCGAGCGCGGAGCGCGCCGCGCTGCACCGTGGGGACATTCCCCGCTACACCACGCGGCCCGAGTCGAAGGACTTGTGGAGCGGGCCCGGGGAGCGCTTTCCGGACTTCCTGTGGTGCACCGGCCTGGAGTCCACCGAGAACCGCCTGCGCGAGCTGGACGAGGCGACGGTGGAGCGGGACGTGTGGTGGATCCGCTCGTCTCTCCTGTCCTCCATGTCGGATGTCCCGCTGGAGCTGGAGCAGGCGCCGCCACGGCGGAGTGAGACGCCGGTGGCCCGCGGCCGGCTGGTGGCGGCGGCCCGCGCCATCGGGGACAGGATCCTCACCCTGGCGGTGGCCCGGGATGGGACCCTCAGCTGGTTGGGCGCGCACCAGGGCTCACGCAACCGCTGGCCCTTCAGCCCGCTGACGCTCGACTTGTACGGAGGAATGCCGGGCATCACTCTCTTTCTGGCGCAGCTCGGACAGGTGAGCGGGGAGGAACGGTTCACCCAGGCCGCGCGCCAGGTCTCCAGCACCCTGCGGCGGCTGACGAGCTGGGCGCTCGGGCGGATGCACGTGATTGGCGGCTTCGAGGGGTGGGGCGGCATCCTCTACACGCTGACGCAGCTGGGCCAGCTGTGGAACGAGCCGGCGCTGTTCTCCGAGGCGGAGGCCGTCGTCGAGACCCTGCCGTCCATCATCGAGAAGGATCGCAACCTGGACGTCATCGGCGGCGCGGCCGGGTGCATTGGCGGCCTGCTCGCGCTGCGCCATGCCACCGGCTCGGCGCCCGCGCTGGCCGCGGCGGTGCGCTGCGGCGAGCACCTGCTGGCCACCCGGCAGCCGCAGGAGGGAGGCGGGGCGGGGTGGATGACGACGGTGCCCTCGGCGCGGCCGCTGAGCGGCTTCTCCCACGGGGCCTCGGGTATGGCGTGGGCCCTGCTGGAGCTCGCCAGCGCCTCGGGCGAGGCGCGCTTCCGCGAGGCCGCCCGGGAGGCGCTCACCTACGAGCGCACGCTCTTCTCCCCCGAGCAGGAGAACTGGCGGGACGTGCGCAACTCCCCCGACCTGGCCCCGGCGGCCTCTGGCCAGTCCACCTGTGCGTGGTGCTACGGCGCTCCCGGCATCGGCCTCGCTCGCGCGCGGGCGTTGAAGCACCTGGACGAGCCCGGGTTGCGCGAGGACCTGCGCGCCGCGGTGGCGGGCACGCTGCGGCACGGCTTCGGCTACAACGACTCGCTGTGCCACGGCGACCTCGGAGACCTGGAGGTGCTCGTCCAGGCCCGGGCGCTCGGCGAGGCGCCTGACGGGCTGGATGCTCTCATCTCGGGCACCCTGGAGGCCGTGCTCTCGCGTGCCGAGCAGCGCGCCTGGCGCTGCGCGGTGCCCTTCGGCATCGAGACGCCGGGGTTGATGATTGGCCTCGCGGGTATCGGCTGGGGCCTGCTGCGCTTCGCGGAGCCGGAGCGCGTTCCCAACATCCTGCTGCTGGAGCCCCTGGGTGCCAGGGATGGGATGATCCGGTAATCTGGAGAGCGATGGCTCAGCGACTCTTCCTCGCGGGAATGGGGCTCGTGCTGGCGTTTGGTCTGGCCCTGCTCCTGGTGAGCCGAGCACCGGCGCACCGGGCATCATCGCCGTCCGCCACTCCGAATGCTCCGCAAGGGCAGCCGCCCTCCGTGGCCAGCGAGGGCGCCGGCTTCGTCGGGGTCATCGTCGCGGACAACAGCGTGGACGTCTCGGCCCGGTTCGAGGGTGTGCTGGAGAGCGTGGAAGTGCGGGTGGGGGACCTGGTGCGCAAGGGCGGTGTCCTGGCGCGGCAGGACGTGCGGTCCGTCCAGCACGAGCTGTCCATCACCCAGGCGAGCCTGCAGGCGGCGCGCGCGGAGGAGGAGGTGGCACGGCTCACGCTCACCTCCGCCCAGGAGACGCTCCAGCGCGGGGGAGATCCGAAGCTGGTCAACATGGGAGCCATCTCCGAGGAGGAGCAGGCGAAGCTGCGCTACGCGGAGAAGATGGCCGCCGCGAAGCTGAGCGCCGCGCAGGCGCAGGTGCGCAATCAGGAGGCCCGGGTGGAGCAGCTCCAACTGCGCGTCTCCGAGGCCACCATCCGCGCCCCCTTCGATGCCAGGGTGTCCATGCGCTACGTGGACCCGGGGGCGCTGGTGTCCGCTGGCCGCCCCATCGTCCACCTCCTCCGGGAGGGGCCGCAGGTGGTGCGCTTCGCCATCCCCGAGGACGCCGCCCCGGGCGTGTCGGTGGGCACGCCGGTGCGCATCGGTGTGCGGGGCCGGGAGCTACGGCTGCGAGGCCGGGTGGAGAACGTGGCACCGGAAGTGGACGCGGCCTCGCGGATGGTGCTGGCCATCGCCAGCGTGGCCCAGGAGGAGGGAGCGCAGCTGCCATTCGGCTCCGTTGTCCAGGTCTCCGTGGAGCAGGGTGCGTGGGTTGGCCAGCACCCTGGCCAGTGAAGGGGAGCGCAGCGTGCGAGCCAACAAGTCCATCTACCGGCAGGAAGCGCTCGACCACCACAACCAGGTCCACGAGGAGGGGGATGTCCTGCACATCTCGCCCGAGTGGTCCCGGTGGATGTACTGGTTGCTGTTGGCCGTGCTCGTCACGGGGCTGCTGTACTGCTGCGTGGGCACCCTGGACGAGTACGCCACCGGTCCCGCGGTGGTGCAGCTCGAGGGCCGGGTGGAGCTGACGAGCCAGGGGGCCGGAATCGTCTCCTCCGTGGAGGTGCGGCCCGGGCAGCGGGTGAAGGCCGGGCAGAAGCTGGTCACCCTCGTCTCCGAGGAGGAGACGGCGAGCGTGGAGCGGCTGCGTCACGAGTTCGAACTGCAGCTGGTGCGGTACCTGAAGGACCCTGCGGACGCCGCGGCGCGCCAGGTGCTGACCACGCTGCGGGCGGAGCGGGAGCTGGCGGAGGCCCGGTTGGAGACGCGCGCGCTGCGGGCCCCCCGCGACGGCGTGGTCAACGACGTGCGTGTGCAGCCCAGCCAGTACCTCACCCAGGGCGTGAGCATGCTGTCGCTGGTGCCGGAGGATGTCTCGCCCACCCTGCTGGCCTTCCTACCCGGCCATTACCGCCCGTATCTGCGGCCGGGGACCTCCATTCGGGTCGAGCTGGACGGCTTCCACCACGAGTATCAGGAGGTGACGGTGGAGCAGGTGGGTGAGCAGATCATCGGTCCCACCGAGGTGGGCCGCATCCTGGGGCCGGGACTCGCCGGCGCCTTCGAGTTCAAGGGCTCGTACATCCTGGTGCGGGCCCGCATGCCCGCGCAGAGCTTCGAGAGCGAGGGGCAGGTCTACAACTACTTCGATGGGATGCCGGCCCGGGCGGAGGCGCGGGTGCGGACCGAGACCATTCTGATGACGCTGGTACCTGGCTTGAAGGGGTTGTTCTCCCATGGCCGATAACACCCAGGCTCCGCTGCACGAGCGCTTCCCGGCCCTGCGCCGGCTCTGGGGAAGGCTGCGCTCGCGCACCATCCCGGAGATCCGGCAGATGACCATCATGGACTGCGGGGCTGCCTGCCTGGGCATGGTGCTCGGCTATTACGGGCGGCAGGTCACGCTGGAGGAGGTGCGGCAGGTGACGGGGGTGTCCCGGGATGGCACCTCGGCGCGCGTGCTGCTGGATGCGGCGAAGCAGTTCGGGCTGCGCGGACGGGGCATCTCCATCGACCTGGACCGGCTGCCCTTCCTGCAACCCGCCACCATCCTGCACTGGCGCTTCACCCACTACGTGGTGTTCGAGCGGCTGGGCAAGGACTACGTGGACATCGTGGACCCGATGCAGGGCCGGCGCCGGGTGTCCCTGGAGCAGTTCAGCCAGTCCTTCACCGGGGTCGCGCTGGAGCTGGCGCCGGGCGAGGACTTCACGCCCGGCAAGACGCCGCGCAAGGGCTGGAGCCGCTACATCGTCCCGATGATGAAGCAGTCCCACACGCTGGGACGGATCGCCACCCTGTCGTTCCTGGTCCAGTTCTTCGCCATGGCGTTGCCGCTGCTGACGGGCATGGTGGTGGACCGGGTGATTCCGCGCGGGGACCAGAACCTGTTGCTGGTGCTGGGCGTGGGGATGCTGTCCATCGTGCTGTTCCAGTTCCTGACCACCCTCATCCGCGGCTTCCTGCTCACCGAGCTGCGCATCCGGGTGGACTCGGAGCTGACACTGGGCTTCCTCGAGCACATGGTCGGCCTCGCCTTTCCCTTCTTCCAGACGCGGCCCTCGGGCGATCTGATGATGCGGATGAGCACCAACTCGACGATCCGGGAGATGCTCTCGTCGGGAATGCTCTCCACCCTGCTCGATGGCGTGCTGGTGAGCATCTACCTGACCATCCTGCTGAGCACCAACGCGTGGATGGGGTTGCTGGTGCTGGGGTTGGGCTCGCTGCAGGTCCTGGTGCTCCTGCTGGCGGGCCGGCGGCAGCGGCAGCTCCTGTCCCAGAACCTGGAGCTGGAGGCCAAGAACCAGACGTACTTGATGGAGATGCTCTCGGGCATCCAGACCCTCAAGGCCTTTGGCGTGGAGGACCGGTCGGTCCAGAACTACTCGAACGTCTTCGTGGATGTGCTGAACGTGGCGGTGTCCCGCGGGTTGTTGAGCGCGTGGGTGGACTCGGCGACGAGCACGTTGCGGCTGGCCTCGCCGATGCTGTTGTTGGGCCTGGGCACCTGGCAGGTGCTGAGCGGCGAGCTGAGCACGGGAGCGATGCTGGGCCTCAATGCCCTGGCCGCCGCGGTGCTCGTGCCCATCTCCAACCTCGTCGCCACGGGGGCGCAGCTGCAGTTGATGAACAGCTACATGGAGCGCCTCGCCGACGTGCTGGACATGCCCCGGGAGCGCTCTGGGGACAAGGTGGGGCAGACGCTCCGCCTCACCGGGGCCTGCGAGCTGGATCAGGTGTGCTACCGGTACTCGCCCGGTACGCCGCTGGTGTTGCAGGACGTGTCCAGCCGCATCCTGCCGGGGCAGATGGTGGCCATCGTGGGCAGGTCCGGCGCGGGCAAGACCACGCTGGCCAACCTCCTGCTGGGGCTCTACCTGCCCACCACCGGGCACGTGCGCTACGACGGCGTGGATATGTCCGAGCTGGACCTGCAGTCCTTGCGTCGGCAGATGGGCGTGGTGTTGCAGAACCCCGCCTTCTTCGGCACCACCCTGCGCGCCAACATCACCCTGAATGATCCGGACATCCCCCTGGAAGACGTGATGGAGGCGGCGAAGCTGGCGCAGCTCCATGATGAGATCATGGCCATGCCGCTGAAGTACGACACGCTCCTGTCCAACCAGGGGTCATCGCTGTCGGGCGGGCAGCGGCAGCGGTTGGGCCTGGCGCGAGCACTGGTGCACAAGCCGGCCATGCTGCTGCTGGACGAGGCGACGAGCGCGCTCGATTCGGTCACCGAGAGCAAGGTCCACGAAGCGTTGAGCGCGCTGCGCTGCACCCGCGTCGTCATCGCCCACCGGCTGAGCACGGTGATCAACGCGGACCTCATCCTGGTCATGGACAAGGGCCGCCTGGTGGAGCAGGGCACGCACCAGGAACTGCTCGCGCGCGACGGCATCTACGCGCGGCTCATTCACGCCCAGCTCCAGGGTCAGGAGCCCACGCGCGCTACCGGCTCCTGAGCTGGGAGCGGTGCGTCACCTCACCGCTTGCGCCGGTACTCCGTCTCGACCGCCTTGGCCTCCTGGCCCTCGGGAGGGATGTTGTAGTGGGTGATGACGAGCCGATCCGGCTCGGGCAGTTGGATCTCCGTCCGCCAGCCCCAGGGAGGCCCGGACGGGGCCTCGTAACTGCCCCGGACGCCATAGCCCCGGCCCTCGTTCGGGCCCTTGGAGAACATGATGGCCGAGCCGTTGTGGAAGCTGTCGATCCAGGCCATCTCGTAGCGATCCGGGTCGAGGTGGTAGCCGTAGATGGCCATCCCCGCGAGCGGCTTGCCCTGGAACGAGCCCTCGTACTCGTGCACCACGAACCGTCCCCCCAGGGCGGGGCGGATCGTCCCCCGCCAGGGTGACTCGTCGGCGAGCTTGTCCGGCTCGAACCACGTCTTCGTCACTCCCTCCCACTCACCGACGAGCTGCCCCAGCTGGTGGTGGATGCCGCCTTCTTGCCTGGACTCCTCGAACGAGCGCCGTGTCATGGGGGTTCTTCTACTCGAAGAGGGAGAGCTCGCGGAGGTCGACCCGATTCATCAGCCCTTCGCCCATCACGCGCAGGCGCACCTGCGTCACCGCGGGGGCTTCCGGCGCGAGTGACACGTCGAGGAATCGCTCCTCGCCCAGGCGATTCGTGAGCTGGATGCTCCGGGCCCTGCGGCGGGTCTCGAGGGTAGCCCTGCCGAGCTCCGTCCACTCCTGCCCATCCACGCTCCCCTCCACCACCACCGCTTCCGGATCGCCGGCGCTGGCGAAGCCGCGCACCACCGCCTGGCGCAGCTTCTTCGGGGCCGGCAGCCGCACGCGCAGCTCGTTCAGGGGTACGGACTTGATCGTCTCCAACTTCCCGTCCGTCAGCGGGCACGTGTCGACGAACGGCTCGCAGGCCGCTCCCCGGCTGGCCGGAACGAGCCCCCCGGACGGCAGCGCCAGGGGCGGGCTCGCCCACTCGACATAGAAAGACAGGTAGCTGTCGTTCAGGCTCACCAGCGGTTTGAAGCTCCAATTGCCATCGATGAAGACGGATGTCCGCGCCACGGGAGTCGCGAAGTCCTCCAGGATGGAGCGGCTCACGGCCAGCGTCTCGGTCCCCTTCGGGTTTGGGTTCCACCAGAGGAGGCCGTCTCCACTGCGCAGCTCCAGCCAGAGCGAGGGTGGACTGGGGTTGGGCTCGATGTGATGGGTGCCGTCGGGTTCGATGACCGTCCAGTCCCCGAAGGTGGCCGAGGGAGGAATCTCCAGGGAGGGAAGGGGTGCTCCCAGCGCCAGCATCACCCCGTCCGCCGTGGGGGTGGTGTGGAGGTCCGCTCGCCAGGGGCGGAGCGTGGGCACCTCCACGTCGCCTCCGTGGAGATCGAACCCGACCCAGGTCTCCGATCCGTCCTCTTCCTGGCGGTGGAGCCGGAACGCATGCGGGCTGAAGGAGTAATCCCTGACCTGGGTGCTGATCTCCTTCACCAGCAACTCGAGCGTGTAGCTGCCATCTGGCTCCGTCGTCACCTCGCGGAAGGGCTCGAAGCCGGAAGGGGTGGGCGTCGAGCCGTCGTAGGCGGCCTTGCGCTGGAACATCAGGGCCGTGCCCGCCAGCGGGGTGCCATCGGCGCGCAGGGCCCGCCCGTACACGAAGAGGGGATCCTCCGGGTACAGGGTGCCGCAGCCGGAGGCCAGGAGGGACAGGGCCAGGAGGGAAGCACGGGTCTTCATGTCAGTAGCTCACCTTCACGCCGAGCAGTGGCAGCACCACCGGCGGCACGTCCATGGGCTTGCGGTCGGCGAACACGCCGGTGCCCGGCCAATCCTCGGTCGTGTACGTGTAGTCGTACGCGAGCACCTCCCGCTGCAGGGAGAGGTTGAGCACGTCGAGGTAGGCGTCCACCACCACCGCGTCCAGCGTCCACGTCTTGGAGATGCGCGCGTCCACGCGGAAGTAGGGCGGCAGGCGCCCGGCCCGGTCGCGGTCGGTGCGCACCCAATGCTCGACGCCATTCTCGTCCCGCACCGTGTGCATGTTGCGCGAGCTGAGCTCCCCGCTCTCGGGCCGGCCGGTGTTGAAGTGCACCACCGCGCCCACCGTGAGGTTGCCGGGGAAGCGGTAGCTCAACGCGGCGTTGAAGACGTGCACCTGCTCGAAGGCGAAGGGCAGGTAGCCCTCGCCCTGGCCCACCACCTGGTCCTTGTCGTCGTAGCGGTCGAAGCGCGCCCAGCGTTTGCTCTGCTGGAAGCCGTAGGACACCCAGCCGAACCAGTTGTCTCCGAGCGGGTGGCGCGCCATCAGCTCCAACCCGTACGCGTACCCGTGCGAGGCCGGATCCGGCGCGGGCGCGTTGCGGCGCCGCCGGTTCTCCAGCAGCTGCTCGAAGCTGAACTCCACCGTGCGCGGCAGCGGGTTGTACCAGGCGTCCGCGGACAGCTCGAGTCCCTCCAGGGCCTTCCACTCCGCGCCCACGTCGAACTGCATTCCGTTCTGCAGGCCGTAGCGCAGGCCCGCCGCGTCCATGACCGGCAGCTGGACGAGCACCGTGGGCGGCTGGTGGTAGAGCCCCGCGCCGGCCTTCAACGTGAGGCGCTCGGTCATCGCGTGGCGCACCGCCAGCCTCGGCTCCAGCGTGTAGTAGGTGATGCCGGGCACCAGGTGCCACGAGTCCCCGCGCAGGCCCGTGACCACCGACCACCGGGCACCCGGCTTCCAGCCCAGCTCGCCGTACAGGCCCGAGAACGTGGCCAGCGTCGAGGGCTGGCGCAGCGCGTCCGTCGGGTCATCGCCCCGGGTGCCCGGAGGAATCGCGATGCCGGTGAGGGTGAACCCGCCGCGGCGGTGCTCCACGTCCGCGCCCAGCGACAGCGACAGCGTGTCCGTGAGTCCCTTGCTCCAGCCGGCGCGTGCACGGAAGCTCTGCTCGGCCATGCCGAACTCGCCGACCTTCGCCGGCCCGCGCCGGGCCGTCACTCCCAGCTGGTCCATGCCCCAGGTGAGGCCCAGCTCCGCCTCTCCTCCCAGCAGCGGGTGCTGTCCGCGCAGGTCCACCCGGTGGAAGCGCATGCCGAGGTCTCCGGCGTAGTCGTTCTTGTTCTCGGCCTTCATGCCCAGCAGGTCCGAGCTGCCGAAGACGAGCAGCCGCAGCCGTCCCTCGCCCACCTTCTGCTCCACCCGCGCCTGGTAGTCCCAGAAGTCCGCGCGGTAGCCGGAGCTCACCTCCTCGCCGCTCGTGGCCGAGAGGGCGTTGGCCGCCAGCGACACCAGCAGCGCCGAGTAGCTGAGCCGACCCGACACCGTCACGCTCGTGCCCGTCTCCTCGATGGGCACCTCCACGAAGCCACCCGCGTTGAGCAGGTCCGCGTACGCCGTGGCGTGCAGCCCCTTCTCGCGCGGCCGGCTGAGCCGCCCATCCACCGCGCCTCCCAGGTTCCGCCCGTAGCGCACCGGCGGTGCTCCCGCCTGGAAGTCGATGGAGTCGATGAACTCCGGGTGCACCACCGCGGGGCCCAGCAGCAGGTGGTACAGCATCGGCACGCGCACCCCATCGATGGAGTAGCCCGTCGCCGCCGGCTGGCTGCCTCGCACCACCGGGTACGAGAGCCCCGACGCCACGCTCCCCACTCCCGGCATCAGCATCACCACCCGGAAGGGGTCCCCCTGCGTGCCCGGCACCTCCCGCAGCTCCTGGTCGTGCAGCGTGATGCGCGAGACCTCCGTGCGCTCGCGGTCCCCTCGCACCACCGTCTCGTAGGGGTTCACCACCAGCGGCTCCAGCCCGTAGCGCACCTCCAGGCGTTGGTCCTCCTTCAGCTCCTCGCGGAAGTCCGCCGGTTTGTAGCCGGGTGCGGAGACGTACACCTCATGGGCGCCGGGCTTCAGCGCGAGCTCGAAGTGGCCCTCGGCGTCCGTGGTCACCGTCGTGCCATTCACCGTCACCGCCGCGTCGCCCAGGAGCTTCCGCGTTCCCTTGGAGCGGACCTGGCCCGTGAGCACCGTGCGGCTCGCGGGCTCGGCCGGCGGCTCGAAGCGGTAGGTGAAGGGGAGACGCACCGAGACCGGGGTGCCGTCCAGCGTGGCCGGGGTGAAGCGCAGTCCCGTGGCCGCGCGCACCGCCGCGTCGTTGAAGGCCTCCTCCGCTCCTTGTGTCACCTCGGCCCGCTCGACCGTGCCCTGCTCGGTGAGCAGCAGCTCCAGCGTCACCGTGCGCGGCCCCTTCCAGTCCCCCGCCGGGTACTGTGCCGGCGCGTCCGTGAGCAGCGAGGGCGGGGTGAGGGTCGTCATCCCCGCATCGGGCGTCTCGACCACCAGCCCTCCATCGAGGGCGCGGACCTCTTGCTCCTTGGTGATGAGCGTTCCCGTCTCCACGGGTTGGGCTCCGGCCGGCGAGGCCAGGACCGCGAGCAGGAGCGCGAGCAGGCCGCTCCCTCCGGAGAGGGGTCTCTTCGTGGCATGAGGGGGGACGGGCAGGTGACGGCTCATTCAGCCGGAAGACACCTGAGCTCCGTTCCACGGTCAGCTGGATTTTCCCCCGGGATTTCTGGCTCGGGTTTTTCTCCGGGTGGAGATGGGTTTACCCCGGGTACTTCATACCCTCACCCCGTCCCTCTCCCAGAGGGAGAGGGGAGGTGGCCGCAGGGGAGATGAAATGGGGCTCAGGGCAGCGGGAGGTTGGCGACCGTGGCCTCGGTCGGGCCCTCTCCCACCGTCAGCACCGTTCCCGGCTCCAGGTGGTCCCGGTGCACGTACCCCAGTGCCACCGTCAGCCCCTTGCCCGGTGAATGCGCCACGGTGGTGACCCATCCCACCTTCTTGCCGTCCTTCTTCAGCTCGGTGCCCGGCGCCGCCTCGTTGGTTCCCAGCAGCAGTCCCGCCAGCTTCCGGTTCATGTGCCCCCGGAAGGTGGCCCGGGCAATCACCTCCTGCCCGATGTAGCACCCCTTGTTGTACGAGATGGCGTGCGTGAGGTTCGCCTCCAGCGGGATGGTGGTCTCCCCCATGTCCTGACCGAAGCGCGGCACCCCCGCCTCCACCCGCAGCACCTCCAGCGCCTTCCAGCCCAGCGGCTTCAGCCCGAAGGCCGTCCCCGCCGCCATCAGCGCCTTCCACACCGCCTCCAGCCCACTTCGCGGCACCAGCAGGTCCACCCCGTTCGGCTCCACCCGGGTGGTTCCCACGGCCAGCACCTCCTGGCCCGCCACGGTGACAGCACGGGTGGAATCCTGGGGCAGGGGCGTGAACGGGCTCCCCTGCACGGCGCCCAGCAGGTCGGCCGTCCGAGGGCCCAGCAGCCGCAGCACCCCCAGCTCGCCCGTGGCGTCGTGCAGCTCCGCGTCCTCGGAGATGAGGTACTTCTCCAGGAACTCCCGGACCTTGGCTCCCATCCCGGGCTCCAGGTCCAGCAGCAGGTCGGTCTCGCGCCTTACGATCCGGGCGTCCGCGACCATGGCCCCCTTCACGGTGATCATCGCCGCGTAGGTAGCCGCCCCGGAGGCCAGGCCCTTCACTTCCTGGGTCACCATCCCATGCAGGAAGCTCGCGCGGTCCTCGCCGGTTATCCGCAGCGCTTCCCGGTAGGTGGCATCATGGAGCGCCACCGCTTCCCGGGCCGCCCGGTACTCGGCCCCCCCATCTCCATAGTCGCCCACGACCTCCCGACCGTTGACGTCCTGGAAGCGGGCGCCTGCCTGCTCGTGAAGAAAATGCAGAGACAGCGGTTCCATGACCGTCGCTATATAGAGGCCCGGGAGTGAATGCCACGATGGATGTCAGATACCTGTCGGACTTCCAGGGCTTCTCGGCCGAGAAGCTCCAGAAGCACAACCTCTTCAAGTCCGAGCGCTTCTTCCTGGACGTGTACTGCCTCACGCCCGGCCAGACCCAGAAGCCCCACCGGCACGCCACGTCGGACAAGGTGTACCTCGTCCTCGAGGGGCGCTGCCGCTTCCGCATCGGCGCCGAGGAAGCCTCCCATGGCCCCGGCGCCGCCATTTCCGCCCCCGCGGGCGTCGAGCACGGCGTCACCAATGACGGCCCCGACAACGCCCGCCTCCTCGTCCTGATGACCCCCCCTCCGGAGCATGCATGAGCAAGAAGGCCAATCCGCCCCCTCCCGTCCCGGTCCGCGGCGCCCAGGTGCTGCTCGGCCTGGCCCTCGCCGAGAGCGCGCTCGCCATCTTCCAGTGGATGGAGCTCCTCACCCTGCGCGCCGGTGGCACCACCGTGTGCGGCATCTCCGAGCGCGTCAACTGCGAGACGGTGTGGAACTCCCCCTTCGCCAGCGCGGTGCACGAGCTGCTGCGCATCCCCGTGGCCGGGCTCGGCCTGGTGTGGGGCCTCGTCGCGGTGGCGCTCTCCGCCCTCTACCTGGTGTGGCAGCGCAACGGGTACACCGTGCGGCCCGCCACCAATGGTCTGCGCCTGGTGGCCGCCGCCGGCGTGGGCGCCAGCCTCGTCTTCGGCGTCGCGAGCGCGAGCGCCGGCGTGCTGTGCCCCACGTGTCTGGGCACCTATGTCCTCACGATCGCCTTCGCCCTGGTGGCCTGGAAGGCCCTGCCCGGCCCCGTCCTGCCCCAGGCGGGTGAGTGGGGCCGCGCCCTCAAGTGGACGGTCGGCTTCGCCGTGGCCTCATACGTGGCGCTGCTCGTGCCCGGTATGCAGACGCCCAAGGCCTCCGCCGCCGCCCAGGCCCTCGCCCACTCGCCCACCACGGATGCCCCTGGCTCGCTGGAGGCCTACCTGCGTGGCCTGTCGCAGCCCGAGCAGCAGGCCGTCTCCAACGCGCTGGCGCTCTACCGCCAGTCCACACCGAAGCCGGCTCCCGCCCCCGCGCGCCGCCTCTACGGCTCGGTGAACGCGCCGGTGAAGATGGTGGAGTGGACGGACAGCCGCTGCCCCCACTGCAAGAACCTGGTGGAGTTCCTCGCCCTCATGAAGAAGCGTCTCCCCGAGGGCAAGCTGTCCCTGGAGGCCCGCCAGTTCCCGCTCGACAGCGAGTGCAACACGACCATGGCCCGGCAGCACACCGATGGTTCCGGCATCCGCTGCACGGCGGCCAAGGCGCAGATCTGCCTCGAGGAGGCCCCCGACTACTGGGAGCTGCGCGAGAAGCTCTTCGCCGCCCAGCAGTCGCTCACCAGCTCCGACGCGGTGCTGAGCATCCTCTCCTCCGGCTCCGTCTCGCGCGAGCAGCTCCAGGCGTGCATCACGAAGCCGGAGACGACCCAGAAGCTGCAGGAGGATCTCACGTACGCCAAGCAGCACGGGATTCGCGGCACGCCGCTGGTGGTCATCAACGGCCGCGAGGTGCGGGCCATCCCGTCCCTGATCTACGCGCTCGTCATGGCGGACGGGGACGCGAACAACCCCGCCTTCCAGGTGCTGCCGCAGACGCAGCCCCTGCAGGCGCGCGATCAGCACTGAGCGGGCGCCCCATGGGCAAGCGTGACAAGAAGCCCGAGACGCCCGCCCCGGCGGCGCCCTTCCACAACCCCTTCGCGGCGCTCGGAGTGAAGCGCGAGGAGCTGCCCCCCGGGCCGGCTCCCGCGCTGGTGAAGGCCGAGGAGCCCAAGGGCCCGGCGCGCGCCGTGGTGCGCATGGAGCGCAAGGGCCGCGGCGGCAAGGAAGTGACGGTGGTGGAGCAGCTCGGGCTGCGGGAAGCGGAGCTGGAGAAGTGGCTCAAGGCCCTCAAGGGCTCCCTGGGTTGTGGGGGCGCCGTGGAGGGCGAGGCCCTGGTGCTGCAAGGCGACCAGCGCGAGCGTCTGCCCGCGCTCCTGGAGGCCCGCGGCGTGCGCCGCGTCACCGTGGGCTGAGGCTCTTTCCGGGCCGTCCGCGCGGATACGTCCGGGCGTGGACGGCTGGAGGGGCATGGGCTTGTTCGACGGCGGGTCGAGGGACTCCAATGGAGTCGCCTCCCTCCGTCAGGAGCCTGGATATGCCCGGCGCACGCTCACGGCTTTGTTCGCTGGCCCTGTTGCTGCTGGTGTCCTTGGGCTGCGCGCGCACCGGTCCCAGAACCAGGACCATTGTCACGGGGAAGATAGAGCCGGGGCAGATTCACTTCGTCACGGATGTCGAGCCCGAGCCGGACCCGGACGCGCCGAGCGGATGGCGCGTGGCATGTATTCGTATCAACATCCAGAGGGCCAATACGGGGGAGTCCTTCTTTTGTGAGTTTGGAGTCGAAGTGCCAATCAGGAGCAAGGATGGCCCTATTTCACTCCGCCTGGCACAACGCATCACAGCGGAACGCACTCATGAGGCCGCCGAGGCGGTTTTCAGTGCTGCTACGCCAGAGTCCGGTCTCGGCATGTTGTGTCAAACACTCAAGACGACGCTCAAGCCCATGCTTTGGGCGTCCATCGAGGGTTCACGCGTCAAGACACCGTGCCACAAGAAATCCATACCCGTTCAATTCGGCGATTTCGTCTCTTAGGCCATGCCACTCTCCAAGGAAGAATTGTTGGCCATCGCGCGAGGGTACTGGCGGCCTGATCGGGATTACGAGCTGAGGCAGGAGCGAAGCCCCGAGCACGATCGGCTCGAGTCACGATGGGAGGAAGCGCTCGAGGACCTTGACCGATGGCGTGCGGTATTGCGTGAGGTCCGGCAGGAGTTTCCCGACTACACCGTCGGGGACGTCACCGCGACGGCTGACGCCTGTTTCAGGGGGGTTGTCTACCCAGTGAAGGGCCGCCCGTTCCCGCCGTACCATTGGATCGTGGTCGGCTGTCTCAGCATCCTGGCGCCCATCTACATCGTCTATGGTGTGGAGTACGGCCGAGTCGGAAGAAGGCGGCTCAATCCCCGGGTCAGCCTCGAGCCGCTCCTGCCCGAGCGGCAAGTCGTTGCCGATGTCATCTCCAGGAGGATCGAAGCACGCTTCGGAGCCAGCAAGCTCCCGAGAGACATCGCCGAGACTCCCGTCCCCCTGTACGCACAGTGGGTGGAGCCTCCAGAGACGACGCTCTTCCATGTGCTCTTCACGAACGAGCCCGGCAACGTGCCTTGAGGTGGCGCCGTTACCGGGCTTCGACGTACCGCGGTGGCGAAGGGCTGTTGCCTGCTACAGCGCCGCGATGACCGCGTCGGTGAACTCGCGGGTGGTGGCGCTGCCGCTCAGGTCGCCGGTGCGCACCTTGCCCTCGCCGTGCACCTTGGCCAGCGCGTTCTCGAACTTGCGCGCCTCGTCCCTCAGCTCCATCCAGTCCAACATCATCACCGCCGACATCATCAGTGCCGTCGGGTTGGCCAGGCCCTTGCCCGCGATGTCCGGCGCCGTGCCGTGCACCGCCTCGAACATCGCCGTGCGCTCGCCGATGTTGGCGCCCGGCACCAGGCCCAGGCCGCCCACCAGACCCGCGCACAGGTCGCTCACGATGTCGCCGTACAGGTTCTCCATCACCAGTACGTCGTAGCGCGTCGGATCCTTCACCAGCTGCATGCACATGTTGTCGATGATGACCTCCTCGTACTGGATCTCCGGGTACTCCCGGCCCACCTTGCGGGTGCAGTCGAGGAAGAGGCCATCCGACAGCTTCATGATGTTGGCCTTGTGGACGCTCGTCACCTTCTTGCGCCCGTTCTTCTTGGCGTACTCGAAGGCGAAGCGGGCAATGCGCGTGGAGGCCTTCTCGGTGATGATCTTCAGCGACTCCACCACGCCCGGCACGATGATGTGCTCCAGGCCCGCGTAGAGCGACTCGGTGTTCTCGCGCACCACCACCAGGTCCACGTTCTCGTAGCGCGTCTTCACGCCGGGCACGCTCTTGACCGGGCGCAGCGAGGAGTACAGATCCAACCGCTTGCGCAGGCCCACGTTGGCCGAGGCCATGCCGCCGCCCACCACCGTGCCCGTGGGGCCCTTGAGCGCCACGCCGCTGCGCAGCACCGCCTCCACCGTCTCGTGGGGCAGGTTGGTGCCGTACTTGGCGATGACCTCGGCACCCGCGTCCTTGTACTCGAACTCGAGCGGGGCCTTGAGCGCTTCGAGGACGCGGATGGTGGCCGCCATCACTTCGGGGCCGATTCCATCGCCATTGATGACCGTGACCGTACGCGTATTCGCCATGTCTCGCGCTTCAAGCACAAAAGGCCATGCCTCGGAAGGAGGAAAACGTCCCTGGCTCAGCCTGGCTAATGCATGGGTGGAGTCTGGATGGGAGGCGGCTCCGAGGGGGGTTGGGGGGCGGGAGGCGCCTTGCGGCGGTTGCGGCGGCGGGGGCTGAGCGTGGCGTAGGGCCGGTAGAAGGACTCCCACAGGGTGGCGCGGCGCCCCCGCGGCCGGCTGCGCAGCTCTCCCAGGGGCGCCCGGGTGAAGAAGGAGGCCACGAAGAGGTAGGCGAAGAGCAGCACCAGCACGAAGAAGAACATCATGACGAAGCCGCCATGGATGGGGCCGATGCGTGCCCGGCTCACGAACTCGCCGAAGTTCAGGGGCGCCTGCGGGTGGCTGTACACCTTGACGAACCAGGCCAGGGTCAGCACCAGCAGGATGGGCCCGTAGGCCCGGTTGAGCCGGGTGGAGATGGAGGAGAAGACCGAGAGCTGGATCTGCGGCCGCTCCATCAGTGTGACCAGCTCGCGCAGGGAGTCCGGGTCCACCGGCTCGCGGCGCAGCATGGGAATCCAGTAGCCCTCCTCCAACAGGCGCACCCGCCTCATCCACAAGTCGTAATAGCGGTAGCGGCGCGCCTCGATGGACAGGAACGACACCACCATCCAGATGCCCACCAGGAAGACGACATGGGACGCGGCCGAGGAGAAGCCGAAGGAGACGACGGCCGCGGTGGTGGTCATGGCCCAGTTGGTGGTGTTGTCCAGGCGCGAGCGCCAGGTGTCCGAGCGGGTGAGCTCGCCCCGGAACAGCTGGGCCATGGCCGCGTCCGAGAGCGGTACGGCCTCGTACTCGTTCTTGTCGCGCTCGTTACCCTCGTTGGCCATTCCTTTTCCTCCCTGTGAGCGCCCGGGCGGGCGGGTAGCCGTAGCCGCACGCCGTGCCCACTCTCTCCCGGAGGAACCATGGCCATCCCCTTCCTCCAAGACACCCCGCCTCCCGTGGATCCGGTGGCCGCCCTGCTTCAGCTCCTGGAAGAGGAGGAGGAGCGCGTGGTGCGCCTGTGGTCCAAGCGCATCCGAGCGGAGACGTATGAACTGGACATCCCCGGCCGCAACCTGCGTGCCCCGCTGCGCCGGCTCGTCGACGAGCTCGTCCGTCTGCTCAGGGACCGGGGGAGGGACGCGCTGGTCCTCTGGCCGGAGGTGGTGCGTCCCCATGGGGCGCGCCGGTATGACCAGCGCTTCGAGGTGGAGGACCTGGCGCGCGAGTTCAAGGCGCTGGAGGAGGTGCTCCTCTACGTCTACGCGCGGCGCAACGGCCAGCTGGAGCCGGAGGTGGCCACGTTCATCGTGGAACTGGTGGGCGAGGCGCATGCCTCGGCGCAGGCCTCCTTCGCGCGGGTGCTGAGGACGGAGGAGGTGCGCTTCCGCGAGGCGGCGGTGATGGAGTCGGTGCTGCACCACGTGGAGGTGGGCATCCTCCTGGCCGAGGTGGATGGCACGGTGTCCTTCGCCACCCCGCCGGTGAGCCGGCTGCTCGGCGTGCCCATGCGGGCCGTGGTGGGCTCGCGCTCGCAGTCGCCGCTGACGGCGGTGCTCACCCAGGTGAACGCGCGTCAGCCCAGCGGCACACCCTTCAAGGTGGCCGACATGCCCTTCATGCGGGCCATGAAGGAGCGCGGGCCGGTGCGCGGGGTGATGATGGTGGTGGAGCGGCCCGGCGGGGGCGAGGCCACCCTGGAGATGAGCGCCACGCCCGTCTGGGAGGAGGGCGGCGAGCTGGCCGGTGTCCTGCAGACCTTCACCGACCGCACCGAGGCCGCCACCAAGACGAAGGCGCTGATGAGCGCCCATGACGAGGTGCGGCGGCTGCAGGGGCGGCTGCTGCAACGCACGCGAACGCAGGCGCTGGGGCAGCTCGCCAGTGGCGCGGCGCACGCGCTCAACAACTTCCTCAACGTGCTGCGGCTGCGCATCACCCTGCTGCGGCGCGACTCCAAGCCCGAGCACCTGGACGCGCTGGACAAGACGGTGGGGCAGATCGGCGAGCTGGTGGCGCGGCTGCAGGAGTTCAACGTGCAGCGCACCGAGGAGCAGCTCGTGGACGTCCAGGTGGACGCGACGGTGCACGAGGCGCTGGAGCTGGCGCGGGCGGAGCTGGAGCAGGGCGAGCACCCGGTGTCGGTGGAGCTGCGCCTGGAAGAGCCGTGCGCGGTGCGGGCGGACCAGGGCTTCTTCCGCGAGCTGGTGGTGAACCTGTTGCTGGCCGCCAAGGAGCGGTTGGGCGACGAGGGTGGGCGCGTCGTGGTGGAGACGCGAACGGAGTCGGACGGGTGGGTGATGCTGCGCGTGGAGAACTCCGGCGCCCTGTACGAGGAAGAGGAGATGACGCGCATGTTCGACCCGCTCAACCGCGAGGCGGGCGCTCCTCAGCTCTCGCTGCTGCTGGCGGTGGCGCGCAACCAGGTGCAGCGCTGGGGCGGCGAGCTGACGGTGGAGAACCTGCCGGAAGGAGACGGCGCGGCCTTCGTGGTGCGGCTGCCGCTGGCGAGCTCCACGAAGGAGGAGGCGGAGCGGACGGCGGTGAGCCGGACCTCGGTGGTGAGCCCGCGGCGCTTCCAGCAGACGCGCCGGGTGCTGGTGGTGGACGATGATCCGGACAACGCGCGGATGATGGCGGAGGTGCTCAGCGAGGAGGGCTACGACGTGAAGGTGGCCCACAGCGGGGACGTGGCGTTGAAGCTGTGGGAGGAGCGCCGCTACGACGCCGCCCTGCTGGACGCGGTGATGCCGGACATCTCGGGGTGGGAGGTGGCGCGCGAGCTGCGCAAGCGCTCCCCGCACGCGCTGCTGGCCATCGTGACGGGCATGGATGTGCGCGGGCAGAACCGCTCCAACCTCGCGCTGGTGGACGCCGTCTTCCGCAAGCCCATCGACGTGGGCGCGCTGGACGAGTTCCTCGGCCAGTCGGAGTCACCCTCGGCCACCGGCGGAGCCGGGTCGGCACCCCCTTCCGCGTGAGTCACCGCGCCGGGCGCGAGCAGTCGCAATGGATTTCTTCAAGGACAGTGCGACACGAAGATTCAACGTGCCTTCCCTCCCCTGACGGAGCGAAATGAAGCGGGTACAATGTGGGCGGGTGCGGGGACTTGGCTCACCAAGGGGGAGACATGCACATGGGCAAGGAGAGCGCCTGGTGGTCGATGTCGATGGCTCCACCCGGCTCGGATGAGGACCTGGAGCGGCGGCTGGCGATGGCCTCCCCGTCGGACACGGCGCGAGGCATGTTCCTCCGGGCCACGCTGGACGCGGTGCGCACCCTCGGGGACGAGGAGGCGGTGCGGCGCTGCCAGCGGCTGAGCGGGGAGGAGAACCTCGTGGACTTCTTCATCTACCCCGTCAGCGTGAACCTCCGGATGGTGTTCACCGCGGCGCGGATGCTGGAGGGCCGCTATGGGAGCTTCGACGAGGCGCTGCGGCAGCTGGGTTCCCGGGCGGCGGAGAGCTTCCTGGCGTCCGCGGCGGGCCTGACGCTCCAGCTGCTGGCCGGGGGAGACGTGAAGCGGCTGGTGGGCAATCTTCCCTCGGCCTACCGGGCCTCGGTGAGCTTCGGGGTGCGCTCGGTGGTGTGGACGGGGCCCAGGCGTGGCCGGTTCACCATGCGGCACGAGTTCATGCCCTATCCCTTTCAAGAAGGGATGTTGCTGGGCGTGCTGCGCAAGGTGAATGCCCGGGGCGCGCGGGTGCGCGGGTCCCAGCTCTCCACGCTCGAGAGCGACTACGACGTCTCCTGGGAGGCGTGAGCGGGCGCGGCTCCGCGCTCCAGCCGCGCGAAGAGGTCCACCAGCCAGGAGAGGAGGGCGCGCACGCGGGCATTGCCGCGCAGATCCTGGTGCACCGCGCTCCACGCCTCGCGGGTGGGTAGCTTCGCGCCGGGCAGCACGCGCACCAGGCGGGGGTTCGCGCTGGCGAAGGCAGTGGCGACGGCGGCCAGGCCCTGGCCCGAGGCACAGGCGGCCAGGATCGCCGAGGTGCTGTTGGTGCGCACTGCGTAGCGCGCGCCGGGGGCGTGGCGGCGCAGCCAGCGCATCTCGGGCACGGAGTCCAGGGACGGGTCGAAGGTGACGAAGTCATGCCGGGACAGCTCGCGCTGCGTGCGCGGGTGGCCCCGGTGCGCGAGGTAGGCCTCGCTGGCATAGAGGCCGTAGGGCAGCGACCCGAGCCGCCGGACCACGAGCGCCTCCTCGCGAGGGCGGAAGAGGCGCACCGCCACGTCCGCCTCCCGGCGGGCCAGGTCGAGCGGGCGCGAATCGGTGCGCAGCTCCAGGTCGATGCCCGGGTGCTTCTCGCGGAACTCCAGCAGGTGGGGGACCAGCACCAGGCTCATCAACCCCTCGCCGGCCGTCAGCCGCAGCAGGCCCTCGAGGCGGACATCGCTGCCGCCCACCTCGCGCTCGAGGCCGAGGAACCGCTCCTCGATGTGCTCGGCCATGGAGAGCACGCGGGCTCCCTCTCGCGTGAGGGACAGTCCCTCTCGCGTCCGGTCGAACAGGCGCGCGCCGAGCGCCGACTCCAGCGCGGAGAGCCGGCGGCCCACCGTCGTCGCGTCCACGCCCAGCAGCCGCGCGGCCGCCGCGTGCGAGCGGCCCCGGTGGGCCGCGAGGAACACCCGCAGGTCATCCCAATGGTGCATGCCCTGCATTTTCGCAGGGTGTACCTGCGCCGTCCCCGGGTTTCGCGCCCGGAGGGGGCAGCGCATCCTCCGGGTGTCTCATCCACGAGGAGTAATCACATGAAGGCATTTGAGCTGCGCGGATTCGGATTGGACTCATTGGTGCTCACCGAGCGGCCGGACCCCGTGCCGGGCCCATTCGAGGTCGTCGTGCGCATGCGCGCGGCCTCGCTCAACTATCGCGACCTGGTGCTCATGCGGGGCACGTACGACCCGAACCTGCGGTTTCCGCTCGTTCCGCTGTCCGATGGAGCGGGCGAGGTGGTGGCGGTGGGGCCCGAGGTGACGCGCGTGAAGCCCGGGGAGCGGGTGGTGCTCTCGTACGTGCAGGACTGGGTGGCGGGAGCGCCCGTGCCCTCGCTGGTGGCGCGCCGGCTGGGCGGGCCCACCGATGGCGTGCTGGCGCAATACGTGAAGGTGCCCGAGCACGGGCTCGTCCATGCGCCGGCGCACCTGTCGGACGTGGAGGCCGCCACGCTGCCCATCGCCGCGGTGACGGCGTGGCACGCGCTCTTCGAGGTGGGCCGGGTGCGGCCCGGGGACACGGTGCTCGTGGAGGGCACGGGAGGCGTGTCGCTCTTCGCGCTGCAACTGGCGCGGCTGGCCGGGGCGCGGGTGCTGGTGACGTCCAGCAGTGACGAGAAGCTGGCCCGGGCCAAGGCGCTCGGCGCGAGCGCGGGCGTCAACTACCGGAAGACGCCGGAGTGGGACGAGGCGGTGCTGGCGCTCACGGGCGGACGCGGGGTGGACCACGTGGTGGAGGTGGCGGGCGGGGCCAACCTGGGGCGCGCGCTGCGCGCGGTGCGCCTGGGCGGCGAGGTGAGCGTGTTGGGCTTCCTGGAGGAGACGCGCTCGGAGCTGGAGCTGACGCAGGCCATCCGCCGGTGTGTCACCCTGCGGGCGGTGTCGGCGGGGAGCAGGGCGAGCCTCGAGCACCTCATTCGCGCGCTGGAGGTCCATTCGGTGCGCCCCGTGGTGGACCGGGTGTTCCCCTTCACGGAAGCGCGGGCGGCGCTCGAACACCTGGCGAGCGGGCAACACTTCGGCAAGGTAGCCCTGGCCTTCCCCGGCTGATACGGGAGGAGGTCATGAGCCTCCATCCCCTCTCCGCCGCCATCTTCGACATGGATGGCACCCTCGTCGACAACATGCTCTTCCACGCCCGGGCCTGGGTGTCCATGTCCCAGAGCCTCGGCCTCGACGTCCCCGTGGAGCGCTTCGAGCGGGAGTTCGCCGGCAAGCGCAACGAGGAGATCTTCCCCGCGCTGCTCGGCCGTCCCGTGCCGCCCGAGGAGCTGACGCGGCTGGCCGAGCGCAAGGAGTCCCACTACCGCGAGCTCTACGCGCCGCACCTGTCGCCGCTGCGGGGGGCTCGCGAGCTCCTCGCGCGCCTGCGCGGCGCGGGCTTCCAACTCGCGGTGGCCACGGCCGCGCCGAGCGCCAACCGCGCCTTCGTCCTCGACGGCCTGGAGCTGCGCTCGCACTTCGCCCAGGTGGTCGGCGCGGAGGACGTGACGCGCGGCAAGCCGGCGCCGGACATCTTCCTCGCCGCCGCGCGGGCGCTCTCGGTGGAGCCCTCCACGTGCGTCGTCTTCGAGGACGCGGTGAACGGCATCCGCGCGGCGCGCGCCGCCGGGATGCTCGCGGTGGGCGTCACCACCATGACGCCCGCCGAGGTCCTGATCGACGCCGGTGCCCACTGGGTCATTGGTGACTTCACTACCCTGCCGGTGGACTTCGAGCGGCGGCTCTTTGGCGGGGCTGTTTGAATTCCACCCCACCGGAAAGCGGAAACCCTTGCAGGACTGAAAGCTTTCACAAACACAGTGTGTGCCGTGCGCTGCCGGTACAATCCCACAACGCGGGTGGATGGGCGGGCGAAAAGCCCGTCCCTCCTCGGGGGAAAGGCGCGGGGAGGAGGGCCGTTGTGCTGACAGGCCGACTTGGAGCAATTAGGATAGCCTTTACTCAATCAGGCTGATTCCTGCCCAGGGGGCACACATGGCCGTGAGCACCAGCGCGCGTTCCAGGTGGGTGAAGTCAGACACCTGGGAACAGGAATTGGAGCGTCGGATGTGCCTGGCGACCGCGGAGGACACCGTCTGCGGGCTGTACTTCAACAGCACGCTGGCGGTCCTGCAGTCGGTGGGAGACGAGGCTCTGGTGAGGCGCTGTGTGGAGGCGAGTGGGGAGAAGCGCTTCCTGGACTTCTTCCGCTACCCGGTGAGGTTGCAGGGGCAGATGGTCTCCGCCGCGCTGCCGGCGCTGGCGGAGGAGTTCGGCAGCGCGGAGGAGGCGCTGCGGCAGCTCGGGCGCCTGGGCGCGAAGCACTTCCTGAAGGCCGGGGCGGGCAAGGCGATGCTGTCGCTGTCTCCGGGGAGCCCGAGGCAGTTGCTGAGCACGCTGCCCACGGCCTACCGGCTGTCGGTGAGCTACGGCCAGTACGAGTTGAGGTGGACGGGTCCTCGCAGCGGCCGCTTCGTCCTCAGGGGCGACTTCATGCCCCACCCCTTCCACGAGGGCACGGTGGCGACGCTGCTGGAGCTGGGAGGCGCGCGGGAGGTGAGGGTGAGCGGATGGCCCACCGGAGGGCTCGACAGTGAGTGTGAGTTTTGTTGGCAGTGAGCAGGCATCAAGGGGGCAGGGGCATATGAGTGGCGCAGCGGTGGCTTGGAACGTGGCCTCTCCGAGGTCGGGGTGGGCGCAGCGGATGGCGTTGACGACTCCGAACGACATGGCACGTGGGTTGTTCCTCCAAAGTGTGTTGAAGGCCATCCGGGCGCTGGGAGACGAGGCCCTGGTGAACCGCTGCACCGCCGTGTGTGGGCAGAAGCGCTTCTCCGACTTCTTCAACTACCCCATCCGGCTGCAACTCCAGCTGGTCGACACGGCGATGCCGGCCCTGGCGGCGCGCTACGGGGACTCCGGGCAGGCCCTGTGGCTGCTGGGCCATTGCGTCGCCATGGACTTCCTGGAGTCCGAGGCGGGCAGGACGATGCAGGTGCTGGTCCGCGGCGAGCCGAAGCGGCTGGTGAACAACCTGCCGTCGACCTACCAGGTGTCGGTGGATGGCGAGCGCTCGGTGAAGTGGCTGGGACCGCAGTGTTGCCGGTTCATCATGACGCGCGACTTCATGCCCCCCGAGTTCCACGAGGGGCAGTTGGTGGCGATGCTCGAGCGGTTGAATGCCAGCAAGATCAAGGTCATCGGCCGGCAGACGGGTGTGCTCGACAGCGAGTACGACATCTCCTGGCAATAGCTCATGAACAAGGGGGGGTATGGGCCTGGCGTCACCAGCGTCACCAGAGGAGTGGGCGCGAGATCTGGAGCGGCGCATGGAGCTGGCGACGCCCGAGGACACCGTGCGAGGCATGTTCCTCCGGGGACTCCTGGAGGCAATCGGGGAGCTCGGGGACGAGGCGTTGGTACGGCGCTGCCGGGAGGTCAGCGGACACGAGGAGTTCGTGGAGCTCTTCAGCTACCCCGTCGGGTTGCAGCTCCGGCTCATCTCCGTCGCGATGGAGACGCTGGCCGGGCGGCTGGGAGGCTGGGAGCCGGCACTGCGATTGTTGGGGCGGCGGGCCGCCAGTGACTTCCTGGGCTCCAACGCGGGCAGGATGCTGCTGGTGATGGGTGGGGGAGAGCCGAAGCGGCTGTTGAACAGCACTCCCACGGGCTACCGGGTGTCGCTGAGCTATGGCGAGCACGCGTTGCGGTGGACGGGGGTGACGAGCTGCCTCTGGAGCATCAAGGGCGGGTTCCTGCCCTACCCGTACCTGGAGGGCATCTTCCTGGAGCTGCTCGGGAAGACGAACGCCCGGAACGTGACGGTCGTCGGCCGCCAGACGGGACCACTCGATAGTGAATACGACATCTCCTGGGAGTGATGCGCCGTGTGCGCGGCGGGCGGATAGACTCGCCTCGTGGACCCCACTTCCCTGGAGCGCATCCGCCGCAAGGTGGAGGCCGGAGAGACACTGAGCGACGCGGAGCTGGAGGCGCTCCGCACCGTGGCGGGCAACACGCCGGGGCCCACGTTGCGGCTCACCGTGGCGCATGCGCTGATGAACGCGGGGGCCGAGCGCGAGGCCTTGCGTCTGCTGGAGGTGCTCCGGCGCGACTTCCCCCAGGACATCCAGGTCCGCCTGGGGCTGGCGCGGGCCCTGCTGGGGCTGGAGCGTCCGGGCGACGCGGAGGCGGTGCTGCGAGAGGCGCTCGTCCTCAACCCGGGAGATCCCGAGGCCCTCAAGGTGCTCGCGGTGCTGGCGCTGCGGCGGGGCGAGCACGGCCGGGCACGGGCTCATGTGGCCGAGGTGCTGGAGAGGGATCCGTTCGATCAGGAGGCACGGCTGCTCAAGGAGGAGCTGGAGGCGGCGGACGTGCCACCGTCGGCGGTGCCTCGCGTCCAGGCGCTGCGTCCGGAGTTCACCGCCGCGCTGCTGGCCGCGCTCCACCGGGCCGGCGTGGCATGCCGGCGGCAGGGCAATGCCCTGCTGGTGAGGCTCGCCTCGGGCGAGGTGGGCCGGGTGGACGTGGCCTCGCTCTACACCGCCTACCGGGACGGCACCCAGGAACTGGGCGCGTACGTGGAGGGGCTGGTGGCGCAGCTCCAGGGCCTGCCCGGGCTCACGTCGGACGCACGCTCCCTGGTGAAGCGGTTGCGTCCGGTGCTGCGGCCCGCCGGCTTCGAGGCTCATGCGGTGGGGGCGCTCCATCGGCCAGGACCGGCCGGGCTCGAGGTCTTCTACGTCCTGGAGGACGCCGAGTTCGTGCACTACCTGCCCGAGGCGACGCTCGGACCCGCGGGGCTGTCGGCGGAGGCGGTGGACGAGGCGGCCTGGCGCAACCTCGAGACCCTGCCCGCGCCGGTGCGGCCGGTGGTGTTGGATCAGGGGCAGGTGGTGCTCGCGGAGACCTTCAGCGGCTTGTGGGCGGTGGCTGGGGGAGACGGGTACGACGCGGCCCGGCTCCTCACGGCGGAGCAGCGGCGGCGGCTCGTGCTGCACGCGGGAGAGGAGGCCCTGCGCGTCCACCTGGGCTGGCGGGAGTTCGCGTTGCTGTGCCGCGAGACGGACGTGGCCGCGTGCGAGTCGCTGGCGCGGCTGGGCGGTGCACCCGATGGCATTTCCGGCCTCTTCCGGCTCGACGCCGGCCATCTCGAAGCCCTCTGATGATGCTCCCTCTCCCTCTGGGAGAGGGTTGGGGTGAGGGTCACCCGGCGGTGGCCGGAGGAGGCAGCACGTCCACCACGTTCACCTCGCGGAACCCCACCGAGAGGAACAGCGCGCGCAGCGTATTCTCCGCCGAGCGGCGTGCCTTCTCCTTCAACCGGACATCGCCCTTCACCTCGCGCTCGAAGGCCTCGCGGGCCTTCTCCAGCAGGAGGGTCGTCTGGGCGCTGTCGAGGTTGGAGCCGATGACCTCGGTCTCCCCGGGCTTGAGCTCCACCTTCACCTCCAGGGGAGGGAGGGCCACGTCCACGCGTGTGCCCTGGACGCGCAGCGAGGAGCCATCCAGCCGGCCGAAGTCATAGCCGAGGTGTACGTCCGCGAAGACGATGGCGCGGCCGCGCGGCGTGTGGATGGAGTAGCGCGCCCAGTTGATGACGTCCTTCCAGAGCGACTCCGTGGCCTGGGGCTCCGGGGAGAACTCCACCTTCTTGTAGAGGGACACATCCAGCGTCTCCAGGCGGGCCACCTCGCGGACGCGGGTGACGAGCGCTGGGGTGTCGGGCAGGGGAGTGGGTTTGGGACGGAGCCAGAGGAAGGTTCCCACGGCCCCGGCGGCCAGGGCGACGACGAGGAACAACACCCGCAGGAGGAGGCGCACCATGGCCCGCCATTCTAGCCGTTGTGGGGTAGGGTTCGCCGAGCCATGAGCCTGCTGTCCCTTCGGGATGAAGAAATCCAGTCACTCGGTGAGCGGGGTTGGTTCACCCGTGCGTCCTTCCTCGGAGACGCGGCCGCGCGAGCCGTCCACGCCGAGGCGAGGGCGCGCGTCGAGGCCGGCCAGCTGCGTCCGGCGGGCATCCGTCGCGGCGCGGACCACACGCTGGACCGGGACACGCGCGGTGACTTCATCACCTGGGTGACGCCGGAGGAGCAGGGCTCGGCGATCGGCCACCTGCGGGAGGCCTACGCCGCGCTCGGTGAGACGCTGTCGGCGGAGGCGTACCTGGGCCTCGGGCGTTTCGATTTGCAGCTCGCCTGGTACCCGGGGGAGGGAGCGCGGTACGCGCGCCACTTCGACGCCTTCCCCGGACAGTCCAACCGGCGCGTCACCGCCATCTACTACCTCAACCCGGACTGGGTGCCTGCTCACGGCGGGCTGCTGCGCATCTACCCCGAGGGCGGACCCGTGGACGTGGAGCCCACGCTGGACAGGCTCGTGGTGTTCCTCAGCGAGCGCATCGAGCACGAGGTGCTGCCCGCGCATGGCCCCCGGCTGGCGCTCACCGCCTGGTTCTACGGGCGGAGCGCCGGTTGATGAATGAGGGAGGCACTCCGCTGGAAGGGATGTACCCTGGCGGGGCAGAAGCACTGGCTCATGTGGAAGGGGGGAAACCCATGGCGATGAGCTCTCCCAAGGGCAAGCAGTGGACGTTCCAGCTCTATGCGGGGCTGGTGACACACGGGGGCGTGGATCGGGTCGTGGACATCGGGCCGGGCCGTGGGACGTACGCCGGCTTCCAGGTCGAGGGACAGTTCTGGACGGCGGTGGAGGTCTGGGGCCCCTATGTCCGCGAGTTCGAGCTCTCGCAGCTGTACGACCGGGTGATCGTGGCCGATGCGCGGTGGGTGGACTGGTCGTTGCTGGGCGGCTTCGACCTGTCGCTCTGCGGTGACGTGATGGAGCACATGGAGAAGCAGCACGCCGTGGACCTGGCGGACCGGCTGTTGCGGCACGGCCGCTTCGTCATCATCTCGATTCCCGTGGAGCACTATCCCCAGAGCGAGGTGAACGGCAACCCGTTCGAGGCGCACGTCAAGGACGACTGGTCCCACGAGGAGGTCATGGCCAGCTTCCCGGACGTCGTCGTGTCCCATCGCCAGGGTGACATCGGCGTCTACTGTCTCGCGCGGGACCCCGCGGATCGGCAACTCCTCGAGCGCATGGCGCACACGATCGAGGAGCAGAAGACCGCGGTGAAGGCCTCCGCTACGGAGCGCGCCGCACCACCCGGCCCTCCTTCATCACGAAGTGGATCTGCTTGAGCGCCTGGATGTCGTCGAGGGGATTGCGCGGGGTGGCGACGAGGTCGGCGAAGAACCCGGGCTTGATGGCGCCCCGCTCCTTCTCCACGCCCAGCAGCCGGGCCGCATGGGTCGTCATCGACTGGAGGATGGCCCGGGGGGGGATGCCCGCCCGGACGAAGCTATCGGTATAGGAGAGGGCGAGCGAGCCGCGCGTCTGGCCCTGGACCTCCACCATCACATCCGAGCCGAAGACGATGGGAAGGCCCACCTTCCACGCGCGATCGAGCCGCTCCACCTGGTTGCCGTGGACACGCCGGGCGCCAGCGGCGTCCCAGCCGAACGCGCGCAGCACGTCCTCGGGAAAGACCGTGCTGACGAGCACCACGCCGTTCTTCTTCGCGAGCGCGAGGTCCTCGTCCGTCGCCTTGAAGCCGTGCTCGACGGAGGCCACCCCCGCCTCGATGGCGCGATGGGCGCCCTCCTTCGTCTGGGCGTGGGCGGCCACCTTCAGCCCGGACCTGCCGGCCTCGGCGACGATGAAGCGCAGGTCCTCCGTCGAATAGGCATAGCGCTGTCCATCGACGACGACCTTGATGACGTCGGCCCCGAAGAAGATGTTCTCGCGGATGGCCTTGAGCAGCTCATCGCGGGTGTCGGCGAAGAGGTACTCGGGATCCTCGAGCACCTCACGCCGGGTGCGCACGCCGAACTGGCCGCCGAAGGGGGCGATGATCCGGCCGGCGGCGAGCATGGTGGGGCCGGACACCAGCCCCTCCTTGATGGCGCGGCGCAGGTCGATGTCCGCGTAGTCTCCGGCGTTGCCCATGTCTCGCACGGTGGTGAAGCCCGCCTCCAGCATCTCGCGGGCATGGGCGGCTCCTCGCAGGGCGCGGTAGCCGGCGCGGCTCCGGAGGCTCATGAGGAGGAACTCCCCTCCGTCCTGGGAGGGGTCCAGCGTGGCACACAGGTGCGTGTGGGCATCGAAGAGGCCGGGCAGGACGGTGGCACCCGACAGGTCGATGACGGTGGCACCCTCGGGAATGGCGAGCCCCGGGCCCACGGCCTTGATGCGCGAGCCCTCCACGAGGATGACCTGGTTCGCGAGCGCGGTGCCCGTTTCCGGGTCCACGAGCCTGCCGGCGCGGATGGCGGTGACCTGGGCCCATGCACTGCCCCAAGACAGGAGCAGCACGGCCAACGAGAAGAGCGCGCGTAGCGAGTCCAAGGCATCGTCCTCACGGAAGGGGGTGACGGGCTCGAACTACCCTCATTCGAGCCCGTCGCCAACCGGAAGCCGCGGCGCCACGTCCGCCGCGGACCCGCGCTCAGCGGGCCTGCGTCACCTTGTTGTCCGTGCCGGTGCGGCTCACCTTGGGCTTCTTGGCGCCCACGCCGCGCTTCCAGATGACCTCGTTATCGGCACCCATCACGGTGATGGCGGCGGCGGCCTCCACCTGCACCTTGTTGCCCGAGCCGTTCACACTGACGCTCTTGCAGTCACCCGTGAGCGTCACCTCGTTGTCGCTGCCGGTGATTTCCACCTCGGTCTTCGGCGAGCAGCGGTGCGTCTCCTGGCTGTTCGCTCCGCTGATGGAGATGTTCCCACCAGCCTCGGTCCCGGCACCGCCCGTCTGGACGGTGGCCTTCTCACCATCGACGCTCACCGACGTGTCGTCCGTCTTCACCTCGACCTGGCCGTTCTTGCCCACCTTCACGTGCGCCTTGTCCTGCGCGGCGCCCAGGCTCGGAACGAGCAGCAGGCTCGACAGCGCTCCCGACAGTACCGCCGCGCGAATGACCTTCGACATAGGACCCCTCCCTTTGATGATGCCCCATGGCATGTAGCGCGGAAGCCAGGGCGGCCTCCGCTGGCGGCGCACTCCATCCGTATCGGGATCGAAGTGCAATGGCTCTCTCGACAACCGTCACCCGGATACGGTGAACACGCCGCTCGGGTGCGGGAGCAGGCGCCGGCCCTCGACGACCCGGGACAGCTCCGCCAGGGCCTCGAGCACCCGCTGGCGCAGCGGCTCGGGGGCTCGCTGCATGTCGGCCTGGAGCAGGAAGTCGAGCAGGTGCCTTCCCTGCGCCGAATCCGGCTCGAAGCAGGCGCTCACGTCGATCGACACCTGGGGGTAGAGCTCGTACTGGTAGGCAATGCCGTTCCGCTCGAACAGCTCGCGCAGGCTCTCCTGGCCGAACAGCCCCCGGGTGAAGAAGCTGTAGTCGATCTCGTTCCAGAAGCGCTGCATCAACTGGTAGATGCCGCCTCGCTCCGAGGAGAGGGAGATCAGCAGTTTGCCGCCGGGGCGCAGGTGCTCCAACGACATGCGGACCAGGCGCTCCTCGGCGCCGGGCATGTGGTAGAGCGAGTGGATGTAGTGGATGAGGTCGAAGCGCCCGTCGGGCACGTAGTCCTCGGCCTGGAGCGCCAGGAAGGTGAACTGGGTCCCCTGCTCCTGAGCCCCGCTCACGCGCGAGCGGAAGCCGGCGAGCTGCGCCTCGTTGGGCTCGACGGCCACGTAGGAGATGGGTACCCCGCCCCTCAGCGTGCGCAGGGTGTCGATGATCCGCAGGTCGAACGAGCCGTCTCCGACTCCGATGCCCAGCACCCGTAGGTTCTCGGTACCGCTCGTGGGCGGATGGGCCTGGAGGAACGACAGCACCTCCTCGCGGTCCGCCGACCAGCAACGCCGGAAGGCCTCATTGGCCGCTGCGTAACCCGCCGCGGTCAATGGCAGGGAAAGACGAGGACGCTCTTCCATGAGTGGGCTCACGCGCGAACTCCAGGGGTCCACCCCACGGCGCTCTGGCCGGAGGGGTGGGCCAGCGTAGCACCCACCCGGGTCCCGATTCGGAGCGGCTACAACACGCGCAGGAACTCGACGAGGTCGGCCTTCTCCTTCTGCGTCATGCGCGACTGGAGCACGATGTTGAAGAACTCCACCGTGTCCTCCAGCGTGAGCAGGCGCCCGTCGTGCAGATAGGGCGGCGAGTCCTTGATGCCGCGCAGGGTGAACGTCTTGATGGGACCCTCGGCGCGGCCCCTGGCGCCCGTGGGCGTGGAGCCCACGTGGTTGTAGAAGCGCTCGGCCCGCAGGTCATGGGCGAGGTTGTCCGTGTAGAACGGCGCCGGGTGGCAGCTGGCGCAGTGCTTGTCGAAGACGGCCTCGCCGCGCAGCTCGGCTTCGGTGGCCTGGGTTCGGTCCAGCCGCCCGTTGACGGTGAGCTTGGGCGCGGGCGGGAAGTCGATGATGTTCTGGATGTGGCCCATCGCCATCTGCTCGCGGTCGGTGAAGTGGCGCGCGCCCTTGCGCTCGGCCAGGGCGATGTCGCCGTCGAAGTAGGCGGAGTTCTCCTCCGTCTGGGCGAACTGCTCGAGCGAGCGCAGGGTGCGCTTGGAGCCGAAGCGCGTCTGGGCGAAGAGGCCTCGCAGCGAGGTGGTATCCAGGCGGAAGCGCTCGTTCTGGGGCCGCACGTCCGGGGTGAGATGGAACTGGCCGGTGGTGTGGCCGTTCACGTGGCAATCCAGGCAGGAGACACCCTCCACCGGGCGCGCCGTGGAGCGGTCCAGGGTGAGGTTGTGGCGCTGGGCCGTCGTCTTCTGCAGCAGCAGCCGCATGCCCTCCATCTGGAAGGGCGTGAGCACGTCCTGGAAGAGCGTCTCGAAGTTCTGCAGCGTGATGAGCTGTCCCTTGCTCACATCCCCCAGGTCGGGACGGGTGGTGATGAAGAGGGCGGGGGGGAACTCCGGCAGGTAGGCGTCCGGCAGATCGAAGGCCACGTCCACGCGCTCCAGGCCGTCCACGACCTTCGTCTGCACGGGCGGGAACACCATGCCGCCCACCTCTTGTATCGGGTGCCACAGGGGCGTGTACGGGAAGAGCTTCTTCTGGCGCATCTCCTCCGGCGACATCTGGCCGAGCGCGTCCCACGTCACCCCCTGGGGCAGACGCGCCGTGGGGCCCACCGGGACGGCCTTGCGGCCACCGGACATGCGGAGGGTGGGGTGCGTGCGGCCGGAGAGGTCATAGCGCTGCTCGAGGTACTGGCGCTGCTTGCGTGTCACCTCGTCCCGGTTCGGGAGCGGCTTGCCGCTGGCGTTCGGGCGGGCCTCGGAGGTGTTGGAGGGCTCGGACTTGAGGATGTCCGAGCCACTGGCGGGCTGCTTGTTCCTGGGCTTGCCCGTGTCCTGGGCCAGGGCGGCACAGCCAGCGACCCAGAGGGCCGTGACGATAACGGGAGTGGCGGGGATGAGGCGTCTGAGGTGTTTCACGTCGGGGCCTCCCAGTGCGAGGAAAAGGGGGCCCCAACGGTAGGGATTGGATTCCAGGTGCGGAGTGTCACCTGGGAGCGGCGGCTCCCGACTGTTCATCGCTGGGCTTCACGGACGTGCACTGGTGGAAAGAGCACTCCGTCTCCCGGGCTTACCCGCGCCCAGTTCATCACAAGCAGCTCACATCGCCGCCCACTTGCATCAGGTTCCAGGAGAGCTTGTTCCGCTCGAAGCAGGCGGACACGTTCGCGGAGCCCTTCTTCGTCTCGAGCCGTACTCCCCTGAGCACGGCCTTCGTTCCGACCTGCTCGAAGGTCGCGGACTCGCAGCTCAACGCGCTGGTGAGGTCGAAACCGTAGGGGTCGCTGTGGTAGCCGTAGAGCAGCTCCATCTCGAGCCGGTCACACGCTCCGTCACGCGAGATCCTCTCCAGCGTCTCGTCCCGGTTGGCGAGCCGGTCGCGCACCATCCGCATCCGCTCTTCCTTCTCCTGCTTCCTGACCTCGTCCTTCCGACTCTCGTACACCAACCCGAGCAACAGACAGCCGACGATCCCCCCGAGGCCGAGCCACCCGGACAACGCGGCGCTCCCGGGCTTGCCATGCGGGGCGAGCATCGTGGCGTTGTAGGAGTAGTAGACACTGATGACGCAGGGAATGACGAGGAGGCAGACGGAGGCGTTCTTCGGGAAGGCGCAGCAGAAGAGCAGGGGAACCAGGGCGATGAAGGCCCGGGTCTTCTCCCTGCTGATCATGGACTCCAGTTCCGTGGGCTCCCTGGGCCTGTCGACGCTGGGGGCTTTGGGTGGCTCCGGGGAGTCGCTCCGTTCGGGCATGAGTGCTCCGCACTTCTCGCAGGCGGGCACCCAGGATTCGTAGGTCGTGTTGCAGCGATGACAGCGTTCCATATCTCACGTCCCCTGGCGGAGGCGGCGCAGGTCGATCAGGATGTCGTAGCCGCCGGGTTCCGGGGCGCGTGACCCGGTGGCGAAGCGATAAGCGCCGCTCACGTCGCGTACCTCCGGGAAGCGCTCCTTCATCACCTGCCTCAGCACCTCCTTGGCCATCCATTCGGCGTCGATGGAGACAGAGCCGAACTCATCCAGATACCGGCGCGGCGCCGAAGTGTCGTCCTGGAGGACGGTGATGACGAAGATGCGTGGCTGCTCCGCCAGCACGGCCCGGCGTGCGCCTTCTTCCATGAGCGCGAGCTCGCGGCTCTGGGGCAGTGCGAAGAGCTCGAAGGACTGCCGATTCGCGAGAACCACGCTGGCCGCCGCGAGACACGCGAGCAGGGCGGTCGCCACCTTCTGTCCTCCGGTGGGCAAGAGGGTTCCGAGGTTCACCAGCGAGGCGGCGAAGAAGACGCTCCACACCCCGGTGAGCGCGTAGATGGTGCGATAGGTCGGCCAGCGTTCATGCGCGAGGAAGCTGACGCAGTAGGCCGCCGCCGATAGCGCCGCGAGCCCCACGAGCCAGCGCCCGCATCCCGCGAGTCCGGCGCGACGGCCCTCGAGCAGGACCCCTACGGTGAGGGTCACCAGGGTCAGCCCCACCATGAGCCGGAACGCCTCCGTCGGTCCGCCACGGGTGTCATTGAGAACGAGCAGCGCCAGTGTGTTGGGCAGCGCGTGAGTCATCGCCCAGGCCGCCTTGTCCAACCAGTGGAGCTCGAAGGAGACCCGCGGTGAGGGCTGGAACACCTCCATGGCGAACGAGAGCTTCGTGAAGACGAACGCGGCGCCCAGTCCGGCTCCCATGACCGCCAGGTGACGCGCCAGGCCCTCGAGCGTGCTCCGGAAGGTGTCGTGGCGCCGCGCCACGAGCCAGGACGCCACCAGGACGGCGTAGAACAGACCGCTCGGTTGATACGTGAGCGTCGCCACGGCCATGACCAGGGCCGCGAGAATCCACCCGCTCCCGCGTGGCAGCACCCCGGGAGCGCGATGTGCCTCCCAGTCCGAGAGCGCGAAGGCGACCGCCCCCAGCAGCGACGCCAGGGCTTGTGGCCAGCAGATGGCCCAGCTCGCGATCACCTGCGCGGAAGGCAGCATCGTCAACGTGGCCGCGAGCAACGCGGCGTGTGGCAGGAGCCAACCCTGCTGCTTCAGCAAGAGGAAGACCGCCGCGCCGAGCACACCCAGACATGCGACCCCGGCGAACCGCAGCCAGCACAAGTCATCGATTCCTCCGGCCACGCGCATGGACAGCTCGAGGAGCCAGCCATAGAGCGGCCGCCCTATCGAGGCGCAGACCCTCAGTACCTTTCCGGGTTCCTCCTGGGCCTCCCGGAGGATCGAGTAGTCATCGCGCATCCCATAGCGATGGAAGATCGTGCGCCAATAGGTGGCCAGCGGTAGCAGGAAGAGCAGCGCGGACGTCGCGATGACGCTCGCTCCGCGTTGCATTCGGGTGTCACCCATCGTCGAAAGAACCCTCTCGGGCCGGCGCATTAGCACACCCGATGAGGCATCCGATTGGAAGTCTCAGAGCTCGCGGAGTCTCCACCTCAGTGCAGCGGGGGCGCGAGGAGCACCACCGAGTAGCCCACCGCCACCTTCGACCCCGTATTTTCGTACGAGTGTTTCTGGTCCCCTCGGAATACCACCACGTCTCCCGTGTCCAACAGGAAGCGCTCGCCGCTCGCCACCAGCGCCAGCTGGCCCGACTCGCACACCAGGTATTCGCGAGTACCCGGAGTGTGTGGCACGCCGGTGATTCGAGCTCCCGGTGGTAGCTCCATCCGGTCGAACTCCATGCCCGGCAGTGGATCCGGCAGCAGCTTGCGCACGAAGCCCGGACCCCGCGCTCGCACGGGCAGGCTCTTGAGGGGGTAGTGCCGGACGCTTGCCCGGGGCCTGGCCACCAGCTCCTCGAGCGAGACCTGAAGCGCCGAGGCCACCCGGCGCAGCACGGCCAGCGTCGGGTTGCTCGACCCCGACTCGAGATTCGCCCATGTCGCCCGGGGCACCCCCGCCAGCTTCGCGAGCTGCGCCTGGGTCGCTCCCCTGGCCTCTCGCAGTGCCTTGATGTTGCGTGCCAGCCAGCCCGCCAGTTCCTCGTCGCTCATGGGATGGCATTCTGCCAAGGCATTGGCACCGCCGCCAACGAACGGGCACCTCGCGCGTACTCCTGAGCAAGGAGGAAACACCATGAAGCTCGAGGGAAAGGCAGTGCTGATCACCGGAGCGAGCAGGGGTCTCGGTGAGGCCTTGATGGAGGCCCTGGCCCGGAAGGGTGCCCGGGTGGTGGGGGTCTCGCGCAACGCGGGCGAGATGGAGGCCGTGGTCTCCCGGCTGCGCGCCCGGGGATACGAGGCCCACGCGCTCGCCGCCGACATGGGTGACAAGGAGGCCATCCATCCCCTGGCGGGGGCCGCCGCCGCGCTGGTGGGACCCATCGACGTCCTCATCCACAACGCGAGCACGCTCGGCCCCACGCCGCTGCCGCTGCTGCTGGATACCGCGTGCGAGGACCTCGGACGCGTGCTGGACGTCAACCTCGTGGGCCCCTTCCGCCTCACGAAGGCGATCGCGGGGCCCATGGTGCTGCGCGGTGAGGGCGTGGTGGTGCACCTCACCTCGGATGCCGCCGTCGCCGCCTACCCCCGCTGGGGCGCCTATGGCGTGTCCAAGGCCGCCCTGGAGCACCTCGGGCGCATCTGGGCCGCCGAGCTCGAGGGCACGGGCGTGCGCTTCCTCAACGTGGACCCCGGCGAGATGGACACCCGCATGCACCGCGATGCCATCCCCGAGGCCGATCCCTCCACGCTCGCCCGTCCCGAGGACGTGGCCACCCGCATCGTGGCCCTCATCGAGTCCGCCCATGTCCACCCGTCCGGCGCTCGGCTGGAGGCCGCTCGCGTGCAGGTGTCACCGTCGGAGGCCGCATGAACGCCGCCCGTTGGCCTCGTGAACACCCGGACTCGGGGCGCCTGCTCCACGTGGCCCCCCGCTCCGGCCGTCTCGATGACGTCTGGATGACGGACCTTCCCCGGCTGCTAAGTCCGGGGGACCTGCTCGTCCTCAACGACGCCGCCACGCTCCCCGCGGCCTTGCAGGGCCGCACGGAGTCGGGTGCCCCCATCGAGCTTCGCCTCGTGTCCCGCGAGGAGGAGGGGACGTGGACCGCCGTCCTCTTCGGCCAGGGGGACTGGCGCACCCGCACCGAGGATCGGCCACCGCCTCCACCCGTGGCCCAGGGGGCGCGGCTCGTCTTCGGCGAGCTGGGGGCGCGTGTGGTGGAGGTGCTGCCTCCCTCTCCCCGGTTCCTGCGCGTGGCGTTCGAGGCCCAGGGGGCGGCGCTGTGGTCCGCGCTCTACCGCGCCGGGCGGCCCGTGCAGTACGCCCACGTGGAGCGCCCGCTCGCGCTCTGGCACATCCAGACGGCCTACGCCGCGCGCCCCTGGGCCGTGGAGACACCCTCCGCGGGGTTGCCGCTCACCTGGTCGCTGCTGCTGGACGTGAAGCGCCGGGGCGTCCGGCTGGCCTCGCTCACCCATGCCGCGGGGCTGTCCTCCACCGGAGATGCGGCGCTGGATGCCGCGCTTCCCCGTCCCGAGCGCTTCGACGTGCCCGCCTCCACCGTCGAGGCCATTCACGAGACACGGGCCTCGGGTGGGCGCGTGGTGGCCGTGGGCACCACCGTGGTCCGCGCACTGGAGGGGCGCGCCGCGCAGGGCGGGGGCCGCTTGGAGCCGGGGGAGGGCGTGACGGACCTCCTGCTGGGGCCCGGTTTCGTCCCCCGGGTGGTGGACGGGCTGCTCTCCGGGATGCACGAGCCCGGCACCAGCCACTTCACCCTGCTCCAGGCGTTCGCGCCGTTGGAGTTGCTGCGCGCCGCCACGGTGCTCGCGGAGTCACGAGGCTACCTGGGGCACGAGTTCGGGGACTCGTGCCTCATCCTGTAACCCCGGAGCCGTCAGGTCAGCATCACCGGCTCGAGCTCCACCTTCATCCAGCCCGGCTTGCGCGTGTCGAAGGAGCGGTAGGCCTCGATGGCGCTCGTGAGGGGCTGCACGTGCGTGAGGAGCTCCGTCGGCTCCACCGCGCCCGTGCGCACCAGCTCCAGCAGGTGGGGGATGTACTTGCGGTGGTTGCAGTTGCCCATGTTCAGCGTCAGGTTCTTGTTCATCGCCTGGCCGAGCGGGAACGTGCGCATCTGCTGCGGGTACACGCCGATGATGGACAGCGTGCCGGCCTTGGCCAGCGCATCCACCGCCCAGGTGATGGCCTGGGCCGGTGCGTCACCGGGCACCCAGTTGTCCCCATCCGGGTTGGTGTGCGGCGCCACTTCCTTCTGCTCGCGCTTGAACTCGGCCTTCTCCTTGCGCGCCGACTTCGCCGCCGGCCCGTGGTGCGCGTGCATCGCGTCCACGCCCACCGCGTCGATGGCCCGGTCCACGCCGATGCCTCCCGTCAGCCGGAGGATGACCTCGACCGGATCCTCCTCGTCGAAGTTGATGACCTCGGCGCCCTGCACCCGCGCGGCCTCCAGCCGGTCCGCGTGGCAGTCGATGGCGAAGATGCGCCCGGCGTCCATCAGCTTCGCGCTCAGGATGGCGAACTGCCCCACAGGCCCGCAGCCGAATACCGCCACCGTGTCTCCGGGGTGGATCTCCGCGAGGTCCGCTCCGTAGTAGCCAGTGGGGAAGATGTCCGACAGCAGGATGGCGTCCTCGTCCGTCACCTCGTCCGGGAGCTTCACCAGTCCCACGTTGGCGAAGGGAATGCGCGCCTTCTCCGCCTGCAGGCCGTGGAAGGGCCCGCTCATCTCCGGCCCGCCGAAGAACGCCGTGCCCGCGCGCTTGCCGTTGGGGTTGGCCACGTCGCATTGCGCGTAGTAGCCCGAGCGGCAGTAGGAGCACGTGCCGCACGCGATGGTGGAGGGAATCACCACCCGGTCCCCCACGCGCAGGTTGCGCACGTCCTTGCCCAGCGCCTCCACCACGCCCACGCCCTCGTGCCCGAGGATGGTGCCCGGTTTCATCCCCGGGAAGGTGCCGCGCACGAAGTGCAGGTCCGTGCCGCAGATGGCGCTCGCCGTCAGCTTGACGATGGCGTCCGTGTCCTGCTGGATGACGGGCTCCGCGACGTCCTCGAGCCGGATGTCCCCAATCCCATGAAAGACGACCGCCTTCATTGTCACTCCTCCCCCGCATGGGGCTCCGGGCGCCGGTCCTCGGCGCCAGAATCTCCCCGCTAGGGGTGGGCACGGGCTCCGTCCGGTGCCAGACAAGGGCGCTCCCTCTGGTGGGGAGCAGGCGGTGGAGCGGGCCATCCGCCGCGCCGAGGCTCAGCGGCAGAGCACTTCCAGGAGATCCAGCGGCTGCAGCGGGAAGGGCGGGTGGGATGCCTTGCTCGACTGGATGACCTGCTCGATGAAGCTGTCACCCCACGTCCTGGCCACTCCGGGGTCCTGCGCGTAGATGGGGTCTTCCATGGCCTCGTCCAGGGAGATGAAGCGCACGCCGGCCTTCTTGTAGGCGGTGAGCAGCTCGTCCAGGGTGGCGGCCTGGAGGGCCCCCGCGTGCAGCAGGAGGATGTGGCGGATGCGGCGGCCGAAGACCTGCTGGCCGGCCGCGTCGGCCCAGCGCAGGAAGGTGTTCGCGTTCTTGCGGTACGCCTTGCGCAGGGCCTCCTGCGCGGCCGTGTTGCCCGCGGCCACGCAGCGCGCGTAGGCCTCGTTGAAGGCCCAGTCGCCGAAGTCGATGGTGACCTGGCCGATGCGGTAGCCCCGGGAGAGGAGATGGGAGCGGATGGCGTTGCGCGACTCGAGGTCCACGCCCTCCTGGAGGAAGGGATAGCGGAACACCTTCCACTCCCGCTCGCGCTCGCCCGCGCCCACCAGCTCGCGCAGCAGCGGCTCGTTGCGGTCCACGTCCTCCAGGTAGCTCGCGAGTCCCACCTTCCCCAGGTCCACGTGTGACCAGGTGTGATTGCCCAGACGCTGGCCGCCGGCGAGCCACGCTTCGAGCAGGGCGCGCTGCTCGGGGTGCTGCTCCACCAGTGAGCCGTTGACGAAGCCCGTCACCGGCGGCACGCCGTGCTTGCGCAGCGTGGCGACCAGGGAGTCGATGACGGCGGCCCGGGTGATGCCGGCCACCTCGGGGCCATGGCTGGGCAGATCATCGAACGTGATCGCCACCTCCAGCGGTGGCCGGGCCTCTGGGGCGGGAGCGGTCTTTTCCATGGGCGTGGCGGGAGCCGGAGTGGTGGCGCAGGCGGTCAGGGTCATGGCGGCGGCCGTGAGCAGCAGCCGCGTCACGAGGGGAGCGGAGGAGGGTCGAGAGTTCATTGGGGTCCTTGCTCGGGTGCAACTAGGATGATGCCACTCCGTTGTCTGTCGTTGGTCATCGTTCGGAAGGCGGTCCGCCCCATGCGCCTCGCGCTCTTCGGATTCGGTAAACACTCCTGGCCCAGCGTCGAGCGGACGCGGCTGTTCTACGAGCGGGCGCTCTCCACCCGCTTCACCCTGCTGCCCATCGAAGGTGAGGCGCCGCTGCCGCCGGACGTGGACGCGGTGCTGTCCTTCTCCAGCAAGCGGTGCTGGGAGCTGCGGCCGCATCCGCCCGTTCCCCTCCTCTTCGCCATGCACGGCGGGCCCATCCTGGACCAGGAGAGCCTCGCCTCGCACCTGCGCCATCTGGAGACCACGGATACGCTGATCGTCAACTGCACCTCGGACATCTCCATCTTCCGCGAGGTCTTCTCCGGCCCCATGCCGCGGATGTGCCACCTGCCGCTGCCGGTGGACCCGGGGGTGTTCCATCCCCAGGAGCGCTCCGGGTGCCGCGAGTTCCTCTCGGTGGAGGCGTATGACTACGTGGTGGGCTTCGTGGGCCGGCTGGTACCCCAGAAGGGGGCACACCAGTTCCTGCGGATGGTGGCGGAGCTGAAGCGCCGGCTGCATCCCAGGCGGGTGGCCGGCGTGATGGTGGGCAACTACTGGGTCGACTACCCGGTGCTGGCCTACACGCGGGAGTATCAGAAGTACATGGGCCGACTGTTGGAGGAGCTGGGGCTGAAGGAGGACATCTTCTACTTCCCCGCCGGCCTCCCGGACGAGGACCTGGCGGCGGTCTACGGAGCGCTGGACGTGCTCGTCCACCCCACCAGCTCCATCGACGAGAACTTCGGCTATGTGCCGGTGGAGGCCATGGCCTGCGGAGTGCCAGTGGTGGGCTCGGCCTACGGAGGCCTCAAGGACACGGTGCTGCCGGGGGAGACGGGCGCGCTCATGCGTACCTGGACCACGCGCACGGGCATTCGCATGGACCTGGAGAGGGGAGTGGAGGAGGTGGTGCGGCTGCTCCAGGACGAGCCCCTACGGGCGCGCATGTCCGAGGCGGCACTGCGGCGGGCCCGCACCGCCTACAGCGAGGAGGTGTGCACGCGCGTGTTGTGTGACGCGGTCTCCGAGGCGGTCGCCGCGCGGGCCCAGGGCCCGGTGCATCCGGTGGCGCTGGCGCCCCGCGGGCCCGAGCCGGAGGTGTCCGGATTGCTCCCGCCCGCCAATCGTCCCTGGGAGCACTACCAGGGGGTGGTGGACCACTACACCAGCGGAGCGCCGCCCGAGCCCGGTCCCCGCTCGTGGCTGCGGCTGGCCGCTCCCCTGACGGAGGAATCCCCCGGACGGTACCGGTTGGACGACGCGGCCTGGCCCGCCGTCTTCTCCCTGGACGCCGCGGAGCTCCGCCTGGCCGAGCGCTGCCGCGAGCCCGTGAGGGTGGAGCAGCTCGAGCGTGAGGGCTCGTGGGACCGCGAGCGCGTGGTGCACCTGGTGCGCTTGGGGTTGCTGCTCGTCGGTGATTGACCCGGCGGTGGGCAGCGGGTTTGCTCCGCGGCGCATGAGCACGCGTCCCGAACTGTCCGTCATCATTCCCTGGAGCAACCGCCCCGAGCTGGAGACGACCCTGCGCAGGAACTCGCGCCAGTTCACCGCCTGTCCGGCGGAGGTGGTGGTGGTCAACTGCGGAGGGGACCCGGAGCTGTTCCGCCGGGTGCTGGGCGCGAGGCCCTTTCCCGGGCTGCGCGGCGTGGAGCTGCCGGGCGTGGGCTTCAACAAATCCCTGGCGCTCAACGTGGGCGTCGGCACGGCCCGGGCCGAGCGCCTGTTCTTCCTCGACACGGACATCGTGCTCGGGGCGGACCTCCTCGGGCCGGCGCTCACCCAGCTCGGCCGCCGCCATGTCGTCACCGTGGACCGCACCTTCGAGTCCCAGCGCAAGCCCGGCCGAGAGCGCTCGAACCTGGTGGAGATGGCCTACTCGGTGCGCTTCGTGGACGCGAAGGGCCGCTCGGCCCAGGTGGAGACCAACCTCATGCGTCCGCGCGAGAACAGCCGCAGCGCCCCGGGCCTGGTCTTCCTGCGGCGCAAGCACTTCCTCGCCGTGGACGGCATGAACTCCGACCTGTCCGGCTGGGGTTGGGAGGATCTGGATCTGCTGGTGCGGTTGCAGCTCGAGCTGGGCCTGTCACCGCGCCGCAGCGGCAGCGTCACCCACCTCACCCACGGGGACGAGCACAGGGACCTGCAGGGCCAGAGCCGCGCCGCCAGCGAGCACCTCAACTTCGCGCGCTGCCTCGAGTGCTACCGCGTGGGCCACTACCGGGGCACCTACACGGACGACACCCAGACCTGGAACGGGCGGCTGGTGGAGCTCGAGCCTTCCCGGCTCAAGTCTGGCGGGGGTCGCCGCAGAGCCGCCCCATGACGACGTGACCGAAGGACAGGTGCAGGTCCTCCACGAGCTGCATGTGGTGCTCGCGCACGTGCAGCACGTGCTGGGCCAGCTCCTTGAGCCGTCCCCCGTCATAGCCACACAGGCCCAGCGTTCGCCCGCCATGCTCGTTGGCATATGTGATGGCCCGCAGCACGTTGCGCGAGTTGCCGCTGCCGGAGATGCCGATGACCAGGTCCCCCGGCCGCATCAGGTTCTTGAGCGGCTCCTCGAAGATGGACTCGTAGGAGACGTCGTTGGCGTACGCCATCATCATCGGCACGTTGTCGTTGAGGCAGATGCCTCGCAGGCGCCGCCCGTCCCTGGCGGGGATGCCCTTGTTCCAGTCCGAGATGAAGTGCGAGGCGGTGGAGCCACTGCCTCCGTTGCCCAGGGTGAAGATCTGCTGGTCCGCCCGCCAGGCGTCCTCGATGAGGTCCACCGCGCGCTCGACCTCTTGCAGATCCAGACCCTGGATGGCCCGGATCATCCGCGCGTAATAGGTCTGGCTGTAGCTCATGGTGCCACTCCCTGGCGTATGGAGGTGATGGCGCTGCCCCGGGGCTGAAGGCGCAGGGGAACCCTGCGCAACCCGGGGAGCGCTTGGATGATGGCGGGGTGGTGCTCCTCTGGAGCATCGAAGAGCAGGAAGCCGCCGCCGCCCGCGCCCAGCAACTTGCCGCCCCGTGCGCCGGCCTTCCGGGCGCGCTCGTACCAGTCGTCGATCTCGGTCGTGGAGATGCCGTGGCTCAGCTCGCGCTTGAGCTGCCAGTTGGCGTCGAGCAGCGCACCGAAGCCCTCCAGGTGCCCGGCCTCCAGCTCCCGTTTCATCTGATACGCGAGCTCCACCATCCGCCCCAGGCTGTCTCGCGTGTGCGGCCGCGTGCGGATGGCCTCGTTCTGGCCTTGGAGCATGGCCGAGGCGCTGCGGGTGATGCCCGTGTAGAAGGTCAGCAGCCGGCGTCCCAGGGCCTCGAGCACCTCCGGCCGGCAGGCCACCGGGTGCACCGACACGCGCTCGTCGGCGTGGAACTCGATGAGGTTCAGCCCGCCGTAGGCGGAGGCGTACTGGTCCTGCTTGCCGATGGGCTCGCCCAGCCGCTCCAGCTCCACGTGGCAGGCCTGCCGTGCGAGTGACTCGGGCTCCACCTGGCGGCCCTGGTGGGCGTGCAGGGCGTGCAGCAGCGCCACCGTGAAGCTCCCCGAGGAACCGAGGCCCGTGCCTTGCGCGGGCACGTCGGACATGGAGACGAGGTCCAGTCCGCCCTCGATGCCCAGCAGTCGCAGGGCCTCGCGCACCCGCGGGTGCTGGAGCTGCCCGGCCCGCTCGGCGCTGCCCTGCATCTCGCCCCCCAGCCGCAGCAGGCCGTCGAAGGACTCCTTCACCGCCACGTACACGTACCGGTCGAGCGTGGCCGACACCACCGCGCCACCGTGCTCACGGTAGTACGAGGGCAGATCGCTGCCCCCACCCACGAAGCTCATGCGCAGTGGGGCATGGGCGATGATCATCCACCCACTCCCAGCACCACGTCCGCGCGGGCTCGCGTGGCACGCACCCGTGGATGCTCGCCGTCCTCGCGCGACGCGTAGAGTGCCCGCGCCGTGGTCTCGTCCTGTCCGCGCCAGGAGCGGTCCCTGATGAAGCGGGTGAGGCGCTCGGGCTCGGGTGCCTCCACGTACAGCTTGAGCGCCAGGTGCGGCTGGAGCCAGGGCACGTCGAGCGCGGGCACTCCCTCGATGATGAGCACCTCGCCGGGCTCGAGCCGCAGCGACTCCCCCGCCTCGCGGCGCGTGCGCGTGGCGCGTTCGTACCAGGGCATGTCCACGCGCTCGCCCCGGCGCAGCCGCCCCAGGGCGTCCTCGATGGCCTCGTAATCGAAGTTGTCGGCCAGGCCGTCCTCGCGCCGCTGCCCGACGGAGCGGATCCAATTGTCGAGCGAGACGATGGAGGCGGCGCGGCCCCGGGCGCGCAGCACCTCGCGCAGCACGGAGGCGGTGGTGCTCTTGCCGGCGTGCGCCAGCCCGCCCACGCCCACCCACGCCCCGGGCGGGATGTCCCGTGCCAGCGGCTCGAGCCGGGCACGCAGCGCCGCATGGCCCACGAGGATGAACTCCACCGCCTCGGCCAGCGACAGGAAGACGAAATCCGGGCGGTCCGGGAAGCGCGCGTCCGAGCCGGCCTCGCCCGTCCTCAGCAGCACGGAGCGCACTCCGGCCTGGCGCGCCGTGCGCACGTCCACCGTGGTGTCGCCCACCATCCACGAGTCACCCGGCTCCAGGCACAGCTCGCGGGTGGCACGCTCGATGAGCCCGGTGGCCGGCTTGCGGCAGTCGCACACCCGCTTCAGCTCGGGCCGCTCGCCGGGGAAGCCCCCATCCGGGTGGTGGGGGCACCAGTAGAGCCGGTCCAGGTAGGCGCCCTGCCGTCCCAGCAGCAGCTCCAGCCGGGAGTGGATGCGCCGCAGCTCCTGCTCCGTGCACTCGCCGCGAGCCACCACCGGCTGGTTGGTGACGAGCGCGGTGCGCAGCCCCGCCTGGTTGAGCCGGCGCAGCGCCGCTCCCACACCCTCGAGCAGCTCCAACTCCTCGGGGCGCCGCACGTAGCCCACGTGCCGGTTGAGCGTGCCGTCGCGATCCAGCAGCACCGCCGGCCGGGGTGCCTCCAGCGAGCAGCGCTGGGGCCTGCCCGAGGCATGGTCCGCCTGCACGCGCGCGTAGCGCTCCGGGGTCCCCATGTCCTTGATGTACTCGGGGCTGCGATAGCCCACGAGCTTCGCGCCACGGGCGAGCAGCCGGGGGAAGAGGTTCCGGGCCAGGTCCGCGCCCTCGGCCTCGATGCCCTGGAGCATCCGCCGCTCCACCACGTAGAGGGCGGCGTTGGCCAGGTTGGGCACCAGCCGCTCCGGAGGGTGGGGGGGCGCGTGGAAGGCCACCACCCGGTCCTCCTCATCCACCTCCACGAGGTCCGAGTCCTGCGGGTGGTCATTGGGGTGGAGGAAGAGGGTGAGGTCCGCGCCCGCGCGCTGGTGGTGGGTCCACATCCGCTCCAGGTCCACCTCCAGGAGGGTGTCCCCGTAGAGGACGAGGAAGCGCTCGGCGAGCACGGGCAGGGCCTGCATCAGTGCCCCCGCGGTGCCCAGGGGCCGCTCCTCCCGCACGTAGCGCAGCCTCAGCCCCTCCACGGGGCCCAGGGCGCTCTCGAGCGTCTCGCCCCCGTGGCCGGTGAGCAGCACGGCCTCGGTGAAGCCATGGCGCAGCCCCAGCTCGAGCTGGTGCCGCAGCAGCGGCTTGCCACCCACGGGCGCCAGCGGCTTGGGCAACGTGCCGAGCAGCCCGCCCATGCGCGAGCCTCGCCCACCCGCCAGGATGACCATCTGCTTCATGAGGCCCACTCAGTGACCGGACTGCGTGGACCGGCTGGGGCTGGAGACCAGGGGCCGCTCGCTCAGCGGCACGACCACGTTCGAGGCCAGGGCATCGAGCTCGGGATAGGTCTCGTCGATCAGTGCCTGCAGGCCCGCGGCCACGGCCTCGGGCGGGGTCTGGGGCGCGAAGAGCAGGCGCAGCCGGCCGCGCTGGCGCGACCAGTCGGAGTCCCACTCCACGGCCTGGTTGGGGAAGCGGCGGGCCACGCGCTCGGTCAGGGCCCGCAGCCGCTCACCGAGTGGACGCACCGCCTCGCTCTCCAGGTGGATCTCCGCTCCCACCTGCTCGCCGTAGTCGAGCAGCTCGTAGTGCAGGGCGCGGGGCCAGGTGGGCGGACCCACGCGGCGGAAGTGGTTGAAGCGGCCGCGTGCCTCCAGCTGGGGCCGGGCCTGGCGCGTGTAGTGGGCGACGATCTGCTCGAAGCCGGGCCTGCCACCGGGCGAGGGCGGGGCCAGCCAGAAGAGGTCGTCCTTGGCGGGCGGGGAACCCACGCGCTCCAGGCTGATGCCCTCCGGCAGCGCGGGCAGGTGGTCGAAGTCCACGGTGAAGCGTGCCAGGTCCGCGAGCGCCAGGGGACGCCCCTCCGCGCGGGCTCGCTCCACCTCGAGCAGCAGGGTGATGGCGCGGCGGTAGTGGCCGAAGTGCAGGAAGCACTCCTCGAAGGTGGCGTGGGGGAGGTAGCGCGGGAAGATCTGGTTGAGCCGGTTGGCCACGAAGGCCATGGCGCTCCAGTGCTCGGGCGAGATGGCGTAGCCGGCCATGTGCGCCAGCCCGGCCAGCTCGATGATGTGCCCGGCGTAGTAGCAGTGGTTCTCCAGCAGGTTGTCGATGATCAGCGTGTCGCGCAGCTCGTACACCAGCGTGCCCGGCCCGCAGGGACCGCCGGACGCCGACAGCTCATCCACCTGCTCCAGCACCGCGCCGAGCAGGAAGAGGATGTCGAGCTGTCCCTCCAGGAAGCCCTGGGCCGGCTCGCGGAAGTCCTCCAGGCCGCGGATGCGCGCGGCGGCGGTGCACAGGCCCTCGGTGAGGTGCACCTTGCGGCAGACCTGGAAGCCGCCGTGGTGGTGCGCGTCCACCGCCTGCTCCAGCAGCCCCCGCACGTCCAGGGCCTGCTTGCCCATGAAGAAGGGCGCCTGCTGGGGCTCGGGCTCCAGGTACGCGAGCGCGTAGAGCTGGTGGCCCAGCTCGATGCCATCCGTCACGTTGAGCTGGCGGCTGTTGAGGGCGATCTCCCGGAACGTGGTTCCCACCGTGGGCAGAGGCAGTCCGGGCTCCACTCCCGCCATCACCACGTAGGCGAAGCTCTGCCACGGGTGGAACTCGCCCTCCGTGTCGCGCTGGAGGATGAAGGGGCGCCGGGCCTCGTCGCGGTGGACGAACCGCTCCAGGCCCTCGAGCATCGTGCGCCCGCCCAGCCGGGCGTTGCCCCAGCCGTTGATGATGTGACCCAGGTGCGGCAGCGAGTCGCGCTCGAGCACGTCCGCGACATGGCGGGCCATCGTGTGCGCCAGCAGGTCGGCGGCCAGCCGGGTGGTGCGCGTGTCCAGCGCACACGGCTCGCGCCGCATCCGCTCACGGAACGCGAGGAACGCCCGCTCCGTGCGGGGGGAGAGATCGAAAGGCCACCAGAAGCGATCGTCCATCATGGGGATTGGGAGGGTAGGGCGCGGGTTCTTCTTGGGAGAGGACTGCCCCGGAGAACAGGGTCCGGGGCAGCTGGATTCTCACGCCTCCGAGGCCCTGACGGACCCCGGTTCAGCCCTGGCGTGCGGAGGGCATCAGGGGACGGCGGCGATGCTGATTACTCGCAGCAGCCCTGGGTGCAGCAGCCCGGGATGGAGGGGCTCCGGTCGATACCGCCCGTGGCCTGGGCAAGCTCCTCACGGTTGAGCTTGCGGCCGGGGGTGCGCTGGCTCTTCTGCTGCGTCTTCTGCTCCGTCTGCTCCGTCTTCTTGCTGTCCTGGCTCATACGTCTGCCTCCTTGGGTTTGGGTACGGCGTGGGGGGTTTTAGTGGAGGTGCCGTTGGAGGAGCAATTACGCCCCGGTGACAGGCGCGGCGCGGTACAGGGAGAGGCGAAGATTCCCATCAGGCGCTCAGTGGATGCTCACGCCTCCGAGGCCCTGGGAAGGGCCCCGGTTCAGCCCTGGCGTGCGGAGGGCCTCAGGCAACGGCTGGGGGCCTAACGAGGATTGCTCTCGCAGCAGCCCTGGGTGCAGCAGCCGGGGATGGCGGCCTGGCTCGTACCGCCCGTGGCCTGGTCGAGCTCCTCGCGGGTGAGCTTGCGGCCGGGGGTGCGCTGGCTCTTCTGCTGCTCCTTCTGCTCCGTCTTCTTGCTGTCCTGGCTCATACGTCTGCCTCCTTGGGTTTGGGTACTGCGGAGGCAGTTTTAGTGACGATGCGGTTACAGGAGCAATCCCTCTGGGTCTGCCATCCGGTCCGCGCTAACGGCTGGTGTGCAGGGAGAGCCGCTTGCCGAAGACGCGGCGGAAGAGGCCCGCCTCGCGCTCCACGTTCCACAGCTCCAGGTCCACCGGCTGGCGGCTCTTGAGGTGCAGGGACACCGCGTCGCGGCCGTTGACGGCCCGGAGCTCCTTCACCGGCTGGTGGTGGCTGCCATCCAACGAGTTCGCCACCCGCAGCAGCGTGGCCAGCTTGCGCACCAGGCGCGCCTCGGCGGGGCTCAGCCCCACCATCCCCGAGTGGTTCAACTCGGGCGGGCTGCGTTGGTGGTAGCGCGCCACCCGCGCCACGATTTCGCGCTCGCGATCCGCCAGGCCCGGGATGTCGCCGTGGTGGATGAGGTAGTACGTGTGCTTGTGGTGGCGCTCGTAGCTGACGGCGTTGCCCACGTCGTGCAGCAGCGCGGCGGTCTCCAGGTAGGGCCGGCACGAGAGCGGCAGGTTGTGCAGCGCGGCCAGATCGTCGAAGAGGGTGAGCGCCAGCTTCGCCACCTGGCGCGCGTGCTTCTCGTCGAACAGGAGGCGCCGCCCCATGGCCAGCGCCGCGTCCGCCAGCGAGGTGTCCTCTCGCGTCTCGTCCTGCCGGTACATCAGGTCCACCAGCAGGCCGTCGCGCAGGCCCCGGTTGACGGCGGTGACGCTCTCCACGCCCAGGTGCCGCGCCACCCGCTCGAGGATGGTGGCCCCCGCCACGATGATGTCCGCGCGCCGCGGGTCGAAGCGCTTGCGCCGCCGCTCCGGTGGCATCTCCGCCAGTGTCTCCACGGCCTGATGCAACTGGCGCACGGAGACGTGCGCGGTGCCCTCGCTGGCCGCGAAGCCCACCACCGCGTTGATGGTGCCAGAGGAGCCCAGGGCCACCCGGGGAAGGTGCGAGAGGTTCTTGGGGAGCCCCTTGTGCATCTGCTCCTCCACGTAGCTGCGCATCAGCCGCAGCTGCTTGGGCGTCACCTTCCCGGCCGCGTCGAACATCTCCGTGAGCCGCACCGAGCCCAGCGACAGGCTCCACAGGTCATCCGGCCGCTCGCCCGTGGCGATGGCCACCTCCGTGGAGCCTCCGCCGATGTCCACCAGCAGCGAGCGCGTCTGGGGCGGTTTGCGGTGCAGCACTCCCAGGCAGATGAGGCGCGCCTCCTCCTTGCCGCTCACCACCTCCAGGTTCAGCCCCGCCTCGTCGCGCACCCGCTGGACGATTTCATCGCGGTTCCTCGCGTCCCGCATCGCGCTGGTGGCCACCGCCCGCACCCGGGCCTTGTGCCGCCGGCACAGCGCCGCGTAGCGCCGCAGCGTGGACAGCAGCCGATCCGCCGTCTCCTTCGGCATCTCACCGCTGGTGAAGACCCCTTCACCGGGGCGGATGGGGTCTCTCTCCTGGTGCAGGGTCTCCAGGGAGCCTTCGGCATCCGGCCGGGCCAGCTCCAGGCGCACGGCGTTGGTGCCCACGTCGATGGCGGCGAGCACGGGATGTAGGGACGAGGTGGGCATGGGTTCAGGATGTGAGAAAGGTTGCGGCTCGAAGCATGGGGCCCTCTGCCGGGTCCGCCATTCTTTAGTAGAGTTTCGTGACAGCTCCGTGACGTGACGTGACCGACCTCCTGCAAGACTCTCCGGCCGTGCAATTCAATGATCCGCAGCTCTTCATCAACCGCGAGCTGTCGTGGCTGGCCTTCAACGAGCGGGTGCTGGACGACGCTCGTGACCGTGAGCTCCCTCTCTACGAGCGATTGAAGTTCTTCGCCATCGCTTCCTCGAACCTGGACGAGTTCTTCATGGTCCGCGTGGCGGGCCTGAAGCAGCAGCTGGCCAGCGGCGTGGCCGAGACGGCCGCGGACGGCATGCTGCCCGCGGAGCAGCTGAGCGCCATCAGCGAGCGCGTGCACAGGCTGGTGGACTCGGCCTCGCGCCTCTGGGTGGAGGAGCTCCAGCCCGGGCTGATGGCCGCGGGGGTCTGCCTCCTCACCCGGGACAAGCTGACGGCGGAGCAGAAGGCGGCCGCGCGCACCTGGTTCACCACCACCGTCTTCCCGGCCCTCACCCCGCTGGCGGTGGATCCGGGCCACCCCTTCCCGCACCTGCGCAACAAGTCCCTCAACGTGGCGGTGCTGCTGCGGCGCGAGGGCCCCAAGCGCAAGCGCAACGTGCGCAGCTCCTCCCTGGCCGTGGTGCAGGTGCCCAGCGTGCTGCGCCAGCTGGTGCCCATGCCGGTGGACAAGGGCCTGGCCTTCCTGCTGCTGGGCGAGGTCATCGCCCTGTGCGCGGCCGACCTCTTCCCCGGCTACGTGGTGGAGCACACCGCCGCCTTCCGCGTGACGCGCAACTGGGACCTCAACGTGGACGATGAGGAGAGCGAGGATCTGCTCTCCACCATCCAGGACGAGCTGCGCCGGCGGGACCGGGGCGCCGCGGTGCGCCTGGAGCTGGATGCCACGGCCAGTCCGCAGATCGAATCCCTGCTCACCGCGGCCCTGAAGCTGGGGAGCATGGACGTGTACCGGCAGCAGGCGCCATTGCAGCCCTCGGATGTGATGGGGCTGCTGGATGTGGAGCCCCGGCCGGAGCTGCGCGTGGAGCCCTTCACCCCCGCGGTGCCTCCGGTGCTGCGCGACGTCGAGTCCCTGCTGGGGGTCATCGCCGAGCGGGACGTCGTCCTGCACCACCCCTACGAGTCCTTCGATCCCGTGGTGCGCTTCCTGGAGGAGGCCGCGGAGGATCCGGACGTCCTGGCCATCAAGCAGACGCTGTACCGCACCAGTGGGGACAGCCCCATTGCCCGGGCGCTGTCGCGCGCGGTGGAGAACGGCAAGCAGGTGGCGGTGCTGGTGGAGATCAAGGCCCGCCTGGACGAGGCCAACAACATCGCCTGGGCGCGGAAGATGGAGGAGAGCGGGGTGCACGTCGTCTACGGCCTCATCGGCCTGAAGACGCACGCCAAGGTGGTGCTGGTGGTGCGCCGCGAGGGCAACGGCATCCGCCGCTACGTGCACCTGGGCACGGGCAACTACAACCCCCACACCGCGCGCCTGTACACGGACCTGTCGCTCTTCACCTCGCGCGAGGAGATCGCCGACGACGTCAGCGCGCTCTTCAACATGCTCACCGGCTACGCGGTGGCGCCGCAGTGGAAGCGGCTGGCCGTGGCGCCCATGGGCCTGCAGGAGCGGGTGCTCTCGCTCATCCAGCGCGAGGCGGAGAAGGCCCGGCGCGGCGAGCCCGCGCGCATCGTGGCGAAGATGAACTCGCTGGTGGACTCCACCGTCATCCGCGCCCTCTACGCGGCGAGCCAGGCGGGGGTGGAGATCGACCTGCTGGTGCGGGGTATCTGCTGCCTGCGGCCGGGGGTACCCGGCGTGAGCGAGCGCATCCGCGTGACGAGCGTGGTGGACCGCTTCCTGGAGCATAGCCGGGTGTTCGCCTTCGGCGCGGGGAGCAACCCCGAGGTGTGGATGAGCAGCGCGGACTGGATGCCGCGCAACTTCCTGCGCCGCGTGGAGGTGATGTTCCCCGTGGAGGATCCCGCCATCCGCCAGCGGCTGCTGGACGAGGTGCTGGGCGTCGCGCTCGCGGACAACGTGAAGGCGCGGCGGCTCCAGGTGGATGGCTCCTACGTGCCGGTGGGAAGAGATGGACGGCAGGTGCGCAGCCAGGCCGTGCTGATGGAGATGGCGAAGCGCAACAGCCATCAGGATCCCAAGCCGCTGGAGGCGCTGCGCCATGCCACGGCCCCGGATGCGCCCGTGCCCTCGCGGCAGGTGCCACAGGCCACGGGCTGAAAAGCGTCGAACAGATGACGGAGCGGCGCGAGGCGCGTCGTTCCGCCCGGTTGCCTCCGTTGACCGCATGCCCATCTTGGGGGACCGCGGTTACCGAATGCGACACCGGGGGCCATCTGTTCGTGCTGTGCTGATGGACGGGGAGACGGGAGTGTCCGAGCAGTCAGGCAGGGAGAGCGTTCTCGATTTCCTCGCGGTTCCCGTGGTCCGGCTCGAGGAGGCGTCCGGGCGCGTGCTGTTCACCAACGCGGCGGCGCGGGCGCTGCCCTTCTCCCTTGTTCCCCCCACCGCCGTGTCCGACGGGGAGGGCGCCCCCCTTCCACCGGAGCAACACCCGGTGACGCGGGCCGCGCGCGGGGAGCGCCTGGAGGGCGAGTTGTTCCGCTGGGCGACGCCCGAGGGGGACCACACGTTCGTGGTGCATTCCCGGGTGGACCGCTCCCGCTCGCCGGGCGTGGTGACGCTGACCTTCCAGGAAGTCAGCCCGTGGCGGCGCGCGGAAGAGGACCTGCGGCGGGCGCTCGGGGCACGCGACACCTTCCTGTCCGTGGCCTCGCACGAGCTCAAGTCCCCCATCACCGTGCTCCAGCTCGTGCTGGAGCGCCTGCAACGGGGCGCCCGCCGCGAGACGAACCTGTCGGGGAGCCAGGTGGCCGAGAGGTTGGAGCCCGCCTTGAGGCAGGTCCGCCGGTTGGGCGTGCTGGTGCAGAACCTGCTCGACGTGAGCCGGGCCCGTAACAACCACTTCGTGTTGGAACGTGAGCGCTTCGAGCTGGGCACCCTGGTGCGCGAGGTGTGCGAGCGCTTCACCGAGCAGTCCCGGCAGGCGGGTTCGACGCTGGTGGTGGAGGACTGTCCCCCGGTCCAGGTCCACTGGGACAGGATGCGGGTGGAGCAGGCGCTCAGCAACCTCGTCACCAACGCCATCAAGTACGGCGCGGGCGGGCCCATCTCGGTGTGTGCCGGGCTCCAGGGCGGGACGGTTTCCCTACGGGTGGAGGACCGGGGCATCGGCGTGGCCGACGGTGACAGGGAGCGCATCTTCAACCCGTTCGAGCGTGCGGCCTCGGGCCATCGCGTGGAGAGCCTGGGGCTCGGCCTGTACATCGTCCGGGAGATTGCCCGTGCCCATGGGGGCACGGTGAGGGTGTCGGGGCGGGAGGGCGGGGGCTCCAGCTTCACGCTGTGCCTGCCCGTGGAGGTGACGGAGGTGGCCAGTGAGTGAGTCCCGGAACGAGGGCGAGGGCGGTGGGACCCGGGAGGAGCGGGTCCAGACGGGCATTCCGCGTCTGGACTTCATCCTCAAGGGCGGTTTCAAGGTGGGCGGTGCCTATTCCGTGATGGGGCCGCCGGGCAGCGGGAAGACCATCCTCGCCAACCAGGTGTGCTGCAATCACATCGAGAAGCAGGGCGGACGGTGCGTCTACATGACGCTGCTCGTCGAGTCGCACGCGAAGATGGTGGGGCACCTCTCCTCGCTGCGCTTCTTCAAGCACGAGTACCTCCCCGAGAAGCTCTACTACATCAGTGGCTATCAGGAGGTGCGCGAACAGGGCTTCACCGGACTGCTCGAGCTCATCCGCCGCACGCTGCGCGAGCGCAGGGCGACCCTCTTCGTCATCGATGGCATGGAGAGCGCCGAGCAGCTCTCCTCCAGTCCCCAGGCCTACCGGGAGTTCGTGCACGCGCTCCAGACCGCCGCCAACCTGCTGGGCTGCACCATCTTGCTGCTCTCCACCCTGCGCTCGCGCTCGCACGTGGAGAACTCCCTGGTGGATGGCGTCATCGAGCTGTCCGACCAGCTCATCGGACCGCGCGCCGTGCGCGAGCTGACGGTGCACAAGTTCCGTGGCAGCGACTACCTCCGGGGGCGCCACGAGGTGGAGATCACCGACGCGGGTCTCATCATCCACCCACGGACGGAGATTCAATTCAGCAAGCCGCCCGAGCAGGCCCGCGAGCAGCGCGTCCGCATGGGCTTCGGCCTGAAGCGGCTGGACGAGATGCTCGGTGGAGGTGTGCCCTCGGGCTCCACCATCGCCCTGGTGGGGGCGCCGGGGACGGGCAAGACGCTGCTGGGCCTCTCCTTCCTGGTGGAGGGCGCGCGCCAGGGCCAGCGCGGGACGTACTTCGGGTTCTACGAGCCGCCGCCCCGCCTCATCGAGAAGGCCGAGGACGTGGGCATCCCCCTGGAGCGCTACGTGAAGGACGGCAGCATCAAGCTGGAGTGGCAGCCGCCACTGGAGCACTTCATGGACTCGCTGGCCGAGCAGCTCCTGGAGAAGCTGCGGCTCGATGAGCCCCAGGAGGAGCGCCGGCGCCTGTTCATCGACGGGGCCGAGGGCTTCCGCGCGGCGGCGGTGTACGCGGACCGCATCCCCCGCTTCCTGTCGGCCCTCACCAACCAGCTGCGCATGCAGGACGTGACGACCGTCATCACCGACGAGCTGGAGCTCTTCCAGCCCGAGCTCGACCTGCCCACCCCCGAGCTGGCCAACGTGGTGGAGACGGTGGTGGTGCTGCGCTACCTGGAGCTGCGCTCGCAGATGTACCGGCTGCTCTCCATCATGAAGATGCGCGAGAGCGCCTACGACACCTCGCTGCGCGAGTTCCGCATCACCTCCAAGGGCATCGACGTCGCCGATTCCTTCGAGAGCGCCGAGGTCCTCCTCAGCGGGCACGGGCGTCTGCGCGGGTCTCCTCCGGCCCGGAAGGGAGCGACGCGGCGGACGGTCAAGCGCGCCGGCAAGAAGCCGGGCAAGGGCGGCGGGGGCAAGCGGTGAAGAACATCCTGGTCGTCGAGGACGAGTTCGACGTGCAACAGGTCGTGGCCGACGTCCTGCGGGACGAGGGCTATGAGGTCGCCGTCTGCGGAAATGGCCGGGAGGCCCTCGAGTATCTGCGCAAGCACCGCCCGGATGTCATCGTCCTGGACGTGATGATGCCCCTCCTCTCCGGACCGCAGGTGCTCGAGCAGATGGCGAGGAGTCCCGAGCTGAAGGGCGTGCCCATCGTCCTCATGAGCGAGATTTCACCGCCGGAATCCGAGCCGCGGCGCTGGCACGTCTTCCTGAGGAAGCCCTTCCGGCTCGAGCAGCTCCTGGACGCGGTGACCCGGGCGTCCGGCGTGGAGGGCAGGGCCTGAGCGCCGTCAGCCCCGGCGGCGCATGCGCCGCGAGCCGATGAAGCTGGCGAAGCGCTCGGTGAAGCGGGCGACCGCCAGCCCCACCACGTCCAGAAGCCAGCGCTGGAGGCCCGAGCGCGCGCAGTCCTCCAGGCCCACCGGCCGGGCCTGGCCCATGTGCCGCTCCATCCACTGGGTGGCCCGCGCGGCGACGTCCGCGTCCTCCACCTCCACCAGCGTCTCCAGGTTCACCAGCGAGAGCGGGTCGAGGTTGAAGCTGCCCACCAGCAGCCGCCGCCCGTCCACCACCGCCGCCTTGGCGTGCAGCGTGGTGGCCGTCCACTCGTGGATGCGCACGCCCGCGCGCAGCAGGGTGTGGTACAGGCGCATGGTGGCCGCGCGGGCGAAGGGGACGTCGCTGCGGCCGGCCAGCAGCAGGTGCACCTCCACCCCCCGTTTCGCCGCCCGCTTGAGGGCGCGCACGACGCCCCGGTCCGGCAGGAAGTATGCGTGGGCCAGCACCACCTTCTCCCGGGACTGCGCCAGCGCCGCCAGGTAGCGCCCCCGCAGGCGCCACCCTCCGCCGAAGCCGGACAGCAGCAGGCGCACCGGGCCCGCCTCCAGCGTGGACGCTCCGGCCGTGAGCCTCTCGCCGAGTCGCGCGCAGATGTCGCCCCGCAGCTCCAGCGCCAGGTCCGCCCACCCCGGCCGTCCCTCCTCGGTGGCGTAGTGGTCCCCGATGTTGATGCCACCGAGGAAGGCCACCGTGTCGTCCACGAGGAGGAGCTTCCGGTGGTTGCGCCAGATGCGGCCGAGGAGGATGGAGGTGAGCGGGTTGTGGATGCGGACCTTGATGCCGGCGGCCCTCAGCGTCTCCGCGAGCGCGCGGCTCCCGCCGATGCTGCCCCAGCCATCGACGATGACCTTCACCTCCACGCCCCGGTGGGCCGCGGCGGCGAGGGCCGAGACGAAGCGCGTGCCGACACCTTCGCGCTCGAAGGCGTACACCTCCAGGTGCACGCGCCGGGTGGCCGAGGCGATGGCCTCCAGCATGCGAGGGTAGGCCTCGGCGCCCCCGTCGAGCAGGGTGATGCGTTGCCCCCGTGTCTCCGCGGACAACTCCTCCCTCTCCCTTCGGGAGAGGGCAGGGGTGAGGGTCTCCGGGGCCGGTGATTCCATCCGTGTCCGTTCGGTGTCCGCGTACCGTGCGTCTCAGTCGTCGTGCTTGCGCGCGCCCTTGCCCTTGCCCTTGTGGCGGCACTTGTGCCCATCCCAGTACTGGCTGGGGTGGCACTCGGGGTCCCTGTCCCTGTGCTTGGAGCGGGAGGGGACGTAGCGGGTATCGCGGATGACGAGGCAGCCCGGGAGGGCGATGAGGAAGGCGGGGAGGAGGATGAGCAGCTTCTTCATGGGGCGCGCAGAGTATCAGCGCGCGCGTGGCTCTTCTCGTTCTCTCGCTTTCCGTATGTGGGGATTTCTACCGTCCGGCTGTCTGCACTCCGGGCGTGTCGACGCCGCGCTCCTGGATTCGCTACCCTCCGGCCCGTGCCTTCCACCGAGAAGCCTGTTGTCAGACACCGGAAGATAGGCGCCTACCGCGTGCTCGGAGAACTGGGCCGCGGCGGCATGGCCCAGGTCTACCGGGGTCTCCACGAGATGCTCCAGCGCGAGGTCGCCATCAAGGAGATGCTCGCCGATCCCGTCCGGGACAAGGAGGCCGTCTCCCGCTTCCGCCGCGAGGCGCTCGCGCTCGCCGCCTTCCGCCACCAGAACATCGTCACGCTGTACGACCTGGTGGAGAAGAACGACGTCCTCTTCATGGTGATGGAGTTCGTGGATGGGCCCACCCTGCACGAGCTCATCAAGGAGGGGCCGCTGCCTCCCGAGGTGGGGGCCGCCGTGGGCGCCCGCATCGCCGGAGCCCTGGAGCACGCGCACTTCCGCCGCATCATCCATCGCGACCTCAAGCCCGCCAACGTGATGCTCACCAAGGCCGGCGACGTGAAGCTGATGGACTTCGGCGTGGCCAAGGACGTGGGCCTGGAGGCCCTCACCGCCCAGGGCATGGCGGTGGGCACCCCCTCGTACATGTCCCCCGAGCAGGTGACGGGCGCGCCGGTGGATGGGCGCACCGACCTGTTCGCGCTCGGCGTGCTCCTCTACGAGGCCCTCTCCGGAGGCCGCCCCTTCCTCGGCCGCAACGCCGGTGAGGTCTTCGCCCGCATCCGCGATGGCGACTACACCCCCCTGGGCAAGGTCGCTCCCCAGGTCCCCAAGCCCCTGGCCGACATCATCCAGCGCGCCCTCCAGGTGAAGCCCGAGGAGCGCTACCCCAATGCCGCCGCCATGCGCCGCGACCTGGAGTCCTTCCTCGCCCGCCACGTCCGCATGTCCTACGAGGCCTTCCTCGTCGGCTTCCTCCGCCACCGGCAGAAGCTCACCGAGACCGAGGCGCTCGCACACCTCACCCAGGAAGAGCTGAACATCGTCGAGGACTTCGACCTGCAGGCCCAGACTCCCCGGGCCTGGGTTCCCTGGCTCCTCGCCGCCTCTACCGCCGCCGCGGGTCTTGGTGCCGGGCTCGCGTTTACGCAGTCATACTGGATGGGGCTCGTGCGGCAGTTGACACTGCGGTGACGGGTCCCGGGTAGACCCTCACCCCGACCCTCTCCCAGGGGGAGAGGGGTTTGGACACGGAGAGGGGTTCTTGGGGGGTTCCTGGGCCTACTTGCGGCGCGCCGGAACGTGGACGTTCTTCTTCGCCGCCTTCGCTCCCTTGCCCTTCTTCTCGTGGCGCACCGTCACGATCGTCCCGATGCCTCCGCGCACGAAGAAGTCGCCTTCCACCGTCAGCTGCCTCGGTTGGATGGCTCGCACGATGTCGTCCGCGATCGTGTTGGTCACCTTCTCATGGAAGGCGCCCTCGTTCCGGTACGACCACATGTAGAGCTTCAGGCTCTTCAGCTCCACGCACAGCTCGTCCGGGACGTAGCGGATCCGGAACTTCGCGAAGTCTGGCTGCCCCGTCAGCGGGCAGAGGCACGTGAACTCCGGGACGTCGAAGGCGATCTCGTAGTCGCGCTCCGGTGCCGGGTTGGGGAAGGTCTTCAATTCCTTGGTGGGCTGGGAAGACATGGCGGGGTGTCGTCTAACACACACTGGGAGGATTGCAGCCTCTCAGTGGTGAACGCTCTCCCCCACGCCAGGACCCCCTCCTGTCAGGGGTTCAACGCCCCTGGTGTCCAGGGGGGAGCAGGATGAGGCTGCCCGTCTTGTGTGTCCGATCGGCTGGGCGTACTCCACTTCTTGTCCCGCATGCTGCCCTCCGACTTCCAGGACATCCTCGCGTGTGTCCCCCAGGCCGTGATCCGGCTGGGTCCGGACCTGTGTGTGGAGTGGCTGGAGCCGGACTTCAACGCCAAGACGGGGATGGACCTGAAGGTGGGAGACCCGGTGCTGTCCATCCTCGAGGGGGGCCGGGGCCGCGATGCCCTGGAGCGCTCCCTGCGAGAGGGCCGCGGCCACTCGGGCTACGTCATCACCGCCGGCCTCAAGCAGATGCGCATCCAGGCGCGCCCCGGCCGTACGGGCGCGGCCCCCGGCACCTGGCTCCTCTTCGAGCCCTCCGGTGTCGATGACGAGGTCGCCTTCGCCCAGGCCCTCCAGGAGATCGCCCGCGAGGTGGGCGAGACGCTGGACGTGGACTCCGTCTGCAAGGCCGCGGTGCTGGCCGTGGTGCGCTGCGCCCAGGTCCGCCGCGCCGAGGTGTACCTCGCCGAGGAGGGTCAGCCCCTGCGCCGCGTGGCCGTGTCCGACCTGGCCAGCTCCGGCTCCCCCGAGGACGCGCTCGAGGACCACGCCGACTCCTTCGAGGCGGCGCTCGTCACCCGGCAGCCTCAGATCGGCGTCCAGCGCGGCTACGGCGACTCGGTGGGCTCCATCTTCGCCGCGGTGCCGCTGCTGTCCCCCCGGCGCGCCGTGGGGCTGCTCGTCCTCTATAAGGAGCAGGGGACCTCCTTCTCCCTGCGCGAGCTGGAGCTGTGGAGCGCGGCGGCCGGGCAGGTGGCGGTGACGGTGGAGAACGCCCGCCTGCTGCGAGAGGCCCAGGCGGCCCTGCGGGTGCGCGAGGAGTTCATGTCCATCGCCTCGCACGAGCTGAAGACGCCCCTCACCCCGCTCAAGCTCCTGCTCCACTCCATGGAGCGCCGGCTCGCGCAGGGGCTGCCGGTGGAGCCCGCCAGCGTCCTCAAGTCGAAGCGGCAGGTGGATCGGCTGGCGGGGTTGGTCAACGGTCTGCTGGACGTGTCGCGGTTGGAGGGAGGTCGCTTGACGTTGCTGCCCGCGCCCCTGGAGATGGGCCACCTGGTGGCCGAGGTGGTGGACCAGTTCCGCCACACCTGCGAGCGCCCCTTCACCCTGACGGTGCCGCGCGAGCGCCTCTGGGTCCAGGGAGACCGGGACAGGTTGGAGCAGGTGCTCGTCAACCTGCTGGAGAACGCGAACAAGTACAGCCCCAAGGGCGACCCCATCTGCGTGGAGGTGGAGGTGGTGCACGGGGATGCGCGCATCCACGTGAAGGACAGGGGCATCGGCATCCCCGCGCAGGACCAGGCGCGGCTCTTCCAGCGCTTCTACCGGGCGGGCAACGCCTCGCACCGGCACTTCGGCGGGCTGGGGCTGGGTCTCTTCATCAGCCACTCCATCGCGCGGCTGCACGGGGGCTCGTTGTCGGTGGCGAGCGCCGAGGGCCAGGGCTCCATCTTCACCCTGGGGCTGCCGCGCATGCCCGTGAACGAGGTGCGCCGGCTGCCGCGCCGGGTGCTGCTGCTCGACGAGGACCGCTCCCAGGAAGTGGTGGCCGAGCGCGTGCTTCGCGCCGGGGGCTTCGAGGTGCTCACCGCGCACGATGGCGTGGACGCGCTGCGCCGGGCCTCGTCCCTTCCGGTGGACCTGGTGCTGCTGTCGTCCAGTGCCCCACCCACCCAACTGGGGCTCTTCCTGGCGGCCTTCGCGGAGCTGCCACGCGCCCGGCCCATCCCCATCGTGCTGGCCGGGGCCTCGCGGCCCGCCTGGGCCCAGCCGGAGCACTCCCTGTGCTCACGGCCCTACCGCGAGGCGGATCTGCTCGCCGCCGTGCATGCGACGCTGGGGCCCTCCGAGGAGCGCGGCCGTCCCGAGGAACGCACCTCCCACCTGGAGCGCGTTCCCCAGGAAGCCCTCATGCTTCCCTGAGCCGCCTCATCGGCAGCCGGAGCCCGTGGGCCGCACCGCGCCCGTGCCGCGGAAGGACGTCCCGTCCCGGGTGCTGCCCGTGAGCACGGCCGAGGTGCTGTCGCACGTGAGGCCCGTCTGCCGGACCTTGAAGCACAGGACCTTGTCCAGCCGCCCATCCCCGTTCACGTCCTTGCGGGAGTAGCTCACCGGCCCGGCCTCGGTACCGGTGGCCCCGAAGCGCACCGTCGACGGTGACACCCGGGTGGCATCGAGCTCCGCCGTGCTCAGGATGGCCACCTTGACCCGGGCGTTGTGCTCCAGGCCGACCTCGTTCGTGTCGTCCCCCGGCTCGATGTCGATGACGACCGGGCCCGCCATGTCACCCACCCTCCGGTACTCGTAGACCTTCTTGCAGTCGCCGTTGTCGACGACGAAGAGGTTGCCGTGCCGGTCGAAGGCGGCGCCCATCGGGTTGCCGAAGGCTGGCTTGTCCGGTGGCCCCGGCAGCATCCCGACCACCGCGCCGCTCGCGTCATACTTCACGAAGCCCTCCGCCCGGCTCCAGTAGACGTTGCCGGCGCGGTCCACCGCGATGGCCCTGTTGACCTGACCGACCGTCCCCGTGGCGAAGAGGCTCGGAGTTCCATCGGGGGCGATGCGGATGAGCTCGGGCGGCGTGGCTCCCAGGTTCACCACGTACAGGGTGCCGTCCGGGGCGCTGGCGATCGACTCCGGGTTCGTGAATGGCCCTGAGCTGAAGACGCTCAGCCCCAGCGGAGAGAGCGTCACGCGGCTGACCCGGTTCACGGTGGGCTCGGTCACGAAGAGGCTTCCAGCGAGGGGGCCCTGCCCCAGGGTGATGGCCTCGGCCAGCTCGAATCCCGAGAGGAGCGGGGAGAAGGTGCTGCCCTCCCTGAAAGGGGCGGAGAGGAGCTCCGAACCCCCCGCGTTGTAGAAGACCCCTCCCTTCTCATCGAGTGAGAACCAGAAGCCGAGGCCACCCGTCGCGAAGTAGTTCGTGTCATTGGCCCCGTTGACGAGCGTTCCATCGGGGCGGATGCGGGAGACGTTGCCGAAGAACGGGTACACATTGTTCCGGCTGTCCACGGCCAGGCCCATCCAGCACAGGCCGCTGGAGGACTGTCCGCGCACCGGGTAGAAGACGCGGATGGACCCGGGTGGGCCCTCGTGCCCGTCGTCACCGGAGTCCCGCGTGGCGCGCGGGTCCACCGCGGTGGAGGCCTCCGGCCGATAGACGAGCACACGGGGGCTCGAGGGTTGGACCTGCTCGTACCTGTCTCCGGTGTCCGCCCATCCCACCTGGGCACAGACCAGCATCGCGAGAGCGGTCAGCACACCTCCGCCCCCCTTCATCCCGGGCTTTCGCATCATGACGTCTCCCCTCCCTGGCCACGGCGTCCTCGCCGTGGGTGCCAGAGAAGGTGAAGGCTTGGTGGGAGGCCGCCTACCGGGCTCGGGGTGGGGCGGAGTTGAGCGAACTCCACACTCCCATCACCTCCGCGTCAGGGACGTACAGGCGAGGCCACGGCGCCGAAGGGAGCCGGCACCCCTCCCACCCGGGCCCTCGCTCCTCCGCCCGGTCCGGGTTCCTCCGGGCTTCCCTCCCTCGCGTTCTTCTTTCCGTCTCCTGACGCGGCGCAATACACTCCCGGCGTTGAACGGATTTCTACCCGCCGCGAGGGAGCACTGATGCCGCAAGGCCCGGGACGCTATGGGCTGTATGAGCCGGACACCGAGCACGATGCCTGTGGAGTGGGCTTCGTGGCTCACATCCGGGGCGAGAAGTCGCGTGCCATCGTCGACGACGCCCTGGAGCTGCTCAACCGGTTGAGCCACCGGGCCGCGGCGGGGAGGGATCCGGAGACGGGAGACGGGGCCGGCATCCTCGTCCAGATGCCCCACCGCTTCTTCGAGCGCGAGAGGCTGGGCTTCCCCCTGCCCCCGCGCCGCCAGTACGGCGTGGGCATGGTGTTCCTCCCCTCGGACGCGGAGGCGCGCATCGCCTGCGAGGCGGCGCTGGAGCAGGTGGCCGCCGACGAGGGCCAGCGCGTGCTGGGCTGGAGGGACGTGCCGGTGGAGCCCTCGTACCTGGGCCGGCTGGCCCGCGAGGGAGCGCCCGTCATCCGGCAGTTCTTCGTCGCCCGGCGCCGCGTGGTGCCCAGCGCCTTCGAGCGCAAGCTGTACCGCATCCGCAAGCTGGCCGAGCGGCGCATCCGCGAGCGCGCGTTGGATCCGGAGGGCCAGTTCCACGTGGCCAGCTTCTCCGCGGAGACGCTCATCTACAAGGGCCTGCTCCTGCCCCGGCAGCTCCCGCGCTTCTACGTGGACCTGCAGCACCCCGAGTTCGTGAGCGCGCTGGGTCTGGTGCACTCGCGCTTCTCCACCAACACCTTCCCCACCTGGGAGCTGGCGCAGCCGTTCCGCTACATCGCGCACAACGGCGAAATCAACACCCTGCACGGCAACCGCAACTGGATGAACGCGCGGCGCGGGCTGCTGCAGTCGGCCCGTTTCGGCGGCAGCCTGGAGCCGCTCTTCCCCCTCATCGTCCCGGGCAAGAGCGACTCGGCGCAGTTCGACAACATGGTGGAGCTGCTGTACCTGGGCGGGCGTCAGCTCCCCCACGCCATGATGATGATGATTCCGGAGGCGTGGGAGGGCCACACGCTGATGAGCGACGAGCGTCGCGCCTTCTACGAGTACTCCAGCTCGCTCATGGAGCCGTGGGACGGGCCGGCCGCCATCGCCTTCACGGACGGGCAGCTCATCGGCGCCACGCTGGACCGCAACGGCCTGCGCCCCGCGCGCTACCTCGTCACCGAGGACGAGCGCATCATCCTCGCCTCGGAGACGGGCGTCATCGACGTGCCCGCCGCGCAGATCCGCCGCAAGGGCCGCCTCACCCCGGGCCGCATGCTGATGGTGGACCTCACCGAGGGCCGCATCCTCGAGGACGAGGAGGTCAAGCGCGACATCTCCACGCGCTGGCCCTACCGGAGGTGGCTCCAGCGCAACGTCTTCCACTTCGACGACCTGCCCACCGTGCCCGCGCCCCCTCGCCTGGGTGGCGAGGAGCTGTGGCGGCTCCAGCGCGCCTTCGGCTACTCGGACGAGGACGTGCGGCTGCTCTTGCGGCCCATGGCCGAGACGGGCAAGGAGCCGGTGGGCTCCATGGGCACGGACACGCCGCTGGCGGTGCTCAGCGACCAGGCGCCCACGCTCTACAACTACTTCCACCAGCTCTTCGCGCAGGTCACCAACCCGCCCATCGACCCCATCCGCGAGTCGCTGGTGATGACGCTGGCCACCGGACTGGGTCCGGAGGGCAACACCTTCGAGGAGACGCCGGAGCAGTGCCACCGGCTGGCGCTGCCGGGCCCCATCCTCACCAACGGTGAGCTGGCGAAGCTGGCCGCCATCAGCAACGAGGGCGTCTTCGAGACGCACCGGCTGAGCCTGCTGTACCCGGTGGGCGCGGGCGAGAGCGCGCTGGAGGAGGCCCTGGAGCGGCTGTGCACCGAGGCCGTGGAGGCGGTGGACGCGGGCGCCAGCATCCTCGTGATGAGCGACCGGGACGTGGACGCGGCCCATGCCGCCATCCCCGCGCTGCTGGCCGTGTCCGCGGTGCACCAGCGGCTCGTGCGCGACGGTACCCGTATGTACACGGGCCTCGTGCTGGAGACGGCCGAGGCGCGCGAGGTGCACCACTTCGCCTGCCTCTTCGGCTACGGCGTCTCGGCGGTGAATCCGTACCTCGCGCTGGACACGCTGCGCGCCCTGGCGGACGCGGGCGAGCTGCCGGTGGACCACGAGAAGGCGCAGAAGAACTTCATCCACGCCATCGAGGAGGGCCTGCTCAAGGTGATGTCCAAGATGGGCATCTCCACGCTGCAGTCCTACCGCGGCTCGCAGCTCTTCGAGGCGGTGGGCCTGAAGCGCAAGCTGGTGGAGCGGCACTTCACCGGGACGCCCTCGCGGGTGGAGGGCGTGGGCCTGCCGGAGCTGGGGCGCGAGGTGCGGGAGCGGCACGCGCGCGGCTTCGACGAGGCCTCGGCCTTCGAGGCGGAGCAGCTCCCCGTGGGCGGCCAGTACCAGTGGCGCCGCCGGGGCGAGACGCACAAGTGGAACCCGGCCACCATCGCGAAGCTCCAGCAGGCGGCGCGCGCGAACGACGCCGCGCTGTTCGCCGAGTTCTCGCGGCTGGCGGATGACGAGACGCGCGCGCACTGCAACCTGCGCGGGCTGTTGGAGGTGGTGACGGAGGGCCGGACCCCCGTGCCGTTGGAGGAGGTGGAGCCGGCGAGCGAGATCGTGAAGCGCTTCGTCACCGGCGCCATGTCCTTCGGCTCCATCAGCGCCGAGGCCCACGAGACGCTGGCCATCGCGATGAACCGTCTGGGCGGGCGCTCCAACAGCGGCGAGGGTGGCGAGGAGTCTCGCCGCTACTCGCCGGACGAGAATGGGGATCTGCGCCGCAGCGCCATCAAGCAGGTGGCCAGCGCGCGCTTCGGCGTCACCACCGAGTACCTGGTCAACGCGGTCGAGCTGCAGATCAAGATGGCCCAGGGCGCCAAGCCGGGTGAGGGCGGGCAGCTGCCGGGCCACAAGGTGGACGAGCGCATCGCGCGGGTGCGCTGGTCCACTCCGGGCGTGACGCTCATCTCCCCGCCGCCTCACCACGACATCTACTCCATCGAGGATCTGGCGCAGCTCATCTACGACCTGCAGGCGGTGAACCCGTCGGCGCGGGTGAGCGTGAAGCTGGTGAGCGAGGTGGGCGTGGGCACCATCGCCGCGGGCGTGGCCAAGGCCGGCGCGGGCGGCGTGGTCATCTCCGGCTACGAGGGTGGCACGGGTGCCTCGCCCCTCTCGAGCATCAAGCACGCGGGCCTGCCGTGGGAGCTGGGACTGGCCGAGGCGCAGCAGGTGCTGGTGCACAACGGCCTGCGCGGGCGCATCCGGGTGCAGGTGGACGGCGGTCTGCGCACCGCCCGGGACGTGCTCATCGCCACGCTGCTGGGCGCCGAGGAGTACGGCATGGCCACCGCGAGCCTCATCGCGCTCGGGTGCATCATGCTGCGCAAGTGCCACCTCAATACGTGCTCGGTGGGCATCGCCACCCAGGACGCGGGCCTGCGCGAGCGCTTCCACGGCAAGCCCGAGCACGTGGTGAACTTCTTCTTCATGGTGGCCGAGGACCTGCGGCGCCAGATGGCCGCCCTGGGCGTGCGCAAGCTGGACGAGCTGGTGGGCCGGGTGGACCTGCTGCGGCAGCGCCCGCACGCGGACCACTGGAAGGCGGCACGGGTGGACCTCTCCGGCCTGTTGACGCCGCCCAGTGCCCCGGAGATCGAGGCCCGTTACTGCACCACGCCACAGACCAAGGACGTGTCGGAGCACCTGGACCACGACCTCCTCCAGCACGCCAAGGCCACGCTGGAGGGCGGGGCGCCCACGCTGCTGGTTCGCCCGGTGAGCAACACGCACCGCGCCGTGGGAGCCATGTTGTCGGGTGAGATCGCCCGGCGGTACGGAGCGCGAGGGCTGCCGGACGGGCAGCTCCGCATCCGGCTTCAGGGCTCGGCGGGACAGAGCTTCGGCGCGTTCCTCACCAGCGGCGTGACGCTGGAGCTGGAGGGCGATGCCAACGACTACCTCGGCAAGGGCCTGTCCGGCGGGCGCGTCATCGTCTACCCGCCCGAGGGCAGCCGCTTCCTCCCCGAGGAGAACGTGCTGGTGGGCAACACCGTCCTCTATGGCGCCACGGCCGGTGAGGTGTACCTGCGCGGGCTCGCGGGCGAGCGCTTCGCGGTGCGCAACAGCGGCGCCCAGGCCGTCGTCGAGGGCGTGGGTGACCACGGCTGCGAGTACATGACGGGCGGCGTGGTGGTGGTGCTCGGGCCCACCGGGCGCAACTTCGCCGCGGGCATGAGCGGCGGTATCGCCTTCGTGCTCGACCGCGAGCGCTCCTTCCGCGAGCGCTGCAACCTGGAGATGGTGGAGCTGGAGTCGCTGGTGGACGAGTCCGAAATCTGGCTCGTGCACGGGATGATCGAACGCCACCTGCACCACACGCGCAGCACGCTGGCGCAACGGGTGCTCGACAACTGGGAGCTGATGGTGCCGCAGTTCGTGAAGGTGATGCCCACCGATTACAAGCGCGTGCTTCAGGCGCGCCGGGCGGCCCGCAAGCCGCCTCCGGCTGCCATGCCGCGTCTCCAGGTCGTGGGCGGGGAGCGCTGAGCCATGGGAAAGACGACCGGCTTCATGGAGTGGCAGCGCGTGCCCGCCCCCAAGCGGGAGAAGTCCGAGCGCGTGGGGGATTCCCGTGAGTTCGTGCTCCCGCTGTCCGCCGACGAGGCGAAGCGGCAGGCGGGGCGGTGCATGGACTGTGGCGTGCCCTTCTGTCACCAGGGCTGTCCGCTGGGCAATCCCATCCCCGAGTTCAATGACGCGGTGTACCGGGGCAAGTGGAAGGAAGCCTTCCTCGCGCTGAGCGGCACCAACAACTTCCCCGAGTTCACCGGCCGGCTGTGCCCGGCGCCGTGCGAGGCCGCCTGCGTCCTCAACATCGACCAGGACCCGGTGACCATCGAGCAGATGGAGAAGGAGATCATCGAGCGGGCCTTCACCGAGGGGTGGGTGCGAGCCCGGCCTCCGATGAGCCGCACGGGCAAGCGCGTGGCGGTGGTGGGCTCGGGACCCGCGGGCCTGGCGGCGGCGGCGCAGCTCAACCAGGCGGGACACCTCGTCACCGTGTACGAGCGGGACGACCGGCCCGGTGGGTTGCTGCGCTACGGCATTCCGGACTTCAAGCTGGAGAAGGCGGTGCTGGACCGGCGGCTGAAGCTGATGGAGGCCGAGGGCGTGACGTTCCGCTGCGGGGTGGACGTGGGCCGCGAGCCGGGCTTCCGCGCACTGCGCGAGCAGTACGACGCGGTGGTGCTGGCCATGGGCGCCAGGCGCGCGAGGGAGCTCGAGGTTCCCGGGCGCGAGCTGTCCGGCGTGGTGCAGGCCATGGACTACCTGGAGCACCAGAACCGGGTGGTGGCGGGCCTGGCCACGCGCGAGCCCCGGCTGAACGCGGCGGGGCGCAAGGTGCTCATCCTCGGTGGCGGTGACACGGGTTCGGACTGCCTGGGCACGGCGCTGCGCCAGGGCGCCGCGAGCGTGACGCAGGTGGAGCTGATGCCCATGCCGCCCAAGGGGCGCTCCGAGAACAACCCGTGGCCACGCTGGCCCATCATCTTCCGCACCTCGTCGAGCCAGGAGGAGGGTGGGGCGCGCGAGTTCGGGCTGATGACGAAGCGGCTGGAGGGGCAGGACGGCAAGCTGCGGGCGCTGCACGCGGTGCGGGTGGAGGTGCATCGCGAGGCGGGCGGACCCCCCCGGTTGGTGGAGGTGCCCGGCTCCGAGGTCACCTATGAGGTGGACCTGCTGGTGCTGGCCATGGGCTTCACGGGGCCGGACACGGGAAAGCTGGCGGAGGAGCTGGGCGTGAAGCTCAGCCCCCGTGGCACCGTGCAGGTGGACGCGCACTTCGCCACGTCGGCTCAGGGTGTGTTCTGCGCGGGCGACGCGAGCCGTGGGGCGAGCCTCATCGTCTGGGCGTTCTCGGACGGACGCGAGGCGGCGAAGGCCGTCGACACGTACCTGTCCCAGGAGGTCTCCTGCCTGCCGACGCGCGGGAAGGACTGCTCCTTCGGCTGACCCCTTCGGGTCGAACCCATGTCCAAGCCCCACTCTCCCGCCGTCAGCTCCTCACCAGACCCCGCATCCGGGGCGGCCCTGTCCGCCCAGGACGAGGCCTGGATGCGACTCGCCATCGAGCTCGGCGAACAGGCCAGGGGACATACGGGTGACAATCCCTATGTGGGGTGCGTCATCGTCGTGGACGGGCGCGTCGTGGGTTCCGGGTACACGCAGCCTCCCTATCAGCCGCATGCCGAGGCCTCCGCTTTCCTGGACGCGGAGCGCCGCGGTCATGAGGTGCGGGGAGGAACCCTGTATACGACCGTCGAGCCCTGCTGCTTCTTCGGACGCACGCCTCCCTGCGCACAGGCCATCATCGACCGGGGACTGGCCCGTGTCGTCGTCGGCATCCGGGACCCCCACCCGCGCGTCAACGGCCAGGGCATCGCCCAGCTGCGCGCCGCGGGCATCGAGGTCACCGAGCACGTCTGCCGCGAGGAGGTGCGCGCCTATCTCGCGGGGTGGCTCGCCGCGTTCGGACCGGACGCGGGGTAGGACGGGACGAGTCCCGCCCCGGTCCCGACTGTGCGCTTCCGATCCATGGCGTGGAAGGCTGGCGCAACCCCGGGGCCGCTCTTATACCCTCGCGCCGCTCCAAACCCCCACTGGGAGGAATCGCGCATGAAGGTCTACGGTCACCCGATGAGCACCTGTACCCGGAAGGTCCTCACCACCCTCGCCGAGAAGGGTCACGAGGCCCAGTTCGAGCTGGTGGACCTCATGAAGGGTCAGCAGAAGTCGCCCGCGTACATGGCGAAGCACCCCTTTGGTGTCATCCCCCTGCTCGAGGATGACGGCTTCACCATGTACGAGTCCCGCGCCATCATCCGCTACCTCGACGCGAAGCTGCCGGGTCCCAAGCTCACCCCGGGCGATACCGCCTCGCTCGGCCGCATGGAGCAGTGGATCAGCGTCGAGCAGTCCTATTTCACCCCGCACTGCATGGCCATCGTCGCGGAGCTGGTCTTCAAGGCCATGCGCGGCGGCGGCAAGCCGGACATGGACAAGGTGAGCAAGGCCCGGGATGAGAGCGCCAAGGCACTCGATACCGTCGACCGCGCCCTCATGGCGCAGGCCTACCTCGCGGGCGACACGTTCTCGCTCGCGGACATCTCCTGGCTGCCGTACCTGCAGTACCTCTCGGCCACGCCCCACGGCACCCTCATCACCGAGCGTCCGCACGTGAAGTCGTGGTGGCAGCGCATCAGCACCCGGCCTTCGTGGAAGAAGGTGGCCGGCTAGCCGTTGCCGTCTCCAGCGCGCGGGTCCGGTCGAGCGCCTGTCGTCTCCCGGACCCGCCGCGTCCTTCCCCGTCCACCAGACGGGACTCCCTCCCAGGTTTTCCCTCCCCAGTCCGGGAGGACACCCGCTCGACCGGAAGCCTGCTCCGTGCGAGAGCCGCGCGGAGATGCGGACAAGTGCGTGCCTGGGGGTTATCTTCCAGGTCATGTCGAAGGAACGACCGCAGAAGTCATCTCCACATGCCAGTCAGTGGTTGGCGAAGTGGCTCACCCGCCCCGAGCTCCTCGAGATGGCGGGCGCGCATGTGCATGCCAAGGGGGAGGCCCTGGTGAGGAAGGGCCGCGTGCTGACCTGGGGCGTGGAGGCCAACACCCTCAGTGGTCTGGTGCGAGGGCGGACCGGTGTTCGCCATGAGGTGCGGCTCGTGGCGGAGGAAGACAGCCTGGAGGCCGAGTGCCAGTGTTCCCGCTACCACCAGGAGGGCGTCTGCGAGCACGTGGTGGCGCTCGGGTTGGTCTGGCTCGCGGCCGTGGAATCCCAGGAGGACGTATCCCGGCCACCGTCCACGGATGTGGACAGGCCGCGGACCCCGGAGGGGGTGGCGCAGTGGCTGGAGGCGCACCAGGTCACCCATCTGCGGCGCGTTCCCCTCCTGGCGCTGGAGTCCCTCCTTCCCAAGGGATTTGGTGCCACCCACGGGCTGTATTGGATCGCCGAGGAGCCCCTCACCTCGCTGCTGGATGGGTCGCTGGAGTTGCCCCCCAACTTTTCGGCCAAGGCCCAGGCCCTGCTCGTGCAGGCCGCCTGGACCCGGGCCGAGAGCGAGGCCCACATCGTACGCCAGGGCATCGAATACGAGCGCCAGCACCCCGAGCCTCCACCTCCGACGGACAAGCGGCTGGTGCCTCTGGGTCAGGCGCTCCAGCAGGTTCGCGCGAAGGTGCGAGCGCACGCCGTCCCGCGCTTGTTGAGCTCGGTCCGCTGTGAGCTCAGCTTCTCGGACAAGCCCCTGGTCGCCCACGTCCACGAGCCCGTGTACCTGTTCGGGTCGCGCGCCCTGCTCGATGCGTCCATGCACCGGCGATGCGTTCAGGTGGATCTGCTCCCGCTGCTCGAGGGCGAGGACGCCGTCACCTGTTCGGTCTGCGCTCCGGTCCCCCCCGCGCTCTGTCTCCATGCCCTGACCGCGTTGGACCTGCTGCTCGTGTCACTGGGCGACTCGCGGAGGGTGAAGGAGAACGCGTTGCTGGCCGAGCGGCTCTTCGAGGCTCCGGGCCGGCAACTGCTCTCGGCGCTGGACAAGGCCAGCCTCCTGGCGCGGACCCGCCAGGAGACCCGGTCGCCCCTCCAGGTCAGCTTCCGGCTGGAGGGCCTGGCGCAGGGGGCGCTCCATCTGCGGGCGTATCTCCACAGGCCGCTGAAACGGGGAGGGCTGTCCAAGGGGACGCCGGTGGCGCCGCGTGACGAAGCCGAGGCGCTCGCCACCCTCGTGTCTCCCGAGGAGGTGGAGGCCCTCGAGCTGTGCCGGCTCATCACCCAGCAGCACGACGCGGGCTCGCGCCACCGGATGTTGGTGCATGCGTTGAAGCTGCTCGCGCACAGCTCCCGGCTCGTCCTCGAGTCCAGGCTCGACGTTCCGCTGCGGGTGCGCTCCGCGACGCTCGGCTTCACCTTCGAGGAGATGGAGGAGGGGGAGGCCGGGCTGCGGGTGCGGCCCTCCGTGGCGGGCACTCCGGTGCCGCCCTGGGTCTGGCGGGGGCAGCTGCACCGCAATGCCCCTCGGCCCTGGTTGTACGTGGAGCGCGAGGTGCCGCGGGTGTCCCTGGTGTCCGTCCCGCCCGAGGCGCTGGCCGTGTTGGACTCGGTGGTGGAGTACGGAGGGCGGCTGCCCGCTCCGGCGCGCGCGGAGGTGTTGCGGAGGCTCGGAGGGGTGGAGTCGGCCTTCCCGGTGTCCCTGCCGCCGTCGCTGGAGGCGCGCGAGGTGCCCGCCGAGCCCGGACTGCTGTTGCGGTTGCGGCCCACGGGAGCGGAGTCCCTGGAGGGCTCACTGCTCGTGCGGCCGCTCCCCGAGGCCCCGCCGCTGGTGCCCGGGGAGGGCGCGGAGATCGTCCGCGGCGTGCGGGGGGGCGAGCGGGTGCGGGTGCGGAGGGCGTTGGAGGCCGAGCGCGCCGAGGCGGCCTCGCTGCTGGAGCGGCTGGGGCTGCCGCTGGAGGAGCACGGGCACTTCACCCTGGAGGGGCCGGAGGCGGCGCTCGGCTTCCTCGAGAGGTTGGAGCCCCTGACGGGCCCTGGTCTGCGCGTGGAGTGGGAGGAGCGGCCCTGGCGCGTGGTGCACTCGCCGGATGCGAAGGGCCTCCAGGTGGCGGTGCGCCACGAGCGGGACTGGTTTGGCGTGGAGGGGGGCGTCCAGGTGGAGGGGGAGCGGGTGGAGCTGGCCGTGCTGCTGGACGCGCTGCGGCGCGGGCACCGCTACGTGCCTCTGGCGCCGGGCCGGTGGATGAGGCTCACCGAGCAGCTGCGCGAGCAGCTCGCTCCGCTGGCGGATCTGGCTCACGCCTCCCACGGCAAATGGGAGGTGAGCGCGGCGGCGGCGCCCGTGCTGGACGGGTTGTCCGAGGCGGGTGCGGAGGTGGCGGCTCCACCGGACTGGCTCCGGCTGGCCGGGCGCATCCGCGAGGCGCAGCGGATGAAGGTGCCGGTGCCCGCGGGGCTGAAGGCCGAGCTGCGCGACTACCAGCGCGAGGGCTATCAGTGGATGGCCCGGCTGGCGGAATGGGGCGGGGGCGGGTGCCTGGCGGACGACATGGGGTTGGGCAAGACGCTGCAGGCGCTCGCGCTGCTGCTGCACCGCGCGAAGGCGGGCCCGGCGCTGGTGGTGGCACCCACCTCGGTGTGCTTCAACTGGGTGCGCGAGGCGGCGCGTTTCGCCCCCTCGCTGAAGGTGCACGCCTACCGGGAGGCGGAGCGGGAGTCGCTGCTCTCCGGCCTGGGCGCCAGGGACGTGGTGGTGGTGAGCTACACGCTGCTCACGCGCGACGTCGCGCGCTTCTCCGAGGTGTCCTTCGCCACGCTGGTGCTGGACGAGGCCCAGGCGGTGAAGAACCCGGACACCGCGCGGGCGAAGGCGGTGCGGGCCCTGAAGGCCGAGGCGCGCATGGCCCTCTCGGGCACGCCGGTGGAGAACCGGCTGTCGGAATTGTGGAGCCTCTTCCGGCTCGTCTTCCCGGGGCTGCTGGGCAGCCGCGAGTCCTTCCGTGAGCGCTTCGCCGCGCCCATCGAGCGCATGAAGGACCCGGCGGCCCGCGCGGCGCTGGCGCGGGTGGTGCGGCCCTTCATGTTGCGGCGCACCAAGAGGGAGGTGGCGCGTGAGTTGCCGCCGCGTCTGGAGACGGTGGTGCCCATCACCCTCTCCGAGAGCGAGCGCCGGCTGTACGAGGACACGCGGCTGGCGGCGCTGGCACGGCTGCAGGACGCGGAGGGCCCGCGCAAGCGCTTCGAGGTGCTGGCGGCGCTGACGCGGCTGCGGCTGGCGGCCTGTCACCCGAGGCTGGTGGACTCGGACTCGCCCTTGTCGTCCTCGAAGCTGGAGCGCCTGCTGGAGGTGGTGGACACCCTGCGGGCCGAGGGGAGCCGGGCGCTCGTCTTCAGCCAGTTCGTCAAGCACCTGGCGCTGGTGCGCGAGGCCCTGGAGGCGCGGGGCGTGTCGATGCAGTACCTGGACGGGCAGACGCCCGCGGCCGAGCGCGAGACGCGGGTGGCGGCCTTCCAGCGGGGCGAGGGGGACGTCTTCCTCATCTCGTTGAAGGCGGGAGGCACGGGCCTCAACCTCACCGCGGCGGACCACGTCCTGCACCTGGATCCGTGGTGGAATCCAGCGGCGGAGGACCAGGCCACGGACCGGGCGCACCGCATCGGACAGACGAAGCCCGTCACGGTGACACGCCTCATCTCCGAGGGGACCATCGAGGAGGCCATCCTCGCGCTGCACGAGGAGAAGCGGGACCTGGCCAGCAGCCTGCTGTCCGAGGCGGACGGGGCGGCGGCGCTCTCCACCGAGCAGCTCCTCGCGCTCCTGCGCTACGGGCCCGAGGCGGAGTCCGCCACCACCACTGGAGGCAGGCTCCCCGCGCGCCATTCCGGTGTGGGCCTGGAGTCCGGAAGCCCGTCACCAGCCTGAGGCGGGGAGCGCGCCGTGGCGGCTACTTGGGGTTGGAGGCGCCGCCGCAGCCCGCGGCACCGCAGCCGGCCGCGCCGCAGCCCGCGTTGCCACCCTTCTCCGGGGTGCTGGTGGCCTTGGTGTCACCGGAGGGCTGGGCCTCCTGGGACTTCGAGGCGCCACAGGAGCCCTGCGCGCCCTTCTCGGCGGTAGGGGCGGCGGAGGAAGTGGTGGCGCAGCCGGTGACGAGCGAGCCGAGGGACAGGGTGCCAACGAGAGCGGCCAGGGTCTTGACGTTCATGGAGGTTCCTCCGGGTGAAGTGTGGGTGTTGGAGTGTGGAACGGGTTTTAATACGCCGTGCGGCGAGAAGGGTTACACGCCGGCGTTTTTTCCCGTGAGGACGCGGAAGCCGGTGGGCTTCAACCTCAGGTGCGCGAGGGCCATGTGTGCCCGCGGGTGGAGGAAGGTGGCCAGCTCCACCTCGCGCTGTTGCGAGTAGCCGCTCTTCACCGCCTCGGGGGTGTAGCCCGGGTGGCACATGAGCTCGATGACGCCCTGCTCGGGCAGGGTGGCGAGGTGCTGCTCCAGGCGCTCCAGCGTCCAGTACGCCTCTGTACCCGTGGCTCCGAGGAAGTGGTCGTTGGTGGCCACGCCGTGGGCCCGCAGCGCACGGCGCATGTTCGCGTGGATGGAACGCACTGGCAGGCGGGCCACATGGGCGGCGCGCACCAGGCCCTCGAAGACGCCGGGGTGCTGGTGCAGGTGCTTGTGCACGTCCACGTGCGTGGCGGGCTCGCCGAGCAACAGGTCCAACCGCTCCAGCTGGGCGAGTGTCTCCGCCTCCACCACATCCGGTGACAGGTGCTGGACGCGCGCCTCCGAGAAGGCGCCGAGCTGGAGGTATTCACTGGGGAATGCGGCCCACACGGGCAGGCCCCGGGCGAGGTTGAGGTGCAGGCCGATGGACAGGCCCCGGGCCTCGTCGGCGGCCGTCTCCGCGTAGGGCGTGTTCACCATGAAGGTGGCCGAGGAGACGATGCCCTCGTGCATGGAGCGGAGGATGCCGCGGGTGATGGCCGGGTCGTATCCCAGGTCATCGGCGTTGATGATGAGGGCGCGCTCGGGCACGGCGAGGCTCCTGGGCTCGGGAATGCGACGTCATGCGTACTCCATTCCACCCGCCGGAAGTAGCCTCGGGGCCGAGGAGGATCAGCGGGCCGGTTCGCACCCGGTCACGAGCGTCTTCGCCTGCTCCGGGAAGCGGGCCTCCAGTGAACGCTTGACCTCCTCCACATCGTTCACCCGGCCCGTATGGGCGAGCACCTGACAGAGGGCGACGAGGGCGCGCGGGTCCTTGGGCGCGAGCCGGTCCGCCTCGCGGTAGGAGCGCTCGGCGCCGGAGATGTTGGCCTGACGGAAGAGGACGGCCCCCAGGTAGGAGTGGGCGAGCGCCAGCTCCGGCTCCATGCGCAGCGCGCGCCGCAGCAGGGTGGCGGCCTCGTCCAGCTTGTCCTGGCGGTAGCGAACGAAGCCCAGCTCCGCGAGCGCCCGAGCGTCCTCGGTGCGGCGCGTCCAGGCCACCAGTACCTCCGCCGCCTGGTCGAGCTGCCCGCTGTGCGACAGCAGCAGGCCGTAGCGGGGTGCCACCCGGGCGTCCCGCGGGTGCTTCTCGTACGCCTCGGCGAGGGCCGTGATGGCTCCGGACACGTCTCCCTGGCGCTCACGCAGCTCGGCGAGGGCCAGGAGCGGGCGGACGTCCTTGGGGGCGAGCGCGGTGGCCTGTTCGACGGCCCGCTCGGCGCGGCGGCCCATGCGCAGCTCGGTGCTGGCACGCGCGGCGAGCAGGTGGGCCTCCACGTCCTGGGGGAAGCGCGCCACGAAGGACTCGGCGACGTCGAGCGCCTCGGAGGGCGCGCCCGCGGCGAGCAGCAGTGCGCCGGCCCGGGCGAGCTGGGCCGGGGTGGCGCGCTCGTCCCCACCGAATCCCTTGAGGGTGGAGACGCGGGCCTCGGGAGCCGGGGTGGCCTCGGCCTTGGCGAGCCTCTCCGCGGGGGCCGGGCCCTGACGCAGGACCAGGGTGGCCCCGAGCCCGAGGACGAGCAACCCTCCGAGCAACGACACCACGGGGACGAGCCTCCGCTTGCGCGCGGGAGGCGGTGTGGGGGCCGCCTGCACGGAGGTCGCCTCTTGAGGCGCGGGCTCGCTCACCGGGAGGCTCACGGGGGCTACGGCCTTGAGGCGGGTGGATGAGGGCTGGGACGGATCGGCGAGCCGGGCGCGGCGGAGGGCCTGCCGCTTCGGGTCACTGTCGAGCGGGAAGAGCGACTCCAGATAGCTGGCGACCTGCTCGGGGGGGGCCAGCTCGGCGGAGCCGCCCACGCGCTCGATGGCCTCGATGAAGAGCTGGAGGCTCTCGAAGCGCTCATCGGGTTCGCGCGCGAGCGCCTTGAGGCAGATGTGCTCCAGGGCGGGAGGAACGGACGGGTCGAGCTCGGTGGGGGGACGGGGGTGCTCCGTGGCGATGCGGTGGAGGACGACCTCGGTGCTGGGGCCGGAGAAGGGCCGGCGGCCACAGAGCTGCTCGTAGAGCATCACCCCGGCGGCGAAGATGTCGGCGCGGTGGTCCACGGCCTGGCCGATGATCATCTCCGGGGACATGTAGAAGAACTTGCCCTTGAGGGTGCCGGGCTCGGTGCCGGAGCCGATGGACTCGGCGCGGGCGATGCCGAAGTCGATGACCTTCACCGTGCCGCTGACGCCCACATGGATGTTGTCGGGGGTGAAGTCGCGGTGGACGATGCGCAGCGGGCGGCCCTCCTCGTCCATGGCGCGATGGGCGGCGTCGAGCCCGCGGCACGCGTCCACGAGGATGCGCAGGGTGATGCCCAGGGGGACGTGCTGGCCGCGGTCGGCGGCCCCCTGACGCACCTCGGCGAAGGAGCGGCCCTCGAGCAGCTCCATGGCGATGAAGGGCTCGGGGCCCTCGACTCCGAGCTCCAGGATGGAGATGACGTTGGGGTGTTGGATCTGGGCGGTGATGCGCGCCTCGTTGAGGAACATCTGCACCACGCGCCGGTCGGTGAGCATGTGGGGCAGCAGCCGCTTCACGGCCACCGCGGGACCACGCGAACCGTCTTCTTCGATGCGACGTCCGAGATACACCTCGGCCATGCCGCCCGTCGCGATGCGCGAGCTCAGGCGGTAGCGGCCGAACCAGGAGGGATTGCTGTCGGGAACCACGATGTCCGCAGTGTACGAGGAGCTAGGCGTCGTGCAAACCGGCAAGGAAATCGCTGAAGTTGTCAGCGACGGGGTAGATGTCCATCTCCACCGTTACCAGGACGATCCTGGGTTCGCCCGGTGACGCCCTGTAATCGAAGCACAGGTGCTCGCTGCCGGGTGTCATCGCGAATGGGTAGATACGGGAAGGGATGTGTGGTTGCAAAATGCCGTACGAGTCCCGGACTGCGTATGCTCTCTTGTCTGGGTCCGTGATGATGGTCAGGAGAACGCTCATCACGTCCTTGATCTTGCCAGAGGCGAAGATGCACGGGGTGGGAGTCATCCCTTGATGCGTCGAAACGAGCTTCTTGTACTCCGTGGGAAGCTCCACGCCCCATTCCTGCTCCAGGAGGGCGATCTCCCGCGGAGTCGTTGGGCGAGGTGCATCCCAGACATAGGGCTTCCATCGGAGCTCTTGTTTCATTGGCCTCCTCCCCAGATGGCCATTCCTCCTGTGTGCGGGGCCGCGAGCTTATGCTCTCCAAGGATGATGAGCTGCATTCGACCCACATCCTGGTGATGATGCCAGGAGTACCCTCTTGGTGGAATCATGGACGACGGTAATTCCTCAACCAGTTCGCGATTGAGCCCGAGTTCCCTGGCCAGTCCGGGCGCTTGCTTGATTGCCTGGAAGAGCTTCTGGTTTGCAGCCTTGTAGTGCGCGAATCGGTTCCCACTCCCGATATGGCTGTCATCTAGAGTCGTCTCGAACTTTGCTTCGAACCTGGGGAATCCATCTTTGTCGAAGTGGATGGTGTTCTCGCCATTCGTGACGGTCTGTCCGGCCCGGTTACGGCCCAGGTTCGAGATGGGGATGGGTGGGTTTCTCGTTCCCTTATAGGGAAGGATCTTCCCGTCCGCTGTGAGCGTGGGCTTCCGCCAAGATTCGATGAACTTCAGTCGGTACTTGCCTGGAGTGCTGTCCTGGGCCGATTCGCCAGGGGTGGAGCTGTTTTCGCCTCCGTTCGTCCCCTGGGATGCCATGGCCAGGGCACCCGGGGCCAGCGACAGGGTGAGGCTGGCCTGTCCCACCGCCACCTGCCGCACCTGGCCGATCGCCGCCAGCCGCACGCCCAGCTGCAACTCGGCCGTGACGCCCGCCTGTGCGGCGCCCGGCAGTCCTGGTGGCCCCATCATCTGGTTCGCCGTCGAGCCCAGGGCCAGCGTCGCCAGCATCACCAGCAGGCGGCCCGTCTGTGCTCCCATCACCCGGCCGAAGCGCTCTCCGGCCTCACGTACCTCGGCGAAGGTACGCGCCTGTTCCGTCTCCCGCTCCAGCCGTGCCCAGCCCTCCAGCAGGCTCCACACCGTGTCCAGTCCCAGGTAGGCCACCATGAGGCAGGAGAAGGAGATGGCCGCGGCCTGGGTGATGGGATTGGGAAACACCAACATCGCCAGGTAGCCGGCCATCGCGGACATCACCATCGACTGCAGGGCGACCGGGTCCACCATACCCATCCACACCCCGACCGCGCCCTCCCATACCGAGCCCAGGGAGAGGGTCAGCGCCAGGGTGCGCCGCGCCTCGAGCCCCAGGTAGAGGTCCTTGTCCAGCAGCGACAGGCAGTCGCCTGGAGTGCTTCGGCGCTCGCACCAGCGGTAATAACCGTGCGTCATCGCCGCACGCTCGTCCTCCTGCCCAGGCTGTCCCCAGGAGAGGATTGCCAGCCGTTGCCGGGGAGAGGTGGGCAGGTCCAGCCGGACCACCAGCCGGGCCATGGCGGCGTCGAACTGCGCCTGGGTGAGCTCCACCGGGGCCCTGCGCGCGGGGATGAAGGTGCGCGAGCGGCCTTCTTCCGTTTCCAGGTGTAACTGGATGTGGCTGAGAGGGTCTCGTGCGGGGATGGAGCGCGTAGCGACCCGCCCTCCGTCCGTCGCGCACGCGGCCAGCAGCAGGCCCGCCGTCACCAGGAGCAGGCGCATCAAGGAGTGGGCCTCGGAGGTGAGGCGCTGTCGCGAATCACGATGGGGCGAGTCTACGGGGCGCGCCGCCCGGCACCACCTCCACCCACCCGGGGTGAATCCCGTGGTTCTCCGGGTGGGACCGGCGCGTCACACGCCCGTGTCGCGCCGCGTCGTGGATCGGACTCGGTGGAAGGATTTCTCATCCGCTGAGATGCTGTGGCGCGCCATGAGGCGAGGGGAGTGCTAACGTGCCCCCGGTCGGCGCCCGGGGGCGGGGCGCGCTGACGTCGATTGGTGACGCGAACTCGGACAACCGGAGGGACGGTGGGCACGCTCCTGAAAGGTGGAATCGTCGTCGAGCTCGAACCCGCATGTGTCGAGCGGGTCGACCTGCGTATCGAGGGCGAGCGCATCGTGGCCCGGGGCCCCGATCTGCCGGCGGCGCCGGACGACGAGGTCATCGCGCTTTCGGGCAAGCTGGTCTTCCCAGGCCTGGTGAGCGCGCACCAGCGGCTCCACGCGAGCCTGGGGCGCGGCATGCCCCGGCCGAAGCTGGACGGCTACCAGGACCTGCTGGAGCAGGTGCGCTGGCGCTACGAGGATGCGCTCGATCTGGACGCGGTGCAGGTGGCCGCGACCGCGGGCGGCCTCGAGGCGCTCCAGTGCGGCACCACCACGCTCTTCGACCTGCACTCCTCACCCCAGGCGATCCAAGGCTCGCTGCTGCGGCTGGGGCGGGGGCTGCACGAGGTGGGTGTGCGCGGGGTGCTCGCCTACGCGGTGACGGACCGCAAGGGCGCGGTGGGGCGCGAGGAGGGACTGGAGGAGACGGTGTCCTTCACGCGCAAGGCGCGCGGGCGGCTGCGGGGGCAGGTGGGCGCGGCACCGCTCTTCACCGTCAGCAATGAGGCCATGGAGGGGCTGGGCGAGGCGGTGCGGAGCACCAACACCGGACTGCACGTGCCACTGGCGGAGGACCCACTGGACGAGAAGCTGTCGGTGGAGCGCTATGGCTCCTCGCCAGTGACGCGGCTGGTGGAGGGCGGGATGCTCTCTCCGCAAGCGCTGCTGGCGTACGTGGGGCACCTGTCCTGGCCGGAGCTTGCACAACTGCTGCCCTCGGGCGCGTGGCTGGCGCACACGCCGCGCTCCAACATGGAGAGCGAGGTGGGGTACGCACCGGCGCTCAAGTTCGGCCACCGGGCCACGCTGGGCGCGGACGGGGTGAGCGCGGACATGTTCGCCGAGGCCCAGGCGGCCTGGCTGCGCTCGCGCGACGCGGGGCAGCCCATCGACGTGCTGCGCTACCTGGCCAACGGGCAGCGCCTGGCCTCGCAGGTGTTCGGCTCGCAGATGGGACTGATGCGCGAGGGCTCGGTGGCGGACCTGCTCCTCATGGACTACCAGCCCGCCACGCCGCTGACGGCGGAGAACCTGGCCTGGCACGTGGTGTTCGGCCTGGGCTCGCGCCATGTGGAGTCGGTGATGGTGGACGGCGTGTGGCGCGTCTGGGCGCGCCGGCCCCTGTCGGTGAACCCCTCGGTGGTGGCGGAGCAGGCGCGCGAGGCCGCCGCGGCCGTCTGGGCGCGCATGGGCCAGAAGTGATAAGCCGCGTGCATGCTCATCCCCATGCTCGTGGCGGGCCTCCTCGCGGGAGCCACGCCCCAGGTCGGAGAAGTCGCTCCTGAGTTCACGGTGGAGGACACCACCGGCAAGACGTACACGCTGTCCCAGATGGTGAAGAACGGGCCGGTCATCCTGGCCTTCTTCCCCAAGGCCTTCACCAGCGGGTGCACGCGGGAACTCACGGCGTACCGCGAGCGGTACGCGGAGATCGAGAAGCTCAGCGGGCAGGTGCTCGCCGTCAGCATGGACGACAAGGAGACGCTGACGAAGTTCAAGGAGTCGCTGAAGGCGCCGTTCGCGTTCATCCCGGATCCGGAAGGAAAGCTGGCGAGCCTCTACGACGTGAAGACGTCCGACGAGGCGCGGGCGCCGGGGATGAAGTTCGCCAACCGCTTCACGTTCGTGATTGGCGAGGACGGCAAGGTCCTGAAGGTGGAGTCCGGCAAGGACGCCATCGACCCGGCCGGGGCGATTGCCTCCTGCCCGATGCGCAAGCAGAAGGCCGACACGGCCAGGGACGCGGGCGCGAAACAGGCCCAGCCCCAGAAGAAGTAGCCTCTACCCGGTCGTCCGCAAGCCGCCAGCGATGGCGTTGACCGTGAGCAGCAGCTGCGGGAGCAGGTGCTCGGCTTCGGCCTGCTTCTCTCCTTTCCGCAGCTCCCGCCACGTGCGCAACAGCTCCCGCTGCTGCTGGTGCAGCACACCCAGCCACGGCTGGCGCATGCGTAAGGTCTGGTAGATGTGGGGCCGGCACTCCTCCAGGGGGCCGCCCCAGATGGCCTCCAGCATGCGCCGCGTCCGCGCGTACTCGTCCTGGATCATCCCCATCACCCGCTCGCGGACGGCCCCATCCTCGACCAGGGCCGCGTACTCCCGCATCACCTCCACGTCCGCCGAGAGGATCGTCGTACTGACGTTGGTGAACACATACTTGCTCGGGTACCAGTCCAGGGCCTGCTCCTTCAGCAGGGCGAAGGCCTCGGGCTGAGCGCTCCGCAGGGCCTCCAGGGCACTGCCCACGCCATACCAGCCGGAGAGGAAGAAGCGGGCCTGGCTCCAGCTGAAGACCCAGGGGATGGCCCGCAGGTCCGCCAGGGTGCGCTTGCCGGTGCGCCGCGCCGGGCGTGAGCCGATCTTGCTGGATTCGATGACATCGATGGGGGTCGCCTGGGCGAAGAAGCCAATGAAACCCTCGCCCTGCACCAGCGCCTCGTAGGCGTGGCGGCTCGTCTCCGCCAACCCATCCATGAGGGGCTCGAGCGGGTGGGCCTTCCGCGCGCCATGCCGGGCCAGGAGCGTGGCCTCGGTCGTGCCCGCCAGGAGCAGCTCCAGGTTGTACACGGCGCTGATGAGGTTGGCGTACTTCTGGGAGATCGTCTCTCCCTGCTCGGTCATGCGCAGGTCGCCCTGGAACGAGGAGGGCGGCAGCGCGCTGAGGAAGCGGTGGGTGGGGCCAGCGCCACGGCTGATGGTGCCGCCTCGGCCATGGAAGAAGCGGAGGCGGACCCCATTGCGCTGGCCCTCCGCGGCCAATGCTTCCTGCGCGCGGTAGAGGCCCCACTGGCTGGCCAGGATGCCGCCGTCCTTGTTGCTGTCGCTGTAGCCGATCATCACCTGCTGCACCGGCTGCCCCTCGCCCGCAGCCTTCTTCTGCCAGGCCAGGCTGCGCTTCGTCAGCGGGTGCTCCAGGAAGGAGGAGAGGATCTCCGGGCTGCGCTTCAGGTCGTCAATGGTCTCGAAGAGGGGCACCACCTGCAGGTGGCACACCAGTCCCTTGGGCGTGTGGACGACGAGCCCGGCCTCGCGCGCCAGCAGGTAGACGACGAGCAGGTCCGACAGGCTGCGCGTCATGCTGACGATCAACGAGCCCAGTCCGGCGGGGCCATAGGCCTTCAGGTGTCCGGCCAGGACGCGGTAGCACTCCAGCACCGCGTCCGCATGGGGGCCGATGGACGCTCCCGTGAGCGCGAACGGGCGGGGCGAGGCCAGCTCCCGCTCGAGGAAGGCCAGACGCCGTGCCTCGTCCCAATCGACGAAGTCCGCCCCCTCCAGGCCGGCCGCGGCGAGCAGCTCCCCCACGGCCAGGTCGTGGAAGTGGCTGTTCTGCCGGATGTCCAGGGCCGCCAGATGGAAACCAAAGGTCCGCACCGTGCGCAGGAGGGGCTGCACCTCGCTCCCGGCCAGCCGGCCCGCGCCAATGGCTATCAGTGACTCGCGCAGCAGGTCCAGGTCCGCGGCCAGCTCGGAGGCCTCCCGGTAGCGGCCGGGCTCGTCCTCGAGCCGCGCGGCCTCGGTGCGGCTCATGTCCAGCGGCAGCCGCGCCACCATCAGGTTGAGGAACTGCCGCCAGGGCTCGTCCGGGTTGCGCTGGACGGCCCGCCGGCCACGTTCACCCAGCGGCTCCGCCATCTCGGTGATACGGGCCGTGAGCGCGGGGGGCACGGGCTGCAGCCGGTTGGAGAGGCTCAGCCGGGCGCTCAAGCCGATCAGCCGTTGATGGAGCACCGCGAGCGCGTTGAGCCGCAGCTCGCCGAGCGTGTGGTGGGTCACCTGCGCGGTGACGAACGGGTGTCCGTCCCGATCTCCACCCACCCAATCACCAAAGGACAGGCGTGGCAGGTTGCGTGGGTTCCTCAGCGGCTCGGGGTCGAAGCCCACCGCCTCCCAGGCCTGCTGCAGCCGCCGGTCCAGCATGGGCAGTGCCTCGGGGAAGACGTTGCGCAGGTAGTGGATGACATTGCGCAGCTCGGAGGCCACGTCTGGCTTCTCGAGGAAGATCTCCCCGGTACGCCACAGCAGCTCCAACACCCGCTTGCAGTCCTGGCGGATGGCCTGCTGCTCCAGCGGCGTCCACATCTGGTTCTCGCGCTTGACGAGCAGCAAGTAGAGGGCGCGTTGGTGCTCCAGCACGCTGGCACGCCTCGCCTCGGTGGGGTGGGCGGTGAGCACCGGTTCGACACGCACCTGGGGAAGCACCTCGGACAGCTGCCGCGCCTCCAGGCCCAGCTCCTTCACATGGCGCAGCACGTGGCCCCAAAGTCCTGGCTCGGCCGTCACTCCCTCGGTGGACTCGCGCACCCTGCGCTGCTGGGCAGCCGTGTTCTCCTCGGCCATGTTGAGCAGATGGAAGGCCATGGAGTACGCCTGAACCATGCGCGCGGGGAGGTGCGCCGGCGCGGCCCGCGCCCCGCCGCGACTGGGGAGGCTCCGGGCAACCTCCTGCTCGCCCAGCTCCTCGAGCACCTCCCGGAAGCAGTCGAGGAGGAAGTCCAGGTCGCGCTCCACTTTCCGCAGGTGGGCTGTCGAGGGGTCAGGGGTCTTCATGGATTCGAGTCCTCCGGGTGCGACTCGAACATAGACACGGCCCCTGGACGGAGGAGGAAGATTCAGCGGGATGTGCGTACCCCGTGACGGGCCATGAGCCTCCTCTCGGATGCCGCCCCTGCCTCCCTGGAGGACGACCGGGCTCAGATGCTCAGATGCAGGGGGCGGGCAAGGCCCTCCCCACGACGGAGGAGCTCGATCACATCCGCTACATCGGCCCCCTCCGAGACGCGCAGGAACCGCGGGCCCGCCTCGTCGAGACGATGGGCGTCGTGCCGCAGATCCAGGCTCTCCACAGCCCCCGAGGGGAAGCGTGTGAGTGTGACCCGGTGGGAGGGTCCGATGTCCGCGGTCCACCAGGCATCCAGGGCCTCGGCGCATGAAGAAGAATCGCTGGAATCCAGCAACAGGCTCACCGTTGGAGGAGGCGTCGATGCCACGCCTTCCAGCAAGGGATGGATGGAGCTCAATGCCTCGCGTGTCGGCTCGGACAGTGGGTACGTCGGCTTGCCGACGAGCACCAACTTCCGCAGGCGCGAATGCGCCGCCACCTCGAAAAGACGCCGCAAGTGCACCGTCTCGAGCCTGGCGTGCATCGCCACGGTGACCGTATCGGGTTTGACCTCGTAGGGGGCTGGGCGTACAGCCCGTTTGGCCTCTTCGAGGAGCACGAGGGCCATGTGTGCATTTCCCATCTCCCAGGGAAGCAGGCCACCGGGGTGGCGCAGCCCTTCTGGAGTCGCGAGCAGCACTGGCTCGTCATGAGAACCGTTGGCGGAACCCTCGATGGGCATCCAGTCCGCCATGTGTGAGTTGTCCAGAGCCGCCTGGGCAGGCTGGGGGATGTTCCGGAACGTATGCTCGAGGAGCCGTGCGTCGAGCAGCAACGTGGCGGCCGCGCAGACCGCCAGGACGGTTGGCCAGAGCACCACGGGACGCTGGGCTCGCGCGTCCATGAAAGCACGAGCCCCCAGCATGAGAGCGCCCAGCGCGGCTACGCCTGTGCCCACCACGTAGAGCCTGTGCGCCAGGAGCCACCCGGGCACCTGCTGTTCGATCAGCAGGAAATCCGGACTGGACGTACGATTCGCGAGCATCGCGAAAGGATCGAGGGTCCACCACGCGTCGAGCATTGCCAGGAGGCAGGCACAGAGGGCAGAGGCGGCAATCACGGCGGCTGTCTTCGGGTGCCAGCGACCGGGCCTCACCGGTTCGGGGCTCGACCTCCAGCGCTCGATGAACGTCTCCACCAGCAGCACCAGCACCGTGGCCGACATCAGACTGGCCGTATAGAGCACCGCGGTCAGTCGGGCACTTTGGAGCTCCGCGGAAAGAACCAGGAAGGGGTCCAATTTCGTACCAGACCCCAGGTTGTATGTATTCAAGATGCGCGTCCAGAGCCCGAGCCCGGTGCCGATCACCGCGAACCAGGGCGCACACCCCGCGAGAAGGATGGGAACGATGGGGATTGCTCTCCCGGTTCCGAGCCGCGCCAGACATACGGCGAGGACGATGGCCCCCAGGAGTGCGCTCGACGAGACAGACCCCGTGATCAAGGGAAGGGCGTCCATGCAGCCCCCCTGGTACCAAGGAGCCGGTATCCGCCGTGAGGCGATGTAGAGCACCACGGGCAATGCCGCGTACAGCACGGGGCGCAGCTTTCCGAGCATGGTCACGTGCGGAGTCTACCACGGTCAGCCCCGGTGCCGCGCTGCCTCGCGGTAGAGCTGCGTCAGAGAGCAGTCCAACAGCGATTGGCACGAACGCATGTAGTGCCAGGCCCGGGCAAAGGGAAACCAGACGCGAGTGCCCACGAGTACCTGTGTCTCCTCGAGCTTCTGGCGAGGTATCCACTGGCCACCCAGGTGACGCACCAGCACCTGGCCCAGGTACGCGCCAATGGCGGGCACCGCGTGCGCGTCGATGTTCTGCCGGTCGAAGACTCGCGGGAAGTCCTCGTGCCAGAACTGGTAGTCGACATCCGTGAGTGACTCGGGGGTCGCCTCGAAGACGGAGGGCACCTTCGAGTGCAGCAGTGCCACCAGGTGCTCGGCCAGGAGGCTGTAATGCTCCAGAGCGCGCCGCGGGTCCTGCACGTCGGACGGAAGGGCGGCGTCGGCGGGGCGCCACTCCTCGGGCTCGGGGGGGCTCCAGTCGTTGAGCTCGGCGATCTTCCGCTGGCGCTCGTGAATGGCGACGCTGTCCACCACGCGCGAGAGGAGCGGGGACACGTCCGGGTGGAAATGGGGCTCCACGGGGGCGAGTGTGGCACTGCGCTGGCGCAGGGTGCGCAGCACGGTGTCGAAGTCCAGGTCCGGACGGAGGTGGACGTGGGCACGGGCCTGGGCCTGGCGCGCCTCGTCGCTGGCGAAGTCCGCGGCGATGGGCCACGTCACCAGGAGGATGGAGCCGTTGGGGAGCGCCTCGACCCGGTGGGCCGGTGTGGACAACATGCGCTCGCGGCCGACGGTCTCCACCAGCTTCGGCCCGAAGACGTTGAGCCAGAACACCTCGTAGATTTTGTCGAATCCGTCCTGAATGGAGGTCTGCATATCGCGGCCAAAGAGGGGCGAATCCGCCAACCCCCTATCCGCCACGCTGTGGGCTGCGGCATGCGTGACCGGGTAGCGAGCGGCCCAGGCACGCACCATGTCCACGAATTTTCTGCAGCGCTCCGCCTCCGCGAAGAAGGAGAGCGGCTTCACCTCGAGCAAGATGCGCAATTCAGGAGCGAGAGGTGGGAACGAGAGCGAGAGCGACATGTCTAGCGCGGGCCACTCCGTGCGATAGAACCAGAGCCCTGTGCTTCTTTCGCTGCGCCGCTCCTCAAGGGCCTTCCAGAAAGAGGGACGGGTGTATTTGCGTCGCCGCTTGCCGCTGACGACATCCGGCATCCAGTCGCTTGCGTGCTCTTTCAGCACCTCGAGAAAGGGCTCCAACTCGCTCTCCAGTGCAGCTTGCGGGTCGTAGGCACCCTCGAAGGTGAGAAGAAGACTGTCCTCCGGCTTCAAATCACGCAGGCCCAGCACCTTCATTGAAAGAACACCTCCACTCCCTTGACCTCCTTCTGGGTTTCTCGCACGGCTTCCTTCAGCGCATCTACATTCTTGGGGTTGAGTTGGCCACCCTCGTAGATGAGGCGGACTTTCGAGACTGGCACTTCGCTAGCCCCGCGGAGGAGGGGGTGGAGGGAGTCTCGGCGGATGTCCAGTGTCCCGCCATATTTTCGCAGCGCTTCACTCGCGTCCTCAATCATCTGAGCCTTCAATGCTTCTCTCTCCGCGCTCGAGAGGTCGCGGCTTTTGAAGCTGTATGTCTCGACGCGAGGTGGCCGTCCGATGAGCTCGTCTTCTTCGATGATGAGCACATCCGCGTAGTGCAGGTTGGTACCCGGCTTTTTCACGCCCACGTATCTTTCAATGCGAGGCTTGTGGAAGGCCCCGAGGAAGCGGCGCTCTGCCCGAGGAAGTTTCGCGTCGGCTCGTAGCAACTCCACCATGAGGCGCTCGAAGGCCATTCCCCGGGCGAACCACCCCCGCATCAGCTCGTAGGGCGCCCAGCGCAGAGGCCCTTTGACTGCCGTGCCCTGTCTGACTTGTTCCAAGCGCTTCTCGTAGTAGGCGACGTACTCAGGCCAACGTGGATTGCTCTCGGCTCCGGGCGGCGGTGCCTCCACGGAGGGACGTTGCTTCTCCAGCACCGCCACGTTCCTGGGCAGACGCGGGCCCGTGGACTCGAACTCCACCAGCGCCAGTCTGGCCTCCACCACCTCCCGGGTGAGGCCTGCCTGCTCGTCCACCAGCGAGGCCAGTCCTCCGGCGCGTTCCGTGACTCCGGCTCTCGTGAGGGCGGGACGCGCGGCGTCATCCGCTCCGGTGGTCAGCTCACCAGGGCCCATGTCCGCCCCTCTCCTCGCCGCCGAGGAGCCCGTGGCTCCGGGCCTGGCCTTGGACATGAGCGCCTGCGCCCTGGCCACATTGCCCCGGGCCTCGCGTAGCGCCAGGACTGCGTCCACTCCCCCAACGGCCACGAAGCGGCCTACCTCCCGGCGGGCGCGTATGTTCCGGGCCAGCTCACGCAGACGGTCCACGCCCAACTGCGCCTCCAACTGCCGCGCCATCCCCTCGAGCACCCTCAACCGCAACTCCATTGCCTGGAGCCCGTTGAGTCGGTGCGCCCCGACACCCGTTGCACCTCGGGCCTCGGACAGGGCACGCAGGCCCTTGCCTCCGGCATAGAGGGTTCCCAGCAGCAACGCGGGTGTCAGCTCGCGCGTGGCCTGCTCGTAGTGGCCCTGAGAAAGAGAGTACGCCCCTTGGCCCGTGCCGGCCGCCAGATAATAGAAGCCCAGCGGCACGCCAAACGTCATCGCGTCGAAGGTGCCCACCGCCACGTTGCCCGCGGAGAAGTGCCGCAGCGCCAGCGCCCGTTCCACCTCGTGCAGAGCTTGCTGGTACGGTGGCGGCAACTGCGCCCGCCGCGCGGACAGCTCCGTGTACCGGGAGCCGTCGCTGCCCAGGCTGGTGGAGAGAGCGTCCCTGGCGGCGCGGCCCAGACCCCGCCGCAAGTCGGCGGCCCGCTCGGCCCGGTCCGGGTAGTCCGAGAGCGGCAGGCCCCGTGCGTCCAACTCCTCGCGCACGGCCGGCATGAGGGCCAGCGTCTGCCCCAGCTGTTTGTCCTGGGCCAGCAGCCGCGACACCTCGTCCACCTCGTCGTCGTAGGCCGAATGCAGCACGAAGAGGGCGAACACCTCGGCATGGAAGAGGCCGTAGCGCTCGGTGGCGCTGAGAAGGAAGGCGGCGCGCTTGCGCTGGAGGAGATGGGCGGCGTCCTCGCGCACGGGCCCCAGGGCACCCAGCCGCACCGCGCTCCAGTCATCCAGGGACGCTACCAACCGGGGCATGTCCACGCGCTGCTGCAAGGCGACGAACTCGGCGGGCGAGGTGCACGAGAGAAAGGGAGCGAGGAGCGCCTCCGCGCCGGAGGAGAAGTCAGGCCAGCCCCGGGGCACGGCCCGGCCTCCGCAGGTGAGAGGGGCCCAGGGGGCGGTTCCCCCACTGGCCACCTCGCGCAGGGCCGCCTCGTCCCAGCCTGGTCCTCGGGCGCTCCATCCGAGGTGCAGCCGCTCCTGCGCGTCCACCTCCATGAAGGAGACAGAGGTGGGCGTTGCCAGCGTGACACACCCCGTGGTGAACAGGACGGCCCCCAGCAGCAGCGCCGCCCATCTTCCTGGCCAGGCCTCAGCGTGCATGGTCCATCTCCACCTCCTCGAAGGGGAAGGCCGGAGAGGTCCGTTGCTGCCCGGCTCCGTTGACGTTTCGCGCCGCTTCTCATCAGGCCATCACGCCCTCGTCAAGGTGGCGGTTCCCTGGCGCGCGATGGACGGTGTGATTCGAATTCTCCACCCGCGGCCCCCCCGAGACGTGACGAGGGCTGACAAGGTCGTTTTCAGGGCCCGCCGTCCGATGTCTGGTTCCAGGTATTGCTCGCGTTGACAATCCCATACTGGAGGCCCTGCTCCGTTCACCAATCACTGCTCATGGGGTGGGTGGATCTGTCGCGGAGACAGGCGTGTGTTACCGCCTATCCATGCGCGATCTCACCTCACCTCCTCCCTCCGTGCCCGCGCGCCTGAGCGCGCCCGGGAAGGTGCGTCGCGTGCTGATGACAGCGGGCACCGCCAACGCTGGCGGCGTGTGGACCTACGCATTGGAGCTCAGCCGGGCCCTGGGCCGCCGGGGCGTGGCGGTGACACTGGCCACCCAGGGCGAGCCCCTCACCGCGGCTCAGTGGACCGAGGTCCACGCCGTGCCGGGGCTCTCCGTCGAGCAGAGCACCTGGAAGGAGGAAGGGACGGAGGACTGCTGGGAGGACGTGGCGGCGGCGGGGCGGTGGTTGCTGGAGCTGGAGTCGCGTCTCCGGCCGGATGCGGTGCACCTCAATGGTTATTGCCACGGCGCGCTGCCGTGGCGGCGCAGGCCGTTGGTGGTGGGCCATGGGTGCCCCCTCGCGTGGTCGGAGGCGGTGACGGGCGAGCCGGCCCTGGAGCGGGATGTGCGCCATCGCTGGGAGGTGACTCGGGGCCTGCGCGCCGCCGGTCACGTGGTCACCCCCACCGCCTCCATGCTGGAGGGACTGGAGCGCCACTACGGGCCGCTGCCCCGGGCCACCGTCATCCCCCATGCGCGCCGGTGCGAGGACTTCCTCCCCAGCTCCGTGCGCGAGCCCTTCATCCTCTCCACGGGCCGCCTGTGGGACGAGGCGAGAAACCTGGAGGTACTGGAGACGGTGGCTCCCAGGTTGGACTGGCCGGTGTTCGTCGCCGGCGACTGTCGGCATCCCGACGGAGGCGAGGTGCGCGCGCGCTACGTGCGCTCCCTGGGGAAGCTGCCGCCGAAGGAGCTCGCCAGGTACATGGGCCGCGCCTCCATCTTCACGCTGCCCGCGCGCTACTCGCCCTTCGGCCTGCCCGTGTTGGAGGCCGCGCTCGCCGGGTGTGCGCTGGTGTTGGGAGACATCCCCTCCCTGCGCGAGGTGTGGGAGGGCGCGGCAGTCTTCGTTCCACCGGATGACATCGACGTGCTCGCGCGAGCGTTGAGCAGACTCGCTTCCGAGCCCGTTCTGCGCAACCGGATGTCAACCCTTGCACGGACGCGTGCGTTGGAGTTCTCCCCAGAGCGCATGGTGGATGCCTACCTTGCGGTCTACGCCGACCTGGACCGCGCGTCCGCGTTGGCGCCTCCCGCCCATCCCCAGCTGGCGCGGGCGACGTGACCGGGACTTCTGAACGATGCGCATCCTCGAGGGAACTGGGCGTCGGGACCGGATGGCTGGGGCCGGTCGCAAGGAAAGGGTGAGTCATGAGCAGCCACGGACTTCGGATCGCCTTCTTCGGCTCGAGCCTCGTCTCGGCCTGGTGGAACGGGGCGGCCATGTACTACCGGGGCATCCTCCGCGCGCTCCACGCGCGGGGTCACCGCGTCACCTTCTATGAGCCGGACCTGCCCGGTTCCCAGGGGCACCGCGACCTGCCGGCCGCTCCGGAGTGGGCGCGCGTGGTGGTGTACCCCGTCGAGGGCACCGACGGGCTGGAGCGGTGTCTGGAGGAGGCCCGGGGCGCGGACGTGGTGGTGAAGGCCAGCGGCGTGGGCGTCTTCGACGAACTGCTGGAGGCGCGGGTGCTGGAGCTCAAGTCCGGCCACATCCAGGTCGTCTTCTGGGACCTGGACGCTCCGGTGACGCTGGAGCGGGTGACGCGCAACCCGGAAGACCCCTTCCGGGCGCTCATCCCGCGCTACGACCGCATCCTCACCCAGGGTGGGGGAGATCCGGTGGTGCTGGCCTACCGCGACCTCGGGGCCCGCGACTGCATTCCCGTGTACAGCGCGGTGGATCCGGACGTGCACCACCCGGTGCCGCCGGACGTGCGCTTCGACTGTGACCTGGCCTTCCTGGACGAGCGGCTGCCGGACCTCGAGCGGCGCGTGGAGTCCTTCTTCCTGCGCGCGGCGGATCTGCTCCCCGACAAGCAATTCCTGCTCGGGGGCGATGGGTGGAGCGAGCGGCAGCGGCCCTCCAACATCCGGTACGTGGGCCACCTGGCCCCGGGGGAGCGCAACGTCGTGCGCAGCACGGCGCGCGCGGTGCTCGACGTGAGCCGGGACGGCATGGCGCGCTTCGGTTTCTCGCCGGCCCCGCGTCTCTTCGAGGCCGCCAGCGCGGGGGCCTGCCTCATCACCGACGCGTGGGAGGGCATCGAGCTCTTCCTGGAGCCGGGCCGCGAGTGTCTGGTGGCGCAGGACGGTCTGGAGGTGGCCGAGGCGGTGCTGTGCCTCACGGATGACGGGGTGCGTGAGCTGGGGGCCGCGGCGCGCCGGCGCGTGCTGGCCGAGCACACGTACGCACACCGCGCGGTGCGGGTGGAGCAGGCCCTCGGTTACACGTCGCGCTCCAGCGCCATCCGGGAGTTCGTGGCCTGACACGCGAATCGGCAGGATCTTGCCGGTAGATTCCTGCCAACGAAGGCCTTGCCGCGGTGCGATGTCTGTCTTCTCCGAGTGGGGGCCCCTGCCCGGTGGGGCGGGCATGTCCATTGCTTGACAGTGGTTCGTGCCATCGAACCTCGCTCAAGCAATGCCTCTCCAAGAGAGGGAAGGCCGATTCCTTCTCCCCACGGGACTGGTGGAGGCCGAAGGGAAGAAGCGCGCCCTCTTTCTGGCGCTCTGGGAACAACACCGCGAGTACCTCCACGGGCTCTGCCGCAGACACCTGGGCAGCGCCACGGAAGCGGAGGAGGCCATGAGCGAGCTGGCCATGAAGCTGTGGCGGAAGCTGCCCTGGCCGGAGGCCCTCATCCACCCCAAGGGGTGGCTGCGGCGGATGGCGCTCAACGTCTGCATCGATCTGCGGCGTGGCAGGCGCTCCGGGGACTGGCTCATGGAGCTGGAGGAGCTGGAGAACGAGGACGGGGCCCTCACCTCCTGTACGCGCACCCCCGAGCAGGTGCTCCTCGGGCGCGAGTTGTGGGGCGAGACCCGCGAGCACCTCCAGGCCCTGTCTCCCGGGCTGCGGCAGGTGGCGGAGCTCCACTTCGTGGAGGAGCTGCCCTACGCGGTGATCGCGGATCAGCTGGGCCTGAGCCAGGTCAACGTGCGCAAGCGCATCGAACGGGCTCGCACCCAGCTCCGCCACGCGCGACTCGCGGCTCCGTGATTCTGGTGGCACGAGAATCTTCCAGGGCGTGTGTGGGAGGAACCAGCCGATCCGCGCAGCAGAGGCGCCGCGTGTGATCCAAATGGTCGAGTGTCCGAGCGACTCGAGGGGGAGCGAGCGTCAACGAGTCTGATCCTGAGCCAGGGCTGTCATGTCAGTCCGGGTTGTTACGGTAGGCCCTGTTGAATGAGTGACACTGAGCACCTTTGAAAATCCCTCCCATGGACTCCCAGCATCAGGTCGACCGCAAAGCTCCGCGCGGCATCGCGAGAAGCGGCTCTCCTTCAGAGGGGCTCGCGGAGTCAGAGGTTGTCTCGAGCGGAACTGCTGGCCAGGCCGTGCCCGGCGGGAGCCAGCGTGAAGTGGGCGATGAGCAGGGGCTCGTCGCTGGCGTGAAGATGCGTGAGGCACTGGAGGCGGCCCGCTGTGTGGCGGACGCCCGTGTCCCGGTCGTCTTGCATGGGGAGACCGGCACCGGAAAGGAGGTGCTGGCGTGGTTCATCCACCAGCACAGCCCCCGGCGCGACAAGCGCATGACGCAGGTCAACTGCGGCGCCATTCCGAAGGAGCTCATCGAGAGCACCTTCTTCGGCCACGAGCGGGGCGCCTTCACCGGTGCCATCCAGCAGCAGAAGGGCGTCTTCGAAGACGCCGATGGGAGCACGCTCTTCCTCGACGAGCTGGGCGAGCTTCCCCTGGCCGCCCAGGCCTCGCTGCTGCGCGTGCTCGAGACGGGGACCTTCTGCCGCGTCGGTTCGAGCCGGGAGATCGCCGTCGACGTGCGGCTCATCGCCGCCACGCACAAGCATCTCGAGTCCATGGTCGAGGCGGGCACCTTTCGCGCCGACCTCTACTACCGCCTGAGCACCATCGTGGTGGAGATTCCCCCGCTGCGCGAGCGGCTGGATGAAATAGACCTCTTCGCGCGGCACTTCCTCGAGCTCGCCAACAAGTCCAATGGCCGGAGCGTCCAGGGGCTCGCTCCCGAGGCGCTCGCGCTGCTGCGGGCCTACCCCTGGCCGGGGAACGTGCGCGAGCTCAAGAACGCCATCGAGCGGGCCGTCGTGATGGCGCGGGGCACGATGATCTGCCCTGGAGATCTGCCGGAGCGCGTCCGGCTCTTCCAGGCGGGGAGCTCGCGGGAGCCCTCGCTGGGGTCGGGTCTGATGCCCGCGGTGACCCCGCCGCCCATCGCCAGGGGCGAGGGCGCCCGGGAGCGCCTCCAGCAGTACGAGGTGCAGCTCCTGAGCGAGGCGCTGGAGGGCGTTGGCTGGAACCGGACCGAGGCCGCGAAGCGGCTGGGCATTCCCGTGCGGACGCTGGCCTACCGGATGAAGGTGTTGGGGCTCAGCAAACCCGGGCGGTGAGGCCGGCCGTCGGCCAGCATCAACCGCTCCACCTCGGTGACGGGGATGGGGCGCCACCTCGAGCCCATGCGCGGCCTGGCGCTCGTGTTCTTCGTGTGCAGGTAGGCGACGTACTTGTCCCAGTGGGAGTGGGCGACGAGCTTCTTCGGCTCGGGGCCCTGGAGGAAGAGCACGTCCTCGCCGTGGCTCGTATCGGGGAACGGGTTCCGCCGCCAGAGCGAGCGGGTGTAGCAGAGCGTGCCGCCATGGACCCAGGGCCGCTCGTGCCGCGGGTACTCGTAGCGCCAGGCCTCCCGGCGCACCGGGTTGTAGAACAGGGGCCTGCTCAGCCCGCACACGTCCGCGAGCTCGCCGAGAAGGACGCGGGCCTGCAGCTCGATCCAGTCCGACGCCATCCAGTCGTCGTCATCCCAGTGCAGGATGATTTCCCCGGTCGCGCGCTCGCAGGCCAGGTTGCGCTTGTGGCCGATGGAGCTCCGTCTCCCTTCGCGCAGGTAGTGGATGCGGGCGTCGTCCGGAATCAGCTCCTCCACGGGACGCGAGCCATCGTCCACGATGATGAGCTCGGTGTCGGGATGGCCCTGCCGCAGGAAGTGCCGGATCGCCCGGGGCACGAACTCTTCCCGGTCGAAGGTCGGCATGATGCACGAGACCCGGGAGCGCGCCGGGGGGCTCACGGCCACGTCCGGGGTGGAGGGCCGGTTGCGCTGCGCGAGGTAGAACGCCCGGTCCGCTCCGAGGCTCGCGGGCTCCAGCACCTTCCACCACTCCCCGGGGTCCAGGAGGTGACCGGGTGCGAACCGCCAGGTGTTGCGCCCGTGGCGCACGTAGAGGAAGAGGTCCCTCGCGGAGAGCCTGGCGAGGCGGGCCCCTCGTTGCATGGCCGCGACCAGGAAGTCCGCGTCCTCGCGGAGATTGGCCGGAGGGTAGCGCACGCCCTCCCGCCAGAGGTCGCGGCGGTAGACGAGTGTGCCGCCAATCACGTCCTTCAGGAACATGCGCGCGTGGAGCCGGGGGCTGCACGCCCAGAAGTTCCAGGCGTCGAGCTCGAAGACCAGCGCCCCCTGGAGCGCCGTGATGTCGGCGGTCCCCTCGAGCAGGGGCGCGAGCTGGCGGCTCAGGCGCTGGGGGCCGTACCAGTCGTCATCGTCCCACTGCGCGATGATGCCGCCCCGCGCCAGGGCCACGCCGGCATTGCGCTTCTCGCCAAGAGACAGGCCGCGCGGGACGCGCTCCACGCGGATGCCGGCTCCCTCCGGGAGGGTGGGAGGCAGGTCTCCCTCCTCCTCATGAATGATGATGAGCTCCTTCCGCGCGACGTCCTGCGCCAGGAAGTAGCGGATGGACTGCTCGACGAAGCGCGCCCGCCGGGAGGTGATCATCACGCAGCTCACCAGCGGGGGTTCATCCTCCATGCGGGGGCACGAGGGTGTCGCGTCCATCTCACACCCTGACGAAGTTCGTGAACCGGATGATGAAGTACATGGCGATGTTCATGGGGCGCGTCTCGGCCGGGGAGGTGAAGAGCGGCTGCTGGGAGCCCGGCTCCTGGACGACGCTGTCCGTGGGCGCCGTCACGGTCTCGACGAGACTGGCCGCTTCCGCCGTGGGGCCCGCCCCGGCGGGACTGGCCACGGGCTTCGTGTAGTCGTGCTCGTGGAGCTGCAGCGCGCAGTCCTGGAGGGAGCCGACGCCGGGGGCGGTGTCTCCGTTGGTCAGCTTCCGCGTGCCGGCATCGGGATCCTTCCCGGAGCCCGAGTCGACTCCGCGCAGGAAGTAGCCGCGCAGGTCGGGGAGCAGGAAGGTGTCTCCGCTCGAGGTCTTCGAGTAGAGGTAGCCGATCGCCGCGAACAGCTCGGGGTACTCGGAGACCTTCAGCTCGCGCCCGTCGCAGACCAGCCAGCCCTGTCTCCACAGGAGCGTGGCGTGCTCCGGAGGGTCTCCCCCCGTATCCCCGGGGAAGGGCACCACGGCCCCGGCGAAGGACACCACGCTCCCCACCGGCAGGCCCGGGACCGCCAGGGGCATGGGGCCGGGAATGGGGGGAATCGGCGGACGGGGAGGACGCATGTCATGGCTCCTTGTTCGAGGAGCCCTGAATCTGCCTGGATGCGTGGGTGGGCTCGAGCCTCCGCAGCCCCTCGATGGGGAACTCCTGGAGGACGGTGATGGTGGTCGGGACGGTGAACTCCCAGGGCTCGCTCATGGGGCGCACCTCGCTCGCACCCGGGCCGAGCTTCTTGAGCTCGTTGGCGAGCGCGAGGTCGGACTCGTGCACCGCCACCCGATCCGCGCGTCCTTCCCAGAGCATCCCCGAGGCGAGGAAGAACAGGACGGAGAGGGCCTCGGGCGGTGTGACGGGGATGAGCAGGCGCGCGTAGGCGGCCTCGAGGAAGTCGAGGAAGCGCTCGTCTCCCGCGGACATCAGCGCGGTCCGGGTGCGCCGTGCCCCTCGTCCCCGGGGGGACATGATGAAGCTGTAGCTGCTCTCGTCCCACTCGAAGGCCCGCTCGAAGAACTGGAGGTAGCGGGGATAGGCGATGTCCAGCTCGCTCGGGACACCTGGCGGTGGGGAGCCGCCGGGCTCGCCGACGTGCTCCTGGAGGGTCTGGAACAGGAGATCGAACGACTTGCGCTTGAGCTCCTTGCGCTCGGTGGTGCGGTAGTTCTGGCGCGGGTGGGGCGCCTCCTCGGGGGGCATGCCACCGCGAGGCAGCCCCTCGTAGGCGGAGAGCTGCGCGGCGTAGGACTGGTGGATGGCGCGGAACGTCTCCAGGCGCCACTCGTCCATCAGCCCGCGGCTCGGAGCCGCCTCCAGCTCCACCGTGAGCTGGGCGGGCTCGAGGTCCACCGGTGGCGAGGCGAGCGGCCCGGAGGTGATGAGGAGCACCTGCACCGTCCCCTCGTCCTGGTTCATCTTCACCGTCACCAGGTCGGTGGAGGTGGCCTGGAGGGAGACGCGGGCCTGTCCGACGAGCCCCTCGAGCTGGAACGGGTCCTGGCCCGGCGGCAGCACGTAGCCGACCCGGGCCGTGGTGGCCTGGTACCCCTTGGGCAGCGAGAGCGCGAGCACCTGCCCGCTCCGGACGAGCCCCGTCACCACGTGCCTCGGGTCCGGAGGCATGCGCAGGTCCTCGCTCGGGTAGCGCGCGGCCAGCATCGGGAAGCCCAGGGGAGTGATGTCCTCGAAGGACTCGATGCCGAGCGCCGCGGGGGGCACGGGAGGCGTCGAGTTGCCGGGGAGATCATCCTCCTCGGCGAGGTAGTGCTCGGCGGGCGAGGGGACGAGGAACTCCAGCACCATGCGGTTGCCGTAGTTGACCACGCAGGCGCGGTGGACCTCGTTGAGCCAGCGGTAGACGCCGTGGCGGCCGTGGGCATTGCCCGTGTTGTCGAGGACGCTGGTGGTGGCCTCCACGCTCTCGCGGGTGGTGCTGGTGCGCCGGGCCTCCAGCACCTGGAGGGTGATGCGCTCGCTGGCCTTCTCGAGGACGCTCTTGGCGAAGCGCTGCAGGTCGCTGCGCCCCGGGCCTCCGCTGCCCGGCGCGGTCTCGACGCTCCAGCTTCCGTTCAGCGTGGCGGTGGTGGGCGGGCCATAGTTGGTGCTGAAGTCGTTGTACGAGGTCTTCTCGAGGATGTCCGCGACGGTGCTCTTCACCTCGCTCGTCAGGGAGGTCGACCCGCCGAGCGCCTCGCGTCCGTTGGTGTTCTCGTCGGAGAGGAGCCGGGTGGAGGTCTGCGTCTCCTGGCTCGTCTTGCGGCGCACCGACTCGCGCCGCTCGCCGGCCATGAGGCTCTCCACGTAGGCCAGGTCGCCCAGCGCGTAGCCGACGAGCTCCTGCCGCACCATCTGCAGGTCCCCGATGGCGTAGGCGATGATGCGCGAGCCCTCCCGGGGCGGGCTCTCCACGGGCGAGGCAGCCGCGGGCGGGAGGGGAAAGAGCCGGGCGGGCAGGACGGGCGAGGCGTTGGCGAGGGCGTCCAGCTCCCGCCGCGTTGGCGTCTGGGGTTGCTCGAGGAGCCAGCGCAGCAGGTGGTCCACCAGGAGGTACTTCGCCAGTGTGTCGCGCAGGTGCGGCTGGTAGCCGAGCTCGATGACGAGGGCGAAGTAGCTCTGCCAGAGGTTGACCAGGACCGGGGTGTAGGCCGCGGAGTCGAGCTGAGCGCGCAGTTGCTCGGGCGTCGTCTTCAGCAGCTTCCAGAGGAGGGCCATCGTCTCCGCGGGGGGCAGCTCGCGCGCGGCGTGGAGCAGCTCGGCGAGCGCCGGGTACATGTCGAAAGGAGCGCCGAGCTCCCCTGGCCTCGACACGAAGGTGGAGCCAACACCGCCCTCGATGTACGAGACGGCGAGCCGTTCCATGCGCTCTCGCGCGTCCACGCCGCCCTGGTCGCGGATGGCGCACAGCTGGATGAGGAACTCGCCAGAGGGCGGCTGATCCAGCGGGTAGGGGTAGCGGACGAAGTGGAGCGCCAGCTCCGAGGAGGAGGGCTCCGGCCACGTGCGCATGTACACGTAGGGGAAGAGCTCTCCGCCGCGCGTGGCTGGCGTGATGATGACGGCGGGGGGCTCCTCGGAGGGAGCCGGGGAGGGGGGCGGCGGAGGAGGCGGTGGTGGGTCGGGCCACGACGGCGTCGGAGCCGGGCTCGTGAACTCGACCATCCCACCGGCGTACTGGCGGACCTCATGGGAGAAGCCGTAGTCGAGCTCCTCGGCCCAGACGAGCCACACACGGCCGTCGTGCTGGCAGCGCAACTTCCCAATGACCTTGAGCCCACAGGGAAAGGAGGTCTCGAAGGCGATGACGTCCGGTGGCTCCCCACTCTCGCGCTCGTAGGCGGGTTGGACGGGCTGGCCCCGGGAGGAGGGCTGAAGCGTCATCTTCCACGACGCGAGCTGCCTGTCCGGGCCTATGGTGAACTCGAAGATGAAGCCGAGACGCCAGCGGCGCCTCTCGAGGTCGGACACCTCGAGGTGGAAGTGCTTGGGAGGGATGGACCGCATACGTGGCTCCTGGAATCTCCTGGCGCCCGGAGGCGGAGCGCCAAGGGGGCGAGCGCACCTGGGATGGCGGGGGCGCTCACCCCCTGGCGGTGCACGGCGACGGACTACAACCGCGTCACGTTCTGGAGCGTGAAGTGGAACGGCGTGGAGCCGGTGCCGGGGCCACCGCCCGACATCACGATGTCCGCGCTCTTGATGCCCAGCAGCGAAATCTCCGTGTTGATGTCGGAGATGATCGCCGAGTCCATCACCTTGCCCTGCTGAATCTGCGAGGCCACGCCGATGAAGATGGTCGGCTTGAACTTGAACACGGCCTTCTGGCCCGGCGCGATGGAGGTCTTGGTGGCGAGCAGCAGGTTGTCGCGGAAGACGTTGGCGTCGATGGCGCCCTGGGGAAGGGCGTTGCGCACCTGAACCTCCTCGGGGCTGGTGGCCGGCGAGGTGGAGAGCTGGAGCTCGTTGCCGGAGGAGGTGAGCGACATGTCCCAGAGCTCGCCGGGGGACGCGTCGAAGGTCGGGGTGAAGTTGTTCCAGCTGTCGTTGGCGGACACGTCCAGCGCCAGCGAGTACGTGAACGGGTGGTAGTTGCCGCGCCCGAGGTTCTGGATCACCCGCCACGCGATGGACAGCTCGTCGAAGTCCGTCGCCACGTTCTTCTGGAAGATGACGATCTGCGAGTTGTTCTTGTCATTGGACTGGTTGTAGAGCTTGAGGTTGACGACCTGCGGCATGTGTTGCTCCTGGTTGGCGTGCCCGAGGGGTCGGGCTCGTTGTTCTGGTATTTAGCAATCGTGGTGCCAGGGGCCCGCTCGGGTGGCTTCCACTGGGATGAGAGGGATTGACGTTCGAGCCGGAGCAAGGAGTGGCTGGCAATGAATTGCTCGCGGCTGGGAGGATGGCAGGATCCTGCCGGGGCTCAGCCGACCACCTTCGGGAGGATCGGCTTCTGCTGCATCGGGAGGTACACCTCGAACGCCGAGCAGAGCGCCATCTCCTCCGCGTTGATGAGCCACTGGATCATCTTCGCCTTGTCATCGGCCGCGCCGAGGAGAGCCGTGCTCTGCTTGCGGATGGACGCCGCGAGCATCAGCTCCTTGCCTTGGTACTTCTTCTGGAAGGCCTCGGCCTCCTGCCGCGTATAGGCCCCGCGTGGGTAGCTGAACTTCTTCCCGATCTCCTCCACCAGGTCGGCGGAGACGTCCATGTCCCCCTGTGAGTCATAGGAGAAGTCGGGATCCTGCGGATGGAACTTCGCGAGCGTCGTGGAGAAGAAGTCCCGGTACCCGTCCAGGAGGCCCTGCGCGAGCTGGAGCACCTGCTGCTCCGTCCAGGTGCGCAGCTTCACCAGCGCATCGTCGAAGCCGTGGGTGATGACCGAGTGCGCGGCGATCCGCACCAGGTGCGGGGGCGGGTAGCTGCCACCACTGTTCTCGTGCAGCAGGAGGTAGTGACGGCTCCTCCTCTCGGCGGCCAGGATGCCCCCTTTGTTGTCCTGGTAGATGGACGGGTACTGATTGCCGAGCGTCCCCTCGACGTAGCCGTTGTGCCAGTAGGTATCCCCGATGTCGCGCAGGATGATCGACTTGAGGCGCGTGAGCTTGTTCTGGTCGAAGACGAGGAGGAAGTTCTGGGCATTGGCCGACTCGTGGATCAGCCCGTACTCGAGGAACAGCTTCGCCTTGGCCCTTCCGACGGGTCTGGCGAAGTTGGTCACCCAGAACGCGAAGTCCTCCTGGACGTCATCGCTCTGCGAGAACACCTTCTCACTGTACGGCACGCAGAGCCCGGGGAGGTAGACCTCGCCGTCGCGCATGCAGGAGAGATCTCTCACCTGGAACCCATCGTAATCGTCGCTATCGACGATGGGCGCCGTGACCGTCAGGAGCTCGAGCTGCGTGCGGAAGGTGTCATCGACGAAGTTGTTCTCGTCCGGCTTTCGCAGTGCCTCCACCCGCTTGATGATGGTGGAGCGGGTGATCGCCAGCGAGCTGTTGACCTCGAGCCGGTTCTTCCCGGCGGGTGCCTCGAACTTGCTGCCGACGTAGGACACGCCCGTCTTGATGGAGTAGAGCCTCGACGCGACGTTGTCTCCATTCGCCTGCTGGCCATTGGCGCTGGTGAACTTGCCGAGGTCCGGTCCGATGATGGTGTAGAAGCGGTTGTTGTTGGGGGCGGGGTCGGTCCACTCGTCTTGATTCACACACGCCTGGTTGATGTTGGCGGTGGGACTGCGCTGGTTCTCCCACTTCGGATCCTGCTGTGGCTGGGGGTCCCCATTGGGCACGAGCGCCAGGGAGCTGCGCGAGGCCGTGCTCCAGCGGCGCATCTTCCAGAACGCATCCGTTTTGATCTTCACCCGGGTGCCGTCCACGAGGTTGGGAGAGAGGCTCGAGCCCAGCTCGCTGTCTCCCGAGTTGAAGGGGAAGCGCACGCGCAGGTACCCCTCCTGTGTGGGTTCGGGCAGGAAGAACGCGAGGAGCCACGGGTGGTCGTCCTTCAACCCGTCGATCATCTGGACCTCGAAGGTCCCGCGCTCCCGCTCCTCGGCCTCCCAGAGGATGAACTGCTTCTCGGCGTCCGGCTTGGTGTAGGTCGGGTCATTCGCCAGACATTCGTAGGCGCACCAGTCCAACCCCGCCGACGTGCGTAGCTGAGGCAACAATTGCTCGATGTCATCCAGTGTGATGGGCATGTCCGTGGGCTCCTTGTGGGTGCCCCTGCGGACAGCAACGCCCGTACCAGCCGCGGACCCCGGGAGGCGGAGTCGCCGCGGACGGCAACATCTTGCCTCTTCCCCGGCCACGGGCCATCTCTTGCCCGCCAGTTCTTGCCCGGCCTCTCCGCTCTCGAGCCCGGTGGGCCGGACTCAGTTCGTGGCCTCGGTGGGCGCCACGATGTGCTCGCCGCGGGCGTGCTGGTTCGCGTGGCGCGCGGAGAGGAACCGGCGCACGAGCGCGCGCGTCAGCAGCCCGTGGGTCTGGCTCCCCGGAGGTCCCTGCACGGGCAGGGCGTCCACGTCCTCCAGGTCCATCAGGTGGAGCGCCTGGGCCAGGTCCGTGTCCGGCGTGAGCAGGGGCACCTTGCGCGCGACATCGCTGGCGACGAGCGCCGGGTGCAGGGCCTCGTCGCGCCAGATCTCCCGGAACTGGTCCACCTGGACGATGCCGTACAGCTTCCCGTCTCCATCGAGCACGGGCAGCACGCCGCTCTCGGTGGTGAGCACCTGGTCCATCAGGGGGCGCAGGTGCATGTCGGCTGGCACGGGCTCCATCTCGCGCATCAACGCGCGCACCGGGGTGGTGGCCAGCAGCTCCGCGTCCGTCTGCACCTTGGGCGCCTTGCGCTCGGAGAGGTAGTGGCAGAGCGCCGAGGCGATGGTGCACGTCACCATGAGCGGCAGGATGATGGCGTGATTGCCGCTCAGCTCGTAGAGCATCATCATCCCGGTGAGGGGCCCACGGGTGAGCGCGGCCATGGCTCCGCCCATGCCCACCATGGCGTAGGCGCCGCTGGGCCCGGTGCCGTGGGGGAAGAAGTAGTGCACCAGGGTGCCGAAGGCGCCGCCGGCCATGGCGCCCATCACCGCCGAGGGGAAGAAGGTGCCGCCCGAGCCGCCCGAGCCCAGGGTGATGGCGGTGGCCACCAGCTTCACCCCGCACGCGGTGACGAGGAAGATGAAGCTCAACTGCCCGATGGCGGCCAGGTTGATGTAGTCGTGCCCGCTGCCCCACACGGTGGGGCTGAGGAAGGCGAGCACGCCCGCGCACAACCCGCCGAGGGCCGCGCGCTGCGGCAGCGGGCGCCGCCCCAGCCACGCCGACAGCTTCCCTTCCACCCGCCCGCCGAAGAAGTCCTCCGTGTGGTGCAGCAGCCGCACGAAGGCGTACGCGATGAGCCCGCAGATGAGCCCCAGCCCCGCGTAGAAGATGACCTCGCCGCCGCTCACCAGCTGGTAGCCGAGCCGGTTGATCATCGGCGCCGCCCCCATGGTGCCCCGGCTCACCAGCGTGCCCGCCACGCTGGCGAGGATGATGGGCGAGAAGACCTTCAGCTCGAACTCGCGCAGGATGATCTCCATCGCGAAGACGGCTCCGGCGATGGGGGCGTTGAAGGAGGCGGAGATGCCCGCGCCCGCGCCGCACGCCAGCAGGATGGCCAGCTCGCGCCGGGAGAAGCCCAGGGTGTGGCCCACGGTTCCGGCGAAGGCCGCGCCTCCATAGACGATGGGGCCCTCGCGCCCGGCCGAGCCTCCACTGCCGATGGTGATGGCGCTGGCGATCAGCTTGAGCAGGCCCCGCTCTCCGGACAGCTCCTGGTTGCTCTTCACCGCGCGCACCACCTCGGGCACGCCGTGGCCATGGATGTCCGGGTAGTCGCGCAGCAGCCGTCCCACCACCAGGCCACCCAGCGGCGGGGCCACGAGGAAGAGCCACCAGGGCAGGTGGGGCAGGGTCTCGGTGAGGCTGTGGGCGTGGCCCAGGGCACGGTTGAGCGCGGTGAGCGCCACCAGCGGGTAGTAGAGGGCGAGCGCGCCCAGCACCAGCAGGGCCAGCAGGCGCAGCCGGCGTTTCACCTCGTCACGGGGGCCGCCGGGCTCGATGACGCGCGCGAGCAGCAGCGCGCCCAGGGCCAGCGGGGCGCCGGTGATGGCGTGCTCGAGGTGCCAGTTCGTCCGGGCCAGCGCGTCCCACACGTTGGCCAGTGGGTGCGAGCCCGCGTGCCGCGGGTTGCCGATGCGCGCGATGCTGAAGGAGATGCCGCTCACCACCCCGATGAGGTTGGAGAAGATGCCCGCCGCCAGCCCGCTGTAGAGGCCCACCACCGCCCCGGCCACCGGGAGTACCGAGGGGCCTGGGAGGTGGATCCGATTGAAGGCTTGTAGGGAGACCTGCACCAGGCGCCGAAGCGGGGGCTCGCCACTCATTGGAGCCCATACTAAGCGCCTCCTGCCTTGGGGTTTCAAGGCCTCCGTGGCAGGCAGGTCAGGGGGCGTGATTCTGGTTGGGGAGGCGGGCTCGCACCAGCAGGGCGAGGACTCCCAGCAGCAGCCAGGGCCCCACGTGCGAGGCCGCCAGGTGCCGCGCGCTCCCGTCCGGACAGTGCACGTGCAGCAGCAGCAGGCCCACCGCTCCGGCGGAGAGTCCCGCGGCCACCGACCGGGCCGGGTGGTAGGCCGAGCGCCGCAGCATCACCAGGGCCGCCACCAGCGGTAGCGCCGACAGCAGCAGGTGCATCCGCATGCACCCGATGCTCCCCGCGAGGAAGCCCTTCACCGCGAGTCCCGAGCCGCCCAGCACCACCGACAGCGCCACCACCGCCGCGCTCGTCCCCACCAGGCCCCAGGCCACCCGCCGCGCCGGCGCCAGCGCCACCACCGCTCCTCCCACCATCATCAGCAGCAGGAGCGCGGCCAGCCCCGCCACCACCCAGGAGGCGGCCGTGTTGAGGAACAGGCCCACCCGGCTGAGCCCCAGGGCTCCGAGCACCGTCACCCCTCCGTACACGCCCACCAGCACCAGCACCTCGTGCCACCAGGGGGTCGCCCTGGGATGGGCCTTCAGCTCCTCCAGGACCTGGGTACGTGTCGACTCCAGCGCCGGAGCCGCCGGGGTGGGGGGCGGCATGCCCTCCAACGCGCCGAAGCCCTCCTGTAGCGCGCGGCACTCGGCGCACGTGCTCACATGGGCGGCCAGCTCCGGCGGAAGCGGCTGCCCCAGGCTGTCCAGGACGCGTGTGCACTCGGGGGTCATCCGCTCGTCTCCTCGCGCAGGGCGGTCAGCAGCTCGCGCAGCCGCGCGTAGCCCCGGTGGGCCCGCACCTTCACCGCCGACTCCGTCAGTCCCATCGACTCGGCGATCTCCGCGAAGCTCATCCCCTCGAAGCGGTGCAGGACGATGGGGACGCGCTGGCCCTCGGGCAGCTCCGCCAGGGCCCGCTGCACCGTGCGCTCGAGCCCCGCGTCACGGGGGGCCGGCTCCTCCACGGGCACGCTGGCCGGCAGCTCGCCTTCTTCCGTCAGGTCCTCGGGCCGCTTGCGCCGCTGCCAGTCCCGGGCCGCGTTGGTGGCGATGGCGTACAGCCACGGCTTCACCCGCGAGCCCTCCTGGAAGCGCCCTCGCGCCCTCACCAGGGACAGGAACGTCTGCTGGGACAGGTCCTCCGCCGCGGCGGTGCTGCCCGTCAGCCGCGCCAGGTAGCCGTGGATCGGCCTCGCGTAGCGCTGGAAGAGGGCATCGAAGGCCCGTGCGTCGCCCTGGGAGAACCGCGTCATCAATACCTCGTCCGACTCACCGGCGGCCGGAAGGGGCGCCGGTTCATCAGCGGTACGCGCGGGGGCGGTAACGGGTTTCAACGGAGGGGGTGGCACGGGTTCGTCCGGGGAAGGGGAACTCTACTCCACCCTGGATGCTTCCCGGCCACCCCGGTGACGACGACTACTGGCGCTTGAGGAGCGCCTGGGGGGACGGCGCGGAGGAGGGCAGGCTGTCGGCCGCGGCGGCCAGCGCCTCGCGCACCTTCTCCTCGGCGGCCTTCATCTTCTCCTCGGCGGCCTTCTTCCGGGCGGCCACGGGGGCGAACCAGGGGATGCGCACCGGGGCGTTGAGCGCCGCGCGCTCCTCCGCCGTGTACTTCAGGTAGGAGTACTTCGTCTGCTCGGACGGGGTGCGCAGGTCGCTCACCAGGCCCACCCAGGAGAGCACCTTGAGCGAGTAGTAGCTCAGGTCCACCTCCCACCAGAACCAGCCCTGGTTGGCGGTGTTCTGGTGGAAGTGGTGGTTGTTGTGCCAGCCCTCGCCCAGGGTGATGAGCGCCAGCAGCCAGTTGTTCTTGCTGGTGTCCGTCGTCTTGTAGCGGCGCTTGCCGAACACGTGGCTGAGCGAGTTGATGGTGAAGGTGCCGTGCCACAGCAGCACGGTGCTCACGAAGAAGCCCCACACCAGCATGGAGAAGCCGCCGATGAAGAAGAGGGCCACGGCCAGCAGCACGGGCGGCACGATGAAGAGCCGGTTGAGCCACACCAGCTCCGGGAAGCGCGCGAAGTCCTTGATGCTGTCGTAGCGCGTCGCACCGTACTTGTCGCAGAGGATCCACCCGGCGTGGCTCCACCAGAAGCCCTTCTGCAGGGGCGAGTGGATGTCCTGCTCATGGTCCGAGTAGCGGTGGTGGTGCCGGTGGTGCGCCGCCCACCAGAGGACACCCTTCTGCGTCGCCAGGGTGCCGGCCAGCGCCAGGAAGAACTGGAAGCCACGGCCCGCCTTGAAGGCGCGGTGGCTGAAGTAGCGGTGGTAGCCGGCGGTGATGCCCCACATCCGGAAGACGTACAGGCCCACGCATACGGCGACATCCACCGGCCTGGCCCCCGTGTAGAACACGAAGAGGCACATCAGGTGCACGCCGATGAACGGGAGGGAGGCGAGCCAGTTGATCTTCTCGTCTTGAGCGGGCGCGGTGGTGGGTGCGTTCACGGGGGCCTCGGGCTGGAAGCAGACCGAGCGGGAAGTTGCTCAGCCTCGCCCCGCATCAACACCCCCCCATGTCATGGCAGTGTCAGGCGGACGCGGATTTCTGGAGCCCCATCAACCACTGCTCGAAATCCAGGTGGCCGTGCAGAGGAGCGAGGTCCTCGTCGGAGGCCGCGTAGTCGGCATCCTGGAAGCCGAGCGAGGTGGCGCGATGCAGCATGCGCATTGCGTCATCCTTGTGACGCGCCCGGGCATGGGCGCACGCCGCGTCGTAGGCCAGGCGGGCGACGGGCGCGTGGGTGAGGCCCTCCTCGGCGATGCGAGCCGCCTCCGAGTAGGCCCCCCGGATGAAGAGGGTCCGCCCGGCGCAGGTGAAGGCCGCCTCCGGGTCCACGCCCGGCAACCGCAGCGCGTGCTGCACGCGGCCGGCGCGGATGAGCGCGCCCGCGTACTCGTGCAGGACGGTCCTGTCCCGCGTCTCCTGCCAGGCCAGCTCCCACAGGGAGAGCGCTCGGAGCTCGTCACCCAGCAGGGAGAAGGCCGCGGCCAGGGCGTGGGTCTCCACCGGACGGCGATGCACCTGGGAGAAGTGGTCCAGCGCCGTGCGGCCCTGTCCATTCTTGAGGGCCACCCAGCCCAGCAGGTGGTGGGCGCGCGAGGCCAGGTCCGGGGTGCAGTCCTCCGCGTCCAGCACGGAGAGGCCGTGCTGGCGCGCCTCGTCCAGCCGTCCCTGGGCCAGGGCCACCTGGGCCTGTTGCAGCTCCCGCACCAGCGGCTCCGGCGCCACGCCCGAGGACACCTTGAGCTCTCCTCGCGAGGTGGCCATCAACAGCCGCAGCGCCTGGTATCCATAGATACCGAAGAGGAGGCCGAGCACGGGGGCCGGCTGGACCACGGCGAAGGCCACCACCGCGACGCACACCACGAGGGCCAGCAGCTGCGCCCCCATGAAGCCCGTCTTCCCGAGGAGCCGGGTGGCCAGGGTGCTCACGATGGTGCCGCCATCCAATGTAGGGACGGGGATGAGGTTGAAGAGCGTCCAGAAGAGGTTGGCCACGAAGAACCAGGCGAGCAGGAAGCGCGGCACCTGGGCGTCCGGGGACAGCCCGTATTGCCGCAGGAGCAGCGCCGCCAGGCCCAGCGCCAGCCCGGACAGGGGCCCCGCCGCGGTGATGAGCACCAGCCTGTTCCAGGGGATGGGGGCGGAGGCGTTGGGCCGGGTGGCGCCGCCCAGCCAGACCAGCTCGATGCTCGGCCGGTAGCCGAACACCCGGAGCGCCAGCGCGTGGCCCGCCTCATGGACGAGCGCCGACACGAAGATGATGAACATCCACGAGAGGGCGACCCACATCGCCGTACGGCCATAGTCGGGGCCAGGGGACTGGAGCTGGTGGTAGGGCCAGACGGTCGGGTCCAGCATCCAGGTGCTCGGATCCAACGTTCTCGGGTCCAGCGCCGGCATGTCCCGCACCATCAGGACGCCCAGCAGGGCGGAGAAGAGCAGGTGCGAGAGGTGGACGTCGACGGGGATGCCCCCGAGCCGGAAGCGCAGCATGGGGCCGACCTTAACCAAAGGAGGGCGGGCGCGCAGGCCATCGCCCATGCCCTGGAACAATCCCTCTAATCCGCTAGGTTCCCCCGCCTCCATGCTTCGCATCGGTCCCTACACGCTGCCCAACCCCTTCATCCTCGCCCCCATGGCCGGGGTGAGCGAGCGGCCCTTCCGCGTCATCGCCTTCCGCATGGGGGCCGCGCTCTGCCCCACCGAGCTGGTGAGCTCCCAGGGCCTCATGCGCACCAACCAGCGCACCCTCAAGTACCTGCGCTTCGATCCCGAGGTGGAGCGGCCCTACTGCCTCCAGATTTTCGGTGGGGACCCGGAGTCCATGGCGCGCGCCGCCGTCATCGGCAAGCAGTACGGGGCGCAGATGATCGACATCAACATGGGCTGCCCGGTGAAGAAGGTGACCAAGAACGGCGCCGGCAGCGCCCTGCTGTGCGAGCCGGACCGGGGCGCGGCCCTCGTGCGGGAGATCCACGCGGCCACCGGTCTGCCCGTCACCTGTAAAATCCGCTCGGGCTGGGACGAGCACACCCGCAACTACCTCCAGGTGGCCGGGAAGCTCTTCGAGGCCGGCTGCGCCGCGCTCGCCATCCACCCGCGCACCCGCGCCCAGGGCTACTCGGGCAAGGCGGACTGGAGCGTCATCGCCGACCTCAAGCGTCACTTCCCGGACAGGCCCATCATCGGCAACGGCGACGTGAAGACGCCCGCCGACGCGCGCCGGATGCTGGAGACCACCGGGTGCGACTTCGTGATGATCGGCCGCGGCGCGCTGGGCAACCCGTGGATCTTCCGCGAGCTGCACGGGGGTCCGCCCCCCACTCCAGAGGAGCGCTGCGAGCTGGTGCTCGAGCACCTCGCCGCGCACATGGAGTTCGTGGGCGATGCGCTCGGCGCGGTGCGCTCCTTCCGCAAGCACCTGGCCTGGTACGCCCACGGCCTGCGCGGGGCCGCCACCTTCCGCTCCGAGGTCAACCTGCTCGACTCCCCCGAGGCGGTGCGCGACTCGGTGCGGCGCTTCTTCGTCTCCGCCGGGTTCGACCCGAATGCCCCGGAGGAGGAGCAGGATGTCGACTACCGCGCGGCGCTCGGCTGAGCCACGGCGGGTGGGGGTGGGGCCTCGGGGCCGGAGAGCACGGCCTCGGGTGGGACGAGCCGCCGGGTGGTGGCGATCTCCTTGAAGTAGCGGCAGGCCGGAGTGGGGCGGCGCTCCAGGGTCTCGAAGTCGACGTGGTAGAGGCCGAAGCGCGGCCCCCAGCCCTCCAGCCACTCGAAGTTGTCCAGGAGGCTCCAATAGAGGTAGCCGCGCACGTCCAGGCCCCGGGCCCGCGCGGCGAGCACCTGTTGCAGGTGGGTGTGGACGTAGGCGGGCCTCCGCTGCCCGTCGCGGTCGTCGACGCCGTTCTCCGTCACCCAGATGGGCAGCCCGTAGCGCCCGAGCTCGCCGAGAATCTGGCCGAAGCCCTCGGGCCACAGCTCCCAGCCGATGTCGGTGAGGCCCCGGCCCCGCGTGTCCCGGTACTTGAAGTCGATGAAGGGGGGGCGCGGGATGAAGCGCAGGTGGGCGCGGGTGTAATAGTTCATCCCGATGAACTCGCACGAGTCGCGCGCGCCGGGGACGTCCACCCGGGTGGAGCCGATGCCAGGCATGTTCACCCGGAGCCGGCCGGACACCAGGGCCTCGTGGAAGGCGTGGTTGTAGGCCTGGGCACCCAGACGTGCGAGCGCCCGGTCCAGCGGGTGCCACCACCGGTCTGGCGCGAAGGCCAGCATGTTCTGCGAGATGCCCAGCTCCACCCGGCCGAGCACCGCGAGCAGCTCCTCGCGCGCGGCCACGTGGGCACGCACCAGGTTCTCCATGGCGGCCATCGTCTTCGGTCCGTCCGCGATTCCGGGGGGAATGAGGCCCTGGAGGTAGCCGCCCAGCAGCAGCACCATGGGCTCGTTCAGGGAGATGACGAGTGCATCCAACCCCTTGAGAAGAGGGGCGCAGGCACGCACGTAGGCGCGGAAGGCCTCCACGCTCCCGGGCCGGTGCCAGGGCGTGTCGCGGTGGAACCAGGTGGGGTGGGTGAAGTGGTGCAGCGTCACCACGGGGCGCAGGCCGCGCGCCTTCATCCGCAGCAGCCGCTCGCGGTAGGCCTCGAGCACCGCGCCGTCCACGCGCCCTCGCTCCGGCTCGATGCGCGCCCACTCGAGCGACATGCGGAAGGCGGTGGCCCCCACGTCCAGCGCCAGGCCGTAGTCCTCCTCGTAGCGGTTCCAGTGGTCCACCGCCCGGGCGCAGCGCATGTGCGGGTCCTTCAGCTTCCCCGCGCGCTCCCACTCGGCCCAGTCGTTCTCGATGCCACCCTCCACCTGGTACGCGGCCGTGGCCACCCCGAAGGTGAAGTCCGGCGGGAAGGTCGTCTCGTGAGCACTCATCGCGGGCGCGCAAGGTAGGCGCTGAGGTGGCGCGCGCAAAGCGCTCCGTGCGTGTGCCGGGCGGGTGTCGAGTGCGCGCGAGCCGACAATCGCGCCCGCATCCGAACGGTGGAAACGCGGCGGAGGCCGGAAAATCGGCCTCCGCGCATGGTGGTCAGGTGGCTGCTGAGGTGCGAGTGGGGTGCGTTTTCGCGGTGCCGAACGCGCGCGATGCCGAAAAATCGGCGCGCCACGCGTTGCACTACATCACCATGCGTTGACACACTGGCACGGCATCTCTACCATTCATGACAAGCACTCCTCATGCGAGTGCAGGCCCCACTCGGATGGAGTGGTGGTGGAGTCGAACCAACGGAGGCTTTAGATGGCCGCGAAGAAGAAGACCGCGAAGAAGGCCGCGACGAAGAAGACCGCTGCGAAGAAGACCACCCGCAAGGCCGCTGCTCCTCGGACGGCGAAGAAGGCCACGGCGAAGAAGGCCGCTGGCAAGAAGACCGCCGCCAAGAAGACCAGCCGTCGCAAGAGCGCGGCGAAGACCTCCGAGGCCGCCCCCACCGAGGGCTAGACGTAAGCCTGGAACTTCGAGCAGTTTGAACGGCTCGGCGGACTTCCGCCGGGCCGTTTTCTTTTTTTCGTCCAGGAGGACAGCGTGTCTCTGCGTCCCTCGGAGTTGGAGCAGGTGGTGGCGGAGGTGGGCTCGCGGCTGGCGGGCGCGGTGGTGCAGAAGGCCTGGTGCCCGTTGCCGCGCCTCGCCTACCTGGAGATGCGGGTGCCCGGGAGATCCTTCCTCCTGTGCCTGTGCGCGGAGGGGGAACTCGCCCGGCTCTCGGTGGCCGAGGAGCGCTTCCCCACGCCCGGAGAGCCGGCGCCCTTCCAGCGCTGGCTGCGGCAGGAACTGGTGGGCCTGAAGCTGGCCGGCGCCTCGTGGGCGGAGGCGGAGCGCGTGGTGGCTCTGGACTTCCAGAGCGAGGACACCCGGCGGCGGCTGGTGCTGGAGCTGGGCGCGCCGGGGGGGCTCCTGCTGCTGACGGAGAACGGCCGGGTGCTGATGCTCTCCGGCGAGGGGCTGGCGCAGCGGCGATCGCTGCACCCGGGGGCGCAGTGGGCGCCGCCGGAGCCGCTACCCGCCGAAGCGCTCCTCCGGGCGAAGGCCGCTCCCTCGCGCCTCTCGCCCCTTCCCAGCGACTTCGCTCCCTACGCGGAGGCCGCCGAGCGCGTCCTGGGACCGAAGGACAAGACGAGCCGCGCGGAGGCCATCCGCCGGAGGCTGGCGCTGCCGTACCGGGCACGCCTCAAGCGCTCGGGGCGCACGCTGGAGAAGGTGCGCGCGGAGGCGGCGCGGGGCCCGGAGGCCGAGAAGCACCGGCAGCTGGGCGAGCTGCTCACCCAGAACCTCTACCGCCTGAAGCGGGGCGCCACCGAGGTGACGCTCACCGCGTACACCGAGTCGGGCATGGAGGAGGTTCAGGTGAAGCTGGACCCGAAGCGGACGCCGAAGGAGGAGGCGGACTGGCACTTCCACCAGTACCGGCGCCTGCTGAGGGGTGTGGAGCACGCGAGGCAGCGCGAGGCGGAGCTGGCGCGGGAGGTGGGGCACGCGGAGGCGGCGCTGAAGCAGCTCGAGGCGTTGGACGAGGCCTCGCTGCTGGCGCAGGCGGAGGTGCTGCACCTGGCGGCCGGAGAGGAGGGCCCGCCGGAGGCCCGGCCCTTCAAGGAGTACGTGGGGCATGGGGGCCACCGCATCTGGGTGGGGAAGGGGGGCGAGGACAACGACACGCTCACCTTCAAGGTGGCGAGGCCCTACCACCTGTGGCTGCACGCGCGGGGGCTGCCGGGCAGCCATGTGGTGGTTCCCCTGGAGAAGGGCGCGGAGGTGGCGCAGGAGGTGCTATTGGACGCGGCGCACCTGGCGCTGCACCACTCGGGAGCCAAGGGCGAGCCGCGCGGCGAGGTGAGCTGGGTGCCGGTGAAGTTCGTGAAGAAGGTGAAGGGTGGGGCGCACGGCCAGGTGCTCTACACCCGGGAGAAGACGCTGGTGGTGCGCGTGGAGCCGGAGCGGTTGGAGCGGCTGTTGAAGACGCGTGGGGGCGAGGCGCCGCCCGGCACATGAGTGGACCGTCCCCCCAGGGCCCGGTGTGTGCCCGCTGTCCGGTGGTGCTGGGCACCTCGTGCTGCGAGGTGAAGGAGGGCGAGCACCTGGCCACCCTCACCCGGGCGGACGCGGAGCGCATCGCCGAGCACACGGGGCTCGCGCCCCGGCGCTTCCTGGCCGAGGAGTACCTCACCGAGGGAGAAGCGGCGGACTACGAGGCGCGCCGTCCTCTATACCGTGGTTACTTCCGCCGGAGCCCGGTGCGGCTGACGCTGGCCACACGCGCGGGGGCGTGCGTCTTCCACGAGAAGGGCCGGGGGTGTGGCCTGCCCGCGGACGTGCGGCCGGTGGCCTGCCGGCTCTACCCCTTCGAGCGCTGGCCCGACGGGAACTGGAGCGTGCAGATGGGACGTTACGGTGACCTGGCCGAGGCCCGGGCGGGCGGAGGGGCGTGTCTCGCGGTGGAGGAGTCCGAGGGGATGGAGGAGGTGCTGGTGGCCTTCGGGACGAACCGGGAGACGGTGGAGCGGCTCGGGGATCAGCTGGCGGAGGAGGCGAGGGCTCACGGTCGGGGTTGACGGGCAGACGGTGGGCAGGCGAGCGGGTTCCGCCGGCCTTGAGTCCCCCGGGCTGGCGGGTACGATGCCCCCCGCGTGCCGTCCCTTCCGTCACATCAGCTCTACCTGTTCCCTCGCGCGCCCACTCGCGAGGGTGCTGCCTCCCTGCCCGTGCGCAGCCGGGTGCCGGAGTCCTCCAACCGCCTGTCCACCGCCCTCCGTGAGGAGGAGGTACCGGTCGCGGAGAACTTCCACCAGGATGCCGCCGCGCGGGACATGCACTCCCACGTCTCGGTGGCGACCCGGGAGGAGCTGTGGGCCCGCGCCGAGGCGCTCGCCTTCCGGCTGTCGGCGGAGCTCCGGCTGCCGGTTCGTCTGGCGGTGACGGACAACCGCTCCACCATGGTGTCCTTCCGGCGCAGCGCCAACGTGCTGCAGCTGCGGTTGCACCACATGTTCCTCGACGCGCCGGAGCCGGTGGTGCGCGCGGTGGCGGACTACGCGGGGCGGGGGAACCGCCTGGCGGGCGGAGTGCTGGACGACTACATCCGGGGCCAGCAGCCGCGCATCCGCCAGGAGCGCCACGCGGCGGAGGCGGACCTCGAGCCCCGGGGCCGCTGCTTCGACCTGCAGGTCCTCTTCGATCAGATCAACCGCATCTACTTTCAGGGGGGCATCCAGGCGCGCATCGGCTGGGGCCGCATGCCTCCCCGGCGGCGGCGCAAGTCCATTCGTTTGGGGGTCTACGATCACCAGACGAGGGAGATCCGCATCCACCCCGGGTTGGACAGGCCGGAAGTTCCTTCCTACTTCGTGGAGTTCATCATCTTTCACGAGATGCTCCACCAGCTCTTCCCCAGCTCGAATGGCAACGGCCGCCGTGTGCACCACCCGAGGGCATTCCGAGACCGGGAGAAGGCCTTTCCGCTCTACGCTGCCGCACTGCGTTGGGAGCGCGAGAACCTGAACCTGTTGCTGCGAGGCTGAGTTCGGCCCGCTGCCCGCTGCTTTACCAATTTACCGATCGACGGCCTCGTGCGGACGTTGCTTGACCCTGCGCGTGCCTCGACCCAATTCTCCTTTGCCCATGCGACGCGCGAAGATTGTTTGCACCCTTGGTCCGGCCAGTCAGAGCCAGGAAATGCTGGAGGCCCTGATCGAAGCCGGGATGGATGTGGCCCGGCTCAACTTCTCTCACGGCAGCCACGAGCAGCACGCCGAGAACATCGCCAAACTGCGAGCGGCCTCGCTGAAGGTCCGCAAGGCGGTGGGTATCCTGGGAGACCTCCAGGGCCCGAAGATCCGCACCGGCCGCTTCATCACCGGCAGCACGGATCTGAAGGAAGGTGGCGAGTTCCACATCACCACGGACGAGAGCGTGAAGGGCACGGATGAGATCGTGTCCACCACGTACCCGCACCTGGCGGCGGACGTGAACCCGGGGGACCGGATCCTCCTGGATGACGGCCTGCTGGAGCTGCGGGTCCTGGAGACGGACAAGAAGCAGCTGATCCGCACGAAGGTCATCCACGGCGGCATCCTGAAGAACAACAAGGGCATCAACCTGCCGGGAGTGGCGGTGCGCGCGGACGCGCTGACGCCGAAGGACCGGGAGGACCTGGTGTTCGGCATCAAGGCGGGGGTGGACTTCATCGCCCTGTCCTTCGTGCGCCAGCCGGCGGACCTGGACATGGCGCGCGCGGCGATGGCGGAGGTGGGCCGGACGGTGCCCATCATCGCGAAGCTGGAGAAGCCGGAGGCGATTGCCCGGCTGGACGCCATCCTGGACAAGACGGACGGCGTGATGGTGGCGCGCGGCGACCTGGGCGTGGAGATTCCGCCCGAGGAGGTGCCGTCGGTGCAGAAGGACATCGTGCGCCGGTGCAACATGAGGGGCCTGCCGGTCATCGTGGCGACGCAGATGCTCAACTCGATGATCGACAACCCGCGGCCCACGCGAGCGGAGGCCAGCGACGTGGCCAACGCGGTGTTCGACGGGGCGGACGCGGTGATGCTGTCGGGCGAGACGGCGAGCGGCAAGTTCCCCATCGAGTCGGTGCAGATGATGGAGCGCATCGTGCTGGCGGCCGAGTCCACGGCGAGGGCGCAGGGTCTGCTGGCGCCGCAGCAGTCGCCGGTGGGTTTGCCGACACACTTCCCGGACGTGATCGCCGCGAGCGCGTGCTACGCGGCGAAGCAGGCGGGGGCATCACTGATTGCCGCGTTCACGCTGTCGGGCGTGACGGCGCGGCTGTTGGCGCACTACCGGCCGCCGGTGCCGATCGTGGCGTTCAGCCCGAACCAGGAGGTGCGCCGCCGGCTGGCGCTGCTGTGGGGCGTGGTGCCGCGGGTGCTGGAGCCCATCCAGGAGACGGAGGCGATGGTGCACCGCGTGGAAGAGGAGCTGGTGTCGAGGGGCCTGGCGCGCAAGGGTGACCGTGTGGTCATCGTGTACGGAGCGCCGGTGGGACAGCCGGGCAAGATCAACAGCCTGCGGCTGCACATCATCGGCGGCTGAGGAACAGGAGGAAAACCCTCACCCCGACCCTCTCCCAGAGGGAGAGGGCCAGACCTGGTTCCTGACTGTGTAGGTCCCCTCTCCCTCTGGGAGAGGGCTAGGGTGAGGGTCTACCGCGCTCCTACCCGCGGAAGTCCGGCAGGGCGCGCTTGGGAATCTCGGCCTCGACGAAGATGCGGTACAGCTCGACATCGAGCTGGCCGCTCAGCGCCTCGCGCTTGAGGATGTCGAGCGCGAGCTGATGCGGCACGGCCTTCTTGTAGGGCCGATCGCTGGCGGTGAGCGCGTCGTAGATATCCGCGATGGACATCATCCGGGACTGCACGGGGATGGTGGGCTCGGGGATGGCGCGGGGGTATCCAGTGCCGTCGAGCTTCTCGTGGTGGGCGTAGGCGATCTCCGGGACACGACGGAGGGTGCGCGTCCACGGAATCTGGGAGAGGAAGCGGTAGGTGTGCTCGACGTGGCTCTCGATCTCCCGGCGCTCCTCCTCGGAGAGGGTGCCCTTGGCGATGGAGAGGGATTGAATCTCCCGGTCGAGCAGCAGGGGGCGCTCCTGGTCGAAGGAGTCCTGGAAGCGCAGATGCCGCAGCTCGTGGAGCCGTTCGAAGTTCCCCTGGGCGAGCACGGTGGGGCGGTTGCAGGTGAGGACGAACTCCAGCACCTCGTCGAGCTGCTTGAGCTCCCGGGCGAGCCGCTCGTCCTCCTCGGCGTCGATCTCCGCCAGGTGGTGGGTGCCGCGCAGCTTCGCGGCGGCGAGGCGGCGGCGGTAGCTCTGGAGCTGCAGGTCCTTGCGAGCCAGCTGGAAGCGGGCGCGGAGTCCCTCCATCTCATGGGGGTAGAGCTTCTCGGCCTTGACGAGCACGGGCTCGCGGACGCCCACCTTGCCGAAGTCGTGCAGGAGCGAGGCGTAGCGCAGCTCCTGCATCTCGGTGGCGCTGAAGCGGGTGTGGGCGTACAGGCCGGTGTGCACGTGCTCGAGGGCGCGGGCCATGGCCACGGTGAGGTCGGCCACGCGGCCGGAGTGACCGGCGGTGGAGGGATCTCTCGACTCGATGGCCACCACGGAGGCGGAGACGAAGCCCTCGAAGAGCTTGTTGATCTCCTCGTGGAGGAGGGCGTTCTCGATGGCGCCGGCGGCCTGGGCGCCCAGGGCGAGGAGCAGCTCCTCGTCCTCGGAGTCGAAGGGGTTTCCGCTCAGCTTGTTGAGGGCCTGGATGACGCCGGTGACATCGCCGTTGGCGTCGCGCATGGGGACGCACAGGACGCTCTGGGTGCGGTAGCCGCTGAGGGTGTCGAAGGTGCGGTTGAAGCGCTCGTCGGCGTAGGCGTCCGGGAGGTTGATGACCTCACCGGTCTGGGCGACCTGTCCGGCGATGCCGCTGCCCACGGGGAGACGGATCTCACTCTTGGAGCCCTGGGCCACCTTGCTCCACAGCTCGTTGCGCTCGCGGTCGAGGACGAAGAGGGAGCAGCGGTCCGCCTCCACCACCTTGCTGGCCTCGTAGAGGATGAGGGGCAGCAGCAGGTCCAGGTCGCGCTCGGCGCTCATGGCCTTGGTGACGTCCAGGATGGACGTGAGCTTCTTGAGGCGCCGGTTGAGGTCTGGAGGTTCGGACAGCTGGGTCTGTGGAAGCACCGGGAGTGGCTCCGTCGATGTACGGCGCACGGCTGGGAGGCATCTTCTTAGCACGGGAGGTGGAGGCGCCGCCCCCAGGGGGGTCCACGGAGACCGCGTCCATGGACAGGACGACAGTCGGGAAGCCCGCCTTGCGCTCAATCAGGCGGTACCACCCCCGGGCGGAAGTGGGTATGAAGCGGCCCCATGAATCGCCGCGTGCTCGTCTCTCCGTCGCTGCTGTCCTCTGATTTCGGCCGGTTGTCCGAGGAGGTGCGGGCCGTGGAGGCCGCTGGGGCGGATTGGATCCACGTGGACGTGATGGACGGGCGTTTCGTGCCCAACATCACGCTGGGTCCGGTGGTGGTGCAGGCGATCAGACGCTCGGCTACCCGGCCGCTGGACGTGCACCTGATGATCGTCGAGCCCGAGAAGTACGTGGACGCGTTCGCGGAGGCGGGGGCGGACATCCTCACGGTGCACGTGGAGGCGTGTACGCACCTGCACCGGGTGCTGCAGCAGATCCGCCACGCGGGGGCGAAGCCGGCGGTGGTGCTCAACCCGGCCACGCCGCTGTCGGCGGTGGAGGAGGTGTTGGACGAGGTGGAGATGGTGCTGCTGATGAGCGTGAACCCCGGCTTCGGGGGTCAGGTCTTCATCGAGCGGACGGTGGACAGGGTGCGCCGGCTGCGCGCCATGATGGATGCGCGGGGGCTGTCCACGGACATCCAGGTGGACGGGGGCATCAACGCCGAGACGGCCCGGCGGGTGGTGGAAGCCGGGGCCACGGTGCTGGTGGCGGGCTCGTACGTGTTCGGCTCGAAGGACTACGCGGCGGCCATCCGCTCGCTGCGCCCCTGACACACCGTCAGGCGTCGAGGAGTTCCTTCACCCCGGCCATGCGAGCCACCCGGGTCATGAAGGTGTGGTCGAAGGGCTTCACCTCGTAGGCATCGGCGCCGAGCTCGAAGCAGACGTGGCGGGTGAACTGGTCCTCCACGCCACTGAGGATGATGACCTTGCAGTCGCGCGTCTCGGGGTCCTGCTTGAGGCGGGCGAGCAGGTCGCGTCCATCCTGGCTCTGGTGGATGTCGAGGATGATGACGGCTGGCCGGTGCTTCCGAGCCAGCTCGAGGACCTTCTGGGACGTGGTGTCCGCCACCGAGGCGAGGCCGGAACGGCGGGCCTCCCGGGTGAGCGCGGACACGACGAGCGGCTCATCATCGGAGATGAGGACGACCGGAGAGAGCATGGGACCCCGGGGGTGGCTGAGCTGGGTGTTCGATGGGAGTCCAAGCAAGCAGTGTTCCTGATGGGTACCTCTCGGAAAATGCATGGGTTACAGGCATGTAACCCGGGTTTTCCAGGCCTCCTGGGTCATGGAGGACCCGGGGGAGGAGGCCGAGGAATGAAAAGATGATCCAGGGACGTTGACTAGGCCGGACGGCTCTTGTACATGACCGCCCACTTCGACGGCCCGAGAGCAGTTCCGGCGAAGGGACATATCGGGGAGTGGCTCAGCCTGGTAGAGCACTTGGTTCGGGACCAAGGGGTCGCAGGTTCAAATCCTGTCTCCCCGACCATCAGAAGGGCGCGGAATCCTTGGAGAAATCCTCGGGTCCGCGCCCTTCGTCTTTCCGGGGCCAGGAGGCCAGCGGCAAACGAGCAGTGCGCTGCACGGTGGCCAGCGGGACTCCTGCCTCGAGCAGCAGGGTGGCCGTGGTGTGCCGCAGGTCGTGGAAGCGCAGCGGGCGAGGGAGCGCCCGTGGCCACGGCTTCATGCCGCGGCGGGGGCAGGGCTCGGGCACCCCGTGACGCTTCCTCGCCCTGTAGCCGCAGCCCTTGCGCCGACAGACGGGGTTGTAGCCCTCCACCAGCGCATCCCGGTGTAGACGGCCGTGGCGAACCCATGGCTCATGCTGCACCTCCCATGAGGGACAACTCGCGAGGTCGTGCCTCCATTCAGGCAATGGCCGACACGAGACATTGAACCGATGCCTGCCAGTGTGTTCGCGACTCGACCGCTACAATCGACCTGCCTGGTCGAGGCTCACGGAAACGCCGTTGCACAGAAGGGACGCGACACATGGAGACGATAGCGTTGATCCTCACCCTCTTGGTGCCAGCCGTGGTGTTGGCGCAAACGCCGACGACGGGCTATGCGCCCGTAAACGGCCTGAAGATGTATTACGAAATTCACGGCAAGGGTGACCCTATCGTCCTGCTGCACGGTTCATTCATGACCATCACGAACAACTGGACGGGCATGATGCCGCAGCTTGCAAAAAGCCGGCGAGTCATCGCCGTCGAGATGCAAGGGCATGGTCGCACCGCCGATATCAATCGCGATTTCAGTTATGAGAATCTCGCCGACGACGTAGCGGCCCTGCTCGACTACCTGAAAATCGAACGAGCGGACGTGCTGGGGTACAGCATGGGTGGTGGCGTCGCCATGCAGGTTGCGATCCGCCATCCGGAAAAAGTCAGGAAAGTGGTCAGCGTCTCGGCTGTCTTCCGCCACGATGGCTGGGTGAAAGAAGCCCTCGATGCGTTCCCCAAGATGGAAGCCGGAATGTTCAAGGGTTCGCCGCTCGAGACCGAGTACAAGAAGTTGAGTCCCACACCGGACAAATTCGGCACGTTCGTAAAGCGCGTCATTCAGATGGATATCAAGCCATACGACTTCGGCGCCGGGAAACTCAAAGCCACGAAAGCGCCGATGCTCTTCATCCACGGCGATGCCGATGGCGTGCGGCTCGACCACATCTCGGAAATGTTCCGTTTGAAAGGCGACGAGATTTTTGGCGACATGCGGCCGCGCTCGGATTCGAGGCTCGCGATCCTGCCCAACACGACACACGTCACGTTGATGGAAAAAGCGGATGTCATTGTCCCCATGGTCAACGATTTCTTGAACGCCCAGCCGCAAAAGAAATAAGCCAGAGGCCCACCCAGGCGGCAGGCAGCAGGGGCGTGGGCTTGCAGGTGACTGTGGGTGCTTGACGCTGATGACGGTGAAGGCCGCGGCCTCTGGCATGGAGCGGGTTCGGGCACCGCTATGACATGCGTGACCCCAGGGGAGGCGCAGGCGCGTGCCAACCCTGGCACGTTCCCCTCCGCCCTCGAGCGCCTTCCCGGAGCGCCTCGCGCGCAACTCCCTGGAATCAGGGCGCATTCCCCCTGCTAGGGCTCCTGGCACCTCGCTTGCCCTGGGGTGTTCCCGTCCGCAGCGGCGAGTGCCGATGCGTGGCAACCCGTACACCCCATGCTGTCTCCAGAGGAATCATGAAGAACCTCGACGCTACTGCTTTGTCCAACGATGTCTCGAACACTCTCCAGCCCGTCCGCCACACGGGTGCTTCCCGTGCTCCCCTGGGAATGCTCCTGCTGGGCGTCGCGCTCTCGACGGGCTGCGGAGAGCCCGGTACCGCGCTCCAGGCCCGGCCCGCGGACGCAAAGGGGCAGGGGCTCACCTCGCTCGCGGCCACCTGCCAGGAGATTCGAACCGCCGACCCCACGGCCATCGATGGCGAGTACACCCTCTACGTCGGGGGCGATGCGAAGAAGCCCTGGACGGCGTGGTGCCACGACATGGCCGGCACACCCCGGGAGTACCTCTCGCTCCCGAGCGGGACCAATTACTCGCAATACACCGCGGGCGGCTACGCCACGGGCACGAGCGTGCGCACGGATTACGCGAAGGTGCGCATCGATCCCGTCACCCTGCGGGTCTCCGTCGCCGATCAGACCTTCGCCCAGTCCACCGGCTCGTTGGATCACGGCGGAACGCTCGTCACCTCCATGCCCTACGGCGTGGCCATGTCCTGCGATAGCACGGCCTCGGGCATGGCCAGCATCGACCTGAGCGGCACGCCCTTCGCGGTCGCCCCCAATGACTTCTCGCTCGGCGGCAACAGCCCGGCCGGCACCACCACCTCCAGCGCCGACGGGCGCGTGGTGAGCCTGACGGGCGGCGGCTACTGCGGTTGGAACAGCTGGGCTCCCGCCTACAACCCCTTCAACCAGACGGGGGGAGACCCGCTCCACCTCGAGTACCGCGACGCTCCCGTCTGCAAGGGCCAGACGGCCCCGGGCGCCCACTGGCAGCAGTACACCTACGATAGCCTCTCCCTCGACGTGGACACGTCGAGCTGCGGTTTCTCCGAGACCCCGCTGTACTTCGCGTCCATCGGTGGCACCGGCTACCACTGGCAGACCACCGGTGCGACCTCCATCATCTCGCCGACGGCCACGGGCTTCCGCGTCATCGTCCGCTCCCCGAGCAGCGTGACGCCCGCGTTCGCGAGCCAGTTCGGCTGGCACCTCAACTGGGAGGCCATGCCGAACAGCGTCCGGCAGCCTTCGCTCTGCACCGGGCAGACGGCGCCGGGGGCCACGAGCTGGCAGCAGTACGGCTCGGATGGCCTCTACCTCGACGTGGACACGACGGCCTGTGGCTACTCCGCCGCGCCCCTGTACTTCACGTCCCTGGGCGGGTTGGACAATCACTGGAAGACCACGGGCGCGACCTCCATCTACCTGCCCACGGCGACCGGCTTCCGCGTCTACGTCTGGTACAGGGGCAACTCCCTCACCCCCGCGCTCGCGAACCAGCTCGGCTGGTACCTCAACTGGAGGGCCCAGCCGGACGGCCTCCGGCAGTCCTGGAACTGCACCGGGCGGACCACGCAGGGGTCCACCAACTGGCAGCAGTACTTGTCGGACACTCTCTACGTCGACGTGAGCACCTCGGGCTGCGCGGCCACGGGGGAGCCGGTCACCTCCATCGGAGGCACGAGCGAGCAATGGGGGCTGATGGGTGCGACCTCCATCTACTCGCCGACGCCGACGGGCTTCCGCATCTACGTCCGCTACCCGGGCAGCAACCTCACGCCCTCCCTGGCGAACGAGCGCGGCTGGCACCTCAACTGGAACCGGCGGTAGCGCGCTTCATGGGGCGCCTCGCGGCACCTGCTCCCCGGGCGTGAAGACGAGCCCGTCCAGTACGCCATAGGCGTAGAGCGCCGCGAAGGCATACGCCCCCACCAGGTAGGAGACGTTGAGCCCCCGAGCCGTCACCGCGTCCTCGGGGGTGTATTTGCCGTCGGGGCCTCGCAGCGCCAGCGCCGCGCCGAGCGAGGCCGCCGACACGACGAAGGTGGTGCCCTGCGTCACCGCCAGCACGGTGCCCTTCGTGTTCCTCTGGTGCACGAAGTGGCCCACGCCAAAGGGCACCAGGTACCAGCCTCGCGAGGGCTCGGGGCGTGGCTGGAGCGCCAGCTTCACCTCCGAGGGCGGGGGGGGCTCCCGAGGCACGAGCACGGGGCGGCGGCGCTGCTCGGCCTTCGCGGAGATGCTCGCCGCGTCCTGGGTGCGCACCCGCTCCACGAAGGCGCTGAAGTCCGGTGGATACAGCAGGGGATCCAGCTTCGCACCGGGGCTCGCCGCGAGTCCCTCCACCACTTCGCGCTCCGCCCGGCCCGGATCCTCCTGGGCGTGGTACGTGGCGGCCAGCAGCAGGTGGGCCTCGGCCTCCTCGGCGGCGTCGCTCAGCCGCAGGGGGTAGAGGAGCGCTTCCAGCTCGGCGCGGGCCTTCGCCAGCTCTCCGGTCTGGTACGCCTCGCGAGCGGGCTCCAGCGCCGGCGAGGACGACAGCATCAGCGCCACCACGAGCTCCATCATGGCGAGCTCCTCAACACCACCTCGGTCCTTGCTCCCGCCTCCACGTTCACCTCGCGCCGCAAGAAGCCTCCTCCCTGGACCCGCGCCGAGAACACGTGCCTTCCGTGCTGCACCATCACCGGTCCTGGCAGGGGCGCCACGCCCAGCTGGGTCCCATCGACGAAGACCGGCGAGCCCTCGAGCGCGACGATGCGCACCTCGGCTTTGCTCACCCGCAGGGTGATGTCGCGCGACACCACTTCGCCCGGGGCCACCTGGAGGACCTCCACGAGGGGCTCACACATCGGGTTGTCGAAGCGCAGCCGGTGCGTGCCCGGCGACAGGCGCACCTCACGCACGCGGGGCGTGTAGCCCCGGCTCTGCCCGTCCACGAACACCTCGGCCCAGGGGCGCGCCACCACGTGCAACGTCGCGGGCTCCCGGGACTCGGGCACCTGAGACTCGGGCGTCTGGGGCCGCGGCGCAGGCGCTTCGGCGACGGGACGCGGCTCCTCCGGAGGTGGATTGTTGGGCCGGGGAGGGGGCTCCGTCCGCTTCGACGGGACATGGCGGAGGGCAGGCTTCGTGGCCACCGGCGCGGACGTCTTGGGGGCGGGCTCGGGAACGGGCTTCGACTCGGGAACCGGCTGCGATGGAGGCGCCGCGGAGGGCGCGCTCGCCGGAAGGACGGGAGCCGTCGCCACGGGCTCCGGTGCTCCCGGGTGTCGCGCCCAGGCCCAGACGCCCAGGGCCACGAGAAGGGCCGCCAGCACGGTGCCTCCCACGAGGGCCTTCGTGCGATGCGCCGGCGGACGTGCGCGCAGCAACTCGCGCACCTCGGTGGAGTCCGGACGGAGCAACAGCGCGGCATTGAGCAGCTTCGCGGCCCGTGCCCCCTGTCCCCTGGCGAGCAACGCGCCGCCTTCCTCGAGCAACCGTTGGAAGTGGAGGTCGCGCCACCTCGCGGTCTCCGCCTCCGGCTCCTGGAAGAAGCGCCGGGAGACCTCGGCGGGAGAGCCGGCGATGCGGCCCACCACGTCCTCCAGGAGCGCGGCCAGCTCAGCGCCGTCCTTCGGCCGATCCCTCACGTCCCGGGCGAGGCAGCGGGCCACCAGCTCGCTCAGCGGCTCGGGCGTGCCGGGCACCACCTCCCCGAGCCGCGGTGCGTCCCGCGTCATCACCGCGGTCACCAGCTGCGCGCTGCCCTTGCCCGCGTGCGGTGTCGTCCCGGCGCACAACTCGAAGACGAGCACGCCCAGCGCGTAGACGTCCGAAGCGGGGGAGAAGGCGCCCGTATCCAGGCGCTCGGGGGCCGTGTACGCGAGCGAACCGGTGACGGTACCGGTGCTCGTCAGGCGCTCGTCGTCCGCCAGCGCGGCGAGGCCGAAGTCCGCCAGCTTCAACGTCCCGCTCCGGGACACGAGCACGTTGTCCGGCTTCACGTCCCGGTGCACCACGCCGTGCGCGTGGGCCTCACCCAGCGCCTGCGCCAGCGTCCAGCCCAGCACGGCCGCCACCATGGGCGGCACGGGCGCGAGCCGCCGGGCCAGCGCGCGCAGGTCCTCGCCCTGCACCCACTCGCACACCAGGAAGGGCCCACGGCGGGCGTCCTCTCCGAAGTCGTGAATCTCCAGCACGTGGGGGTGCTTGATGGAGGCGGCCAGCTCGGCCTCACGGCGGAAGCGCTCGGCGCGGCGCCCATCCTCGCTCGGATGCATCACCTTGACCGCCACCCGGCGCGCCAGCCGTGTGTCCCGGGCCAGGAAGACCGTGGCCATGCCGCCTCGTCCCAGTTCCTGCTCCAACTGGTAGCGGCCGGCCAGCAATTCGTCCGTCATCGCCGCCCATCCTAGGGAGCCCCTCCTACCCGGGCAATCACTCCGGCGTCACGGCAGGTGACAGACGCGCCCCGGCCTGCCCGGTACTTTCTCGCACACCCCCGGTGCGGCTCCGGGGCACTCGGCGTCGGCGCTACACGGTTGATGGCATCGCTTCTCGCCACTGCTGCCCGAGGGCACGCAGACGCTACAGCGGCCGCATTCGGTGGAGCTGTTACAGAAGACGCCGATCTTCGTGGGAGGCCCTTCGGTGCAGGCCTCGACGCACTCGTAATCCGGAGCGCACTGGTAGCCGAGCCGGCAGGGGCCCCCCACGCAGTCCAGGGAGCAAAGGCCGTCCTGGCAGAAGGCCGCGTAGGAGCACGTGCCGTAGCCGCTACACGGTTGGGTGACCCGGGGGCCCGGCTCACAGTGGTTGTTCCGGCTGGCATCGCCGCAGCGCTGTCCTTCCGGACACTCCTGGTCCTTCACGCACGCCAGCGGCCCCGCATCGGGGTTGTCCTGCTCGCGGACCTCGATGTCGAGGGGGCATCCCAGCACGGTCACCAGGGCGAGCGGCGCGAGGAGTCGGACGAGTCGGTGCATGCGGAGCTCAGCAATACTCCAGGCCGCGCACGAAAGGACAGGGCTCGCTCAGGACTCCTCGCCGAGGTAGCGGAAGATCGACCGTAGCCCGATGCCGAGCGCCTGCGCCGCGTCCTTCTTGCTGCCGCCGCTCCGGGCGATGGCCTCGCGCACGTAGCGCTGCACGAAGGCCTCGCGTGCCTCCTCCAGCGGCACCAGCGGTGCCGAGTCCGCGCCCAGCTCCAGGTCCTCGGGGCCGATGAGCTCTCCGGTGGCGAGGATCGCCGCGCGCCGCACCCGGGACACCAGCTCGCGCACGTTGCCGGGGAAGGGATGGCCGCGCAGGGCCTCCGTGGCCTTCTGGGTGAAGCCCTTCGCGCGCCCGCCCTCGCGGCTCAGCACGTGGTGGGCGATGAGCAGCACGTCGTCACCGCGCTCGCGCAGGGGCGGCACCTCCACGCGAACCTCGTCCAGGCGGTAGAGCAGATCTCCCCGGAAGCGGCCCTCCTCCACCAGGATCTTGAGGGGACGGTGCGTGGCCGAGACCACGCGCATGTCCACCTTGCGCGGATGGTTCTCCCCCAGCCGGGTCACCTCGCGCTCCTGCACCACACGCAACAGGCGGGACTGGAGCGGCAGCGGCATGTCGCCGATCTCATCCAGGAAGAGCGTGCCGCCATCCGCGGCCTCCACGAGTCCGGGCCGGTCCGTCCCCGCCCCCGAGAAGGCGCCCTTCACGTGGCCGAACAGCTCCCGCTCGATGAGCGACTCGGGGAGGGCCGCGCAGTTGATGGCCACCAGCCGCCCGCGCCGTCCACTGCGCCGGTGCAGCGCTCGCGCCACCTCCTCCTTGCCGGTGCCCGTCTCGCCCTGGATGAGCACGTGGAGCGAGGTGGGCCCCAGCCGTTCCACCTGCCGGTACAGCGCGCGCATGGCGTGCGACTCACCGATGAGCCCCTCGAAGGTGGCCGCTTCGATGCGCTGGGTGAGGCTCTCCACTCGTGTGCGCAGCTCCCGCAGCTCGCTCGAGGTGGCCAGCAGCAGCGCCGCGAGCGAGGTCAGGGCCATGGCCTCTTCCAGTTCCCGAGGCGAGAACGGCGGGCGGCCCGTGTGGCGTCCGAGGTACACGACGGACAGCGGCGCCGTGCCTCCGCGCAGGGGCAGCACCAGGGCGGAGGTGAGGCGCAGGGCGACGACACTGGGGGCGCCGGCCAGCGCCGCGTCCGAGGCCACGTCCGCCACGAGCACGGGAGCACCCGAGGCCACCACCTGGTTGACCAGGCTGTCCACCACCGCCGCCTCGGGCACGGGCCCGGTGGAACACAGCACCTGGCGCCGCGGCTGCTCCACCGACACGAGGAAGCCCACGTCCGCGTCCGCCACTTCCGCGAGCCCGCGCATGGCCACCTCCAGGAGCTCCACGGTGGGCCGCTGGACCATCAGCCGCGAGGCGAAGCCCGTGAGCACCGCCAGCAGCCGCCCGCCCGGGGCCACCTCCGGCGAGGAGCCCGCGACGGCCGGGGCCGCTTCGGAGGAGAGCAGGGTGAGGGTGACGCGCCCCACGGAGAAGGACTCTCCCGGAGCAATCGGTGCCAGCTCCACGCGCTTGTTGCGCACGCGCACCTCGCAGCCCCTGGCCGTGGCGGACACCGTCCAGCCTCGCGCGTCCTGGAAGAGCAGCGCATGGCTGGGCTTCACCCCCGGCTCCCGGAGGACGACGTCGCAAGCGGAGTCGGAGCCCACGGACACCACCGGTTTCTCCAGGGGAACGTGGCGGCCATCGGGGAGGACGAGCAGGAGCGGCATGAGTGTCTGGAAATCCTACAGGTCCTTCGTTCTAAGTTGATGGGCTTGCTTCGAGGAGGGCCTCATGGATCGCCGCGCCATTCACATCTCTGTCGGTCTCATCATCTGCACGCTGATCGCCTCGGTGACCTGGGCGTGGGTCCGACTGCATCGCTCGACGACCATTGACGTGCGCGGCTCGGCCAAGCGACGCATCTCCTCGGACCTTGTGCAGTGGGCCGCGGTCGTGGGCGCCAAGGACAACACCCGGGTTGGCGCCTACACCACGCTGGCCAAGGACGTCGAGCGGACCCGGCAGTTCCTCGAGAGTCAGGGCGTGCCCGCCGAGCAGATTCGCATCTCGTCCACCGACGTGCAGGAGTTGGTGCGCGAAGAGACCCTTCAAGAAGGCTCGAAGCTCATCCAGAAGCAGGTGTTCGACGGGTGGCACGCGCAGCAGCGCATCGAGATCGTCTCCACCGATGTGCCGCGCATCGAGCGGCTCGCGCGCGAGGCCACGCAGCTACTGGAGAAGGGCATCACCATCACGTCGGAGTCACCTCGGTATCACTACACCAAGGTGTCCGATCTCAAGATCGAGATGCTGGCCGAGGCTTCACGCGACGCGCGCCTGCGCGCGGAGCGGATGCTGGAGGCAGCCGGCGGAAGGGCCACCGTCGGGCGTGTGGAGGGGATCAGCACCGGCGTCATCAACATCAACGCCGCCAACTCCACCGAGACCTCGTGGGAGGGGAACTACGACACGAGCTCGTTCGAGAAGGACCTCATCACCACCGTGCGTGTCCTGTTCGAGGTGAACAATTAGGCATACTTGATAGGGTGGTGCGATGGCAGCCTACTGTTGGGGTGGGTTGTCAAGGAGAAACATACGCCATGTTTTCGGGTGGGTGACGCTGGGCAGTGTTGCCACGGGTGGCGGCACCGGGATAGGGCGCAGCAGCAAGATAGCAGCAAAATCCTTGGTGCCCTCGCGTACGGGATGAGATGGCTGGACAGGTCCGGCTTCAGAAACCCGAGTATTTACAAAGGGTTGTGAACCATTGGTAACCCCTAGACGCTCCCCGGCCTTGATTTGGGACCAAGGGGTCGCAGGTTCAAATCCAGTCTCCCCGACCATCAAAAGCCCTGGAGTTTCGCGGACTTCCGCTGAAACTCCAGGGCTTTTGTTTTTCCCCGGAGCTCTCCCGCGGCGAACCCGCATCCCCCAGGGCGTTTTCTTGAGGCTCTGGAGCCTCGCTCTATGATCGGCCCTTTCGAGGTCCTCCTGGGAGGGGGTGCATGTCGAGCGAGCTTGCTTTCCTGGTCCAGCATCCCTTGGTCCTGCAAGCGGCTTGGCTACGAGTTCAGGACTGGTACCGCCAGATGTGGTCACCCGAGTCTGATCTCGCCCAATGGCGCCTGGAACCCGAGCGCCATCTCGCCGAGTTGGGAAAGTTGCTCGCCAGCGGCGACTACGCACCGGAGCCCTTTCCACTCCTGCCTCATCCGAAGCCCGGGGGCAGGTTGCGGCATTACTGCCTGCCGTCCGTGCGTGATCAGGTGGCCTTCGCCGTACTGGGCTGCCTCCTCGCTCCCCTCATCGAGGGGGCGATCCCCAACTTCTCGCTGGGAAACAGGACTTATCGTCGTGCGGCCCGTAGGTGGCGCTCCGTCAGCGAAGTGGCGAACTACCATAAGTTCGATGCGCCGGAGGACGCACCGGGGGAAGGGAAGCGCAAGGTCTGGGACAGCCTGCCGTTCTCTCTTGCCGATACGCGGATGTACCAGCCCTATCGGCGAGCCCATGGCCTCTTCCGGCGCATCATCCACTGGAGCGCGGCGGCGCTCACAAAGTCCAAGATCAACGAGGGGCGGGCCACGGATCGAGCGCTGCGGCCATCGGACTATCCGTGGAACCACGTCTCGCCCTTCACCAACCGCAAGTGGTGGACGGGTCGGTCATCAGGAGGGAGACGCGGCTATTGGGCCCGGTTGGATCTCCAGCTCGCCTTCCCCTCCGCGAGCCTGGAGTTCCTGGATCTCCAGCTCAAGGAGATTCTGTCGGATCGCCTCCAGCAGGAGATCGAGTCCAGCAGCCGCGCTGCATGGATCTCCCGCTTCGGGAGGATCTCCCGGGACGATGCCTTGAAGGAGTACCCGGAGGAGATCCGGGAGCAACTCAAGAAGCCGGAGATCCGGGAGTGCCTTCGCAAGACGCTCATCACGTGGCTCTCCCAGGTGCGCTACGAGCCACTGCCCTCGGATCCCCAGGCGCAGGGTCTCTCCGACCTCTGGCGTCCACCTCATTCGGATCAGCGGCTGCCGTTGGGCACGGGCCAGGAGCATCCAGGAATCCCGACTGGCCTAGCCATCTCGGGCCTGCTGCTGAATGCATACCTAAACCGCTTCGACCAGCGGATGTTGCGTGCGGCCTTGATGGGCCGGGACAATGGGCGGCCCTTCGCGGTGTTCAGGTTCGTGGACGACATCGTGTTGCTGGCTCCCAGCCGCTACATCCTGGCCGGCGCCATTGACGAGGCCTGGCGCGGGCTCGCGGGGGCGGACTCAAGTCTCGCCACGCGCGTCTCCTCGGAGATTCCCAGCAACCTCCGGGTGAATTGGGAGAAGGTGGGGCCCGATTCCCTCGCGAAGTTGTTGTCGAAGTACCTCGGGGCCTCCTGGTATGGCGCCAGGGACGAGGAGAAATGCGAAGGCTGTAGCCTCATCGTTCCTCCGCCCCTCGAATCCAAGCGAACGCGCTCTGCACCTCCGTCCTTCCAGGAATGGATGCGCGCGCAGCGGAAGAAGGCGAAGAAGCGCGAGGAGGCGAGGGCAGCTGGAATCGCGAGCCCAGACGAACAGGAGGCTGACACCTTCAGTCCTCTCTTCCGGCAGCTCAGACTCGATGCGGTCCGTAAGAATCGTCTGGGGCCCTTCGTCACCTATCTTGTCGAGCGATTGAGCGCGCTGGGCAACGATGGGCTCGCCAACCGGTTTGGAGCGGGTGCCAGGAACCGCCTCATCGATCTTCACGAGCTGTGCCGGTTCGATTTAAATGACGAGGAGGTCAAGACGGAGACGCGGTTGTCCTTCGCGGCCAATCAGCTCGCCAGGGCGTGGCTGGATGAGGAGAGCATCGAGGGAGACCGGCTCCAATTGAAGGAAATCCGGCAGTCGGTCCGCCACGCGGTGCAGAATGCTCCCGCGAAGTTCCAGCTGTGGCGCAGTGTCATTCGTGTGGCGTTGCGCCGCCCCATCGGTGGAAAAGATGGCGCCGCCGCCGATGCGGATCGAGCTGATGCCCGTAAATGGCTGCGGGGGATGTTGTCGCTCATCTCGAACGAGAAGGTCGCCGAAGGTGGTGTGACGAACCTCGAGCGCTTCCCCGAGGTTCGCTCGTTGTCCATCTGCTGGCGCAATACTCCCGGGATTGAGTTCTCCGAGCAGGAGCTCGCCACGCGTCAACGTGAGGTCGTACGGCTCTACTACTCCTTTCTCCGGGCCGCCTTCTGGCGATACGTGGCGGAGGAGTTGTTGTACCTCTGGCGCGTCAAGTCCTTTGATGAGAACGCTGAAGGATTTGAGGCCGCTCCGGCCTGGAGTTCGCAGTCCTGGTTGTTCCGGGCCCTGCCCGAGCAGGAGCTCTCCCACGCCCTGGAGTGGCTGGCCCGGCTGGATGACTGGGTGCTCATCCGCCGTGAGCGGCAGGAGCCGTCCCAACGCAGTGAGGGGCAGGAGATGCCCCAATTGGGTTGGTGGGAGCTGGATGCGATGGTCCTCGCCACCCTCTCCGCGCTGCCGAGACGCAAGCTGCTGGAGTTGAGGAAGCCGCCCAGGGGCAAGGCACCGGGAGCTTCGGAGGTGCCCCTTCTCGCTCTCGCTCTGCCCAATGTCGCCGGAGTCTTTCGTGGGAACCTCTTGGTCCACGGGCTGCTCAATGTGGGGAAGCGTCTCCTTCCGACGAAGGAGTTCTCTCCGCTTGCGCGGCTGCTGCCCCTGCTCGCGTTGTCAGGAGTGGAGCCGGGAGACGAGAAGGCTCTTGTGGATTTGCTTCGCCGGGACGCCGCACTGCGAGCGGATCCGCTGGGTCTTCACGAGGTGCTCAAGAACCTCGGGTTGGAGCTGGACCTCCCTGCTGCCTGCCTCAAGGAGTGGGGGAAGGAGGCGCGTGAGCAGGTGAAGAGCCTGCGCTCGGTCCAGGAGCCGTCTTCCGAGCTGTTCGAGGTGTACCGGCGCTACAGGTTGACATTCCGGCATGCGCTGCGAAGGCTTCCCGCGCTTCCTGGCGCTCGCAGGAGAGAGACGCTGCACCGTCTGCTCTGGGGGGACCTCTGGCAGGTGAAACGTCTTTCCAAGGCTCGGATTCAACCGGAAGTAGCGCCTCGCCTCGGTCTGCCCACCCGGGTGGCGCTGAAGCTGTTCCTGGATGCGATCACGCCCCTGTCCGAACCGCTACACGCTGCGGATGAAACCCGCTTCCACCCACCCGTGTGGGTCATCCAGCCAGAGGCCTCCGGGTTCCTGGCCTGGGGACGGCATCGGCAACTGCTGGGCGGGGCGGCCCCTTCCTCCGTGAAGACCCCGCGAACCGCCAGGCCCTGGGTGGAAGTCTCCGACGACGAGACCGCCTGGGAGGTGCTGCCCAACCCCGTGCTGTTCTGGCCGCGGGCACATGGGTTTCGCATGAGCCGTCTGGGGTATCAGCTCTGGTGTCACACGCTGCTGTTCATGACCGCGTGTGATGGCCATGAGAGCATGCTCGATACGCTCGCCCGACGGGGGGCAACACCGAGCGCCATCAACGAGAATTGGAAGATCCGCAACCGGCTCCACCTGCCGGAGGAGTTCTGGACGATCCTCGATCAGATCATCCGTCAAGCGCTCCTCAGCCCCAAGAGGTACCGGGAGCGGGAGCTCAGCCTCGTCTCGGAGCTCAAACTCCAGATCCAACGGCTGCTCAAGACGCGGCTCTCCGTTGACGATTTCTTCTGGGAGCGCGTCGATGTCGTCCTGAATGACCACGACGCCCAGGAGGCCCCTCGGCACGTCTCCCGGTTCTCGCTGAACAAGCCCAGCCGCCCACCGCGACAGATGAAGCTTCGCGCCGAGGGCTTGGAGGAAGATCTCTGCGTTCGGATGGGCCAGCTCGCCGCGACCTATTCCCCGAAGGCCTACTGCCAGCGATTTCCCCGCAGCGTCCCACGCGAGGAGATCCAGGCCATCATGCGCGAGGTCAATACCGCCATGAGTGCGCCGAGTTCGGCCCCCACGAATAGCACTCCCGAGAACCCGGCCCCCCGGCTGCGGACTCCGGAGCTGGTGATTCTGCCGGAGGCGATCGTTCCGCCTGGCGAGCTTCGGGAACTGGAACGCCTCGTCGCCCTGGAGCGGCGGGCTGTGCTCTGTGGAGAGATGTTCAAGCCGGTTCCGCCCGTGTCTCCGACGCGGCGCCATGACGCGAGCCCTCGCTGGCTCGTTAACGAGGCCTGCCTCCTCTTTCCCGTCATGGTCTCGGGAGATGGGGGCCTGCCACTCGTCCGCCGGTTCACCATCCGCAAGCCCATGCCCACCCATGTCGAGTTCGGTCTGGCCACGGCGCTCTCCGAGCGGAAGGAGGCTCGTGGCCGGAAGGGCACGGAATGGAAGGTGCTCGCGGGCCAGCGGTGGTACCGCTTCGTCAACCACCGGTGGGGTGATTTCACGGTGGCCATCTGCTCGGATTTGATCGATCCAAGCCCCTGGTGGTCCCTGCGCTCCCAGGTCCTTCATATCTTCATGTGCGCCTACAACACGGACGTCGACCTGTTTGACTCGATGAGCTGGGTGCGTGCGTACGAGAACTACTGTAATCTCGTGTCCGTGAACCACGGTGAGCCCGGAGGTTCCTTCGCCTGGACTCCCGGGCGCAGTCATTCCCGTGAGCTGGCGAAGCTTCGAGGCTCGGGGCTCTTCCTGCTCGCGGACGTCCTCATTCCCGTCAAGGACCTGCACGAGGCACAACTCCACGGAACGGAGTGGGCCCGGGACGCGGCGGTGAAGCATTGGTCTGAAACGAAAGAGATCAAGAATCGCTTCAAGGCACCTCCACCCACCTTCCCATCGCGGAAGTGAGGTGGAGGGTTCACGGCGGGCGCGGTCCTCAGGCTGGCGCCTCGGGTCGAGAGCCCATACGGGCTTGCCCCGGTCATGATTCGGGGCAGGCTCACCCTGCGCGTACGCGCGCGCGCTGAATTGCCCTCATGTTCGAGGCGATGAGACCCGCGAGCAGACGCGTTTCTCTCTACCCCAGGTTTCGACAGGGCAAGGGAGCGCGGCTGGGTGCCCGACCAAGCATGCGATTCGCGCCAGCCGTTTCTCGTACTCAGTCAGGAAGCGCAGTTCGAGGGGAATCCGCTCGAAGAACGTCTCACCCCAGCGGATTATGCTTAGCATGAGCATCTCCTGAGCCGTTCACTTGGGGCACGAGATCTTGGGCCTTCCCGAAGCTCGCACAGATGTCGAGGATGGTTAAACCCCCGGACCAATAGTTGTTCATGGATGCCTGTTTCAGCCAGCGGAACTCTTCTTCATCCTCCTTTTGCTCGCGCGCCTGGATGTATTGTTTGACGTCGGCGGCAAGCCCGGGGTGTTGGAGTAGGGGTGAACGGTCTGTTGCTCGTATCCGTGACAACAACCAGTGGCATTGCGTGAAGTGCCTCATCGTTAGCTGACGGAAGCTTTCACTCAAGCTCGACCAATGGTTATACGCACGTGCCAATTCCACCATAATTGGGTGGGTCGCACTTAACAATTTTGTGTCATGAAGGCTGCGCAATCTGGATTGAACGAGTTCGTGTACGTCACTTCTCTTGGCCCACAACCAATCCACGAGTTCCGTTGATGCTCTGTACGTGGGTGAGTCAGGTACATTCTTGAAAGCGTCCCGTACCCATATCTCCAATGTGCGGCAGAGCGCGCGCTCGAAAGTCATGAGAGAGATGTAGAGCAGTGTCTCGTGCTTTAACTCATCGGTTGTTTCCGTGATCCGCCGGGTCAGCATGGGAGACGCGGATACAGTAGTTGATGGATGTTGGGTGAGCCGTTCCCAGGTCCGGACTCCTGTATCCACGTCACCGTCGATAAATGAAGCCCGTCCTCTCCAATGGAGCGCCAATGGTTCCTCCCATCGGGATAGGAGTTTGTTGGCCTGCTCGATAAGTCTCTCGCGCATGACGGTCTCTCTCCGCGAAGAGGGCAATCCTCCTGCGATGGTGACAGCGCATGGCGCCCAGAGCAGGGCGTCCCAGGAGCGTGGCTCCAGCTTGTCTCCGATGGAGGTCAGAGCGGATGCTAGGTCGTTATGGTTCGATACATCCGAAAAATGGATGATGCACCTGAGGAGTTCCTTCCGATTGGAATCCTGCTCGGGCCAGGCAGGTGCGAGCGCCTGCCATGCCGCCAGATTTTCTTGTGGCGCCGCATCACCCAAGGGGAATCGCCTCAAGAGACGCGCGAAAGAGAGATCTCCCTGGGACCAGGTTTTTTTCTCGCCAAGGAGATCCCGGCTCACGAGGAGCAGCGCCGCCCCATGCAAATGCCACAGGGGACGGGTGTCCAAGCGTTGCTCCCAGCTACGTCTTGAGATTGCTTCCAGCAGTTCCTGCTCCACCAGCCGCCGCTCTGCCTCTGCCCAGCTGCTTGGGTGGGATTGGTTCCTGGGCGTCTCCAAGAGCTCGTCCTCTGCGGTGAGCCCCAATCTTTGGCAGAGGGTCTCTCCGCGAGGAGATAAAGAATAAAAAGCCGTCTCCGCGTTACCGCGGGCGGGTAGCGTACGGCGCAGCAGGAGTTGCTGCGAGTACAGCTCATCCAACACCTGTCCCACGCGAACCGCGCTCGGCCGGGAGCTGGCTCTCATGGCCTCATGAACCTCGCTGCGGCGCATGTATTGCTGGTGCTTCAGGAATACGCGCAGTATCTCTCGCTGTGTTGGAGACCTCTCCCTGTTGTCGAGCTCCATCTCCGTCGTGGCTCGCGTCATCGCGCGCTCACCGAGTTTCAAGAATTGCCAGACGGAATGGATATCGAATGCGGCCTCCTGCGTGGGAGGAGCATTGGGTGGTAGGTGCCGCTCGGCAAAACCGAGCAAGGAGGCCAGCGCCCCCAGTACGACCCGGACGTGTTGCAGGTCCCCGAGTGCCACCCGATTCCAGACATCAGAGACCAGCGCCCAAAGGTACGTCCGATACGTATGGGGGTCCGAACTGTCACCCTGTTCCAGATTCTCCAGCGCGCCTCGGAGTTGTTCGACGAGCGTTGGGAGATCCTCAGAGGGCTGAGGGTAAAAATGTTGGATGTGCCCCATGGCCTTATCCTTTCTGTACTCTTTCTCTACGCTAGAATGATGTGGATTTTCCGGCAAGTCGCTATTGGCCGCAGAGTCGGCGGCAGGCGGTCGCTCCCTCGGAGGGCCCATCACCGCAGGGCCGCCGTCCAGTGCGCCCCCACATCGATGACCATGCTGCCGTGCCCGGTGAGAAAGGCCCCGCGGTGCCGGGGCCCCATGGGAAGCCAGTCGTCGCGGTCCAGGTCGTGATAGCGCAGGAAGTCCTCACCATGGCGCCACTGGAAGCGCGTGGGCAGCTCGCCGCCCGCCACCTCGGGAAGGGCCAGGTACGCGAAGGCCCGATCCTCGCTCGACCTGGGACCGAGGATGCTCGCCGCGTTGACGAAGAAGGTGGACCCTCCCAGACGCAGGAGGGTGCGCGCGAAATCGTGGAACTCCTTCGTCTTCCTCGTCATCGCGCTGATCAAGACGAACGAGGGACGCAGGTCCAGAATCAGCTCGCGGTAGTCGGGGTCGAGTACGTCCGCGCAGATGGCCCACACGATGCGGCCAAGGTTGGTGCAGAGGAAGGGGGACCTCGTGGCGTGGAGGATTCCCTCGCGGATCTCCGGCGGCAGCTTCATGGCCGGATGGGAGAAGACGTCCGGGCGGCGCCGGACCTGCTCCGCTGTCACCCTGTACAGGCCCCCCTTGCGCACCGTCATGAGCGTCCTGCCGGAGCCGTCGAGCAGCTCGCCCTGGTTGGACGGCAGCCGCTGCGCGCCGTGGCACCACGCGTGGCCGCTGCCGGCGAAGACACCAAGCAGCCCCCGGGGACGGCACTGCTGGAGTTCACGGCGAAGGCCGTCGCGCAGCACCGGGGGCACCATCAGCTCCGGGAGCAAGGCGAGGTCCACCGGGTAGAGCGGGAGCTCCTCGCGCACGAGCGTTCTCATGCGCGCGAGGAGCTCCTCCTGATCCTTCACGGGCATGTCGCGGTGAGCCGTGAAGAACTGGCCGTCCTCGGTGAGCGTGAACTGGGGGGCGGCTGTCCCGGCCAGGGGAACGAGCGCAATCCGGAATTGCCCGTTGCTCAGGCGGAACCCCGGGGCCTCGCGGAGAGCGAGGTCCGACTGGCGCTCGGGCAGGTAGTAGCGGCCCGTGCGGGGATGGGAGAGGGCGATACCGTGGAGCACGCGGTCCATCGGCTGCGGCGGGTAGATGTGCGGCGGGTTGTCACGTGCCTGGCGGCGCCTGTCCTGTAACTCCGCCCAGAAGGAGTACGGCTCCCTCCAGCAGTGGACCCGGCCGGAAATGACGACTTCATCGCCGTCCTTGAGCGGCTCGAGGTCGACAAAGGGAGGCAGCTCCGTGTCCTCCCCCCAGCGCGCGATGAACTCGGCCAGGACCCACACCGTGTGTTCTAGGAAGGAGTAGAGTTCGGCGGCGGACTTCCCGCTCAGCTTCTGGCAGGCCTGCACCACGGCGGAGTTGGGGATGAAGACCGGCTTCACCTCCGCCTGCGCCTCTGGGTACCGCTCGTGCAGGGCCTGGAGGACCGCAGTGCACGCACAGTACAGCGCCACCAGCCCGTGCAGAGTGTTCACCTGCGGGCTGGTGGCCAGTTTGCCGAGGACGCGCGCGGCTCCCTCGAATAATTGTCGACTCATGGCTCCGCCCTCCTGGCCAGGGGGAAGAAGTAGATGCGGCCCTGCCGAGTCCCACAGGGACCTACATGGACCTGCCCGAAAACTGGTCTCCGAAGAAGCCTTTTCCTTACCCTTCCCTTTCTGTTAGGCATGCACTCGCTGGAATGGCAAGTAGGGGCTAGGTCGAAGAATTCGGTTTCGGACCCAGGGCAGGGGCCTTGGGTAGCTGGCGGGGGCGCATTCAAGCCTGCTCGGCGGCTCAGCGGGCCTCCGAGCGTCATGGTACCAGGGCCTCATCGCTCACTCCGGACCTACCTCTATAGGGGAGCGCAATGCACGATACCGGGATGGACCATGGTTGTGCCCGGCCGGTGGACCGGAGCCAGCTGAATACGTGCCCCGAGCAGAAGTGCGACCTCATCATGAAGGGCGGCGTGACGAGCGGAGTGGTCTACCCTCCCGCCATCCTGAAGCTGGCGCAGCGGTACCGCTTCCACGCGATTGGGGGGGCCTCCGCAGGTTCCATCGCTGCCGCTGCGGCCGCCGCGGCGGAGTATGGGCGGCAGACTGTGGCTGGGAAGGCACCTAGTGGGACGTCCCACGGCTTCATCCGGCTCGCGGAGCTGAATGATGAGCTGGCGTCGCCGGGCTTCGTGCGACGACTCTTCGAGCCCTCTTCGACATGCAGGCCTCTCTTCAACGCCATCCTGGCCTGGCAGGCCTGGGGGGCGAAGGATCGCAAGCGGGCCCTCAAGAAGGAGGAGCGCAGGTGGCAGAAGGCACAGCCGCGGAGCACGGCGCAGGACACGGCGAACCCGCCGGAGACGGAGCCCCCGGGGACGGAGCCGCAGGATGGAGCGCAGGCGCCTGGCGGGGGACAGGGCGTGCTCGGCTTCATACGGACTGTGGCGAGGCTCAACCTCGTCTGCCTGAAGTCGGTGCCGGTCTGGTACATCCTGGGCGCGCTGGTGGGGTTGCTCGTGGGGGCGCTGCTGCTGGGGGGCAGCTTCGCTTGGCTCCTGAGGTGCTCTCAGGCGGCAACTGGCTGGTCCTGCGTGCTCGGTTGGGTCGGAGTCGTGTTGATGCTCGTGCTCTGGGGGGGGAGCCTCCTGCTGGGAGGGCTCCTCGCGAGCGGATTGGTCTTCAAGCGCATCGTCGCCGCGCTGAATGACAAGGACGCGCACAAATTCGGCATCTGCCCGGGGAGCCGTGGCGCTGGTGCGCCCCTGGACCCGAGCAAGCCGCTGGTGTTGACGGACTGGCTGTATGTGCGCCTCAACGAACTGGCGGGTCGTGGGCCCGGGGACGCGCCCATCACGGTGAGTGACCTGAAGAAACTGAAGGACCTGAAGACTCCGGAGGAACAGAAGGTCCATGGCATCCACTTCAAGCTGGTGACGAGCAACCTCACGCTGGGCCAGCCCTACACGCTGCCCATGAGCCGCGGCAGCCGCTCGTTCTTCTTCAAGAAGAGCGAGATGGATCGGCTCTTCCCGAAGCCGGTCGTCGACGCGCTGGTGGCCTGGGGCAAGAAGAACCAGCCGGAGAAGTCCATCCGTATCCGTAAGGAGGACGAGGAGGAGTTCTTCCGCTTCCCCATGGGCGAGGACATCCCGCTGGTGGTGGCCACGCGGCTGAGCCTCAGCTTCCCGGTGCTGCTGAGCGCGGTGCGGCTCTACTCGGTGAAGCACGAGAAGTACCGGAAGCAGGGGGGAGTGCCCCAGACCATCAATTTGGCGACGGACCTCGAGGAACACTGGCTGAGTGACGGTGGCATCACCAGCAACTTCCCCATCCACGTCTTTGATGCCTGGGTGCCGCAGCACCCGACGTTCGGCATCACCCTCTACGACTCGCCTTTGACCAAGGTGCTGGAGCAGCGCGAGGGGCACAAGCGTGAGAAGAACCCGCATGACGCCGTGTTACTGCCCTATCCCCATGACTTTGATAAGGCGCGGCCCCAGCGCACGGCCATCCAGGACACGCTGGGCTTCCTTCGCGCCGTCTTCGAGACGGCACAGAGTTACCGGGACAACGCGCAGGCGGGAATGCCCAGCTACCGCGAGCGCATCCTCCAGCTCTTCTTGGACGAGCACGAGGGCGGTCTCAACCTGGACATGGACAAGGACGTCATCCAGCACATCCAGGCCAAGGGGCAATGCGCGGCGCAGGAGTTGCTGGAGCGCTACGAGAACACGGACAGCGTCCACTTCTCCGAGCACCGCTGGGTGCGGATGCACGTGCTGATGGCGGAGTTGGAGCTCCAGCTCTTCGAGGTCCGCAAGCTGTTTCCTGGCGACACGTGGAAGGAGGAGCTGCGGGCGCGCTTTGACTCGCTCTTCAAGGAGCAGGTTGGCGCGCAGGCCCGGGAGGGTGGTTCGTGGTACAGGAACAAGGATCAGAAATGGTGTGATGAGGCCCGGAAGCGCCTGGATGCGCTGCTGGAGCTTGTCGATGAGTGGGACGAGTGCCAGCAGGCGTGGATGGGGGAGTACACGCCCACCGCGAACGAGGATCCGCGATTCTTCTTCGCCGCGCACCCACCCAGGCCCCAGGGCGTCCTCAAGGTCATTCCGAACCTGTGAGGGTGCAAGAGGGCTGCGCTCACTCCCGCCAACCGGCTTGCCGCGCGCAATCACGTGAGGTGCGCATCCAGTAACTCACGAGTGTAAGCCGCAGCGAGAGGGAGACTCGCTGCCCGGGAAGCGCTCCATCGAGTCAGCAGCAAACTAGCAGCAAAATCCTTGGTGCCCTCGTGTACGAGCTGGGACGGCTGGACAGGCCCGGCTTTAGAAACCCGAATATTTACGTAGGCTTGTGAACCGCTGATAACCGCTGGATGCTCCCCTGCCTTGGTTCGGGACCAAGGGGTCGCAGGTTCAAATCCTGTCTCTCCGACCATTAAAAGCCCTGGATGACAGTCCTCAATGTTTCTGGGCCGGGGCTCCTTGGGCCGGCTTGGCCGACGATATCCCAGGACTGGCAGACAGCTCCATCTCCGTCAGCGGCCTCGCCGGAACGTCCGGCCTGGGCAGGTCCACGAGCACCTGCGAGTACAGCGCCAATCCCTCGTCCTGGGAGATCTGACCGAGAGCGAGCCGCAGTTCGAGGGTCTCGAGCTTCTTGCCCGCCTGATGGGCCTTCTCGATGGACTCGAAGGAGCCCGAGGAGCGGACGAGGTTGAGACACGTGGCGGAGATCGCCGAACAGATGGCCGCCAACACGCAAAGGGTCTTCCAGACAGGGCCGGCCGACGGGCCGAACGCCTGAGCGAGAGTAACCCCACTGACGACCAGGACTGTTGCGAGCGCGCTGCAGACGATGCTGATGGTGTTGCGGCGGGCGGTACGCCGCTCGACGCCCCGAGCGTATGCCTCGAGCTCCTCACGCTTCCGTTGGACCCGCTTGTGCAGGACATGAGCCGCGTCCAGCATGATTCCTTCCTTTTTCCAGGAGAAAAACGGTGCATTTCACCGTGTGCATCTCGTGGAGGGAGTCGGGTTCCGCCGGATGTGATCCGCGCTGACCTGGTGCTCCATCGGCCTCCTGCCTGCTGGCTTGGGGGGTCACGGACCGTGGGCTGGGATGTAGTGGTGCAGCGCGAAGGCCGCGCCCTGCGGGTCCTCGCACTGCGCGACACGGCCGCCACCGGGAACCTCCATCGGCCCGTTGGCCACCACGCCCCCGAGCGAGCGCGTCTTCTCGAGTGCCGCATCGAGGTCCTCCACGGAAAGGTAGAAGAGCCAGTGGGTGTGGACACCGGGAATGCGCGCCATGTTGGCCATGGCGCCCATGTCTCGCTCCCCGCCCGCCCGCGTGAACATCTGGTACGGGCCTACCGGGGGCGGCATCTGCAGGGTCTTGGACTCCTTCCAACCGAACAGCTCGGCGTAGCTGGACCAGGCGCGCTCCCGGTCCGTCGTGTAGAGCTCATGCCAGACGATGGCCTCGGGCCTCCGTGCCTGGCCGCCGGAGCTCACGGCGAACACAGCGCCCTGGGCGTCCTTGAGCGTGGCAATGCTCTCACCCTCGGCCGTCCGCTGCACCGGGCCCAGCTGCTGTCCTCCGAGCGCCACCACGCGCCGCGCCGACGCCTCGACGTCCTCCACGCTGATGTGGCCGAGCCAGTGCGCCGGGGCTCCCTGGGCCCGCGCCCGCTCCGGCAAGGCCACGAGCGCACCCACGCGCTGCTCGCCCGCGAAGAAGGCCCGGGCGTCTCCCGAGCGCTGGACCCGCCATCCGACGACGGCGGCGTAGAACGCCTCCGCCTTCTCCAGGTCCGTGGTCCTCAGGTCGTATGACACGAACGCTCCGACTGTCACCATCGTTTCCTCCTCTGATCGAGTTGTGCGCCACCTCATACCCGCCGCGGACACCAGCCAGGGTTGCTGGAGTGAGTGACCTGGTCGGGCAGGAGCATCGCCACTGTCACCGTGCCGTGGCGTGGGTGTAACACAGCCTTCAAAGGTGCCTGTCTATCCTCGCGCCGGTTTCTTCACCCCAGACCGTATTCGAGGACGACGTGGACGAGCGCGTAGACATTTCCAAGCGGGGCCAGGATCCGGACGACATCGGTTCCAACGACTCGGGTAACCCGACCTTCGACTCGGTGTTGCATGCCCGCCTGAGCCGTCGCTCCATCCTGCGCGGCGGTGTGGGCACCGCGGCCCTGGCCCTCTTCGGTGGTCTGCCCCTGGTGGGCTGCGGCGAGGAAGGGGATGGCGGTGATGGTGGTGACGGTGACGGGCGCCCGCGCGAAACGCTGCTGGCCTTCAGCGCGGTCGCCAAGAGCCTGAACGACACAGTGACCGTGCCCGCGGGCTACACCGCCTCGGTGCTCTACCGCATGGGCGATCCGATCGCCCCGGGTGTCGCGGCCTACAAGAATGATGGCTCGGATGGCGACTACGAGAAGCGCGCTGGCGACCACCACGATGGCATGGAGTACTTCGGACTGAACGCGGCCGGTACGGCGCGCGATCCGAACGGCTCCGAGCGCGGCCTGCTCGCGATGAACCACGAGGCCATGTCCGACGAGGGCGGCCGCGTCATCTTCATGCACCCCGCCGGCGGCAGCCCGAACAACGCCCGCGTCGCCGCCGAGGCGGACAAGGAAGTCGCCGCGCATGGCATCTCCATCGTGGAGGTGCGCAAGGTCAATGGCCGGTTCCAGTATGTGCAGGACTCGGCCTACAACCGCCGCATCACGCCGCTCACCCCGGTGGAGATCTCCGGCCCCGCGCGTGGCCACGCGCTGATGCGGACCCGGTACTCGACCAGTGGCGTCGCCACGCGCGGCACCATCAACAACTGCGGTACCGGCTACACGCCCTGGGGCACGCTGCTCTCCGGTGAGGAGAACTGGGCCAACTACTTCGCCCGTGGTGCCAGCGATGACGCGGCTCGCGGCGACAAGAGCGTCGTGTCCCTGCGCCGCTACGGCAAGAACCAGGGCTCGACCAGCCGCCACGGCTGGGAGACAGCCGGTGCCGACGACAAGTACGCCCGCTGGAACATCAGCCAGCTCGGCGCGACCGCGCTCGACGACTACCGCAACGAGATGAACACCTACGGCTACATCGTCGAGGTGGATCCGTACGGCAACACCACGCCGGTGAAGAAGCGCACGGCACTCGGCCGCTTCGCGCATGAGAGCGCCGCGTTCTCGAAGCTCGCGGCCGGCAAGCCGTTCGCGGTGTACATGGGCGACGACTCGCGCGGCGAGTACATGTACAAGTTCGTCACCAACGCCAGCTGGGACGCCGCCGATGCCAACGCCACCGACCGCATCGCCGTCGGTGACAAGTATCTCGACAACGGCAAGCTCTACGTCGCCCGGTTCAACCCGGACGGCACCGGTGAGTGGATCGAGCTGAACATCGCCGACACGCGGATCGCCACGTATGCCGCCTACTCGTTCGCTGATCAGGGCGACGTGCTGGTGAACGCCCGTCTCGCGGCGGATGCGGTCGGTGCGACCAGGATGGACCGCCCCGAGTGGTGCGCCACGCATCCCACCACCGGCGAGGTCTATTTCACGCTCACCAACAACAGCAACCGCAAGGTGGACGTGACGAGCTCGTCGCAGATGGTGGTCGACCCGGCCAATCCTCGCGCCTACGTCGACGTGCTCAACGGGAAGGAGGTCTCTCCGGGCAACCACAACGGCCACATCATCCGTATCCGGGAGAACGAGGGCGCGGCGACCGCCAGTGCCTTCGCGTGGGACGTGTACCTCTTCGGGTCGGAGGCGAACGCCGATGGCGCTCGCGTCAACCTGTCGAGCCTGACGGCCGACCAGGACTTCTCCAGCCCCGACGGCCTGTGGTTCAGCAAGGCCACCGGCATCTGCTGGATCCAGACCGACGACGGCGCCTATACCGATGTGACCAACTGCATGATGCTCGCGGCCCTGCCGGGTCAGGTCGGTGATGGAGGCAAGACCACGCTGACCTACACGAAGGCCGACGGCTCCACGCTCAACGTCGACACCTTCGTCGGCAAGAAGCCCACGGCCGAGACGCTGAAGCGCTTCCTGGTCGGGCCGGTCGGCTGCGAGCTCACCGGTTGCGCGGAGACGCCGGACGGCAAGACGCTCTTCGTCAACATTCAGCACCCGGGTGAGAGCACCACCCTGGCCAACGTGACCAACCCGGACAAGTTCACCAGCCACTGGCCGGACGGCGGCTCGGCGCGTCCGCGTTCGTCCACCCTGGTCATCACCAAGGACGACGGCGGCCGGATCGGCTCCTGAGCTCCTGGCGCGAGCGTCCCGGTGGGTCCGGGACGCTCGTCCTCACCAGGCGATGCGCTCGCCCCGGAAGCCGAAGAAGCTCCCGCTGTCCTCCGGGGTGAGCCGGTCGATGAGGCTGAGCAGACCCGCGACCGACTCGGCCACGGGGGTCGGCGCGTCCGTGCCCCCCATGTCGGTCTGGACCCAGCCCGGGCTGAGCACCACGGTGACGATGCCCTCGCCCCGCAGGTCCTGGGCCAGCGAGCGCGACGCCATGTTCAGCGCGGCCTTGGACATGCGGTAGCCATAGGCGCCACCCGTGGTGTTGTCGTGGATGGAGCCCAGCCCCGAGCTGATGTTGGCGATCTTCGCGCCCCGGGCGCGGCGAAGCATCGGCAGCAGCGCGCGGGTGACCCGCAGCGGGCCGAGCGCGTTCACCTCGAATGTCCGGGCCGCGTCTTCCAACTGATCGAGATCGTCCGGCCTGTTCCTCATGCCGGCGTTGTTGATGAGCAGGTCCACGGGCCCGTTCACCGAGTCCGCGAACGCGCGCACGCTCGTCTCGAGCGCCACGTCGCAGGCGCTGATCCGGAGCCGTCCGCCGGAAGGCTCCACCAGGGCGGCGAGCTCGCCCGCGCTCTCTGGCGTCCGGACTCCCGCATGAACGGAGTCGCCCCGGGCGAGATACTGGCGCACGAGCTCGAGACCAATGCCGCGGTTGGCTCCCGTGATGACGATCTTCATGGCGGCGAGCCTACTGCAAGGGCGTGAGGGATGGACGGGGTTACGCCCGCTCATTTCCCCACGCGGGTGCTCGGCTGCCAGCGCTCGCGCAGGAAGTCGACGAACGCGCTCACCTTGGGCGACAGGTGCCGGCCGCCCGGGTAGACCGCGTGCACGGGCGTGCCGGGAGAGTTCCAGCCGGGCAGGACGCGCTGGAGCCGCCCGGAAGCGAGGTCCTCCGCGCAGGAGGGGGCGCTCAGCATCGTCACCCCGGAGCCCGCGAGCGCGGCCTGGTGCAGCATGTCGAAGTCGTTCACCGCCATCCGCGCGCGTACCGGCACCGTGATGGACCGGGCTCCCGACCGCAGCTCCCAGGTGCTGCCCTCCCGCCCTCCACTGAAGACGAGGCAATCGTGCTGCTCGAGGTCCGCGGGCTTCCGGGGCAGGCCGCGCTCCTTCACGTAGGTGGGTGAGGCCACCACCACCCGTTCGATGTCGCCGAGCCGGCGGGCCATGAGCGTCGAGTCGGCGAGCACCCCGGCGCGCACCGCCACGTCGAACCCCTCGGCCACCAGGTCCACCCGGCGGTCGGTGCAGAGCATCTCGAGCCTCACCTCGGGGTAGCGGGTGAGGAACTCCGCCGCCAGGGGTCCGAGCACCGGGAAGTTGAGCGGGGCCGTCACGCGCAGCAGCCCGTGGGGCGCGGACTGCATGCGGGTGACGACCTGCTCGGCCTGCTCGGCCTCGGCGACCACGCGCGCGGCGTGCTCGAAGTAGGCGCGTCCCACCTCGGTGAGGCGCAGCTTGCGCGTGGTGCGCTGCAGCAGCTGCGCGCCCACCCGCGCCTCCAGCTCGGACACCTTCCGGCTCACGGTGGACTTGGGCATCCGCAGCGCCTCTCCGGCCGCCGTGAAGCTGCCGGACTGCACCACCTTCGCGAAGACGAGCAGCTCGTTGAGATCCATGCGTCCTTCCAGCTGGGACTGTCCCATGGGTGGAACAGTCCTTCTCGTTTGGCCCATCTAATCAAGAAAGGGGGTCCCCGCTACCTTGTGTCTCGTTCGGTCACACGAAACCAACCCGAAGGAAGAAGGAACGACGCACATGGCCACCACGACCTGGAACATCGACACCACCCACTCCGGCATCCACTTCTCCGTCCGCCACATGGTCGTCGCGAAGGTGCGCGGCGCCTTCAAGGCGTTCAGCGGCACCGTGCAGCTCGACGAGCAGGCGCCCGCCAGCTCGTCCGTCTCCGTCCGCATCGAGACGGCGAGCATCGACACCGGCGTGGAGCAGCGCGACAACCACCTCAGGAGCCCGGACTTCTTCGACGTGGCGAAGTTCCCCGCCATCACCTTCCAGAGCACGAAGGTGGAGAAGGCCTCCGGTGGCAACCTCCGCGTGACGGGCAACCTCACCATCCGCGACGTCACCCGCGAGGTGGTGCTCGACGTGGAGCAGCTCGGCACCGGCAAGGACCCCTGGGGCCAGACCCGCGTGGCGTTCGAGGCGAAGACCTCCGTCGACCGCCGCGACTTCGGTCTGACCTGGAACCAGGCGCTCGAGGCCGGCGGCGTGCTGGTGGGCGAGAAGGTCGAGATCGCCCTCGAGGTCCAGGCGGTGCAGGCTCAGGCCGCCAAGGTCGCTTGAGGTCCCCTGGACGCCCCCCGCAACGCGACGGGGGCGTGCCGCATCACACGAACTCCGTTAGAACAGGAATCGCCATGAAGAGCCCCATCCTCCAGACCCTGCCACTCGGCTCACCTCCCTGGGTGACCGCGGACCCGTTCCTGTTCTGCGTGCATCATGACGACCAGTACCCGGCCGGAAACGACCACATGGGCCCGGCGGCCTCGCTGGACGGCCGGAACATCGGTCAGGACTTCGCGGGGAAGGACGGCTGGAGCATGTACCACGGTGATCAGGTGCCGGGCTTCCCCGGGCACCCGCACCGGGGCTTCGAGACGGTGACGCTGGTGCGCAACGGGCTCATCGACCACTCGGACTCGCTCGGGGCCACCGCGCGCTTCGGCCACGGGGACGTGCAGTGGCTGACGGCGGGGGCGGGCATCGTGCACTCGGAGATGTTCCCCCTCGTGAAGAAGGGGGAGCCCAACCCGACCGAGCTGTTCCAGATCTGGCTGAACCTCCCGGCCGAGGACAAGCACGCGCCGCCGCACTTCTCCATGCTCTGGAGCCAGGACATCCCGCGCCTCTCGTTCACCGACGAGGCGGGCCGGCGTACCGAGGTGACGGTCGCCGCGGGAGAGCTCGACGGCCGGCGCGCGCCGCCGCCTCCGCCCCGCTCGTGGGCCTCGCGTCCGGACACCGACGTGGCCATCTGGACCCTTCGCCTGGAGCCCGGTGCGACGTGGACGCTCCCGCCTGCGAAGAACCCGCGCGCCAACCGCACGCTCTACTTCTTCGAGGGCGATGCGTTGAAGGTCGCGGACCAGACATTCCGTGAGCACCAGATCCTGGCGGTGCGGAGCGATGCCGCGCTGCGGCTCGAGGCCGTGGGGAGCGCGGTCGAGGTGCTGATGCTCCAGGGGCGCCCCATCGGGCAGCCCGTCGTGCAGTACGGCCCCTTCGTGATGAACACCCCCGCGGAGATCCAGCAGGCCTTCAATGACTACCAGCGCACCCGCTTCGGGGGCTGGCCGTTCCAGAAGGACGACCCGGTGCATGGGCGCGAGGAGGGCCGGTTCGCGCGGCACGCGGATGGCCGCATCGAGCGGCCGTCCCGCTGACAGCGCGGGCCGTACTTCCCATTGCGGGAAGGCCGGTGTTGGACTTGAGTCACCGGTCCCATGAGTGGTCTGGTCCTCGTCACCCTCGTCTTCCTCTCCGCCGGGCAACTCGGGTTGCCCGCGTCGCGGGACGCCCTTCCTGCCCAGGTGGTGCTCTCCGGCGATACCATCACCAAGGAGGGCACCGTCGGCCGGGCCACCGGGCATGCGGTGTTGCGCGCGGGCACGTCCGTCATTCGTGCCGACGAGCTCACCTACGACTACGATCCCGAGGTGCAGGTGGCGGTGGCGCGTGGAAACGTGCTGCTGGTGAACGAGGGGCTGGTCGGCTTCGCCAAGGGCCTCACCCTGAACCTGCGGACCCGCGAGCTGAGCACCGAGGACGCCACCTTCTTCCAGAAACAGGGCGTGGCCCCCGAGGTGCTCGCCGGGTTCGCCGCCCGGAACGAGTCCCTGGAGCTGAGCCGGGCGGGGCAGAACGAGTTCTCCTTCACCACGAGCCGCTTCCGCCTCCTGGAAGACGGCGCCTACCGGGGTGAGGACCTGTCCTTCACGGCCTCCTGTGGTTGCAGCCTGCTCGAGTCGGTCTTCAGCGTCTCCGCGAGCAGCGCGGAGCTGAAGCCCGCGGAGAGGGCCTCGTTCACCTTCGCCACGGTGCGCGTGTTCGAAGTGCCCGTCTTCTGGCTGCCGTGGCTCTCCCTTCCGCTGACGGATCGCGCGAGCGGGCTGCTCATGCCCGAGTGGACCGGCACGGGCCTGAGCGGATTGCAGGTGGATCTGCCGTACTTCCTCACGCTCGGCCGGAGCTACGATCTCACGCTCTCCCCGGGGTATGCGTTCGGTGTGGAGCCAACGGTACCGGGCAGTGGCTCGCTCGGCGTGAAGGGCCCGCGCCTCTCCACCGAATTCCGCTATGCCCCCGCCTCCGGGGTCTCTGGGAGGCTCTGGCTGCGGCTCCTCGAGGACCTGATGCTCGAGCGGGATCCGCTCAACCCGAACGTGCTCGTGCCCGATGCGAAGCGGCGGGGACTCCGGGGCTGGGGCATCTTCGAACACCAGCAGGCGCTCGGCCGCGGCCTCCATGCGCGGGCGGACGTGACGCTCTTCTCGGATGGCTTCCTCTTCGCCGACACCACGCCCGCCGGACACCTCGGGCGCTCGTACTACTACATCCCCTCCACGGCCATGCTGTACCACCGGGGAGAGGACCATTACGCGGGGCTCGCCCTGGCCTATCGCCAGGACATCCGTTGGGGCTACCCCCTGTTGGGCGAGGCCACACGTCCCCCCGTCTTCCAGGAGCTGCCCACGCTCCGCTACTCCCTTCCCACGAGGCCCCTGTTCGGACCGCTCAGCGGCGGTGTCCAGGTGGAGCTGTCCCGGCTCTCACCGCTCGGCGGGCTGCTGGGGGACGAGGGCACGGACGGGGTGTTCTGGCCGCTCCTGGCCGATACGGACGGAACCCAGGGCAACGGCCGCTTCGATCCCGGCGAGCGCCAGGCCCGCACCCGCCTGGACATACTCCCGCGGCTGAACGCCACCTTCGACCTGGGGGGCGTGCTGCGGGCCACCCCCTACCTGGCACTGCGCGAGAGCTTCTACTTCCATGAGGTGACGCGGGAGGCCCGGAACCGCGCGTACGGGATGGTGGGCCTGATGCTGGACACGGAGCTGTCGCGCGTGTTCGGCACGGGCGCCTCGGCGGTGCGCCACAGCCTCATGCCCTCGGTGGAGCTGCGAGCCGTGCCTCGCGTCTTCGGCGAGAGCGCGCCCTCCATCTATGACGAGGTGGACGCGGCCGTGACTCCTGACGGGTTCTTCCAGGGCCGGGTGGCGCTGAACCAGAAGGTGCTCATACGCAGCGGGAGCGCGACGCGCGAGCTGGGTCGGTTGGAGCTGGCCCAGGGGGTGGACTTCCTCGAGCGGCGGATGGGAGAGACCTCCGGGCGTCTGCAGGCGGGGGTGGGACCGGTGACGGCGGCGGCCACGGCCCGGCTCGACCTGTTCACCCCTCAGGTGGAGGAGCGGCTGACGCAGCTCTCGGCCTCGGTGGTGTGGAACATCCTCGCCAACGGGAGGTTGAACGTGGGTGCTGGCTACGAGCGGGCCCTGGCGAGCTCGGAGCAGGTGCGCCGCTCCATCGACATGCTGCTGCCTCCGCCCCTTCCGCCGCCCACGCCGAGCGTGAGTGACGGAGCGTCGTGCTCCGATGACACGGTGCTCAATACGAAATCGTCTGACCGCGTGTTGTTGAATGCGGGGACCGAGCTGCCTTTCGGTCTGGGATTGCGCTACGCGGCAGAGGTGTACCGGAGGGATCCCTCGCGATGCGACGTGCTCCGGATGAACAGCCAGGCGTTGTTCCTCTCCTACACACCCACCTGCAACTGCTTCCGGCTCGAAGCCCAGGCCTGGTTGTTGCCCCCACCGGCGAATTTCAGTTTCAAGCTGCTGGTGACGATCGCGAGACTCGGCACCTTCGGCATCTGAGCGATCCCGAAGGGATATGTCATGAGACTTCTTCCGAACAGCCCCCTGGCCCTCGTGCTCGCGCTCGTGCTCGGAGGCCGCGCCGGAGCCGAGAGCCCCTCGGCCGCTCCTCCTGCTCCGGAGGCGCCGCCGCGCGCGCTGGCGTGCCTGACGAAGTGGTACCCGGTGGAGCCGGTGTGGGTGGACGGCACGTGGAAGGCGAAGCTCCCAGGTGGCGAGACGTACCCGTGGGATGACGGGAAGTTGAAGTCCTTTGAAGAGAGACTCAACGCGCCAGATCTGGAGGACACCTTCTCGCTGACCTACCCGACGGGGCCCATCGCACCGGTGACGCGCGAGAACGAGGACCCCGGGCGCATCCGCTTCGAGCCGCTCTTCCATGCCACCTACGGGGCCTCCGAGGACAAGGTGGACGTGGTGGGCATCTCCTTCCTGGGGCAGCGGATGAAGGTGCACCGCAAGGTGGCGCCGGCCTTCGCGCGCGTGGCGAAGCGGCTCGAGGCGGCGCTGGCGAAGGAGCCGGAGCTGCGGCCGTACCTCACGAAGATGGGCGGCACCTTCAACTGGCGGAAGATCGCCAACACCCAGCGACAGAGCGCGCACTCCTATGGCGTGTCCATCGACCTGAACACGGCGCGCTCCCACTACTGGGAGTGGGCGAAGCCGAAGGAGCCGGTGCGCTGGGCGAACCGGATTCCCCAGGTCATCGTCGATGCTTTCGAGGCGGAGGGCTTCATCTGGGGCGGGCGCTGGTACCACTACGACACGATGCACTTCGAATACAGGCCCGAGCTGTTGGACCCTGCCTGCCATCAGGCGCGGCCCGCGCACGCCAGATGAGGCACGAGGCGTGTATTTTGCGTCATCGCGAAGTCCGAAGCACAGTGCCGCTCCACCCCAACCACGGGAGACATGCACATCATGAAGTTGCTTCTTTCGCTGTCCGCCGTTCTTGCGCTCGCGCTGTCCACCACCGGCTGCGGAAAGACCTGCTCCGCCGAGGAGTCGACGACCTGCTCGAACAAGCACACCTCGTGCATCACGGCATGTGGTGACGGCTCGAACGCGAACTTCGCGACCTGCGTCAATGCCTGCAACACCCAGCTCTGTGACTGCCAGACGGCCTGCGGCAATACCTGCGACCAGGACTCGATCAACTAGCGAGGTCTGATAGAGCGGGTCGGCGTACAGCCGATCCGCTCTTGTCCTTCCTGGGTAGGGACTGCTTCGCGAGCTTCCAGACCTGATAGAGCTGGGTCCAGTAGATGCGCTCGTCATCGAACGGCGGGAGAGGCACGTCAGTTTGATCGACATGCGCCTGCTCCGGTCGCTGACCTCCGAACAGCGAGAGCTGCAGGGGGCCTTCATGCGGCAGCAGGGAGACCTGATGCGCCAGTGGTCGATGGGGATCGTGACAGTCATCAACTCTCCCGCCCTGGCGCTGGTGGGCCGGATCCTCATCCACCGCATCAAGCCCTCGATCGTGCCGTACTCCATCCAGACCTCGTGGCAGGAGGCGGTGTCGTGGGCGGCGGACCGGCTGGATGCAAATGGTCTGGGCGAACACGCGTGGCGGGTACGGCAATGCCTCGGGTCGTCTTCCGGTGGAGAGGTGGGCTGAGCCGCGCGGAGCTCCTCAATCCTCGGTGAGGCGGGTGAGGAGCCGGATCAACTCGGCGCGCTCGTCCGCCGAAAGCCGCGAGGTGCGTGCCTTGTGCCCCTCTTTCAGGAGGACGTGGGCCTCGGTCACCCGGCTCAGGCCCGATGCGGTGAGCCGCAGCCGCGTGGCGCGCCGGTCATCCGGGTCCGCCTCTCGCTTCACCAGCCCCTCCGCCTCCAAGCCATCCACGGTGTCGGTGAGGGTGCGCGGCACCACGCCCAGGGCGTCGCTCACCTCCCGCATCCGCAGGGCGTCCTTCTCCAGCAATTGCAGCACCTTGAAGCGGGCGAGCGTGAGCCCGCAAGCGCTCAGGCGCTCGTTCGCTTCCTGCCGCATCCGGTGCGAGGCCGCGATCAGCGCGTCCACCACTTCGTTTCCGATCCGAGGGCGGGTCATCGACGGCGGCTCCTGGACATTGACGGCGGCTCCTTCTGTCGTTAGTGAGGATCCTCACAATGTGCTTCCACAGCATAACGCGGGTGGGGCGCCATGCCACGGAAGAAGGTTCGCGCATGTCCTGGGTCCAAAGGCGTCCCGAGTACGCCGTCGCCATCGTCTTCGTCTCCTCCATGTTCATGAACATCCTGGACACCACCGTGGTGAACGTGGCGTTGCCAGCCATGGCGCACCAGTTCGGCGTGCGGGCCACGGACGCCGAGTGGGTGGTGACGGGCTACCTGATGAGCCTGGCGGTCTGGATTCCGGCGTCCGGCTGGCTGGGGGACCGTTTTGGCACCAAGCGCACGCTCCTCGCCTCGATCGCCCTGTTCACGCTGGCCTCGGTGCTCTGTGGGCTGGCCTCCAATCTGACCTTCCTGGTGCTGGCCCGCATCCTCCAGGGGGTGGGGGGAGGGCTGATGTCGCCGGTGGGCACGGCCATGCTCTTCCGGGCGTTTCCTCCCGAGCGCCGCGCGAACGCCGCGCGGGTGCTCATCATCCCCACCGTGGTGGCGCCCGCGCTCGGGCCGGTACTGGGTGGCTTCCTCGTGGACACGCTGTCCTGGCATTGGGTGTTCCTGGTGAACGTGCCCATCGGCCTCGCCGCCCTGGCTTTCGGAGCCTGGAGCCTGAAGGAGCACCGCGAGCCCTCGGCGGGCCGCTTCGACCTGGCGGGCTTCCTGCTCGCGGGCGTGGGGCTGTCGCTGCTGCTGTACGCGCTGAGCACCGGGCCGGTGCTCGGCTGGGGGACTCCGACCGTGGTGGGCTCGGCCGGGGTGGGCGCGCTGGCGGCGGTGGCGTTCGTGTGGAACGAGCTGCGGGTGCGCACGCCCATGCTCAAGCTGCGGTTGCTGGCGGACCGGCACTTCCGCAACACCAACATCGCCGCGGCGTTCGGCAGCGCGAGCTTCATGGGCCTGCTCTTCCTCATGCCCATCTTCCTGCAGTCCGCCCGGGGCGAGTCCGCCTTCTCCTCGGGGCTCACCACCTTCCCCGAGGCGCTGGGCGTGCTCGTCTCCTCGCAGCTCGTGGGCAAGCTCTACCCGCGCGTGGGCCCCCGGCGGCTCATCGCGTTCGGCCTCGCGAGCGTGAGCGTGGTGACCGTGGTCATCGCGCTCGTGGGCCTGACGGCGGACCTCTGGGTGTTGCGCGGGTTGATGTTCGCCGCGGGCGCGAGCATTGCCTTCCTCTTCATCTCCCAACAGGCGGCGACGTTCGCCCGCGTGTCCAGCGCGGACACGGGCCAGGCCTCGGCCATCTTCAACACCCAGCGGCAGGTGGCCTCCATGCTCGGCGTGGCGCTCCTGGCCACCCTGCTGTCGGTACGCCTGGGCGCGGGGGGCGTGCAGCCGGGTCCCCAGGCCATCGAGGCCTTCCGGCTCGCCTTCCTCGTCTCGGCGCTCCTGGCCCTGGGTGGCGTGGGGGCCGGGCTCGCCATCCGGGACGAGGACGCCGCCTCGACGATGCGCGGCGGGCGGGGCAGGGCGATCTCCAGCGAGGCCGCGCAGGCCGCCATGCACTGAGCGGGGGCTTGATGGGCGAGGGGAGGGGCGTGCGACACTGCTCCTCCCGGCCAGACGCCGGACACTCGAGGAGTCATTCGCGGCATGGCCAGGAGCGTGGGAAGCAGGATCCTCAGGACGATCGCCCTCATCGGTGGCGTGCTCATCCTCGCCATCGTGGTGCTGACGGCGGGCTCGACCCTGATGCCCGGGACGAAGGTCCGAATGCTGTTCGGGGCGTCGCCCGATGCGTTGGCGGGCAACGGCGATGCCTCGTCCCCGAAGCCCATCACTCGCAAGTCCCTGCGAGAGTTCGCGGACAACGCGGGGATCGGCACCGGGGCTGACGCAGGGACAGACGCGGGAACCCTGGCGAGCGACGGGCGATGACGTTCCAGGAGCTCCTGGCGGACACGGCGCTGTCGTTCGTCGTGCTGGGCGCCGCGTTCTGGCCCCTGGAGCGGGCGTTCTCCGCGCGCGCCGGCCAGCGCCTCCTGCGCCCGGCCTGGGGGGTGGATTTCGCCTTCTTCCTTGGTCAGTACTTCGTGTGGGGGCCGCTTTCGGTGCTGGCGATCATGGCCGCCCGGCCGCTCCTGCATCCCGAGGCGTTGGCGGGCCTGAGAGCGGCGGTGGCCCTCCAGCCCACCTGGCTCCAGGTCGTCGAGGCAACGGTGCTCTGCGATCTCTGCGTGTATGGCTGGCACCGCCTGTGCCATCAGGTGGACTGGCTCTGGCGCTTCCACGCCGTGCACCACTCGGCGGAGCACCTGGACTGGATGGCGGCGCACCGCGAGCACCCGCTGGATGGGTTCACCACGCAGCTGGTGTGCAACCTGCCCGCCTTCGTGCTGGGCATCCCCCTGGGAACGTTGGCCATGGTGGCGGCCTTCCGGGGGATGTGGGCCATCTTCATCCACTCCAATGTGCGGCTCCCGCTGGGCCCGCTGGGCTTCCTCTTCGGCGCGCCGGAGCTGCACCACTGGCATCACGCGCGCGTCGAGCGGACCCGGCACAACTTCGCCAACCTCGCTCCGTACATGGACTGGCTCTTCGGCACCTACCACCGGCCGGTGGGCGAGGAGCGGTGGGCGCTCGGGCTCGCCGAGCCCTTCCCCCGTGGCTACCTGGCGCAGCTCTTCGTTCCCCTGCGCGACGTCGTGCTCCCCGGACGGAAGGCCCAGGGGAGCACGCAGCCGTCCTGAGGGCCGGGCTCCGGGTCAGAGCATGGTGGTGTTGGCGTCCACTCCGAGCAGCACGCTGCCGATGGTCTCCAGGGTGGGCTGGGCCACCATGGCGTGCTGGGTGGCCACGTGGACGTCGCGCAGGCAGCGCTGCAAGGGGCTGGCGCGGTAGACGGACGCGCCCCCCGCCACTTCGTACATCCGGTCCACCACGCGCGCGGAGCTCCGCGCGGCGTGGGTGTAGGCCAGCCGCAGCTCCGCCTTGTGGCGCAGGGACACCTCGCGGCGCGTGGCGGCCTCGAAGGTGGTGTGCACGGTCTCCATCAGGAAGGCGCGCGCGGAGCGCAGGGTGGCCTCGGCCTCGGCCACCGCTTCCTGCACCGCGGGCCGGCTGGCCACCGAATGACGGCCCAGGGGCATGATCTTCTTCTGGGGCGCCAGCGCCGTCAGCTCGTCGATGGCGCGGCGGGCGATGCCGAGCGCGACGGCCGGGATGCCCACCCCCAGCAGCCCGAAGGCGGGGAAGGCGTAGAGCGGCCGGTCGACACGCGGACGCTCGGTGACGAGCGACGTGCTCATCTCCGTGGGCACGAAGAGATCCTTCACCTCGATGTCGCCACTGCCCGTGCCGCACAGGCCCGCGGCGTGCCAGGTGTCGTGGAGCGTCGCGCCCTCGCGCGGGAAGAAGAGCTGGCGTACCTCGGGCATCCCCCCCTCGCGCAGCACGGGGCTTCCGCCCTTCGTCACCAGCGCTCCTCCGGTCAGCCAGTGGCAGTTCTGGCTGCCACTCGCCCAGGGCCAGCGCCCGGTGAGGCGATAGCCGCCCTCGACGAGCTCGGCGCGCCCGATGGGCGCGGCCACCCCTCCGGTGATGACTTCCGGGTTGCCGAAGATGGTGCGCGCCGACGGCTCGGGCAGCCAGGCCGAGCACATGGAGGTGAGGGCGCCGATCATCACGCACCAGCCCGTCGAACCATCCGCCCGGGCGAGTGTCTCGACGGCCTCGATGACCAGGGCGGGGTGGAGCTCGAAGCCACCGTAGGCCTCGGGCACCACCATGCGGAAGAGCCCGGCCCCGGCCAGCTCGCGGGCGAGATCGGCCGGCAGCTGGCGGGCGGATTCGATCTCCTCGGAGCGGGTCGCGATCCGGGGAGCGAATTGACGGGCGGCCGTGAGCACCGGGTGCTCGTCACGGGTCTTCAGCGCGGAGGTCGAGGAGAGGGTCATGGCGGGAGCGTACGGGGACTGATGCCCGACCCGCCAGTACGTCCGGGTTGCTTGACCGGGGTGCTACTTCGACGCCGCCGGGGCGGGCGGACGGTAGCGGGGGTAGGAGCCGAAGACCTTGAAGAAGGTGGTCTGCTGCCGCAGCCGCTGGAGGGCGGCGGCCACGTGGGGCTCCAGGCGATGCCCCTCGATGTCCGCCAGGAAGATGTACTCGCCGAGCAGCTCCTTGGCCGGGCGCGACTCGAGCCGGGTCATGTTGATGCGGGCCTCGGCGAGCACCAGCAGGGCATCGAGCAGGGAGCCCGCCCGGTTCTCGGGCATGGCGAAGCACAGCGAGGTGCGATCGCTCCCGGTGGGGGCCGCGTCCTCGGCGCCGAGCAGGATGAAGCGGGTCTGGTTGTTGGGGTGGTCCTGGATGTCGTGGGCGAGGGTCGCCGCGGACTGGAGCTCGATGGCGCGGCGGGTCGAGATGGCGGCGGCCGGCCGCGCGTCGGCCAGCGCATCCGTGAGGGCCGCGGCGTTGCTGAGGGCGGCGACGATGGAGACGCCGGGCAGGCAGCGCTCGACGAAGCGGCGGCTCTGGCCGAGTGCCTGCGGGTGGGCGTGGAGCACCCGCACCTCGTCGAGTTGCAGCCCCGGGCGCACCGCGAGCATGTGGCGCACGGGCAGGACGAGCTCGCTGCGGATTTGAAGGGCCGTCTCCCGGATGAGCAGATCCAACGTGGTGGTGACGGCGCCCTCCAGCGAGTTCTCCAGGGGGAGCACGCAGGAGGACGCGGCGCCGGTCTCCACCGCGGTGACGACGGCCGGGAGACTGGCGAGCGGGAGGAGATGGGCCTCGGAGCGCCCCCAGGCGAGCGCGGCCTCCTCACTGAAGGTTCCGGGCGGACCGAGGTAGGCGATCGTCTCCATGGGCGCGTTCTACAACACCTCGAGCCCTCGTGGCCTTCGCAGTCAAGCCGCCTTCTTGTTCCCCCGGACCAGGGGGTGGCGCGGCTCCTGTCCGCGCAGCTGCCGCAGCTCCTCGCGGGCGATGCCCAGGCCGCCTCCGGCCAGGGCCCTCAGCCACGACTGGCCCGTCTCCTTCGCGATGAACTGACGCATCTGGCGCTGGTCCTGGAGCAGGGGTGTCAGCAGCGTCGGGTCGTTGAAGTTCTCCGCGAAGGCGTTGGCCAGCCGCTGCGCCCCGCTGTGGTTGTCGAAACGGCCATCACTGCCGTACTGGGCGATGAGCAGCTCCCGCCCGGCGGCGGTGATGGGCTCCAGCAGCAGGTTGTTGAAGGTGTAGGTGGCGTGGCCGTGGCGCCAGTAGAAGCGCTCGAAGGTGTCCGTCATCCAGTCCGCGTCGAAGGGCCGTTCCCGGTGGGCGATGATGCACTCGACGAGGTTGCGCGCCATCTTGTTGCCGTTGTTGGCACCCTGGCCGCCGATGGGATCCAACGACATGGCGGTGTCCCCCAGCGGCATCACCAGCCGGCCCGAGGGCAGCCGCCCCACCGGCTTGCGCACGGCGGGCGCGAACTTCCCCACCAGCCAGCCGTTGGGATCCGAGACGCGCGCGTCCTTCAGCCACTCGTAGTCCCACGGCATCAGGTCGCGGACGACCTTCTTGCCGATGTCCAGCACCTGCTCGGCGCTCCGGGCCTCCTGGAAGCGGTCCATCGGCCCACCGGGCCGGGCCTCGAAGAGGAGGCACCAGCTGGCACCGGCATCCTTGTGGAAGTAGGGCACCCAGAAGGTCTCGCCCGCGGGGGCCAGCAGGTTGAGCTTCACCGGCAGCATGGGAATGCCGTCGAAACCCAGCTTCGGCCCCTGCACGCACACCATGGACAGGTGGCGCTGGGGCTTGTCGTAGACGCTGCGCTCGGCATCGCGCTCGAAGAGACGGCACAACTCGGCGCGCCCGGCGGCCACCACGGTGAGGTCGTGCGCGGCGGCGATCTCGTCCAGGCGCCGCACCGTGACGGATTCGATCTCCACCTTGCCGCCGCGCGCCACCAGCTCGTTCATCCACTGGTGGCTCTGCAGGCGCAGGTCGATGGCCAGGAAGGGTCTGCGCAAGCGGCCGGCGAGGGTCAGCATCCGGTTGCCCAGCATCGGACAGAAGGTGATGTGGAAGCCGTCACCCCACGGTGCGTCATCGACCCAGGAGTTGAGGTCGAGCTCGTACTCGAGCCGCAGTGAGAGATCGAAGCGCGTCGCGGTTCCCGTGGGCCGGCTCTCGTTCAGCCACTGCTCGGGCGTCTTGTCCGAGTAGAGCGTCACCTGGTAGCCCGCCTTCAGCAGCGAGTGCGCCGCCAGGAGACCCGCCTGCCCGGCACCAATGATGGCAATGCTTCGCATGACTCCCCTCCTGCCTCGTGGGTGTTTCACCTGGAATGTGCAACGGCTGTGCCCGTCCTCCTCGGGGAGCCAATTCCTGGCACGAATGGCTCCAATATACCTTCTGGAACGGTAAAAGCGGATTTTACAGTAAAATTCGCACTATCCGGAGAGTCGGTGTTGGGCGGAAGACGTGACGTACGGCCTCCTGTTCACCAGGAGTACGACTCCGGCGCGTTTCATCTTTGACCCATGGGGTGGTGGTGACTCGGCGAGCGCTTGCCCGCTTGCTCGTCGGTCGCGGGTGCTCCCGGGGCCCGGGCCCGGTCCATCTGGGGGTGGAATGACCCAGGGCGGCGGGTGCCTACTCCCGAGCGGCGCCGGGCGTGGGGCCCGGTAGGATCTCCCGGAGGCACCCGGAGATGTCCCCGCGCCAGCTCCACTGCTGGGGATAGCCGAGTGACACCTCCTCGAAGCGCACCCCGTCACGCCACAGCGTGGCGGGCATGTGGAGGTGGCCGCTGACGACGACCTCGGCCCGGAAGCGCTGGTGCCAGTCCTCCGTCTTCTTCGTCCCGCACCAGATGGAGAAGCGCGGGATGCGCGGCAGCCGCACGTGCTCGTAGCGCAGCGGGAAGTGGTTGATGAGGATGGTGGAGCAGTCCGCTGGCAGGTTCTCCAGCCGGGCGAGCGCCTGCTCCACCCGCGCCGCGCACCAGGCGGACCGTGAGGGGTACGGATCCGGGTGCAGCACCGCCTCGTCGGTGCACAGCACGTGCGACTCCAGGGCCCACTCGATGGCGCTCTGCTCGGAGACGTGGTCCGGGCGGAAGGAGTAGTCGTAGAGCAGGAAGAGTGGCACCAGCACCCGGTGCGGGCCCTCGCCCGGCCAGCGAGGGTAGGGGTCTTCCGGGGTGAGCACGCCGTAGGAGCGGCAGTGCTCCACGAGCTGCTGGTAGCGGGCCTCGCCGCGCAACGCGGGCTGCTCGCGCGTCAGCGTCCACAGCTCGTGGTTGCCGGGCACCCAGATGACCTTGCCGAAGCGCGCCGTCAGCGTGCGCCAGGCGAAGTCCATGTGCTCCATCAGCTCCCCCACGTCCCCGGCCACGATGAGCCAGTCCTCGGGGTGGGGGGCGATTGATTCGAGCGCTTGCCGGTTCTGCTCGTAGCGCAGATGGAGGTCACTGAGGGCGTAGAGCTTCATGGTGGGGGGCGTGGACCGTCTACCTTACTGGACTCCCGACCCGTCCTGGTGTTTCGCCGAAGCCCGCCTGCTTTTCCTCCGCGCCGCCTCAGGGCACCATGTGTGCCTCCGGTACGGCCCTTCGAATGGGGAACGAGTCAGCACAGGCACGTCATGCCCGGAAGCCTGCTCCCCAGGCTCCTTCCACCGCGGCCCCGTCCGCCGAGCCCGCCGACCTCGTCGTGCGCTCGGTGCTGCCGGAGGACCTGCTGGCGGCGTTGGAGAGCGAGCGCTCGCTGTACCGGTGGGTGATGCTCAAGGGCGCCGAGGACGTGCGGCTCGAGGACGAGTCGCTGCTCGGCCTCACCCCCCAGCCCCCCGCGGACCCGAGCTGGGGTGGGGGACAGCTCATCGGCTTCCTCCCGGACGAGCGCCGCTTCGTGGGGGAGATCGTCCACGTGGACCCCACCCAGGGGCGCGTCTTCATCTCCACGCGCTCGCTGGGCCACATCCCGCCGGAGGTGGCCTCCGCGGAGCGCTGGGCCTTCCAGCCCTTCGACTTCTCCGAGGCGCTCCTCGCCGCCTCGCGCGCCTATGACTCGCGCGGGCCCCGCGTCCGCGAGGCGTTGGACCGGGTGCGCGGCGACATCCCCGATGATGGCGCTGGCCCCTCGCCCGGCCCCGAGGACCTCTGGGAGAAGCCCTGGGGCCTCCTCTGGGGGCCTCCGGGCACGGGCAAGACGGAGACGATGGCGCGGCTGCTCGCGCAGGCGATTCAACGCAACCCGAAGGAGCGCATCCTCGCGGTGGCGCCCACCAACCGCGCCGCCGACACGCTCGCGCTGCGCGTGGCCCGCATGCTGTCCAAGGCCGGGGCCCTCCACGCGCCGGACACCACGTGCCGCATCTTCCGGGGCGGCGTGGGCGTGGGCCTGGAGCTGACGAACGCCTTCCCCGCCGTCCTCCACGACTCGGGCTACCAGAAGCACGCGGCGAGCATCGAGCACATGGAGGAGCGCGTGCGCCGCGAGTTCCTCAACGGCGCTCCTCCCTCGCGCATGGCCACCGTGAAGGCCGAGCTGCGCAAGGTGCGCGAGGGCCTCACGGACGAGACGCTCTTCGTCGCCCGGGAGGGCTATGCCACCCTCATGGTGCTCACCGTGCACCGCGCGCTGCGGCTCGTGTCCGAGCTGGAGGGCGCCGAGCGCTTCGACCGGCTGGTGGTGGACGAGGCCGGCATGGTGTCTCGCGCCGCCGTGGGGCTGATGGCGCCGCTGGCGCGCAAGGTGTTGTTGGGGGGAGATCCGAAGCAGATTGGACCCGTCAGCCGCGCGCTGGAGGGCGCGGAGCGGCCGGTACAGACGTGGATGCGCAGCTCGCCGCTGTCGCACCTGGAGGATGCCCGGGCCGCGTCCGAGTCCTCGCACGTGCTGCTGCTGCGGACGCAGCACCGCATGCACCCGCAGATTGGCTCCGTGGTGAGCCACTTCTGCTACTCGGGAATGTTGGAGGACGGCGAGGGCCCGCGCACCCGGCAGCCGAGGACGGTGGACGTGTACCCGGCCGCGCGCGCCTGCTGGGTGGTACTGGACGAGGCCACCCGGGACGCGCGCCGCGTCTGCCACGAGCGCGGGGAGTCGGGCCACGGCTACCGGCGGCCCTTCTCGGCGGAGCTGGTGGTGTCGCTCGCCGCGCCGGCGCTGAAGGCGGGCCTCAAGGTGCTGGCGGTGACGCCGTACCGCGCGCAGGCGGCGCTGCTGCGCGCCCTGGCCCTGGAGAAGGGGTGGAGCGAGTCGCGCTTCCAGGCCTCCACCATCCACCGCCAGCAGGGCACCGAGTACGACGTCGTCGTGGTGGACACCGTGGCCGCCGGGCGTCCCTTCGCCCCGAGCGAGCTCACCCCCATGCTCAACGTGGCCGCCAGCCGCGCCCGCGAGTACCTCTTCGTCCTCTCCTCGCGCGCCGAGTCCGAGGCCGCCATCCCCTCGCAGCTCCTGGAGCTGCTCACGCCCGTGGCGCCCTCCCTGGAGCCCCGCTTCTCGCTCCAGCCCCTGCTGGTGATGCCGGGCGTGCGCGCGCAGGTGGCGCGGCGGCCCGAGGCCCTCGGGCAGGAGATTGAATCACTCCGGGACATGGGGCCGCTCTTCACCCAGGAGCAGGTGGCCCTCTTCGAGCGCCGCTTCGACGAGGGGCACCACCTGGTGCGCGGCGTGGCCGGCAGCGGGAAGACGTACGTGCTGGCGCACTGGGTGGCGCGCTACCTCGCCGAGCACCCCGACGCGCGCGTGCTGGTGTCCTTCTTCAACAAGGCGCTGACGCCCCTGCTGTCGCGCCTGCTGGTGGCGGCCATGCGTCAGCGGCTCGGCAAGCGGGCGCCGCTGATGACACAGCGGGTGACGCTCATGCACATGACGGGCACGGGCTCCTTCGCCCCGGACAGCTTCGACGCCGTCTTCGTGGACGAGGCGCAGGACCTGAGCGCCACGGAGCTCGCGCACCTGTATTCGCTGGCCCGCCCGCTCACGCGCGGGGAGGGGCCGCCGCTCAAGGCCTTCCTGCTCTTCGCGGATGACTCGCAGAACGTGTACGGGCACAGCGCCGTGGAGGCCCTGCGCAAGGAGCTGCCGGACGGGCTGGACTTCACCGGCCGCGTGCGCGTGCTGCGCGAGGCCTTCCGCTCCACGCGCCAGGTGTCCGAGCTGGCCTTCAACGTGGTGTTGGATCCACTCGGCCTGCACAAGCTGCCCAACCCCGGCATGCGCGAGTTCATGCGCTCCCACGAGCTGCGCGAGCAGGGGCTGCTGGAGGAGCCGGTGCCGGGGGTGGACGGGCTGTACCGGCTGCAGTGCACCGAGCGCGAGGGCGTGGTGCCGGTGGTGCGCGGCTTCGACTCGGCGCAGGCGGAGGAGGCGTGGCTGGTGCGCGAGGTGAAGCGGCTGTGCCAGCGGGAGGGGGTGCTGCCCTCGGACGTGCTGGTGGTGGCCCCCGTGCGCCCGGCGCGGCTGGCCGAGGCGCTGGAGCGCGCGGGCCTGCCGGCGGTGGCCTTCGGAGGCCGCAGCGGGCAGGACGTGTCGGGCTTCAGCGTGGGGAAGGTGGACTACATCCGGGTGACGACGGCCTTCTCGTGCAAGGGGCACGAGAGCCCGGTGGTGTTCTTCTGCGGCGTGGACGCGCTGGACGGCATGTCCTGGATGGAGAGCAAGCCGGGCCGCACGGAGCGTGAGCTGGAGCGCACGCGCCGCGCGCTCTTCTACGTGGGCGCCACGCGGGCCATGGTGCGCCAGTACGTGAGCGGGCTCTCCTCGGCCCGGTTCACCCGGGTGGCCTGGGAATACGCGCGGGCCCTCGCCCGGGGCGTCCGGTAGGGGGTGGGCGAGCCTCCCTGACAGGTCCTCGGAGGTGGTCTCCCGGACACATCCGGCCCAAACCCGACAGGTCCTCCCCTCCGGCCACCCCTGGTGGCTTCGGGCCAACCCCGGAGGTCAGGTGGGTGCTTCGGGGGGAGGGGCTCCGCGCGGCCCGCCCGCATCCGCTCATTGACCCCCCACGAGCCGGCGGGTTCAAATAGGGACATGAGCACCGAGGACACCCAGCGCTACAAGGTCGTGGTCAACCATGAGGAGCAGTACTCCATCTGGCCGGCGGATCGTGAGAACGCGCTCGGCTGGAAGGATGCGGGCAAGGAAGGCACCAAGGACGAGTGCCTCGCCTACATCAAGGAGGTGTGGACGGACATGCGCCCGCTGAGCCTGCGCAAGAAGATGGAGCAGGCGAACAAGTCGTGAGGCGGTGAGCCGTGCTCACTTCTCCTCGGTGGCCGCCGACATCAGGAAGGCCCTCATCCGCTCGGGCGGGCAGGGCTTGAGCAGCACGGTGATGTCGGGTGGCAGCATGTCTCGCGCGGGCCACTGGGTGGTGTGGAGGGCGCAGTGAAGGCCGGGAGTGCGGGCGCGCAGGGCCGCCAGCAGCGTCAGTCCATCCATGCCCGGCAGGATGTACGCCGCGACGACCACGGAAGGAGGCTCCTCCTCCGCCATCTGCAGGGCCTCCTCTCCACTGGTCGCCATGCGCTTGGTCCCCGGCACATCCCGCAGCATCCTCCGCAAGGCGGAGAGTTGGAGGGGGTCCTCGTCGACGAACAGGTAGGAGGGCTTGCCGTCAGCGGTCATCCCGAGCCTCCAGGACCTGGCATGTAACGTGACGGGTCCTCGAACGGAGATACTACCCCAGTCGTCCTGGGAAACCAACCTCCCGAGTCATATTGCCACCGGTGAACCACTCGGGTCCCGGGACAATGGCAAAAAAGCTGGCAACCAGGCTGGGAGAGAGCGCACGCGCAGCCCGGCAGCGCCTCAACCTCACACAGGAAGACGTGGCGGAGCGGATCGGCATCGCCACCGAGGTGTACGGGCGCCTGGAGCGGGGAAACATGCTTCCGAGCGTCCCCACCTTTCGCAAGCTGTGTGCGGTGCTCGCCCTGTCCGCGGACGAGGCCCTGGGCCTGTCCAGTGAGAACCCCGTCGCCTGGACGCCGCAGCCTCCTCCTCCCGAGGCCAATGAGCCCGCCGAGCTTCGCCGCCTGCTGCGCCGGGCCCGGCAGTTGGACCGTAACTCGTTGCGGGTGCTGAGCCTCGTGGCCGCGCACCTGGGACAGAAGAACGGGTAGGGAGGGTGTCCGTCTCACGGTGAGAGCCTCGCGCGCAGCCTCTTCGCCGATGGGAATCCATGGAAGAGCACCACCTGCGGGTGTGCCTCCAGCGCAGCGCGCTCCTGGGTGTCCTTCGCCAACGCCCGATCCACCCCCAACAGCAGCCCCGCATCCGGCCGTGAGCGCAACTCCTCGAGCCGCCGCGCCAGGGGGCCCGCATGCCACGCATGGAACAGCTCCAGCGCCACCTCGCGCCGCGTCTCCTTGTGGCGGAAGGTCAGGTCCGGCACGCACAACCCGGTGGCGCCCGTGTTGCGGGGCAGGGGCAGCAGGTCCAGCTCCCAGTCCGCGTCGTCGAAGCCCTGCGCCAGCGTGGCCACCTCCGGCGGGATGTGGCCCAGCGCCGGGCCGTGCGGTGACACCAGCGGATCCTCGTGGCTCAGCACCAGCGTCACCCGGCGCCGGGGGCTCTCGATGGCCGCCGTGAGGTGCCAGCGCTCGAGCACCGGCACCACCGACAGGAAGCTAGCCAGCTGCAGCCCGTACTTCTTCTGCAGCGACAGCATGGCGCCCGGGCCCTCCACCTCCAGCACCCAGTCGTCGCCGTCGCGCCGCACCTCCGCCACCAGCCGGCAGAACTTCAGCCAGCGCAGCACCTTGCGCACCCGCAGCAGCTCCGGCGCCCGGGCCCGCAGCGTCAGCCGGCGCGCGTCGAAGAGCGGCCCCTGCGCCAGCGCCAGGTTGTAGCGGTCCAGCAGATCCGCGGGCCCCACCGCCTCCCAGTCCCGCAGCCGCCGGTTGCCCGGGAGGTCCGCGTACAGCGCCTCGCGCAGCTCGGGCAGTGGGCGGGGGAAGGCCTCGGCCAGCCGCGACTCGTAGGCCTCCACCGTCGCGTCCCCGGGCAGCGAGCGCAGCACCCGGGCCGCCTCGCGGAAGGCCGCCGTGCGCGCCTCGGAGATGCCCTCCGAGGGTTCGTCGAAGAGCATGCGATCCACCAGCAGCTTCACCAGCCCCCGCGCCACCTTGGGCCGCGCGTGCGCTCCGGCCCGCAGCCCCAGCGTCTCCTCCACCTCGTCCCGCGTGTGCCCGCGCCTCGCCTCCACCTCGGCGATGAGCTCGCCCGCCAGCGCCAGCAGCCCCGCGTCCTCCCGCTTCACGAAGGAGGGGCGCAGCTTCCCGTCGCGCACGCGGAAGAGGAGCAGCTCGCGCGTCAGCAAGGCTCGCCCTCCTCCTGGTAGGCCCGGTGCTGGCGCCGCCGCTCGCTGATGGAGGCCTCGGCCGTCTGCGCCGAGCACACCTCGTACAGGAGCGCGCGCTTCCCCGGGCGCTGGCGCAGGATACGCCCCAGCCGCTGCACGTGCTCGCGCACGCTGCCACTGCCACTGAGCACCACGCCCACCCGCGCCTCCGGCACGTCCACGCCCTCGTTGAGCACCCGCGAGGTGAGCAGCACCGGCAGCTCCCCACTCGCGAAGGCCGCTAGCAGCGCCTTTCGCTCGGGCACCGGCGTGTGGTGCGTCAGCGCAGGCAGCAGCAGCCTCCGCGCCAGCGTGTACACCGTCTCGTTGTCGTCGGTGAAGACGATGATGCGATCCTCGCGGTGCTCCAGCAGCAGGCGCCACAGCACGTCCACCTTCGCGCTCGAGGTGAGGGCGATGCGCCGCTGCTCCCGGTAGCCCCGGTATGCCGCGCGCCCCTCGTCCGTGCGCTGGCTCTCCGCGAGGAAGCGTGCCCAGCCCTCGGGGACGTCGAAGCGGATGCCCCGCTGGCGGATGAAGGCCAGATAGCGCGCCCGCGCCTCGTCGTGCCTCGCCTGCTCGTCGGGCGTCAGCGGCACCTCGATGTGGCGCACCTCGTACGGGGCCAGGTAGCGCCCCTGTAGCTCGCGGATGTCCGTGCGGTGCACCAGCGGTCCCAGCAGCTCCTCACACACACGCTCGCCACCATCCGTGCGCTCCAGCGTGGCGGTAAGGCCCAGCCGGTACGGCGCCAGCGAGCCCTCCGCGATGAAGCGGTAGCTGGGCGCCGGCAGGTGGTGGCACTCGTCGCAGATGAGGAAGCCGAAGCGGTTTCCATGGAACTCCGTCTGCATCGCCGCCGAGTCGTACGTCGTCACCGTCAGCGGCTGCCGGTCACTCACTCCGCCTCCCAGCATTCCCACCGCGACGCCCAGATGCCTCGACAGCACTCCCTGCCACTGGGTCATCAGATCCAACGTGGGCACGACCACCAGCGTGGGCCGCTTCACCCGGGTGATGGCCAGCACCGCCAGCAGCGTCTTGCCCGCTCCCGTGGGCAGCTCCACCAGTCCTCGCCCGCCCGCCTGGCTCCACGCCTCCAGCGCGGCCCGCTGATGGGGGAAGGGCTCGATGGGCTGGGCGAGCCCTACTTCCAAGGGCTCGAAGCGCTTCGCCCTGTCCTCGTAGGGCAGGCCCAACTCGCGCAGCCGCAGCACCACCTCGCGGTAGTGCCGGGCCGCGGCCCTGTAGACGCCGGTACGAGTGTCCCGTTGGAAGAGGGCACGCAAGGCTCCATCGTCCGGAAGCGAGGGCGCCACCAGGGTGCCGCAGTCGAAGTGGAGCTCGGTCGCCATCGTTGCGAGACGGGAGTAACCCGAACTCCGCGCCAGCGCCAGAGCATGACTTTCGAGGTTGGTTTTTCGCGTCCAGCAGGCCGTCCAGAGAGGAAACTTGCAGGTGCTTCACCAGCGGGATGTCCCTCATTCGTCCAGGAGTCTACATTCCGCCGGGAGTCGGCTCCGCGCCAGATTTCTGACCTACTTCTCGTGTGGTCCAGCGAGGGGGCACAGGGGCGGCTCGAACGCCTCCTCGCCGTGAGCGGCACCCTGGTGGTGTCGAAGGAGGCGAGGGTCTACCCTTCCCGCAACCTCATGATGCGCCGCATCGTCATCCTCAGCCCGCACCGTCCTTCCCGGGAGCTGCTCTCGCGCATCCTCGCGGAGCCGGACCTCTCCGTCGTCGCCATGGCGGACGCGGACGAGGCCCTGGACTCCATCGCCGAGGACGAGCCCGCCCTGGTGGTGGTGGATGCGCGCCGGCCGGACGAGGACCACCCGTTGATGCTGGGCCTGCTCAAGCGGCGCTACCCGCGTCAGCCCCTCATCACCCTGGTGCCCGGACGCCTGCGTGTCTTCGACGGCAACGAGGAGCGCGTGCGCGACGTGCGCGACGGCTCGGCCGAGGGCCTGCACCAGCTGTTGAGCGAGCTGCAACGGGCCACGAGGGACCTGCTGGCCCAGCACCTGCTGCGCATGCTGCGCCCACCCATCGGCGAGGCCTGAGGAAGGCGGGCCATGGGCGGGGTTGTCGCGCGGGTAGGGAAGGTTTTTCCCACCCTCTCGCATCACCTTTCCGCCTCTCCGGTGCCAGCCCGGGAGTTTTTTCCGGCCCTGGGCTCGCGCGGCCCTGCCCCAGGGTACGGGTTGGCTCCCAACCTCACGGAATCACGAGCCCTCCGCCTTGGCGCGGGCTTCGGCACGACTCGTGCTGATGCATCGGTGCGCAGGACGGGGCGGTATCGCGGGATGGGGTTGGACGGGGTGGGTGTGGGCGGTGCCGTGGGGTGCCTCGCGGCGGGGCGGCGGTGAAGGGGTGGGGGATGGATGGGCCGCCCGCCGCGAGGTGACGGGGTGGGGTCGGGCGATGGGGCGCCCGGTGCGGAGCCCGGCCGGGTCATCCCGGCCGGGCGCCCGCATTGCGGGAGGAGAGGAAGGCCAGCATCTGCGCCTCGCCCCAGAAGGACGGGGAGAAGGCGTTGCTGGCGACGAAGCCCACGTGGCCGCCGTGCTCGGTGACGACGAGGTGCAGGTGGGGGTTGGCGGACACGTCCCGGGGGTGGGTGGCGGCGGGAATCATCGGGTCGTCCTTGGCGCTCAGCAGCAGGGTGGGGCGGCGGATGGCGTGGAGGCGGGGACCCGAGGAGGCCTCGGCGTAGTAGTGGGTGGCGTCGCGGAAGCCGTGGAGCGGGGCGGTGACGGCGTCGTCGAAGCCGCGGATGGTGCGAGCGCGCTCCATGGCCTGGCCGTCGAAGGCGCCCGGGAAGCGGCGGAGCTTCTCGCGCGCCTTGGCCTTGAGGGTGCGCAGGAAGCGCTCGCGGTAGAGGCGCAGGAAGGGGCCGGGTCCATCGAGCGTGTCCGCGCAGACGCCCAGGTCATAGGGCGCGCTCATGGCGGCGGCGGCGTCCACGGGTGAATGGTCCCCCGTCTCCTCCAGCAGCCGCAGCAACACGTTGGCGCCGAGCGAGAAGCCCACCGCGTAGAGGGGGCCGGTGAGGCGCTGGCGCAGGTGCTTCATCACCGAGAGCGCGTCGCCGATGTCCCCCGAGTGGTAGGAGCGGGCGAGCCGGTTGGGCTCTCCGCTGCAGGAGCGGAAGTTGATGGCGGTGGCGCCCCAGCCGCGCTCGGCGGCGCCGCGGAGGATGGCGGTGATGTAGCCGGCGCGCGAGGAACCCTCGAGGCCATGAAGGGTGACCACGTGCGGGGCGCCCGTGACGCCGTCGAAGGAGTCGAGGTCGACGAAGTCTCCGTCGGGCAGCTCCCAGCGCTCGCGCTTCAGGGCGGGCGCGTGCGTGGGGCGCACGAGCGAGGCGTAGATGGTCTGCGCGTGCGGCGAGGCGAGGCCGCGCGCGGGGGCGAAGGGCTCGGAGGGCTGGAAGGGCACGGTCCGGGGGATATCACCCGGGGCGGGCCTTCCGCATGGAGGAACAGCCGCGTTGGCGGACGGACTCGGCCTCGTCCGTGAGCCCGAAGAGGGCGAGGTACTTCTGGACGCGCTCCTCGAGCGTGGGGGCCTCGATGAGGCGGCAGACCTCGTCGGCCGCGTAGTCGCGGCACACCTGGGGCCGCCGCTCGTACACCGAGCACAGGTTGTCGGCGGTGAGGTGGGGGCATCGCATGCCCAGGGGCTTGTCGAGGGCGGCGATGTCCGGCGCCACGCAGCAGGCGCCACAGAGGGTGCAGTCCATGGCCCATCCTAACGGGTCGTCAGACCCAGAGCCCTCGCGGCACCGGAAGGAGGGCCGGTGGGTGCACGTCCGGGCGGAGGGGCCGCACCATGGGCAGCGAGCCGTCGCGGGCCACGCGGCTGGCGCCCGCCACGAGCGGCAGGAGCGAGGCATTCCCGGGCTCCTCCCAGAGGACGACACGGGAGAGCCCGGAGCGCCGGGCCTCGCGCCGGGCGGCTTCGAGGAGCGCGGAGGCCTCGGCGGGCGAGCGGGCATCGAACATCAACACCGTCAGCTCGGCGCTCCGTCCCACGAGTCCCCAGAGGGCGGTGGAGGCGCCCACGGTGGCGCCAGCGGATTCGGGGAGCGAGCAGCCGAGGCGATCGACGTAGATGCGCCCGCGCTCGAGGTGCCAGTCGAGCTGGGAGGGAGTGGGCCAGAAGAAGAAGGGCAGCTCGGGGCGGCGCATGCGGTCGAGGGCCGGGCCGAGGTCCGACGCACACAGGAGCGAGTCCACCCCCTCACCGGGAGCACCCGGGGAAGGGGGGAGGTGCCAGTCCCAGGCGGGCAGCTCCCGGTAGCCCGAGCGCGCGTAGATGCGGGGGCCGACGTCGGAGAACAGGAGGGCGGCGTGGGCGCGGGGCTGCCGCTCCAGCTCGGAGGCGAGCAGGTCCATGAGGCGGGTGGCATGACCATGGCCGCGCAGGCGCTCCTCGGTGAAGACGCTGGCGATGGCGAAGGAGTCGCCCGGGAGGAGGGCGCCATCGGGAGCGCGCCGGAAGCTGTCGGTGCGGAACGTCTCGCAGGAGGCGAGCACGGTCCCCTCGTCTGAGCACAGCAACCAGGTGCGCATGTCGGCGAGGGCCCAGGGGTGGGAGCGCAGACGAAGCTCCCGGACGATGTACTCCTCGGGGGTGAGGAGCTTGCCCCACTCGGAGAACGTGAGCGCGTCGCGCTGGACCTTCTGTGCGTCGGTGGCGGGGACGAGGTGCATGGGGGGGGCGCTCCCTCTCCCTCTGGGAGAGGGCCGGGGTGAGGGTCGTCGGAAGGGAGCGGGATTCTCGCCCGCAAATGAAACGCGGCGCCGGGGAGTGAGCCACGGCGCCGCGAGGGGAACGTCAGGAAGGGTCAGCTACTTCGGGTTGGTGCCGGGCGACTTCAGCATTCCGCCGTAGCGGCCGGCTTGGCCGGTCTCCGCGGGGAAGGTGGTGATCGTGGCGCCGGCGGGCCGGGCGGGCAGGAAGCGGGTCCCCAGGTCGAAAAGGGTGAAGATCAGCATCAGCACGACGAACAGCATGGACGTGGCGAACACGAGCCGGTTGGCGCCCTTGTGCTCCGCCAGGTGCATGAAATACAGCGCCACCAGGGCGCCCTTGACGGAGGCGATCACGAGGGCGAGCGCCAGGGCGCCGTGCTCCATGTGCATGCGGCCGGTGACCACCGTGACGACGGTGAGCACCATGAGCGCCGCCCAGACCATGACGTACCGGCCCGGTCCGGAGTGATGCTCCCCACGCATCTCGTGGTTTTCCTTGAATGACTCGTTGGCCATCGCGGACATGTGCGAGGAGCTCCCTTAGATGAGGTACAGCATGGGGAAGAGGAAGATCCACACCAGGTCGACGAGGTGCCAGTACATGCTGCCCAGCTCGACCGCGGTGTAGTTGCTGTAGTTGAACTCGTTCCTCATCGCCTTGAGGGTGACCCAGCCCAGCACGATCATGCCGACGATGACGTGGAAGGCGTGCAGGCCCGTCGAGAGGAAGTAGATGGTGAAGTACATCGACACGCCGGGCAGCTGGATGCCCGGGTACGCGTAGTAGGGACCCGGCAGCTGGTGCTCGTGGAACTTGTGGGCGTACTCGAAGTACTTGATGACGAGGAAGCCCAGCGCCATCAGGATGGTGAGGACGAACATCCACACCACCTTCTTGTTCTCCCCCTCCTTGGCGTAGTGCACCGCCATGGCGGCGGTGAACGAGGAGGTGATGAGCACCAGGGTGTTGATGGTGCCCATCGTCAGGTCCAGATGGCGGCTGGCCTCGGCGAACGCATCCGGGAAGAGGAAGCGGTAGTTCGCGTAGCAGACGAACAGGCCGGCGAAGAGCAGGATTTCAGTGGCCAGGAACAGCCACATGCCCAGCCGGGCCGCGTGGTCCTGCACCTCGCGCGAGGCGAAGTGCGCGGCCACGTGCGGCACGTGAGGAGCGCCGGCGGTACCGGCGGCGGAGCTAGACTGCATCGGGCACCTCGGACTTCTCGGGGCCCACGTACAGGTGGGGCTCCTCGGTGTAGGTGGGCTGCGGGCCCACGAAGTTGTGGGTCGGCGGCGGCGACGCGGTCAGCCACTCGTAGCCGCGGCTGTGCCACGGGTTGGCCGACGCGCGCTGGCCGTACACCAGGGCGTAGACCAGGTAGATGGCGGAGATGATGAAGCCGAACGCCAGCAGCGAGGCTCCGGCCGTCGAGGCCACGTTGAGCGTCTGGAAGCGCTCCGGGTACTCGTAGTAGCGCCGCGGCATGCCCGCGTTGCCCAGGAGGAACTGCGGGATGAACGTGGCGTTGAAGCCCAGGATGATGAGCGCCGCGGACACCAGACCCCACCCCTCGTGGTACGTCTTCCCGAACATCTTCGGGAACCAGTAGTGGAGCGCCGCCATGAAGGCCATGATGGTCGCGCCCACCATGATGAAGTGGAAGTGCGCCACCACGAAGTAGGTGTCGTGCCAGGGCACGTCCAGCGACGCCGTGGCGAAGGCCACGCCCGTCATGCCGCCGAACACGGTGAAGTAGAGGAAGCCGCAGAAGTAGGCGAAGGGCGTCTTGAAGTCGACCGCGCCCTTGTAGACGGTTCCCACCCAGTTGAAGACCTTGATGGCGGTGAACACGCCCACCAGCATCGTCAGCACCGCGAACACGCCCGCGTTGAACGTGGACTGGCCCGACACGAACATGTGGTGGCCCCACGCGAAGAAGCCCACGAAGGCGATGCCCAGCGACGAGAACGCCACCGCGCGGTAGCCGAAGATGTTCTTGCGGCTGTAGGTGGCCACCACCTCGCTCATCACGCCGAAGGACGGCAGCACCATGATGTACACGGCGGGGTGCGAGTAGAACCAGAACAGGTGCTGGAAGAGCACCGGGTCTCCACCGCGGGCCGGATCGAAGATGCCGAAGTGGAAGATGTTCTCACCCACCACCAGCAGGAGCACCAGACCCAGCACCGGCGTGGCCAGCACCTGGATGCACGCCGTGGCGTACATGGCCCACACGAACAGCGGCATCTTGAACCAGGTGATGCCCGGCGCACGCATGGTGTGCGTGGTGACGATGAAGTTGAGGCCCGTGGCGATGGAGCTGAAGCCGATGATGAACGCGCCGAAGAGGATGGGCGCCACCGTCGTCGTCGTGTGCGTGCTGTACGGGGTGTAGAACGTCCAGCCCGTGTCCATACCGCCGTTGATCATTCCCCAGATGGCGATGACCGCGCCGCTCAGCAGCAGGTAGAGCGAGGCCAGGTTCAGCTTCGGGAAGGCCACGTCCTTGGCGCCCAGCATCAGCGGCAGCATGAAGTTGCCGAAGGCGCCGGGGATGGCGGGGATCATGAACAGGAAGATCATGACCACGCCATGCATGGTGAAGGCGCGGTTGTACGTCATCGCGTCGATGATGGTCGGTCCCGGAGTCAGCAGCTCCAGGCGGACGATCAGCGCGTAGATGCCGCCAATGAGGAAGAAGAGCAGGACCCAGATGAGGTACATCACGCCGATGCGCTTGTGATCCAGCGTCAGCAGCCACGACTTCACCGTGGTGCCATCGACGAGGTAGCTCGGGTGGTGCTCGTGATGCTCATCCGGCGCGGGCACGGCGCCCGGCTCGGCTGCGATGCTACTGGATGGGCTCATAGACAGGTCCTTGAGAGGAAGCGCCGGTGCGGATGTCCGGGGTGCGCAGGGTCTTGATGTACTCGACGATGGCCGCCGTCTGGGGCCCCGTCAGCTTGCCCTGGAAGGTGGGCATGACGTTGGGGAAGCCGGCCGCGAGGTGGGCTCCCGGGTCCATCATGGACTGGGTGATGTAGGCCTCGTCCACGCGCAGGCTCAGGCCGTCCTGCAGCGTCTCCTGCTTGCCGTACATGCCGAGGAACGTCGGACCGATGTGCGGCTCGCCATTGACGGTGTGGCACTTGAAGCAGCCCACCTCGGCCGCCACCTTCTGGCCCTGCTCCGCCATGCGGGCCGGCTGCGGCACCAAGCTCAGGTCGGCCAGGGCGTCCTGGCGGTTCTGCAGGCTGCCCTTGCGCTGCTCCTTCACCCACGCGTCCCACTCCTCGGGGGAGAGCACCACCACCTCACCCAGCATCTTCGAGTGGGAGAGGCCGCAGTACTCGGTGCAGAGGATCTGGTACGTGCCGGGCTTGGTGGCCTCGAACCAGGTCTGCGTGTAGCGGCCCGGCACCGCGTCCATCTTGATGCGGAAGGAGGGCACGAAGAAGGAGTGGATGACGTCGCGCGAGGTGAGCAGCAGGCGCACCGGGCGGTTGGCCGGCACGTGCAGCACGTTCACGCCGTTGGGGCCCTCCGGGTAGGAGAACTTCCACATCCACTGCTTGCCCATGACGTAGACGTCCATCGAGTCCTTGGGCGGAGTGGAGACGAACACGAAGTCCCGGAAGCCGATGACGAACCAGGTGAGGAAGAAGAGCAGCGGCAGCGAGACGAAGAGGAACTCCGTCTTCACCGACGGCACCACGTACTCGGTCGTCTGGGTGTCCGAGCGCCGGCGGTAGCGGAAGAAGAAGAAGATCGCCGTCGTACCCACGGCGAACGACATCAGCATCGTCACGCCGACGACGAAGTAGTGCAGGTGGTCTACCCGCTCCGCGAAGGTCGACGCCCGCTCCGGAAGGAACAGGATGTTGTTCAGCAACTCGTTCATGCTGCTGCGCCTTTCTTCAGCTCACGCCTCCAGTAGTAGGCGAGCATGGTCGCGAGCGCGGCGAAGACCATGAGCGCGCCTATCCGGAGGAATCCAAAGATGTAGAAGCCGTACCGCCGGGTGGCGGTGTCATACTTGAAGCAAGTCAGGACGATGCGGTCGAAACTGGTACCCACCCGGCCACCCGCCGCCTCCACCAGGGCCAGCTTCATGTCCTGGACCCGGAAGGACGTGCCGTAGAGGTAGCGCGAGATGGCGCCCTCCGGCGTCAACACCATCACCACCGCGGGGTGCACGTACTGCTGGGTGCTGGCGTCGTAGGAGTACTTGAAGCCCACCGCGTCCGCCACAAGGCGGATGTTCTCCTCGGTGCCGGTGAGGAAGTGCCAGGGCGCCGTCTCTGGCAGTCCCATGGACTGCAGGTGCCGCCGCCGCCGCTCGAGGCTCTGCGCCGGCGTGTCCTTCGGGTCGATGCTGACCGTCACTGCCTCGTAGTCCTTGCCCAGCTCCAGCCCCAGCTCGCGCATGTTGCGGATCTGCTCGTTGATGACGAGGTTACAGAGCAGTGGGCAATTGTAATACACGAGCGTCAGCAGGACCGGCCGGGTCCGGGGCAGCACGTCGCGCAGCTGTACGGGCTTGCCCTGGGCGTCGGTGAAGCGGGCCTCCAGCGAGACGAGCTCGCCCAGGTGCTCCTCCACGTCCACGCCACGCACCTGCGGCGGGGTGTCGGACTGGGCGTCGATGATGCTCTGTGGCGTCTTGCCACCGCCCGGGAGGGCGTACGCCGGCATCCCGGTACCCAACGCCAGGAGCAGCGCGGCCATCCCGGCGCGCAGAGACAGAGAAGAGGAGGGAGGGGTGGACATCATGGTGCTTCTTCTCTACCGCGAAACTACGGCTGCTGGGGCGCCGGCTGCGGCGCGGGGGTGGGCTCCGGCGGCGGCGTCTGACGGCTGGCCGTCTGCTCGGCGATGACCTGGTCCATGGCCTGGGAGATGGTGGGACGCGCCACCACACCGGGCTCCTCCGCCCAGCCGTTGTCCAGCGCCTGGCTCTGGGCGTGGATCTTCTCCTCGGCGTGCGTGTCCTGCTCGAACAGACGCTGGTTCACGATGCCGATCTCGTAGGCCGTCTTGTGGTCCTTGTCCGGCGTGATGAGGGCCGGAATCTCGGCGGGACCCTCGGGGGCGAACTCGTTCGTGGTGGCGATCTGCAGGCGCCAGGCCCAGATGCCGCCGACGATGAAGATGACGAGGGCGCCCACGCCCACCTGGACGACCTTGCCGGTGAGGATGTGGTCCTCCTCGGCGGCCACGCCATGCGCGCCACGGATGACGCGCGACTCGAGCTCCGACTCGGTCTTCTTCATGGCTGCACGTACCTCAGGGACTCCGAGATGTAGGGATCCTTCACCGGCAGCGAGTAGCGGCCCCGGGCCAGGAAGATGGCTCCGGCCACCGCCAGCCCACCCACGCCCACGAAGGCGGTGAGGATCGTCCAGTGGAACGACGGGCCCTGCGGCGAGTAGGCCGGCCAGATGAGCCAGTACATGTCCACCGCGTGCATGACCAGGAGGTAGACGGCGACGATGGCCAGCAGCCGCGGCTTGAGCTTCAGGTTGCGCGACAGCAGGGTGAAGAAGGGCAGCACGAAGCCCATCAGGAACAGGGCGATGGACAGGGGCCGCCAGGCGCCCTCGATGCGCAGCTTGAACCAGCCCGCCTCTTCCGGAAGGTTGGCGATCCAGATGAGGAGGAACTGGGAGAAGGCGATGTAGGCCCAGAAGGCCGTGAAGGCCAGCATCAGCTTTCCGAGGTTGTGGTAGTGCGCCGTCGTCACCAGGGTCCCGTACTCGTCCTTGCCCTGGGCGTTCACGGTGGCGATGGTCAGCACGCAGAAGGCGGCCAGGAAGCTACCGGCGAAGTAATAGACGCCGAAGATGGTGGACTGCCAGAGCGGCGTGAGCGTCATCAGCCAGTCGAAACCAGCAAAAGTAATGGTCAGCGCAAGGAAGGGCAGGGCGCCCGGCGAGAACCGCCGCAGCTTGACCGTCAGATCCAGCGCGCCGCTGGTGTCCTGCTCGGTGCTCCAGCCGCGCAGCCGCCACGCCACGAAGATCCACGTCCCGAAGTAGATGGCCTGACGGATGTAGAAGAAGGTCAGGTTGAGGTACGGGTGCTTGTGGTGCAGGTGGTGCAGCTCCACCTCGGTGTACTTCAGGCCCTCGGTGCCGGGGAACACCCAGGCCGCGGGGTCCACCCAGGGGAAGATGTGCTTGGCCCCGAAGACGATGGGCAGCACGAGCGGGACGAAGAGCACCACGCTAGAGCCCATGGTCTCCATGGAGCGGCGCAGGATGGTGGTCCACTTCACCTTGGCGGTGTGGAAGATGGCCACCATGATGATGGAGGCCACCGAAATGCCCAGCCAGTAGGTGAAGGCGAGCAGGTAGCTGAACAGCGCCGGCTGGGGGGCGGTGAAGAAGCCCACGACGGTCAGCACCAGGCCGAGGACACCCACGGCCCCGGCCAGCGTCATCACCTTGGACCCGCCGTTGAAACGATCCACGGCAATCATCGGTTCTCCTGAGGAACAGGCTGCTGGCCGCCCACCTGGGTGGTGCGGGCCCGCTGCAGCGCACGGACGTAGGCCACCACGGCCCACCGCTCCTGGATGTTCAGCTCGCCGGCGAAGGACGGCATGATGCCGTAGCCCTCGGTGATGGCGGCGAAGAAGTGCCCGTCCGGCTTGTTGGCGATCTCCTGGAGGGAGGGCGGCAGACGCAGGGCCATGTTCTCGGCCACCACGCTGTTGCCGTCGCCGAGCCGGCCATGGCACTGCGCGCAAACGATGTTGTACTGCTTCTGTCCCAGCTCGAGCACCTGACGGTTGAGCTCGATCTCCTTGGGGATGGACGTCACGAGCGTGCCGTTGACGCGGCCCGTGGTGAGACCGGGGCTGCCCACCGGACGCTCACGCGGGATGGTGCCCTCGGGCGGGGTGCGCATGGCCTTGCCATCCGCCCAGAACTCGCTCGTCTCGTAGTACTCGTACTTCGCCTGAGACTCCATGCGCTGGAGGAACTCGGACGGGACGTTGCAGCCGGCCAGGGCGAGCCCTGCCGCGGCGGGGATGAGCCACCTCATTCCTTCTCTCCCGTGACCACGGTCACATGGGTCGCGCCCAGTGCCTTGAGCTGGTCCATGATGTCTTCCGCCTTGGCGGTGGTGAGGGCCTTCGGGATGCTCAGCCAGTAGCCGTGCGTGGAGGCGCTGCGGAACTCCTCGCTCTCGAAGACCGGGTGATAGGGCTGCGGCAGCCGGCTGAGCCCCAGCAGCCCGAAGAAGATTCCGAAGGCCGCCAGCAGCACCGCCAGCTCGAAGGTGATGGGCACGTAGGCCGGGATGCTGAGCACGGGACGGCCACCCACGTTGAGCGGGTAGTCCAGGCCGTTCATGTAGGCCTGGAACGAGATGGCCGTGATGATGCCCGTGAGGGCCCCGCCCAGGGCGATGAAGGGCACGCGCGAGGGCGGCAGGCCCAGCGCCTCGGACCCACCGTGCAGCGGGTAGGGCGAGTAGGTGTCCATGCCCTCGTAGCCCTTCTCCCGCATCTGCTGGGTGGCGGCCACGAGGACGTCAGGGGAGGGGAACTCGGCGAGCACCCAGCTCTCCAGCACTTTGGTCTCGGCGGACATGGCTCAGTGCGCTCCGTGGGTGAGGGTCCCGGCGGCGCCAGTCTCCGCGCCGTGGGCGGCGTGGTGGGCGGCGTGCTTGAGCTCCAGCTGGAGCTCCTTCACCTCGCTCACCGCGACCGCGGGGACGAACTTGAGGAAGAGCAGGAACAGGGTGCTGAACAGGCCCAGCGTGCCCACGTAGATGCACCAGTCCACCCAGGTCGGGCTGTACAGGTCCCACGAGGAGGGCAGGAAGTCCTGCGTCAGCGACGTCACGATGATGATGAAGCGCTCGCACCACATGCCGATGTTCACCACGATGGACGCCACCCACATGATGGGGATGCTGGTCCGGCACTTCTTGAACCAGAAGATGTTCGGCGTGATGACGTTGCAGGCGATCATCAGCCAGTACACCCCGGCGTACGGACCGCGCGCGCGGTTCACGTAGAAGGTCCAGATTTCATACTGGCTGCCGGAGTACCAGGCGATGAAGTGCTCCATCAGGTACCCGTAGGACACGATGAGGCCCGTCGCCATGATGACCTTGTTCATGTTCTCAAGGTGGCGGTCGGTGATGACGTCCCGGAGCTTGAGGTACTTGCGGGCGGGCACGATGAGCGTGATCACCATCGCGAAGCCGCTGAACACGGCGCCGGCCACGAAGTAAGGCGGGAAGATGGTGGCGTGCCAGCCGGGGATGAGGCCCGTGGCGAAGTCGAAGGACACGATCGTGTGCACGCTGACCACCAGCGGGGTGGAGAGGCCGGCGAGCAGCAGGTAGCCGATCTTGTAGTTGTGCCAGTGACGGCCGGAGCCGCGCCAGCCGAGGGCGAACAGGCCGTAGATGGTGCGCTGCAGCTTGCCCTTGGACGAGTCACGCAGGGCCGCCAGGTCGGGGATGAGACCCACGAACCAGAAGAGCGCGGACACGGTGAGGTACGTGGAGATGGCGAACACGTCCCACACCAGCGGCGAGCGGAACTGCGGCCAGGCGCCCAGGGTGCTGGGGTAGGGGAAGAGCCAGAACGCGAACCAGGGACGGCCCGTGTGCAGCAGCGGGAAGAGACCCGCGCAGCACACGGCGAAGAGCGTCATCGCCTCGGCGAAGCGGTTGATGCTGGTGCGCCACTTCTGCTGGAAGAGCAGGAGGATGGCGGAGATGAGCGTACCGGCGTGACCGATACCGACCCACCAGACGAAGTTGATGATGTCGAAGGCCCAGCCGTTGGGCTGGTTGTTACCCCACACGCCGATGCCGCGCGCCAGGGTGACGGTGACTCCGAGCACCAGCAGGCCGAGGCCCGCCAGGGCGATGCCGAACAGCATGAACCAGCCCTTACCGGGCTTGGCCCACACGTGGTCCAGCAGGGTCTCGTTGAGGCTCTTGTCGTCGTGGTGAGGCGCGACGAGCGGCCGCGGCTCGAGCGGGTCGAGCGAGGCGGTATGTGCAGCGGTCTCGGCCATGACTCAGTGGCCTCCTTCGGGCTGCCCCTCGGCGGGCTTGGCGGGCGCGAGGGCGGGATTGGGGTTGCGCAGGCGGATGAGGTGGGCGGTGCGCGGCTGGGTACCCAGCTCGTGCAGCAGCTTGTAGGCGCGCAGGTCGTGGTGGTGCTTCGTCACCTGGGCGTTGGGGTCGCTGAGCGTGCCGAAGACGATGGCCTCCGTGGGGCACGCCTGGGCGCAGGCGGTCTGCAGCTCCTTCTCGAAGATGGGCCGCTTCTCCACGCGCGCCTTGATGCGGACGCGCTCGATGCGCTGCACGCAGTAGGTGCACTTCTCCATGACGCCGCGGTTACGCACCGTGACGTCCGGGTTCATCATCATCTTCTGCGTGGGCGTCTTGTCCGCGCTGTAGTGCAGGTAGTTGAAGCGGCGGACCTTGTACGGGCAGTTGTTGGAGCAGTACCGCGTGCCGACGCAGCGGTTGTACACCATGTCGTTGAGGCCCTCGTCCGAGTGGACGGTGGCGTTCACCGGGCACACGTACTCGCAGGGCGCCTTCTCGCAGTGCACGCACATGACCGGCTGCATGACCATCTCCGGGTCGTGCAGCTCATCGCCGGAGAAGTACCGGTCGATGCGCAGCCACTGCATCTCGCGGCTGCGGGCCACCTGCTCCTTGCCCACCACGGGGATGTTGTTCTCCGACTGGCAGGCCACCACGCACGCCGAGCAACCCGTGCAGCGGGCCAGGTCGATGGCCATGCCCCACCGGTAGTCCTCGTACTTGAACTCCGGCAGGAGGTTGGCGTTCTCGCCGCGCACGCGGGCGAGCAGCGGGCTGGCCTTCTTCTTCTCCAGCTCCAGCTCGTGCTGGTAGGCGGCCACCGTCATGTCGAGGGCCAGCGGGCGGCCCTCCATGCGCCAGTGGCTCTGGGTGAGGGAGAACTTGTGGGTGCTGCGCGTCTTCTCCAGCTTCGCGCCGCCGTCGAACCAGGGCGCCTTCACGCTGCGCACCAGGTTGGCGTTGAAGCCCACGTTCCGGGCCACCGTCTCGAAGAGACCCGTGCGGCCGTAGCCCAGGGGCAGCACCACCACGCCGTCCGCCGTGCCGGGGATGATCCACACCGGCACTTCCAGCGAGCGGCCACCGTAGGTGAGCTTCGCCACGTCGCCCGGGTTGAGGTCGAGATCCTTGGCCGTGGCCGGGCTGATGTAGGCCGCGTTGTCCCACGTCATCTTCGAGATGGGATCCGCCAGCTCCTGCAGCCAGGACATGTTGGCGAACTGGCCGTCGTAGACCTTGTAGTCCGGGACGAAGTTCACCTCGACCTCGCCCGCGCCAACGGGGGCGGGCGGGGTGTAGGCATCCACGAGCGCGCGGGCGCCGTCCACGGTGGGGGCGCCGGCGAGGGCCGCCGGGGCGGTGTCGGGGACGATGCCCACGGACACCCACGTCTCCCAGGCCGTCTCGAAGTCCGCCGCGCTCGGGGCCTTGGTGCGCCAGAAGTCGCGGAGGATCTGATAGCTGCTGCGGTACGGCTCACCGAGGAACAGCGCGAGCAGCTCCGAGGTGGGCACGCCGTTGAAGAGCGGCTGGATGAGCGGCTGCACGATGGACACCGTGCCGTCGATGGACCGGCCATCGCCCCAGGCCTCCAGCTCGTGCGCGGCCGGGATGAACCAGTCGGCGTACGCGCTCGTCTCGTCCTCGAAGAGCGAGGTGTAGACGACGGTCAGCTTGCCGCGGTTGGGATTCTTCGCCGGATCCAACAGCTCCTGGAGGCCCAGGTCCACCGGCGCGCGGTAGAGCGGGTTCCAGGCGGTGATGACCAGCAGGTCCACCGCGCCGTTCTTGAGCTCCTCCACGAGCGGGCGCAGACCGGCGGCGCTGGTGGCCTCGGAGACGGTCGCCGGGATGTAGCGCACCGTCTGGCCCACGTTGCCGAGCGCCGCGTTGAGGGCGGCGGCCAGCGCGTGCACCGCGGCGGGCTGACGCTCACCGGGCACCACCACGCACTTGCCCGCGTTGGCGCGCAGGTCGGCGGCGACGGCGTCCACCCACTTCTGGTGGTTGGCGTTGAGCTGCGCCTTGGCGGCCGCGGCGGCGCCCAGACCCTCGGCCCCTCCGCCCACGCGCGAGGCGATGGCGGCGGCGACGGCGAACACCTCGGAGGACTTCGCGCGCAGGCGGTGATCCGCCATGCCACCGGTGATGGTGAAGCGCGGCTCGCAGACGTAGAGGCGGTTGAGGTTGCCCTCGGACGGATCCCTCCGCTTCGCGAAGGCGCGGGCGTAGGCCAGGTTGGCCGGGCGGCTCTCCAGGAAGTCCGCATCCAGGGAGAGGATGACGTCCGCGCGAGCGAAGTCATACACCGCGGTGGCCGGCTGGCCGAGCACCGCGCGCGTCCCCTCGTTGGCGGGGTCCTGGTCGACGGAGGTGTAGCTGGTGAAGCGGGCGTTGGGCAGCCGCTGCTGGACGCGCGAGCGCAGGTGGTCGAGCACCGGCGAGGTGTTCGGCTCGGTCAGGAAGCGCACGCGGGCGCCACCGTTCTCCTGCACGGACTTGCCCACCAGGCCGAAGATCTCCTCGCCGAAGGTGCGAAGGGACCGCGGCTCCTTGCGGTAGCGCAGCACGCGGGCGCGCTGCGGGTCGTACAGCGACATCAGGAAGGCCTGCTCGAAGACACCGGCGGCGCCCAGGTTCACCGGGTGCTGCGGGTTGCCCTCCACCTTGATGGGGCGGCCCTCACGCGCGGCGACCAGGATGCCCGAGGTGTGACCCCCGAACGTCATGCCCGTGGCGTAGTTGAGCGGGTTGCCCGGGACGAGCTCGGGCGGGGTGCGGGTGTAGGGCACCATGCGCTCGTCCACCGGACGGGTGGAGCAGGCGGTGGCGCCGGCCAGCGCCAGCGAGGCGCCGAGCAGCTGCATGAACTCACGGCGGGCCACGCCGGTGGGGGGCAGGTCCGCGCCCTCGGGGAACTCGGGGCGGGTCTCCTCGAGGTGCTCGGGCTTGCCGAGCATCTCCTCGAGGCTGCGCCAGTAGGTCTTCCCGTAAGCGCCCTCGGCGGCCACGCTGTGGGCGGCGGCGTGGTCGAGCGCGTCGGCCACGACGTCATGCGCGTGGTCGTGCGCGGGGGCGGCCTCGGCCTTGTCCGAGACGACCGGCAGGGCGAAGGAGGTAGGGGTGTCCTTCATGGGGGCTCCGTCGAGCTTGGGCTTCAGCGGTGGCATGTGGAGCAGCTCGTGCGCGCGTGAACGTCGTAATCCTTGAACAGCTTCTCCCCGAGCGCCTGGGCCTCCTCGGGCTTGGGCTCCCAGGTCATGCTGGTGATGAACTCCTGCGGGCGCAGGTTGGGCGTGGGATTGCGGTGGCAATCCAGGCACCACTGCATGGTCAGCGGCGCGTACTGCTCGATGGCGGCCATCTGATCCACGCGCCCGTGGCAGGTCACGCAGCCCACGCCCTTGGCGACGTGGATGGCGTGGTTGAAGTAGACGAAGTCCGGCAGGTTGTGGACGCGGACCCACGGAATCGGCTGATCCGTGAAGTACGCCTGCCGTACCAGGGTCAGGTACGGGCTCTTGTTCCACACCTGCGCGTGGCAGGACATGCAGACGGTGGTGGAGGGGATACCCGCCGACGGCGACTTCTCCACGGAGAAGTGGCAGTAGCGACAGTCGATCTGCTCGTCACCGGCGTGGTGCCGGTGATCGAATTCGATCGGCTGCTCGATCGGGCGGTTCTGATTGGTGACGAACGGAGAACGCACGTACGCCATCAGACCGCCAAGGGCGATCGCGGGGATTGCAAGAAGCGCCGCGGCGGAAGCCCGCGACACCGTGTTCGTCCAGCGTGGGAAGAGAGGACCGCTCATACCAGGACCGGGGGCTAGTCAGTGGGCTCCGACAGACGCGACCGGGAGGACGGTGCGGCTGGCGCGGAGACGGCACAGGGAGACTGGAACAAGAAGATCATGCACGGCGTTGCTGTGGCTGCGACGGCCCCTGCCCTGGCAGGAGGCATGCGGACACGCCCGACCCCATCCAACTGAAGAGTTGCCGTGGGCGGGGTCCCTCCTCTTCGTCCCGTCCCAACGCGGCGCGTGACCATCGAGCATCATTATCTGGCTGTCAACCTTTCTCTGTCCGCGAACGGGGGGATACCACGACCCACGGCGTTGTGGCGCGGCTGCAAACTTGTCCGGATGATGTTGGCTTCTACGAGATGGAAGGGGGGTTGAACCCCTGGAGCCTCAAGCGTCGTCCGGATCGCGCCACCGGTCGCGACGTCTCTGTAGCAGGCGCTCCACCAGCTCCCGGACCCGGGCATCCCGGTGGTAGTGGCGATCATGCCGGCTGCCCTTGCCCTGGTTGCAGCGTGCACACGCCAGGCCGATCAGGAGATGGGCGTTGCAGTGCAAGCACTTCCCGAGCCAGATCTCGCGGCCGCGGTACTCGGTGCGCTCGAAGGTGGCGTCGGTGGCCACGATGTCGAGGATGCGGCGGCGCTTGGAGGAGCTCACACCTCTTCTAATAGGTAGGAGGCAGCCCGCGTGCCAGCATGGGGCCCCATGATGAGAGGAAAGACGGCGGTCATCACCGGGGCGTCCTCGGGAATTGGAGAAGAGCTGGCGCTGGCGCTCGCGGGGCGCGGGGTCCACGTGGTGCTCGCGGCGCGCAACGAGGAGCTGCTGGCCGGGGTGAAGCAGCGGTGCGAGCGGGCCGGAGGAAGGGCGCTCGTGGTTGCCACGGACGTGAGCGACCCGGAGTCCTGCCGGCGCCTGGTGGAGCGCTCCGTGGAGGCGTTCGGCGGCATCGACTTCCTGGTGAACAACGCGGGGGTGACGATGAGCGCCCGGTTCGAGGAGGTGACGGACCTGTCCCTCTTCGAGCGCCTCATGCGGGTGAACTACCTCGGGTCGGTCTACTGCACGCACTTCGCGCTCCCGCATCTGAAGGCGCGGCGGGGCCTGGTGGTCGCCGTCTCCTCGCTCACGGGGAAGAGCGGCGTGCCCGGCCGCAGCGGCTATGCCGCGAGCAAGCACGCGATGCAGGGGTTCTTCGACTCGCTGCGCATCGAGCTGGATGGCACTGGGGTGGACGTGCTCGTCGTGTCACCCGGATTCGTCGTCACCCCCATCCGCTCGCGGGCGCTCGGCGCCGACGGAATCGCCGGCCACGGGGACACCGTGGAGGAGAAGAGCAACAAGATGATGGACGCGCCCACCTGCGCGAACCTCATCCTTCGCGCCATGGAGCGCCGCGAGCGCGAGGTGGTGATGATGCCGGCCGCCAGGCTGATGATGGCCATCAAGGCGCTCGTGCCGGGCGTGGTCGACCGCCTCGCCGTGCGGATGATGAAGCAGGTGCGGCCCTGACGCTGCCCGCGACGCTCAGGACACGGGCGGACGGTAGGACACCTGGACGATGGTGTACTCGATGGCTCCGCGCGGGCGCTCGAACTGGATGGACTCGCCCACTTCCTTTCCAATGAGTGCCCTGGCCAGCGGGGACTCGACGCTGAGGCGGCCCTCCTTCACGTCCGCTTCGTCCGGACCGACGATGCGGTACGTCGTCTCCTCGCCTTCCTCGTCCTCGAGCGTCACCCACGCGCCGAAGTAGACGTGCTCCTCGTCCGGAATCTCGGTGGTGACCACCTGGACCTCCTCCAGGATGGCGGCGAGCTGCAGCGCCCGGCGCGAGGCGGGGTCCGTGAGCGCCGCGAGCTCTTCCTGGAGGGCCCGGTAGCCCTCGGGCGTGATGTGCCGCTTCTCTCCGGAGGCCGAGCGGGGGCGGGGGGGCAGGAGAACCTCGTCCCCACCGGAGTCCTCTTTCGTGAAGGCCTTCGACATCGTGCTCCCTCCCGGATGGTCGCCATCCTGCCTGGGGGTATGTCCGTTGTCCCGGAGGACAGGGGGGTCTTGTGGGTTCCACCGGGCACACAGACATTCAAACAACCATGGGACTCGCCCAACTCATTGAAAACCACAAACAAGAGGTTCTCGTCCGTTGGAAGGAGATGGTGCGCACGCTCAGTGATGCACGGAAACTCTCCGAGGAGAGTCTGGAGAATCACGTCCCGCACCTGCTCGACTGGCTGGCGGAGCGGCTCCGTGAGCGCGCCTCGACCAATGATTATGGCACCCGGATGCTCTCCCGGGAGCACGCCTTCCAGCGGGTCGGGGACCAGTTCGACCTCGTGGAGGTGTTGGCCGAGCTCGCGGTGCTGCGCGAGGTGCTGATCGGCCTCTGGGTCGAGGAGCCAGCCGGGGTAGCGCCCGTCGAGGTGCTCCACCTCAATCAGGACCTCGACGACGTGGTGACGGTCTGCACGACGGAGTTCGCCCGGCAGGTGCTGGTCCGTTACGGCGCCTCGCGGGAGGCAACCGAGTCGATGGGCCATTGATCCAGGGGCAATGCTCCCCTGGCCGCCCTACCGCCTGGGGAGCCCCGCGTGCCGGGCGCGAGGGGGATGCGGACGATCTCTCGGGTCCGAAGACCGGGAGGCACAGGTATGGCGAAAAAGATTCTGAAGGGTGTCCGGGTGGGGGTGCTGGCCGCGGATGGTTTCGAGCAGGTCGAGCTCACCATTCCCGTCAAGGCGCTCCGCAAGCGGGGCGCGCAGGTGGACATCATCTCCCTGCACAAGGGCCGCATCCGCGGGATGAACCTGATGTACCCGGGCAAGAAGGTCCGCGTCGACGAGACGGTGCAAGCGGTACGTCCCGACGACTTCGACGCGCTCCTCATCCCCGGAGGTTTCGTCAACCCGGATGCCCTCCGCCAGAGCGAGGAGGTGCTCCAGTTCGTCCGCGAGTTCGACCAGCAGGGCCGGCCCATCGCCACACTGTGCCATGGTCCCTGGGTGCTCGTGTCCGCGGGCCTGGTGCGCGGGCGCAGGTTGGCCTCGTGGCCCGGTATCAAGGATGACATCCGCAACGCGGGCGGAGAGTGGTTGGATGAATCGGGCGTGCGCGATGCGCGGTGGTTCTCCAGCCGCGGGCCGCATGACCTGCCCCACTTCATCGAGGGCATGGTGCAGCTCTTCGACGAGCACGCCCCTCGCAACCACCCGGTGAAGGCTCGCATGCGTTGGGGCCGATGGCTGCTCACCGCCCTGCTGGGATGGGTGTCCATCCGCCCCCTGCGCACCGCCTTCGCGCGCTGACCCCTCCGCGCCCTCGGTGGATCCCAGCCTCTCCATCATGGCATTCAGCTTCGTGGCCGCCGATGCCATCCCGTCGGCCTTGGGGTGAATCATATGGACGCCATTACGCTGGAGAAGCGGGCCCGCGCCGAGGGCTCGCCGGTCATCGATGGAGAGGAGGCCACCTTCGTCTGGCGCGGGCGCAAGCCCGTGTCCGTCGCGGGCGACTTCCAGGACTGGTCGGGTGAGCCCATCCCCCTGAAGGAGGTGGCGCCGAGGCTGTGGACGCACACGCTGACGCTGCCTCGTGACACCTATGTGGAGTACGCCTTCCTGGATGCGAAGGGGCAGCGGGTGCGCGATGCGTTCAACTCGCGCCTCACTCCCAACGGGTTCGGGGACTTCAACCACTACTTCCACATGCCCGAGTCCGGGCCCACGCCCCTCTCGCGGCGGCAGCGGGACGTGCCACGGGGGCTCGTCTCGCGCCACCTGGTGGAGACACAGGAGTTCTGTGTGGGGCGGAAGCGCGCGGTGTTCCTCTACGCGCCTCCCACCTCCGAGCCCTGCCCCCTGGTGGTGGTGTTCGACGGACCGGACTACCTGCGGCGCGCGAAGCTGCACACCCTCGTGGACAACCTCATCGCCCAGGGCCGCATCCGCCCCATCGCCCTGGCCATGGTGGCCAACGGCGGCCACGCTCGCACCGTCGAGTACACGTGCAGCGAGGCCACCCTGGCCTTCCTGCTGCGCATCGTCCTGCCGCTCGCTCGCAAGGAGTTGAACCTCCTCGACGAGAAGCGCGAGCCCGGCGTCCATGGCGTGCTCGGCGCGTCCCTGGGCGGGCTGATCTCCCTGTACACGGGGCTGCGCGCCCCGGAGGTCTTCGGCCACGTGCTCTCCCAGTCGGGCGCCTTCAGCGTGTGGGACCGCGACTTCGTGGTGTTCGACCTCGCTCGCAGGGCCCCGTCCCGGCCACTCGACGTGTGGATGGACTGCGGCCACTTCGAGGCGCTCGTCGAGGGCAACGAGCGCATGCTCCCGGTCCTCCAGTCCTCCGGTCACCGGGCGGAGTACCGCGAGTATCACGGCGGTCACAACTACTCGGCCTGGCGCGATGACGTGTGGCGCGGCCTCGAGTGGCTCTACGGCCCAGGGCGCTGAGTCCGTCGTTCGGGTTGAGGTGCTCGCGCCACTGGCGCTACCGTTGCCCGGATGAAAGCCTGGAAGAGGGTGGGGGGACTCTTGCTCGCGGCCCTGGTGCTGCTGGGGCCCGGGGTGGTGCTGGCGTGCTCGCGCGCTGTGCCCAACCCCTGGACGCTGCGCACTCCCGATGAGCGCTTCGAGCTGTCCATGAAGCCGCAGGGTGATTCCCCCAGGGCTTCGCTCACCCTGTTCGACCACCGGGCGGGCAAGGTCGTCTGGCAACGTGAGCTCGAGTATGGCCTCTCCCGGGGTGAGGCCCTCGTTTCGGCGGATGGCCGCTATGTGGTCCTGATCCGAAGCTTCTCGGAGACGGTGGTCGCCTACGGACCCGAGGGAAAGGAGAGCGGTCAGTGGTCCCTGGGGTCCCCGCTCCTGCCCTCCGAGCGGCGGCGGCTCGTCGAGACCCCTTGTGGCGTCAGTTGGGTGGAGTCGCCCCAACTCGATGGCGATGTGCTCACCCTGCGCGTCCCCCGCATCGTGTCCATGCCTCAACGTCCCCCTCCCGCTGACTCCCTGTTCCAGGGCACTCCCTTCCGCATCGAGCTGTCCACGAACCGGATCACCCGGGGCGCGCTGCCTCCTCCTCCGAGCACCGCCTCTCTCATTCAGGCCTTCCGGCGGGAGACCCGCACGTCCGTGCGCTTCGGCATCGCCAGGGAGCTGTTGATACGCGCGCACGAGGCCGATCGCCGCGGCGGCGCTCCCGAGTTGAGCCGCTTCTGGCTGGAGGTGCTGCGCGACCCCAGCGAGGCGAAGGACCTGTACCACCTCGCCACCGAGGCCCTCGATTTCATCGGCACGGACGAGGACATCCGCCGCCTGGCCGAGGCCTCCCTGCCCGCCGATGTGGAGGACTCCAGCGCGGCCCTCCTCTCCTTGTTCGAGCGGCGGCTCCCCGAGGATGCCGTGCGCTTCTCCTTATATGTCATCCAGGAGCGGCGCCCTCCCGAGCACCTTCGTGAGCGCGCCCTCGCGCACCTGGGCGGGCGGGCAGGAGAGGACTTCAGCAAGGTCTTGATGTTCGCGCTGCGGGATCCGTCCTCCCGCGTCCGCAAGGCCGCGCTTCACCAGATGGAGAAGCGCGGTGCCTCGCGTCATGACTTCGAGCTGGCGATCCCCTCCCTCAATGACCCCGATGCCTCCGTCCGGCGCGCCGCCGAGGCGTCCCTGTGCCGCGTGCTGTGGACGCTGTCGGGCGATGAGTTCCAGACGGCCTTCGCCCAGGCACGCCGCGCCAGGGCCGATGTGAAGCTGGCCGAATGTCCCCGGTGAGCCTTCCCCGGGCAGGCGGGTGGCCAGGGGGTCGTTCCTCGTTGTCAAGCCAGAGGGCAGCCGGCGCGCTGGCGGAGAGGCCCTTTTCCGGCCGCGCCGGACGGGGGATAACGGAGGCTACCCCCCAGTGACGGAGTGTTGGTCACGAAGACCCTCACCCCAACCCTCTCCCAGAGGGAGAGGGGGCCTACACAGAGGAACTGATGAACGCTCAGGAGCGCAAGGCGGCCTACCGCCAACGCGCGGAGAAGGGCGAGGCGGTCCCCGTCTCGGTCGTGCTCCCCGCCGACCTCGACACCCCGCTGTCCGCCTACCTCAAGCTCGGTGGCGCGCGCGGCTTCATCCTCGAGTCCTGCCACGGTGGCGAGCGCTTCGGCCGCTACAGCCACGTCGGCTCGGCTCCCTCCGGCCGGCTCCGGCTCGACCGCAACGGCGGCACCCTCTGGCGCGGCGACCAGTCTCAGCGTCTGGATGGCAAGCCGCTCGATGTCCTCCGCTCCGTCTGGCGCGAGCATGCCGTCGCCACCCTCCCCGGTGAGCCCCCCTTCGTCGGCGGCCTGGTCGGCTACCTCGGCTACAACTGCATGTCCTGGTTCGAGCGCCATGTGCCCGACCGGCACTCGCCTGACATCTCCTTCCCCGACTCCGAGTGGTTGCTGTGCGATGAGTTCGTCACCCACGACTCGCGCACCCAGACGCTGCACGCCACCGTCATCGCCCGGCCATCCCGTCATGGCAGCGCCGCCCAGGCCCTCAGGGATGCCGAGGCCCGCGCCGAGGCTCTCGCCGAGCGCCTGCTCCGGCCGCTCCCCGTGGATGCCTACGTCCCCAACCCGCCCATGCGCGGCGAAGCGGAGGTCTCCGTCCACTGGGACCGCGCTGGCTACGAGGCCGCCGTGGAGCGGGTGAAGGAGTACATCCGCGCCGGTGACTGCATGCAGGTGGTGCTCGCCCGCCGCTTCGAGGCCCGTGGCGCTCCGCCGCCGCTCTCTCTCTACCGGGCGCTGCGTCGCATCAACCCCTCGCCGTACCTCTTCCACATCGAGCTGGGAGAGGCGCGCGCGCTGGTGGGCGCCTCCCCGGAGCTGCTGGTGCAGGTGCGCGAGGGCGATGTCGTGGTGCGTCCCATCGCCGGCACCCGCCGCCGCGGTACCACCGAGGCCGAGGACCTGGCCCTGGAGAAGGAGCTGCTCGCCGACGAGAAGGAGCGCGCCGAGCACATGATGCTGGTGGACCTGGGCCGCAACGACGTGGGCCGTGTGGCCGCGCCGGGCTCGGTGCGTGTCGAGGACCTCATGGTCATCGAGCGCTACAGCCACGTCATGCACATCGTCTCGCAGGTGCGCGGGAAGCTCGACGCGAAGTACGACGCGCTCGACGCCCTGGCCTACACCTTCCCCGCGGGTACGGTGTCGGGGGCTCCGAAGATTCGCGCGATGCAGATCATCGACGAGCTGGAGCCCACGCGCCGTGGCCCCTACGCGGGCGCGGTGGGCTACCTGTCCTTCTGCGGCGCACTCGACCTGGCCATCGCCCTGCGCACCTTCTTCATCGATGGGGACCGCACGATGTGGGAGGCGGGCGCGGGTCTCGTGGCGGACTCGGTGCCGTCGAAGGAAGCGGATGAGACGGAGGCCAAGGCGCGGGTGCTCGCCACGGCCCTGAAGCAGGCGCGTGAGGGAGGTGTGCGGTGATCCTCGTCATCGACAACTACGACTCGTTCACCTTCAACCTCGTGCAGCTCCTCTACACGCTGGGTGCCGAGGTGAAGGTGGCTCGCAACGATGAGATCGACGCCGCGGGCGTGGCGGCCTCGGGCGCGTCGCACCTGGTGGTGTCGCCGGGGCCGTGCACGCCGACGGAGGCCGGGGTCAGCATGGAGGCCATCCGCGGCGCGAAGGTGCCGGTGCTGGGCGTGTGTCTGGGCCACCAGTCCATCGGAGCCGTCTTCGGCGGCAAGGTGGTGCGGGCGCCAGAGCCGGTGCACGGCAAGACGGCGGCCATCCGCCACGAGAACCGCAGCATCTTCGAGGGCATGCCCCAGGGCTTCCAGGCGGCGCGCTATCACTCGCTGGTGGTGGAGGCGGCGAGCCTGCCCGCGGAGCTGGAGGCCACGGCATGGACGCCGGAAGGGCTCATCATGGGGCTGCGCCACCGCGAGCGGCCCGTGGTGGGCCTGCAGTTCCACCCCGAGAGCGTCCTCACCCCCGAGGGCCCGAAGCTGGTGCGCAACTTCCTCGACGGGCGCCTGTAGTCAGGCGCCTCGGAGCGGGGCCCGTGCACTCCGCCGGGCCCCGTGTTTCGCACGGACCGTAGCCGCCGCGCTCAGTCTTGTGGAACGGTGTCGACCCCGAGCGCCTCGCGCGCGAAGCGGACCATGCGTTCCATCAGCGGCTGCATGAGTTCCAGCGGGTGCCGGCCGGACCGGTCCGCCACCGACTCCAGCTTCTCCTTGCAGCGCAGGTCCATGCACAGGTTGATGCCCACCCGGCGCTTCGAATTCACGTCCGTGGTGAGCAGCCCGATCTCGTCCGCCGCGCCGTAGGAGTGGCACCAGTCGCACATGCACGAGCCCGGCCCACCGCCTTGCGAGTCCCGGCGGAACGCGATGCCCATGGGCCGCCTGCTGTCGCCCGGCGAGGGGAGCATCAGGAACACCCGCGTCCCGGCGGGCTCCGTCCACGCCAGGTAGTCGCGGACGAAGAGCGGGAACTTGATGCCCTCGGGGAGCTCGAGCGTCTTCCGGTCTCTCGGGCGGAATGCTTGCAGCAGGTCTTTCTCTGTTTCGATCCGGAACATGTCGTCTCCCTGGGCGGCCTGTGCGCCCGTGCACCCCCCTTCATAAGGTCTTGGGCGCGGTAGGTGCACGCTCCTGTGCGGCACGAGCCCCTGGTGGGCCGGCCGCTGCTCAACCGAGGAGCCGCGTGGTGTCCGCGATCAGCTTCCGCACCAGCTCCGCCGCGGGAATGCCCAGGGAGAGCGGCGCGGCCTGACCCGACCAGAGTGTCATGAAGCGGGGGTCGTTCCGGCCCGCCGCGGCGCTCCGCAGCGGGCTCGTGGCCGCGTGCTGGAGCGGGAAGGGGAGGATGTCCTCCGAATTCCCCAGCTCCTCCGTGAGGGCGTTGGGGAGGCCGCGCGCCGGCCTGCCGGAGAGCGCCCGGGTGATGAGGGTCGACTCGTCCCGCGCCGCACGGAGCGCGGCCTTGTAGGCAGGAGAGGCGCCCGATTCCGGGCAGCTCAGGAATGCCGTCCCCAACTGCACGCCACTGGCCCCGAGCATGCGCGCGGCGGCGATTCCCCGCCCGTCCATGATGCCCCCGCTCGCCACCACCGGGAGGCGCACCGCGTCGGCGACCTGCGGGACCAGGGCCATGGTGCCCACCATCCCGGCGTCGAAGGGCTCCGCGAAGGTGCCCCGGTGTCCACCGGCCTCGCTGCCCTGCGCGATGATGATGTCGACCCCCGCGGCCTCGAGCAGCTTCGCCTCTCGCACGTTCGTGGCGGTGCCCATGAGCACCATCTTCCGCGCCTTCAGCCTCTCGAGCACCGCGGGCGGTGGAATCCCCATCGTGAAGCTGAAGAGCCGGATACCGGTCTCCACGACGGCGTCCACCTGCTCCTCGAAGGGAGGGAAGGGGGAGGTGGGGGGGCGCGGAGGCGCAAGCCCGAGCTCCTGGTGATGCCGGGCCAGCACCGCCAGCATCCGGCTCGGGTCGACCTCGCCGGGAGGCGGCTGGGGCGCGAAGAGGTTGATGGAGTAGGGCCGATCGGTGAGTTCTCGCACCCGCTGACCGAACCGCACGATGTCCTCGGGCTTCAGGTAGGCGGCGCCCACGGAGCCCAGCCCGCCCGCGTTCGAGACGGCGGCGACCAGCTCCGGCGTCGTGCTGCCGCCCGCCATCGGCGCCTGGATGATGGGGTGTTCGATTCCGAGCTGGTTCGCGAGCTGACGCCACGTGTCCATCGGCCTGCCTCCGCGTGAGTCTTCCGGCATCCAGGCTCATGCTGCGTCATGACGAAACCATGAGGAAGAGAGGAATCCCTCATGATGCTCTGAGATGGACTCATACCGGATGATGGTCACGTCCCGTTGATGGAGGTGGCCCATGATGAAGTGCATCCCTCGTCCTGTCTCCCACTGGTGCCTCTCTCTCCTCCAGGTGCTGTCCGTCCTCGGCTGCGTGGGTTGTGCCACCACCTCCAGCACCACCACCTCCCGCGGGCCTGGAGGGAACGTCTCGTGGCCGGGCAGGAGGGACATCACGGAGGTCACGAACCTGGGCTCCATGGATGGTGGGGCGGCGCTCGCGGCCAGTGTCGTCATCCGTGAGGTCATCCAGTCGCTCGGGCCGCGGAGCGAGCTCTTCGCCCGGTGCCCGAGCCCGGCGGAGGCGCTGGATGTCCGGGTCTCCAAGTGGCGCGGCCTGTACTACGTCACCGTGGACGAGCGGTTCGACAGGTGCGGCGGCTCGAGGAACCGGATCCCCGGCTGGTTCGAGTCCTATGCCGTGTCGCCCTCGGGCGTGGTGCTCTCTCGTCGCACCGTCCCTTGACAGCGTGCTCGGCGGTGGATTGAGAACCCGTGTGTGAGCCTTTCTCTTCTCCGCCTCCGATGTGTCCTGTCCTGGGGGGGGCTGGCGCTGCTGGTGGGGGTCTCCCCAGCCTGCCGTTTCTTCCAGCCCGCCCCCGCGACGACCCCCATCAACCGCGTCTACACCGCGGGGCCGTCGAACTCCCTGAGCATGATGGGGAACTTCTCCACGGGCGCCGCCCTGGTGGACATCAACCAAGATGGTTGGACGGATCTGGTGATGGCCAACGGGAACGACGTGGCTCCCCAGGGGCTCGTGGCCTTCTACAACCGCAAGTCGGCGCAGCAGCCGTTCCCCGGCGGCGCCACCCCGGATTGGTTCTCCGAGGGCTATGACTACCATGGTGGGCTCGCCGTGGGAGACATCAACGGCGATGGTCTGCCCGACGTGGCGGCGGCGGTTCCCTTCGACAAGCTTCGCAACGGGGGCTCGGGCCGGGTGGATGTCTATTTCAACCGGGGCGGGACGCTGGAGGCCGTGCCCTCCTACCACACCGACTCCGGCTTCATGCCGACGGGCTGCACCTTCGCGGACGTGGACGGAGATGGAGACCTCGACCTGGTCGTGGCGGTGTTGCAGGAGAACGAGCCCCCGGATGGGACGTCCCCGGGTGGCCACCAGCGCATCTACCTCAACGATGGCCAGGGGTTGAGCGGCACGCCGGCCTGGAAGAGCGAGGTGCGGCTGAAGTCCACCTCGGTGCTGGGCGCGGACATCGACCAGGACGGCCGGATGGATCTCGCCTTCGCCGCCACGGATGTCGCGGTCTTCTACGGACAGGCTCGGGCGGGCCGGCCGGTGCCCTTCCAGGGCTCGCCGGATTGGCGCTCCTCGCCGCGCACGTCCCCGGGGTCCTGCTTCTATGGCCTGGATGTCGGGCGGGTGGGGAGCGGGAACCGGTTGGCCCTCGCGGCCGGCCTCAACTGTGAGAACGCCTCGCCCTGCACCACCGGCTTCTTCCTCTACCAGCCGTCCCAGGGGACCCAGCCCGTCTGGAGCAACACCACCGCCCAGAACAGCTCGAAGGTGCTGCTCGCGGACGTCAACGGCGATGGCTGGTTGGATCTGCTGACGAGCCAGATGGGCATCCAGTTCTCCGGCGCGCCCGTCGTCTTCTTCCAGGGCACGAGCACCTCCTTCGAGCACAAGAGCGGCTACCAGGGCTCCGTGAGCGCCATCGGTCAGCAACTGGCCGTCGGAGATCTGCGGAACAAGGCGGTACGCTCCTGCTCCCAGTCCTTCCAATCGGAGACTCCGCTCTCGGTGGTGACGTTGAAGGAGCGCCAGGTGTTCTCGGTGAAGTCGGTGCGGCGCAACGGGTCCCCGGTGGAGCGCTTCGCCTGGGCACCCGGTGGGAACTGGATCTCCCTGAAGCGGCCGCTCGGGCCGGGAGAGACGCTGGAGGTGGAGTACACCACCTCGCCCGTGCTCGACGTCTTCACCGCCGTCTCCACGCCCAACCTGGCCAGCTACTTCCTCTATAGCTGGTACGAGCCCACCTCCGGAGGTTGCGCCAATCCCTGACGAGGAACTGCTCCCGTCTGGATCGCGCGATTCCTCCCTGGCAAGCTGCGGCCACTCTTCCAGGAGCCCCGCGTGCTCATCCATCTGTTGTCGGACTACATCCGCAATCCCGACGTGCGTAGGCAGTTCTCGGACAACCCTGACGAGCTTTGCGCCAAGTACGGCATCCCGCCCGAGTCCCTGAAGCAGCTTCAGTCGGGCAACGTCGCAGGGATGCTCAAGCACCTCGCGGAGGAGCTGAGCAACCACGCCCTGCTCGGCCAGGGCCGGCGGGTGTTCTTCTGGGGTGGCGCCGACATCACCGTCACGGGCGTCTCGCCCGACACCGGGAAGGTGAACACGCGGGTGCATGTGACGATCTCCGGGACCAACTTCCCGACGGATGCCGAGGTGACGCTCCAGAAGCCCGGTGTGACCCTCCAGGCGAAGTCGGTGAAGTCCGTGAGCACGACGGAGCTCGAGGCCATCGTGATGGCCTCCGAGGCGGGGTCCTACGACGTGGTGGTGAAGAATCCAACCACCGGCACCTCCGGGACCAAATCCCAGGGCTTCACCGCCACGGCCTGAGTCCCCCTCTCCGCCGGGTCACCTCTTGGCCTTTCCCTTCCTGGAGCAGTTCCTCGCGCTGCGGCCCCACCTCCCGGCGGAGCTCGTCTCCGAGGGCGCGCGCCAACGGCTGCTCCAGCAGGCGGAGCAGCTCCCGTCCCACTGGTGCGCTGGCTCGTTCGAGTGCCGGCTGGAGCCCGGGTTGGAGCGGGTGGACGTACTGGTCTGTGCCACCCGTGGTTCCGGAGGCCAGGACGCGCTGAGGCAGTTGCTCGCCACGGGGAAGTGCCCGCCCGCGCTCCGCTCGTGCCGGAGGTACCTCGAGGAGTGGTGCCGTCCGGGCAGTGCGCTGGAGCGGGATGTTCCCCTCATCTGGCTGGAGTACGACCTGCACCCGGGCCGTCCTGAGCCGGTGCCACTCGTCTTCGTGGGCCTGGATCCGGCGCAGATCGAGCGCCTGTTCGGGGATTCGGCCCAGGGGAGGCGGTTGTCGGCCCCCGAGGTGTCCCGCCTGGCGCGAGAGGGCTTCTGCCTCCTCAACGGACGCGCGCCGGAGGAGGCCCAGCTGGCGGTGCTCGAGCGATGTGCCGCGCTCCTTCCTCCGGGGGGCCGGATGCACCACTCGGTGACCATGCCTCAGCGCGGGAGTGGCAACGTGCGGTTCGGTGCGCTGCTCCCGAGTGAGGGGGTGGACGCGTGGCTGCGCGAGGTGGGGTGGACGGGCTCGGACGCGCAGCTCGAGTCGCTCTGGACGGTGGTGGGCCGGACTCCGGGCATACGGCACGTCCAACTGGAGGTGGAGCCCGGGGGACGTCCGCGGCCCACCCTGGCTTTCGACTACTACTTCGACGATGCCGCTCCGCGGCTCACTGGGGAGGAATCGCGCGTCCTCTCGGAGCTCGTCCGCCGGGGAGCGTGTACGCCGGAGCGGGCCGAGGCGGCCCTGCGCTGGCGCGGCGGGGAGACGGTGTCGCTGCCGTCCTCGGCGTGGCGGGTCCGCCTGGATCGCACCGTCTTCTTCAAGCTCACCGCCCACGAGGATGGGCGGTTGGAGTCCAAGGCCTACCTCTGCTTCGACGCGCGCCGCGTCCTCTTCTAGGACGCGCGCGGCAGGGGCGGCACGTGGCAGTCCGTCCAGCGCCCCGGCTCCCGGATGCCCTGGCGCGCCAGCCACGCATCCGCCTCGGCCACCAGGGCCGTGTCGCCCGTCAGCTCGCCCTTCCGGCGCCGCAGGTAGCTGACGTACTGGCCCATGCCGACCGTGGTGAAGCTCGCGATGGCCTCGTCCAGCAGCGCCACCGCCCGTGCCTGCCCGCCCGCCACCATCGCGATCCCCGCGCGCAGCATCAACGCGTGCGGCTTGCCGTCCGCGCGCACCTCCTGCTCCAGCTTCCGGGCGAGCTGCTCGCTCTCCTTCAGGTGATTGGCCCGCTCCGAGCCGTTCCTCGCCGCCAGCATCAACCGGAGCGCGCCTTCCAGGGTGAGCACTTCGATGCGCGAGATGGCCAGCCGCATCAGGTTGGCCCGTTCGATGTCGCGCTTCTGCCCCTGGTAGCGCCGCCACGCCTCGTCCAGCCGCCCCTCATAGAGATCGCACAGCACCTCCAGCTGCATCACGTAGAGGTGCTGGATGGCGTAGCTGGAGGTCCAGTTCCGCATGTGGAAGGCCATCAGCTCGCGCGCGCCGGTGGGGTCTCCCGCCGCGAGCTTCTCCAGCCCCAGGGGGTAGGCGAGCATCGCCTGCTCGTAGAGGTCTCCTCTCTCGATGGCGTCGCGCATCCAGGCGTTCACCCGGACGCCCATCTCGGCCAGCTCGCCCTTGCGCTCCAGCACCTTCGCCACGGTGGTCACCCCCAGGGCGCATTCCCAGCTCACCCCGGCGTAGCGCTCCTTGAGGCGGCGCACTCCCTCCTCGGCGTGGGCCCGGGAGACCTCCCATCGGCCACCCTGTCCCGTCTCGGCCATGCCTCGGAAGACCTTCACCGCGCCTTGCAGGTACGGATCCTTCGTCTCCTCGGCCAGCCGCTCCGCGCGTGTGAGGAAGCGCTCGCCACGGGCGCCCATGCTTCCTCCCATGTTGATGAGGCTGGCGCCCAGCATTCCCAGCACCCGCCCGGTGCGCGTGGCGTCCCCCAGCTTCAGGGCACTGGCCAGGCTGCGGACGAAGAAGACGATGCCCTCCATCGGGTGGACCGTCGCCAGCCCCTTGCCGCTGGACCAGCACAGGTCGACGGCGAAGAGCTCCTCCGGCGCCAGCTCCCGGGGGGAGCGCGGCTGGAGGTCCGTTCCCTTCAACGACATCCAGGCGACCCGCCCCAGCAGCTCCAGCATCGCCTGGGCCGGCGAGCCCGGGTAGCGCTGCCCCATCTCCGCCAGCAGCGGCTCGAGGATGGCGATGCCCTCTTTCGTGTGCCCGCCGATCAGATAGCCCTCGACGGCCAGCCGGCGCAGCTCGCGCTGGTGTTGCACGGGGGCGCCCTCGGTCGCGCGCAGGTACCACGAGGCCGCCTCGGGCCCGCGGCCGGCGTTGAAGAGCGCGCGGGCCAGCTTCTCGCGCAGCTCGCGGGCCTGTGCCGAGGTCTCTCCACCCCAGGCCAGGGCGTTGCGGTAGTGCGAGGCGGCGCTGTCGAAGGCGAGCGACTCGAAGGACTGCTCCGCGGCGCGCACGGCGTACGTCCGCGCCTTGTCCAGCTCTCCCGCGCCGTGGAAGTGGTGGCTGAGCACGCCGGGGTTGATGTCCTCGCGCGGCTCCAGGGTGTGCGCCAGGGCCGCGTGCACCGAGCGCAGCACCTCCGGCTCGAGCCGGGCCACGACGCTCTCGCGGATCCGATCGTGGTAGGCCTCGACGAGGTCGTTCCCCCGGGGCCCGCTGGTGCGGATGAGGCAGTGGGAGCGCAGGTGGGCGAGCGCGCCGGGGCCGTTGTGGGACACCCGCGCGGCTTGGACGGCGAGGTCCTGCTCCGGGAGCCGGCCGGCCACGGCCACCACGCGGAGGATGTTCCGGGCCTCCTCGGACAGCAGCGCCACGCGCGCCTGGAGCGCCTGCTCCAGGGTCAGGGGCTGGTCCTCACGCGAGCCTCCGTCCCGTGCATACCGGACGAGCTGCTCCACGAAGAAGGGGTGGCCGTTGGCCTCGCGGGCGATCGTCTCGGCGCGGGAGGACGTCATGCCCTCGCCCCCGAGCGTCCGGGCGAACGCGGCCGCGTCCTCGAGGGAGAGCGGCCCCACTTCCAGCTCCCGCCGCTCGAAGGCGAGCTGCTGCGAGCGGGACAGCGCCTCCAGCTCCTGGAGGAAGGGGCTGCGCGCCTCCTCGTCCGAGCGGCAGCTCGTCATGAACAGGATGGGTGGGGGCTCGGGAGGCGCGAGCAGCTCCATCATCAGCCGGGCGCCGTCGACGTCTCCCCACTGCACGTCGTCCAGGAAGAGGACCACCGGGCCGGTGCGGCTCAGCCGGGTGAGGAGGTTCTTCAACCCCTGGAAGGCGCGCCGCCGCTGCTCGGAGGGCTCGAGCGTCTCCGTGGTGGCACGCGCCTCCTGGAGCGATGGGAGGCTGCGCAGCACCGGGAAGAGGCGGGCCGTCTCCACGGTGGAGGCGTCCAGCAGCTCCTGCTGCACGTCCAGCGGGAGCAGGTGGATGTTGCGGCACAGCTCGTCCACCGCCGCGTCGAAGCCCTTGAAGGGGACCGACTCCCACTCGAAGCAGCGGCCGGTGATGACGCGCGCCTCGTCCCGCTTGCGGAGGCCGTGGAGGAAGGACTGCACCAGCGCGCTCTTCCCCACGCCGGAGGGGCCGCGCACGTGCAGGTACACCGGGCCCTTCCGCGAAAGCTGGTAGGCGTCCTCGAGCGCCCGCAGGTGCGAGTCCCGGCCCACGAGCGACAGGCGCACGGCCTCGGCCGGTGCCGCCGGGCGGGCATGCGCGGGGGCCAGCAGGCGCAGCACCTCCTCGGCGTCGGGACGGTCGGCGGGGTTGCGGCTGAGGAGCCGGGCGCAGAGGTCATCGAGCTCCGGCGGCACCGTGGGGTTGACGCTGGAGGCGCGCGGGGCGAGCTCCTGGCCGCGGTTGCGCAGGATTTCCTTGAGGGTGCCACCGTCGTAGGGAACCGTGCCGGTGAGCGCCTCGAAGAGCATCACGCCCACCGCGTACCAGTCCGAGGCCGCGGAGAGCGGCCGGCCCTGGGCCTGCTCCGGGGACAGGTAGCGTGGGGTTCCACGCAGGCCCACCGGGAGCCGCTCCTCGGGCACGTAGCGCAGCACCACGCCGAAATCGAGCAGCACCAGCCGGCCGCCCGGCTCCACGATGATGTTGTTCGGCTTGATGTCGAGGTGGAGCAGGCCGTGGGTGTGCACGGCGGAGAGCCCCTCGGCCAGCTGAACCAGCGCGGCTCGCAGCCGTTCCAGCACCCCCGGGTCGAGCGGCTCGCCCGGGCGCGGAGGTGCCCCGCCCCAGACGTGGTGCAGGAAGTCCTGGCCCTGGAGCCGCTCCATGGTGAAGAACCACGTGCCGCCGTCCACCCTCAGCTCGTAGAGCGTGATGACGTTGCGGTGGGCGACGTTGGCGATGCTGCGGAACTCCTTCTTGAACTCGTAGAGGGCCGCGGGCGTCAGCCGGGGCATCGTCTTGAGCGCGACCCGCTGGCGGCGCGCCTCGTCCTCGGCCTCGTAGACGACGCCCATGCCTCCCATCCCGAGCCGCCGCAGCACCTTGTAGGGACCGAGCCGCTCCGGGAGGGGCTCGGCCTCCGCCGTGTTGCCGCCCGGGGTGGAGCCTCCAGGCGAGGTGTGTGTCTCCGAGTCGTTGGAGAGCAGGACGGCGCCGCCGGCGGAGCGCGCGAGGGCTTCGCCCGGCGTGGGGCGTGCGTCGCCCTCCGTCACCTCGATGATGCGCCCCTCTTCCGCCAGGCGCTTGAGGGCATCGCGGATCTGCTCGGCCGTGGCCTGCGGCTCGATGGCGCGGATGACCTCGCGCACGGTGCGCCGTCCGTCCAGCCGCTCGGCGATGAGCGGGATGAGCTGGGCCAGCGTGGAGACGGTGACGGTGGCCTGGTTCTCGTGCCCGGCCTCCAGGGCGGGCCCGAGAGAGCCCGAGAGCTTGAAGACGCGATCGAGGAAGTCCATGGGGTACCCACCGCGGGTTCGGGTTCACGCCGGTGACGGCTTCCGGTGAAGGCGGCGAGTCTACCATGTACGACCGTTTTTCACTCAGGGAGGATCCACCGCCCGGAAGGGCAGCACCCAGCCGTGCAGGTCGTCCCAGGGTCCCACCGCCGCCAGGTTCACGTTCGGGTCCACCAGCCTCTGCCGAGGCCGGCCATTGAGGCTCGCGAAGGCATCCACGCGCACCTCCACGTCCGGGTGTCCCCGCTCGGCGAAGTGGCGCGCCAGGTGGTGCGCGAACGTCAGCAGCATGTCCGGCTGCGTGGCCATCATCCTCACCTGGAAGGGCGTGAGGTGCTCCCTCGGCGACACCACCCAGCGCTTCCCCGTGCCCGGCTCCGTCACGCGGAACTCCGCCAGTCCGTCCTTCTCCATCAGCATCACGTTCCACGAGAAGCGGAAGCCCTCCTCCGTCCACATCACGTCACCCGGGTAGAGCAGGTGCCGGAAGGGCATGGCGAGCTGCACACCGATGAAGGCCGCGGCCAGCGTCGGCCCCACCCAGGCTCGTTTCGAGAGAGGTGCTGGCGGGCTTCGCGGCTCGGGGGCTCGCACCGGCCGGCGGAGGATGCGGCTCGCCAGCCGCCTCGGCCAGTCGGGCGGGAAGAAGAGCAGGGCGCCCGCCATCATCAGCCACGGGAACATGCCGATGGGGAAGAGCAGCCGTGTGAGCACGTGGAAGCCCACCACCGCCACGTACGCCAGCCACCTCGTGCGCCTCCACAGCAGCGCGGGCACCACGCACAGGTCGAACACCGCTCCGGCGATGCTGAAGGCATGCGGCGCCCAGGGCTGCTCGAAGAGCCGGCCCAGCACCGGCAGATCCGTGCTCGCCGCGAGCCAGATCTTCATCGGCTGCGCGTGGACGAGCCAGTCGCTCTTCAGCTTGGCCACACCCCCGAAGACGTACACGAGCCCCACTTGCGCCCGGAGCAGCCACAGCCACCACGCTCGCGCCGCACCTGGTCTGTGCAACGGCAGCAGCACGAGCAGCAGCCCCACCAGCGAGATGAAGTAGTAGTGGTTCAGGTAGTACGTCTTGTCGATCAGGTGCGCGTACGTGAAGGTGAGCAGGAACGTGAGCGCGCTCACCCGGTACGCCACCCCGAACGCGATCCCCAGCGCTCCCAGCCCCATCAGCCCGAAGTGGAGGTACATGCCCACCCCTGGCCACGGGCGGATCCACTCGAACCCCGCGAATGGGAAGCGCACCCCCGGCGCCAGGTAGTGGTCGTGGATCCACCCGTACGCGAAGAAGCGCCCCACCGCGATGACCATCAGCAGCCCGAAGGTCACCCGGTACGCCACCAGTGAGGCTGGATCCACTGGCGCGAGGAGGGCTCGGGTGAAGCGGCGTAGACCCTCACCCCCGCCCCTCTCCCAGAGGGAGAGGGGAGTACGCTCAGTCACCATCGTTGTCGTTGAACTTGAGCGTCACGCCCAGGTTGGCAACCACTTCCGTGGTGAGGGTCGCTCGCAGGTTGGCGATGGCCGCTCGAGCGCTCTCCACTGACTCCCGGTGGTTGTAGAGGGCCGTGCGCAGCGGAGGAGGAATGGCCTCCAGCGCTGTGCGCACCGCCGCCAGGTCTCCGCGCACCGTCTCGTCCAGCGCCTTGTTGTTGGCCGCCACCACCCGCGACAGGCCTCCGTCCCCGTTCGGCCCCAGCCACACGCGCTCCATTCCCTGCAGTGTGTCCAGCAGGTCCTTCAGCGTGTTGTCGCTGCGCCGCGTCTCCTCCTGGTCGGGGCGGATCGTGCCTCCCGTGTCGAACCCGAGCGGCTTCGACAGCTTGAGCTCCGCCGTCTCCACGCTCGCGATGAGCCGGTTGACCACCTCGTCCACCGCGTCCTTCTGCGTGGCGTACTTGCTGCCACTGTTCCCCGCGCTGGAGAGCTGCGCGATGAAGTTTCCCTGGTCGGGCTCCCACGCGCCGCGCACCGCCTTGGCGTCCTTGTTCATCACCGCCCCGAGCGCCTTCAGGTACGCCCGGCGTCTCGTGCCCGCGTTCCCCTGTGCCGTGAGCCGCGAGAGCACCGCCGCGTTGCCTCCCTCCGCGTCGAACAGCACGTACTCCATCGCCAGCATGCCCTTGCGGTTCGCTCCCAGCTCCGCCACGGTGTTCTCGTCCAGCGGCGTGCTCCCCGCCAGCAGGCTGTCGATGCCCGTCGTGCTGGGCACCTGGTCCACCGCCGCTCCCGTGTGCAGCTCCTCCGAGGGGCCCACGTGGAAGGACTCCTGCGTCGACCACGGGATGCGAACGGCCCGCCATGCCGACTGGGCCGCGGTGAGCGTCGCCTCGGTGGGCGTGGCCTCCAGCGTCGCGAGCGCCCCGGCCAGCGCCTCGGCGCGCGTGTCGAAGTCCCGGTACGTGGGGAGGATGACGTCGTTGCCCAGCTCCTTCAGGAACGCGGAGCGCAGGGCGGTGTTCTGTGAATCACCGCAGCTCGCCACGGCGAGCGACAGCAGGACGGCGGCGGGGATGAGACGGCGGATGAGGGGGCTCACAGCGACTCCAGGAAGCGCAGCAGCGCCGCGCGATCAGTGGCGGACAGGTTGCGGAAGCGCTCCCGCGAGCGCTCGGCCTCTCCACCGTGCCAGAGAATGGCCTCTTCCAGCGAGCGGGCGCGGCCATCGTGCAGGAAGCGCGTGTGACGGTTCACCGTCTCCACCAGCCCGATACCCCACAACGGCGGTGTGCGCCACTCACGGCCCGTGGCCTCGTAGTCCGGGCGGTCGTCGGCCAGCTCCGGTCCCATGTCGTGCAGCAGCAGGTCCGTGTACGGGAAGATGACCTGCTTCGACAGCTCCGGTGCGTCCGGCACCGTGCCCGTCTCGAAGCGCGGCACGTGGCACGCCGCGCAGTCCAGCTCGCGGAAGAGCCTCCGGCCGCGCAGCACCTCGGGCGCGTCCACGTCCCGCCGCGCGGGCACCGCCAGCATCCGCGTGTAGAACGTCAGCTGCTCCAGCTTGTGCGCGTCCAGCTCCGGCGCCCCACCCGAGGGAGCTTCCCGGCACACCTGCTGCGCCGGAGTGCACTCCTCCTCGGGGAACAGCTCCGAGGTGATGCCGATGTCCCCGCGGAAGGCTCCCGCGTTCTGCTGACGCAGCGAGGGCTGGTTGGCCTTCCAGCCGAAGCGGCCCACGCGGGCCTCACCGTGCTCCACGTCCCAGACATGGTTGATGCGGCCGGAGATGCCATCCCCGTTCTTATCGTCCGGATCCGCGAGCGCCTCCAGCGCCGAATCCGGGATGGCCTCCAGCAGGCCGAGTCCCACCATGGCCGGTGCCACGCGCGGGCTCATCATCAGCTCCGGGTGCGCCGGGCCGAAGGCCAGGTCCACCAGCGTGTAGTGCGGCTCCTCCAACGTGTACGCCGTTCCGTCCGCGTACCTGCCCTCGCGAGGGGTGTGCGTGAGGGCCACCTGCCCCTCGGCGGGCACGCCGAGGATGGCCTGGGGTTGGAGCTGACCGCCGTAGGTCGCGTCCCCGACCGGGCCGCCGTGAGCGTCCTGCCCGGGGATGCTGAGCCGGAAGAGGAGCGACAGCGGCTTCTCGTCCGGCTCGGTCGGGGGCTTGCCGCGCCCGTCCTTGAAGTGACATCCGGCGCACGAGGGGGCATTGAAGATGGGCCCCAGTCCGTCCAGGCCCTCGGTGGAGGAGGGCGCCGTCACCCAGTTGCGATTGAAGAGCGCGTTGCCGACGAAGAAGGCATCGCGCCGCTCGCCCTGGAGGTTGCGCGCCGCCAGGGTGAAGGCGTTGCGCGTGGTGTCGTGGACGGTGGTGGATCCGCCGGACAGCTCCTCACCCGGCTCCGGCTCTTCCTCACCGCAGGCGCAGGCGAGGAGGAGCAGCAGACTGATCGTGCGCCGCATGGTTCATCACTCCAGGTTGAGCTCGATGCCGAGCGCGGTGGCCACGTCGACGAGCGTCTCCGTCTGCGCCTTCAGCGCCTCGACGGCTGCCTTCACCTTCTGACGGCCCGGGCTATTGTCCGCGCCGAGGATGGCCTGGTCGAACGGGCCGGGAATCGCCTGGATGGCGTCCAGGCTGGCCTGCAGCTGCTCCTTCATCTTCCTGTCCAGCGCCGGATCCACCTGGGCCACCAGCTCGTCCAGGCCCGCGCCATCCTGGCCGCCGTAGCGCCCCAGGTACACGTTCTGGATGCCGACCGCGTTGGCGTACAGGTCCGCCAGCGTGCTGTCGCTGAAGCAGGAGTGCTCGTCCTCCTGGTCCTTGTTGTCGTAGGCCACCGTCATCCGCTCGCCGGACAGCTCGGCGCCGCTCAGGCTGCCCATGCCGGTGAGGATGCGCTGCACGGCCTCCTCCACGTCCAGCGCCACGAACCGCTTCGCGTAGTTGTCCCCGCCCGGAGCCCACTGGGCCTGCACGGACTCGAGGTCCTTCACCAGCAGGTCCGTCGCGAGCTTCAGATACGTGCGGCGGCGCGCGGCGTTGGGCGCCGTGCCCCCGTCCACGAAGTCCGAGGCCGGACGGTTGCCCGGGCCCGTCTCGCTCTGGTCCTGGCCCCAGAGGAGGAACTCGATGGCGTGGTAGCCGGTGGCGATGTTCGTCTCACCGTCCCGCTCGTTGAGCGACTTGAGCAGCTCCTCGTCGAGCTGCGCGTAGCTGTCCGTGGCGTTGATGATGCCCGCCGCCGGCGCGCCCTCCACCGCGTCGATATAGGCCTCGTCCAGCGGCCAAGCGTTGATGCGCCCCTCGGGGCCGGTGTCCTCGTCGTCGATGGGGCCGCCGTAGAAGCGGAAGGGCTCGCTCTGGCCGTAGGCGGGCCGTGACGCCAGCCACGCGCTGCGCGCCGCCGTCAGCTTCGCCTCCGTGGGGTCCGCCACGAACACGTTCACCGCCGTCTGCAGCGCCCGCGCCTTCGCCACCGCATCCGTGTAGTTCTCGTTCACCAGCGCCGCGTAGCGCTCCACCACCGGCCGCGCCCGCGCCTCCTCCAGCGGCTCCTCACCACAGCCCATGGAGACCAGCGCTCCCGCCACCAGTGCCATCCAACCCTGCTTCTTCATGTGTTCCCCTCTTGCACTCGGGCCGCGCGCTCTGGGCGGCCGTGTGTCCGTCCGACGGATGGGGAGGTCTGATAGCGAGATTGAAAATCAATGTCAAAATGGGGGGGGAGACACGGAGCTCGTGGAGAGCCCTCGGCCTCAGCCGCGCAGGTGCGTGGTGTCGTTCCAGAGCTGGAGGACCTGCTGGTCCCCCTCGCTGTCGAAGCCGAGCACGCTGATGGAGGCGGTGCTCAGGGTGAAGAGACGTCCCTCGGAGGGAGGCAGGCCGAGCCATCGCGCGGTGAGCACCCGCAGCAGGTGGCCGTGGGCGAAGAGGAGCACGTTGCCCTCCACCGCGCGGGCCTCGGAGATGACGCGGTCCGCGCGGGCGCCCACGTCGCGCGCCGACTCACCGCAGGGCACGCCATCCGTCCAGATGGTCCAGTTGGGGCTGGCGGCGCGGATCTCGCTCTTCGTCTTGCCCTCGAAGGAGCCGTAGTCCCACTCCATCAGGTCCGCGCGCATCTCGGCCACGTCGCCGTAGCCGGCCAGGGCGCATGTCTCGCTGGCGCGGCTCAGGGGGCTGGTCCACACCGCGGAGAAGCTCCAGGCGCGCAGCGGGGCGCGGAGTTCGGTGGCCATGTGGCGGCCTTCTTCCAATAGGGGGATGTCCGTGCGGCCGGTGTGCTGGCCGGTGCGGCTCCACGCGGTTTCTCCATGGCGGACGAGGACGAGCACGGGTGATCGGGGCTTCATGAGGTTCCTCTGGGGGACGGAGCACTCTGCCATCCCCCGAGGGCCCGGCGGAACACCCTCCGGGTACGAGCTTTCAGTGCGTCACGAAAGGGTCTTCCCGTCGTCCTACGGAGGTGAAGGGTGCCCCCAGGAGGCGTGGGAATGACGGACGAGAAGCCGATGGGTCCCTCGTGGGGTGAGGGGTTGGAGGACCTGGGGGAATTGGGCCAGGGAGGCATGGCCCGGGTGAGGCGCGCGCGGGATACGCGGCTGCGGCGCGAGCTGGCCGTGAAGGTGCTCGCCCCGGAGCTGGCGGAGAACCCGGAAGCGGTGCGGCGCTTCCAGGAGGAGGCGCAGGTGACGGCGCAGCTCGAGCACCCCCATGTCCCGCCGGTGCACGAGATGGGCCTGGCGTCCAACGGCGAGCATTACTTCTCCATGCGGCTGGTGGAGGGGCGCACGCTGGATGCCATCCTGCGCGACCCGGACTTCGACGTGGAGGACGAGGCGCGGTTGTTCCGCGTGCTGCAGGTGTTCCTCAAAGTGTGTGACGCGGTGGCCTTCGCGCACAGCCGGGGCGTGGTGCACTGCGATCTCAAGCCCTCCAACATCATGGTGGGCAGCCATGGCCAGGTGTACGTGATGGACTGGGGCATCGCGCTGCTCAACGAGCTGGGAGAGCGCCCCGTCAGCGTCGGCCCCGAGGAGCGGCGTTCCTCGCGCACGGGCAACGTGATGGGGACACCGGGGTACATGGCGCCCGAGCAGGCGCGCGGTCACCACCACGCGGTGGATGCGCGCACGGACATCTTCGCGCTCGGGGCCATCCTCTACCGCATCCTCACGGGCCGGCGGCCCTACTCGGACTCCACGGGGAAGGAGGCCTACAGACGTTCCCTCTACGCGGAGGTAACGCCTCCAGAGGAGATGGCCCCGGACAAGCGGCTGCCGAGGTGGTTGTGCGCCATCGCCATGCGGGCCCTGTCGTTCGGACAGGAGGAGCGCCACCCCCGGGTGGAGTCGTTGCAGGAGGACGTGGAGTCCTACATGCGGGGCGTGGGGCGCTACCCGCTGAGGTCCTTCGGGACGGGACAGGTCATCGTCCGCGAGGGCGAGAAGGGAGAGCGGGCCTACGTCATCCACCGGGGGCGGTGCGTGGCGTACAAGCTGGTGGGAGGGCGGCGGCAGGTGCTGCGCGAGATGGGGCCGGGGGACATCTTCGGGGAGACGGCCATCTTCGCCTCGCAGGTGCGCACCGCGACGGTGGAGGCGCTGGAGGAGACGGTCGTCTCGGAGGTGGGCCGCGAGGCGTTGGAGCAGGAACTACAGATGACGTTCATCATGAACCGGGTGGTGCGCTCGCTGGCCCGGCGCTTCCATGACGTGGACCGGAGGACGAGCGTGCTGGCCGCGGAGGTGGACGCGGCCCATCTGGCGCGCGAGGTGTTGCTGCACCTCAACTTCCATGGCACGGCGGTGTCGGGCGAGGAGCGCGCGGCGCCGTGGCGGCCCCTGTGCGAGCGGCTCATGCGCCAGTGGGGACTCTCCGCCGAGCAGCTGGCCACCGCCGTGCGCGCCGTGCCCCAGGTGTCGCTGGATGAGGCTTCCGATCGCATCACCGTGCGGGACTCCCGAGAGAGCGAAGCGGAGCATCCCGTCCCAGGGCGATGAAGGGAGCCCAGGCGTAGGGATGAGGGTGGGTCTGTCGCAACTCCAGCATGGCCTCGCGCAGTGCCGAGACGCGTGGCTTGCCCGCTAGCAGGTGCCGGTAGTAGCCCTGCATGAGCTGCCGGGTGGTGTCGTCATTCACCTTCCACAGGCTGCTCACCACCGTCTCCGCGCCCGCGGAGATGAGGGCTCGCCGCAAGCCATAGACGCCCTGCCCAGACTTCACGTCACCGCGACCGGTTTCGCAGGCGGAGAGGACGACCAGCTCGGTACCCCAGAGGTCCAGGCCCGCGAGCTCCAGCGCGGTGACGAGGGAACTCTCCGGGGAGTGGGGCACCTGGGCGGCGGCCCCGGAAAGGACGAGGCCGGAGCGCAACAGAGGGTCGGGCGGGTGCTGGGTGGGGGGGCCTTCCGAGAGGGCGCCGGAGAGGACGACGGCGCGAGCGCCCTCGGGCGTGGCGGAGTCCTCGAGGAAGAAGCCGTGGGTGGCGATATGCAGGACGCCTGGAGTCGGGAGTGAAAGCAGTCGCTGCTTGGAGGCTGCGGAGCCGAGGAAGAGCTGGGCCTGGGGGAGCAGCAGTTGAATGGCTTCGGCTTCCTGGCGGGTGCCAGGCAGAGGCACCCAGGTGCGAGAGGCGACGTCGGCCCGGAGGGTGGAGAAGAAACGCTCGGCGGACGAGGAGCGCGAGGCCAGAGAGGACGGCTGTTGCGGTGCGCCGGGGGCCGAGGCGGGGGAGGCGCCAAAGTCCGGGTCCGCGAGGACAACGACGGAGCGGGAGGGAGCAACGTCCTGGGGACGGGGCAGCAAATCCTTGCCGGAGGTGAGGTAGGTGAAATGGAAGGAGTCCACCAGGAGGCCCTTGCCGTCGTGGAGGGCGGCGAAGGGGACGAGGTTGAGCTGGCCGTCCGGGGAGAGGAAGAGGCGGCGGACGTTGCCCAGCAGAGGCCGCAGGGGGCGGAAGGCCAGTGAGTACAGGGCCTGGGCGGGGCCCTGCCAGGCGGCATCACTGCTGGCCAGTGCGTCTCGGAAGGCGGAGGCTGCCTGGTCAATGGCAGCCGCGGGTCCGAGGTCGACGGTGCGGATGGTGGCGTTGGGAAGAAGCACCAGTGCCAGGTAGCGAAGCTCGCCAGTCACTTGGGACTTGGGCGTGCCGGGCCTGGACACCACCGGGCGGTCCTTATAGGCGACGAACTCGACGAGGGCGCCGTCCCTGGGGAGAGCGGCGGCGACGCGATCGACGATTTGCGCGGGGCCGGGGAGCGCGGTGAGGGCGCGCAAGGGAGCGGAGTGTCTGGCGAGCTGGGTTTCCAGGGCGTCGCCCTGCTCGGCCAGGGACTTGAGGCGCTGTTGGTAATCAGCGGAGGAGAGGGCGCCTGGGCCCTGGTGCGACAGGGTGGCGAGTTGGGTGCGCAGGCCGCGCAGCTGCTCGAAGGTGTTGCGGTCCTCCTCGCCGAGGCTGAGGTAGATGGTGCGGGAGGTGTTGGTGGTTTCCTCGACGGAGCGGCCCTTTCGCAGCAGGACGGAGGAGAGGGCCAGCCGCCGCACGCGAGCATCGCCCGGGTGAGTGCGCAGCAGGGCGTAGAGGGACTCTTCCTCGGAGCGGAGATGTTGCAGGAAACTCGTCAGACGCGACTCGGAGAATTCGAGTCCTTCCTGGCGCAGGCGCAGCTCGGAGATACGGAAGACGCGCGTGAGGAGGGAGAGGGCCTGGGCACGTTGGTTCTGGGCAAGGCGGAGTTCGGCGAGGCCTTCGAGCGATTTCGCGACGTTCGGGTGCTGCTTGCCGAGGGCCGCTTCCCGGATGTCGAGCGCGCGCTCAAGCAGAGGCTCCGCCCGGCTGTACCTCCCCTGCTCCTTGTAGAAGTTGGCGAGGTTGTTGAGCGAGCCGGCGACGTTCGGGTGCTGCTTGCCGAAGGCCGCTTCCCAAATGGCGAGCGCTCGCTCATACAAAGGCTCCGCCCGGGTGTACAACCCCTGCTCCTTGTAGAGGTTGGCGAGGTTGTTGAGCGAGGCGGCAACGTCCGGGTGCTGCTTGCCGAGGGCCGCTTCCCAAATGGCGAGCGCGCGCTCATACAAAGGCTCCGCCCGGTTGTACCTCCCCTGCTCCTTGTAGAGGTTGGCAAGGTTGTTGAGCGTTTGGGCGACGTTCGGGTGCTGCTTGCCGAGGGCCGCTTCCCGAATGGCGAGCGCGCGCTCAAGCAGAGGCTCGGCCCGGCTGTACGCCCCCTGCACCCTGTAAAGGTTGGCGAGGTTGTTGAGCGAGGAGGCGACGTCCGGGTGCTGCTTGCCGAGGGCCGCTTCCCGAATGGTGAGCGCGCGCTCGAGCAGAGGCTCCGCCCGGTTGTACATCCCCTGCTCCCAGTAGAGAGTGGCGAGGTTGTTGAGCGAGGTGGCGACGAGAGGGTGCTGCTTACCGAGGGCCGCTTCCCAAATGGCGAGCGCGCGCTCATACAGCGGCCCCGCCCGGCTGTACACACCCTGATCGCTGTAGAGGATGGCGAGGTCGTTGAGCGTCAGGGCGACATCCGGGTGCTGCGTGCCGAGGGCCGCTTCTTGAATGACGAGCACGCGCTCGTACAGCGGCTCGGCCCGGCTGTACCTCCCCTGCTTCCAGTAGAGGTTGGCGAGGCTTCTGAGCGCCAGGGCGACATCCGGGTGCTGCGTGCCGAGGGCCGCTTCTTGAATGACGAGCACGCGCTCATACAGCGGCTCGGCCCGGCTGTACCTCCCCTGCTCCTTGTAGAGAGAGGCGAGGTTGTTGAGCGTTTGGGCGACGTCCGGGTGCTGCTTGCCGAGGGCCGCTTCCCGGATGACGAGCGCGCGCTCGTACAGCGGCTCAGCCCGGCTGTACTTCCCCTGCTCATTGTAGAGGACGCCGAGGTTGTTGAGCGAGGCGGCAACGTCCGGGTGCTGCTTGCCGAGGGCCGCTTCCCGGATGGCGAGCGCTCGCTCATACAAAGGCTCCGCCCGGTTGTACAACCCCTGCTTCCAGTAGAGGTTGGCAAGGCTGTTGAGCGTTTGGGCGACGTCCGGGTGTTGCGTGCCGAGGGCCGCTTCCCGAATGGCAAGCGCGCGCTGAAGGAGTAGCTCCGCGCGGGCATGGCCCCCCTGCTTCCGGTACAAGTTGCCCAGCAGGTTCAGGTTGGCGGCGACATCCAGATGCGAGTCACCCAGCACGGTCTCTCCGAGCTCGAGCGCTTGCTCCCCCTGGTTGATGGCCTCGGCGTACTTGCCAGCCTTTTCCAGCTTCTTCGCCTCCTCGAATGCTGTCCGTGCCTCGGACAGCCGTGGATCCAGCTGCTCCTCTCCTACCGCCTTGCCCGCCGCACAGAACAGAACGGCCGCTGTCATCCATCCGAGGAACCGCCACATGCTGGCACTCCGTGGTTCAATCGCTCGCCTGTCAAAGCTCGTTTCATCCGCAGGTCCACCCTCCCGGGTCAGGAGGGCGTGCCCGGCTCAGTACACCCGGTTGCGCAGCAGCGCCGCCCCGGGGCTCACCCCCGCGCGCTGTACCGTGCATCGGTCCCCGTTGCCCAACTCCACTTCCTGACCCGCCTGGAAACGTCCGGGGCACTCCCGCAGGATCGTCTCGAGCGCGCGCCTGTCCCGGGTTCGAGCCAGGCAGGAGGCTCCGTCGGCGGCCCAGGTCGCCTCGAACGAGGCTCGCTCCGGGTCCCACGCCGCCGAGCGCTCCGTCGTGGGCGCGAGCACCCCCAGCCTGTCATACATGTCGATGGGGGTGTCCTGGCGCGTATGGCTCAGGCCATTGCCGCAGTAGTCCGCGCGCGCCATGCGCGTGCACGCCTGGTGCAACTCGGCCAGCGAGTGCCCGTCGTGGCTCGCCCACGGCTTGTAGCCCCAGCTGATGCACTTGGTGATGGCGCCATTCTCGCACGCCAGGGTGAGCTTGCCCTCCACCGCCTGGTGTGCCCCGCCTGCATCCCACACCCCGCTCACCGCCAGCGCCCGCGGGTCGGGTGTCTGGCTGGTGCCCACACATGGGTTCTCCCACCGCCGAGCCAGCGGATTCCACGCCTCGATGCGGTACCACACCACCTCCGGGTCTCCAGGCGAGGGCTCGGCGCCGCACACCGCGACCTCCACCGGCTTGCCGTCGCTGGACGTGCCTTGGAGCACCGTCCCCACCAGGCTCCTGGAGGCCTCGGGAGCGGCCACCAGCCGCCCTCCCACCAGTCGCAGCGAGGGCACCTCGGGAGACACCGGCATCAACGGGGCCAGGTCCACCGAGACGAGCACGCTTCGCCGCTCGTCGGGCTCCTGCCGGTCGCCCCATGCACGCCGGGTGCCCCACAGCATGGTGCCTTGGGGCCACACGGCCCGGTCGGGTGCACGGCCCTGGCAGCGCCGTGCGTACCGCTCGGCTTCGGATAGCGGGGCCACGGTCAGCCCCGGGCTCGGCTTCTTCTGCGTGGGGGTGCTCGGCTCGCCGGCAAACGCAGGCCCGGCGAGGACAAGGCACAAGCCGGCAAGTACGGGCTTCCTCATCACGCTCTTCATGGCATTCCTCCCGTGGGGAGCGCTGGCGGCAGGCCAGTGTCCTCCCTTCTGTGGGGCTAGACACATGCACGCGGCGGGCTATGCACGAATTCGTACCTGCTCCGCCTCCTATTCCTTGGGGGGAGGAGCGAGAGAGAGATGAGGAGCATCCCGTTCCAGGTCGATGAAGGGAGTCCAGTCGTAGGGGTGGGGATGGGTTTGCCGGTTGGGGGACTCAGGCGTGCCGGGCCAGGGGAGCGCGGCGGCGACGTGGTCGACGATGGTGCGGGAGGTGTTGGCGGTCTCCTCGACGGAGCGGCCCTTTCGTAGCAGGACGGAGGAGATCGCCAGCCGCCGCACGCTGGCATCGCCCGGGTACGTGCGCAGCAGGGCGTAGAGGAACTCTTCCTCGGAGCGGAGATGTTGCAGGAGCCTCATCGCCACTTCCAGGTGCGAGTCACCGAACCTGGCCTCTTCGTGCTTGAGCTCCTGCTCCAACTCGAGCATGAGCTCGGCTTCCGAGCGATTCTCGAGCCTCATTGCCTCATAGGGCATTCGTGCCTTGGACAGCCGTGGATCCGGCTGCTTCGCCCCCGCCGCCGCCTTGCTCGTTGCACAGAGCAGAACGACCACAGCCGTCCATCCGAGTATCCGCCTCATGCTGGCTCTCCGTTTGCCCTGGCTGGACACAGGCACGCGGCGAGCTATGCACGGATTCGTACCTGCTACGGTCGAGGGGCGAATGGCGCACAGACGCGCACGCCGATGAGGACGTCACGCTGGGTCGGATCGCCCGCCGTGCGGTTGGCGACGCGGGCGCCAAACTGGTCGTAGTACCAGGCGCCTCCACGCAGGACGATGCGGCCGAGGTCCGCCGTCGCGGGCCTTGTCAGCTCGAACGCGTTGCCCGCCATGTCGAGCAGACCGAAAGGACTCGCCGAGGCCGGATGGGCGCCGACCTCGTCGGGCCCGAAGGCCGTGGACTCCCGTCCGTACGTCACATCGATGTTGACGTCGTCGGGCCGCAGCCGGTCGCCATGCGGGTAGGTGCGGCCGTCGGCGCCCCGGGCGGCACGCTCCCACTCGAGCTCATTGCACAGGCGCGCCCCGGGCATCCGCCCGGACTGGTCGAGCCAGTAGAAGTACCCCTGGAGGTCCTCGGCCGAGATGCCGGTCAGGGGCAGCTTGCGCCAATCCACCGTCTGTCGCTCCTCGCGGCCGGGGTAGCGGATCGGCTCCCCCTCGCGCGCCGTGAGGACGATGTCGTTGGAGCGGCGGAAGGAAAAGGTCCAGCCTCCTCCTGGTTGCTGCCGCAGGGTGACGGCGCCGGCGGTACTGAAATGTGGCTGCTCGAGGACGCGCCGGGCCTCGGCCCCGGGGGGCAGCGTGTCGAGGTAGTCCAGCCAGTCCTGGAACGTCACCTCCCCGCGCCCGATGAGGTAGCCCTCGCCGAGGCAGAAGCGGTGCAGCGGCGCGGCGCTCATGAAGATCCGAACCTGCTCCGGGTCGGCGCTGCCCAGCAGGAAGCAGCCAGGAGGAATGTAGACATAGCCCTCGGGCACGGCTTCGGGGAGCACGAGGTGAAGCTGCTCGCGGCCGCCGCGCGTGAGCAGCAGGGGCAGGTCGACGGGAGCACGGCCAGGACGCGTCACGCGCAGGTGATAGGAGCCCGCGGGGAGCGGCGTGGGGGAGAGGGGCGTGGGACCGTGCTCGCTGACAGGCTCGCGGCGCAGCACTCCCTGGGCGTCGCGGACGTAGCGCTCGATGGCGACCTTCGCGCCAGGGGGCTCGGTCACCAGCTCGAGCTCGGCCGGGGCCGATACCCGCTGCCGCCACTGCGCTCCATCCCTGGCATCTTCGATCAGGTGCTCCAGTCGCTGTCGCAGCTCCTCCTGCGCTCCTTGCTGGTGGAAGCTCTCGGCGAGCAGCAGGCGCTCGTAGGTGACCCGCAGAAGCAACTCGCGCGCCTCGTCCTGGGCGTGCCCGCGCTCGAGCGCCCGCTCCAGGGAGCGGGTGGCGCGAGCGTAGGCCCCCTCCGCTTGCTTGAGCCGGGTGAGCGTATCGCTCCAGCGCTGTTCGGCGATGCGCCGGGAGTCCGCGGGGTCCTTTCCCCCGGCGAGGCTGGAGGAGGCAGGGGGATGACCGTCGAACCACGCGAGCGCCTCCTCCCGGCTTGCCCGCCCCTGCTTTCCGAAGGTGGTGCCCTCGTCGAGTGTTCCGCGTGCCTCCTGGAGACGCGCGGAGACGAAACTCTCGTCGTCCAGGTATTTCTGCAGACGGGAAGCACCGTAGATGACGGCGAGCACGAGCGGCACCATCAGCTGTGCCAGGCGCCGCCCCCAGCGCCGGAGCCTCGCGGCGCGGGAGGAGGCGAGCAGGAAGGCCCGTTCGCGCACCCCCAGCGTGGAGGGGTCCAGCGGGAGGGCCTCGTCGAGCTGACGCTGGCCCCACAGCGCCTCCCGGGGACGCGACAGGCGCTCCCATTCGGTGCTCGCCGCCTCGATGCGCTGACGCACCGCGCGGTTGCCAATGTCGTTGTCGAGCCAGTTGCGCAGCGTGCCCCAACTGGTGAGGAGCGAGTCGTGGGCGATTTGATACCGGGCCTCGCCCGCCGCGGTGCTCGCGTGCAGCAGCCGGCCCTCGACGAGCACTCGCAGGGCGGTGCTGGTGGCCGCGTCCTCCGCCGTGCCGAGCTCCCGCTCACCACCCTCTCCGCGCGTGCCCTCGGCCGTCACCAGCCGCAGCAGCAGGCGCCGTGCCGCCTGCAGCCCTGTTGGGTCGAGGCGGGCGAGCACCCCATCGGCGTGCCGCGACAGCGCTCCGGCGACCCCGCCCATCTCCTCGAGGGCCGTCCGGGTGATGCGACCGTGCACCGGGTCGTGCCGCCGCCAGAGCTCGGTGAGCGCGAACTGGAGCAGCGGCAGGCTGCCCGCGCCCTGTGCCGTGGACGAGACGAGTGCCTGGATGAGCTCGTCGGACTCGAAGACGACGCCCTGGGCGCGAGCGGGGCCGACGATGGCCTCGCGCACACCCTCGGCGCTCAGCGGCCGCAGGATGTAGAGCCCTCGCTCGGCCTCTTCGCCCAGCCCCGGCAGCGCGCACACGCGCGTGAGGAAGTCGCCGCGCACCGTCAGCAGCACGCGCACGCCCGTGGAGGGCAGGGCCAACTCGCCCAGCAGCAGGGCGAAACGCTCCGCCTGCTCGGGCTCTGCCAGGGTGATGAGCTCCTCGAGCTGGTCGATGAATAGCAGGAGTGCGCGCCGGCCCTCGTGCGCCTCGCGCAGCGCCTGCCCGAAGCCGGTGGGAGTGGAGGAGAACGCCTCGAAGAGCTCGGCCTCCTTGCGATGCAGCAGGGGCGCGAGCGCGGCGGCCAGGGATTGCAGCGGGCGGCGGCCGGGGCAGAGCGTCACCGTGGTGCACTCACGGCCCTGGTCCAGCTCGCCCGCGGCCACCCGGGGCAGCACGCCGGCGCGGCACAGCGAGGACTTGCCCACCCCGGAGTCCCCGGCGACGAGCACCAGGGACTGACGCTGGAGGCGCTCGATCAGGGCGCGGATGTCGTCGTCGCGTCCGAAGAAGAGTGCCCGGTGGTTGGCCTCGAAGGGGGCGAGGCCGCGATAGGGATTGCCGGTGGCCAGGGGCGCGGACGCGTTGTTCTTCTCCAGCGGCTCCAGCAACTCGCAGACCCGTTCGGCCGAGGCGAATCGCTCGGAGGGGTTGGGCGCCAGGCACTGGTGGATGAGCGCGGCGAAGTCCGGGTCCATGCCCTCGGCGAGCCCGGCCGGCACGGGGGCGTCATGCGGCTCCTGGGCGGGAGCCCGGCGGCTGAGGCGGGCGAGCAGTTCCTCCTGGGCACGTGGCAGCCGGTCCGTGCACAACTCATGGAGCACGAGGCCCAGGGAGTAGATGTCACTCCGAGGTGTGGCCGAACCGCCACTCAGGAGCTCGGGAGCCATGTAGCGCGGTGTGCCCGCGAAGATCCGTCGGCCCGAGGGGAGCGAGTCGGCGCTACGGTCGAAGCGCTCGGCCAGGCCGAAGTCGAGCAGCTTCACCTCGCCCCGCTCGGTGACGAGGGCGTTGGTAGGTTTGATGTCGCGGTGCAGCACCCCTTGGCGATGCGCCGCCGCCAGTCCCCGGGCCAGGCCGAGCCCCAGCGCGAGCGCGCGCCGCCAGGGCATCGGCCGGGGCAGCTTCGCAAGGCTCTGGCCAACGACATACTCGGAGACGATATAGGCGTGCCCCTCGATTTCACCGACGCGGAAGACGGTGACGACATTGGGGTGTTGCAGGCGGGCGATGGCGCGGGCCTCTGTCTCGAAGTTCGCACGGACCTGGGGGGTGGGCTGCTCGGAGGCGATGAACTTCACCGCCACGAGCCGCTCCAGGGAGGTGTCCTGCGCCAGGTAGACGACGCCCATGCCGCCTCGGCCGATGGGGCGTATGAGGCGGAACTCGTCGAACTGGGAGGGAGGCGACCAGGGCTTGCTGGCCGGCGGCACTCCACCGGGCACGGGGCTGTCGCGTGGACCCGCTCTCTCCATCGTGAAGGTGCTGTCGCTCAGGGATTGGTGCTTCGCCTCGGGGGGAGCGCCTTGCACCGCCAGGCCGCCGCGCGCGACCGTGGCGAGCAGGGCACGGCAATCATTGCACTGGGCGGCGTGACGATGGGCGCGCGCCAGCTGCTCTTCCGGCAGACGGCCCTCCATCAACTCCACCATCAGTTCGTCCGTGAGGCAGTCGCTCGCGTCGGATCCGCCCTTGGGTGAGGCTTTCGGTCTCACGGAGTTCATCGACGTGGATTCCGGTGAGGGCCCGAGGGTTGTTCCGCGGGAACTCGGCTCATGGCGATGCGAGGCGGAGTGGTAGGCTGTGGAGCATGACACAACCGCCGGAACTGGTCGCCACGTTCCTCACCCACGCGAGAGGGCGCCTCGATGCGTCCGTGGAGGCAGACGCACTGGAGGGGCTGCTGCGTCGCGTGTGGGAGGATGTCCGTGCACCGTGGCCAGAGGTGGAGCTGCCCGCCGAGAAGTTCATCCGGCACCTGGCCGAGCGGCTGCCCGAGACGGGCTCCGAGGGGCAGCTCGTGTCACGGCTCGAACAGCTGTCCTTGCCGGAGCTCTATCTCGCGTGTGCATGTGTGCAGGGTATTGCCAAGGCCACCGAGGCCTTTGACAGGCACTACCTGTCGAGGCTGCCAGGGCTGCTTGGATATTTGAGGCAGCCAGCGGCAAGCATTGACGAGGTCTGCCAGCTGACACGGGTGAAGCTGCTGGTCCACACGCCCGAGGGGCCGCCCCGGCTCAACGACTACACGGGCCAGGGTTCGTTGTTGAGCTGGGTGCGAATCACCGCGGTGCGTATTGCCCTCAGGGTGTGTGCCCTGGACAAGCCCGCGCCTGACGAGGGCGTGGTGGAGGTGCTCGAGTCGCTTCCAGCGCCGGGGGATGTGGAGTTGGACCTCATCCGGCGGCGCCATCACGCCGAGTTCCGCCAGGCCGTCCGCGAGGCCTTCTCCACGCTGTCCATGGATGAGCGGCACCTGCTGAGGCTCCACATCGTGGACCAGCTGTCGACGGTCGAGCTGGGAGCGCTGTTTCGCGTGAACCAGTCCACGGTCTCTCGCTGGTTGAAGGGCGTGCGGCAGACGGTCTTCAACGAGACCCGGCGTCGGCTGCAGGCGCGGCTGGGGCTCTCCGCGCGCGACTTCCAGAGCTTCCTGGCGGCCCTGGACAGCCAGCTCGAGCTGGGCATCAGCCTGATTTTCGGCGAGGAGGACGCGCAGGCCCGGAAGTGAGCTCCAGGAGGAGCAAGCGTGCTTCACTCGGCCGCTTGATGGAGGAGCGGCGCGTGGTGCGCTCGGCCCTGATGCGCGGGACGCTGCATTTGGTCACCGCGCGTGACTTCCTGAAGTTGCGCCCGGTGCCGCAGCCGGTCCTGGAGCGTCTTCACAACGGATCCTACGGGCGTCGGTTCGAGGGGCTGGATGCCCACGAGGTAGTGGCCGTGGGTTGTGCCCTGCTTGAGGAACAGCCGCGCACCAGCGCGGAGCTGGGCAAGCTGCTGCTTTCGCCGCCAGCGACGCGGAGAGTCACGACGTGCGGATTCGACCCTTTGGAGTAGGTGGAACTACAAAGTCCTGGTCCTCATGCACTCTGCCCGCATAGGCTGCCGCCATCCATGATGCTCTCTACCTTGGTACGCGTGCTCGCCGCGTGGCTCGTGCTGCTTCTGTCGCCAATGGCCGCTGCCAGCGATGACACCACTTCCTCCGGGGCCGCACCGCGCGCTCTGGATCGTGTTACGGCGGGAGAACTCTCGGAGATGTCGCCTGCGGAGCGGCGAGCTCTCTTCCAGGAGGCCGCGCCGGGAATTCCGATGCCGGCCAATTTCGGCACCGACGAACTTGATGACGCTCAGGAGGAAATCAGTGGCCAGTACTACCAGGGGATGGCCGATACGCTGCGGGTGCTGAGTCAGACATCGGCTGCGAACGCGGCTGCTTTACCGCCTGTGTCAAAGCCAGTCGAGCTTGCTGCGCGGGGCGCGACAAGTGCATTCGGAAATCTGTCGCGGGCTGCCGAGTTTGGAATCAAGCCGTACGGAGAATTACGGAGCATCCTCCTGGGATCCGGTTTACGGGCACATCACTTGATCGAGCAGAGGTTCGCGAGCTTGATGGGGCAGGACGCGCGGAAGATGCTCGCGATCGCAGTGACGCCGGCCGAACATCAAGCATTCACGAACGCGTGGCGCCAAGTCATCCCCTACGGCCAGGGCACTGTGAGCGCCACGCGGCAGCAGGTGCTCGACGCAGCGAGGCAGATCTACTCACGCTCGCCCGAAGTCTTGAAAGCCCTTGGGTTGTAGGAGGCAGACGATGCAGATCATCCATCGCGTCTCCATCTCTTCAACGCCCGAGATTCGTAGCGAATTGGCGGCCATGGGCGTCGTCGTGGGGGCGAGCGGGCTGGTGACCTTCGAGGTCGACGAATCCTTCGATGCGTGGCCTGCTCTACAACAGTGGATAGCCAGGAGAGGGGCTGTTGACATCGTCAGCACGAAGTTCTCGAAGAAGGAACTTGGCGATGCGCGATGGTTCGCACTGGAGCCGGACTGGCACCACGGATACCCGCAGCCGGACGAGGGTCGCCTTGGCTACCGGGAAGCTACCTTCGAGGTGTCGGATTTCTGTGAGCAGTGTGGCATTGGATTGAAGCAGAAGGCTCCCTTCCAGATGAAGTCCGAGCCGAAGTGGGGCCGCAACGGCATCCTTCAACTCCACTGGGTCTTCGACGAGTTCTTCGTGATGCCGGAGGTCTGGCGCACTGTCTTCCATCCGAACGGAATCGGTTGCCGGCCCGTTCTCGACGCGAAGGGCGCCGAGCTGAAGACGGTGGTACAGCTCGTCGTCCGGGAGGAAGTGGGTGTAGGAGTGGAGGGGCTCACTGCGGAGCGGTGTGCACGCTGTGGCCGCGTGAAGTTCCTCCCTGTGACACGAGGTGCCTTTCCTCCACCCGCGAATGAGCCTTCAGTCCGGATGGTGAAGACCCGGGAGTATTTCGGCAGTGGAGCGTCGGCACATAGGAGGGTCCTGGTTTCACAGGACGTGGTCCAGGCGCTGGCCGCGGAGAAGGTGAGGGGAGCGTCGGTGCGGCCGATAGCCGTGCGTCTGGATCGCGGATGATGCTGCTCGACAAGGCACTCAATGGCCTCCCCGCAGCGGCTCACTCGTCCGGTGTCTCTCTCCGGGCCCCACGCGCCAGTTGCGAGGCGTACAGGCGCGAGAGGAAGTCGTAGAAGACGAGCTCCTCCCGCGCCCCCGCCGCGCGCAGGAGTCGATTCGTCTGCATATGGGCGAAGGCTGCCGCCAACTCGGGAAGGCGCACGCCCAACCGGCCCGAAGTCTCCGCCTCGCGGAGCGCCGCCGCGATGGGGGCCATCCGCTCGGAGCGGTGGCGGAGGATGTCCATCGCGGGCGTGAGCGGATGCCTCTCGAGGGGCCCGGGCGTGAAGAGGCGCTCGAGCTCCGTGCGCTCCTGTCGGTAGCGGGCGCCGAGCTGGTGCTCCAGTGCGGCCTTGGGACGGAGCTGCCGCCAGAGGCCCTCCCGGAGCTTCCGGGCCAGTTCGCCGCGTGCGGCCATGTCGAGCCCGAGCGACTCCCAGAGCGCATCAATGGCTCTCAACGCGAGCCGCCAGCGCCATGGTGAGCTCACGGCTCCTCCCAGGCTGGAGAGGAGCGCCAGCACCGCCTCGCTGTCGAGCTGGAAGAGCTGCTCGGCGAGGAGGATGCCCGTCTCGCCGCCGTAGCGCTCCACCTCACGCTGGTAGGTATCGAGCTGGACGCGCCAGAGCCGGCCATCGGCGAGCAGTGGCGCGGTGGCCTCGTGGAGCGCGGGAAGCACCTCGCCCAGGAGCCGCCGGGGCTCTCCGTGGAAGCGCAGGCGCAGGTGCCACTCAGGGTCCCTGTAACGGATGAAGAACCAGCCATCGGCCGCGCCTGAGCCCAGGACGTCCTCCACCAGCGGCGCCACCACGGTGCGAAGGACGCGATCCGCGGTGACCGGGCCGCAGGAGAGCTTCACATAGAGCCACTCCGAGCCGGGAGGAAACAGGCGCGGGAGGCTGGGCGCGGGAACCCGCGCCGAAACCGGCACCTCGCGAGCGGTCCGGGCGGGCTCCGGCGTGCGGACGAACGGAATGACCAGCTCGTGGACGAAGCGTCCTTCCGGCCCCTGCACGGGGAGCGCATCCGGTCCGGGGAACAGCTCGACCAGCCGTGCCTGGCTCAACCCCCTGGCCCGCTGGGCGAACGCCTCGATGCTCAGGAGATTGTCGAGATCGACGGGAAGGCGCTGGTCGTTCTCCTCGAGGGCGACGTACCGGGGGAGCCGCAGCTGCTGGCGCAGCGCCTGGACGGCTCGGAAGAGGGGCTCGCCGCTCGTGGAGCCCAGCATGCGCAGCGTCTGCTCCGGCAGCCACCAGCGCGCCAGGGAGAGCACGAGCCGCCCCGAGACGACCCTTGGCAGGTAGGGCGCGCCCTCCAACGGTCCCCAGCGCCAGCGGAGGTTCGCGGCCACACCCTGTCCCTGCAGCGCGCCCAGGAACCGGTAGACCGGGAGGCCTCGTTTGACGTTGTGCGTGGTGGTGAGGCGCGGGAGGACTTCGCGGCCGAGCCTCGCGGAACGGAGGACCACCCGCTCACCCACCACGGACACGAGCAACTCGCTGAGCGGAATCCGCTGCTCCTCTGGCGCACCGGAGCGGCCGAGGAACGGAATCTCGTGTTCGCGCAGCAGGGGCCGGAGCAGGACGTTGCCCACGTGTCCCTCCGGGAGGTGGGCGAGCTCCGCGTGAAGGGCCTCGGGATGGTGGGCCTCCTCGGCCCGGAGCAGCGCCCGGACGTGGTCGGCTAGGCCCGCATCGGCATGGCAGAAGCGGGCGAGCACGTTGGCTCCCGAGGGACCGTTCACCGAGTGCACGCAGAGGCGGAACTCCCCTCCATCCACCGCGGCCTCGGAGGCGGCGGCGAGCGTGGCCACCATGGAGAAGGCCGCCGGCAGCGGCAGCCGCCCCTTCTGCTCCAGGACCTGGAGGTCCTCGGGTTCCAGCACCAGCTCGGACGCGCCCGAGCGCAGGACGTCATGCAACTTGCGCTGGAGGAAGGTGTGGCGCTCCTCCCAGGGCGTGGTGGGGCTCTCCTCCTCCCCGTCGAGCTCCAACCCCGACAACAGTGGCGCGGCCTCGAGGGCCGGGGCCTCTCCATCGTCTGGGAAGCCAATGCCGGACTCCGCGTCGAGCACCTCCAGGAGGGGCACCTCGCGCCGCTCGTAGCGCTCGCGAAAGGCCGTGCGAAAGCGCCGCAGGGCATCGTCCTGGCGCGGGGAGATGCGGTGCAGGAGCTCGACGGCCGCGAGCGCCTCCTCGAGGACGCCCGGGCCCAGCCGCGCCTCCCGCACCGGCTTCATCAGGTCCACCTGGAACACGGGCTGCCCGCCCGTGGGCACCGGCAGGGCTTCCAGCGGCCTCGTGGCGGCGTGGTACCGCACGGGGGGGACACCGAGTCCCTCCCGGTCGAGGGCCTCCAGCGCCACCCGGGTCTCCTCGAGCACGGCCGCCGCGTCGGTGCCGGACTCGAGCGGTGGCCCGCCGCGGAGCGCCTGGACGAGCGCCAGGGCCGGGTCGATGCCGGTCACCGGCGGCTCGAGGTCCGGCACCAGTACCTGGCTGTCGATGAGCTTGTCGATGAACTGTTCCGCGTCCTCCAGGTCGATGTCGGGGTCGTGCGCGGCGAGGGCCTCGGCGAGCGCGCCGCGACGCACGCCGTGCCGGGCCTTCTCCAGCGTGAGCTCGAGGTACTCCGAGGGCGTCAGCGAGGTGGCGCGGTAGGCACGCCCCTCCTGGCCCGATGTGCTCGGGAGCACCTCGGAGAAGCGGAGCTGGCCGGCGGCGCGGTAGATGCTCGAATTGGGCCGCCAGGTGAGGCGCTCCCTCTGTGCTGGCTCCCGCGCGAGGGACTCGGAGAGCACCACGAGCAGGCCCATGTCGAGCCGTGTCCGGCGCTGGTAGTCCGCGTGCCCGGCGAGCGAAAGCCGCGTGTCGGCTCCCAGCCTTCCGCTCGAGCTGCCGCTGAAGAGGCCGAAGGGCGTCGCCCGGGCCGCCATGCGCTGGACGTAGCGCACCAGGGCGCGCTCCACCTGGAGGCCGGACCTGCTGTCCGCCGCCTCGCGCCAGCGCGCCAGATGCGCCTCCAGGCCGGGAGAGGCGATGAAGAGCGCCTCGCGCACCTCGGGCCGGTCCACGAGCGCCGCGAGCCGGGCGCGCAGCAGGGCCCTGTCCGCGGCCAGTGCATCCCCCAGCCGTTCCGGCTCGGCGAGCGCCGTCACGCCAGAGAGAGCCTCTCCCCAGCGCACCAGCTCGTCGAAGGGAAGCAGGGGAGTCCGGAGAACGAAGAAGCCCGCGGGCCGGGCGCAAGCGGAGGCGTTCCTCATGGAATGTCCATCAGCAGCAGCCTGTCCCATTCGGGCTCCACCGACGTGACGGCCGAGAGCAGGGTCAGTCCGAGTCCCGTGGCCCCCATCAGCAGGCGCTCTTCCCTCGGCACCTCGGGCCCGCACAGGTCGAGCGCCCGGTCGAACCAGTTCCGCGCCGCATCGAGGAACAGGGCCTCGTTCGTGGCCTGATACAGGCGGTTGTAGAGGTGTCCCAGTCCGGCCGCGCCGTGGCAGAGGAACGCATCGACGACGCCGGTCTTCTCGGGAGCGAGGGTGGCGGCACGGCGGGCTCCCGCGAGCGCCGCCTCTTCCCAGGAGGGCTCCCCCAGGTGACGCGCGGCCAGCAGCAGCGTGACGGCGACGCCCGGGTTCCCATAACACCAGGCGCTGCGCGCGGGCTCGCGGGGCGCTCCGGGCGCGAGGAGGGCCGGAAAGTCACCGGGTGCCTCTCCCTCCGAGAAGCGCTGCGCGAGGAGCCAGCGCACGCACCCCTCCAACAGTTGGTGTCCTTCCTCGCCGCCCACGCCGAAGCTCCGCGCCCGCGCCAGGAAGCCGATGACCCCTGGCACACCATGCGCGACCCCGAGGTCCACACACCCCTCCGGGTAGCGTGACTGGCGCTCGGGCGAGAGCAGCTGCGGAGGCGTCCGGAAGCTCCATCCTTCTGGCTGGGGCTCGGCGAGCGCGCGCAGGTGTTCGAACACCCGCCGCACCAGGGCGTGCCCCCGCGGGCGCCGGTGCCGCTCGAGGCCGTAGACGCCCAGGCCGACGAGGCCGGAGATGAGATCGTACTTCCGCTCCCAGCGCGGCACGGCGAGCGTCTCCAGCAGCACGCCGTCGATGTTCGCGTTGAGGTCGACCTCCTGGGACTCCTGCCCCCAGGTGTGTTCCACCACCCAGGCTACGCCGGTGAGGCCCTCGTGGAGCCCCGGGCCCAGGCCAGCCGAGCGGAGCGTATCGATGGCCTCGTCGAGGCACGCATCCCGCCGCTCTTCGTGGCCCTCGTCCGGGTAGGCGCGCGCGAGGTAGTTCCACCACAGCGCCTGCTGGCTCCTCACGACGCAGGTGGCGGAGCGCGCACGGTTCTCGGGCGCCGGAGCGTCGAACGCCTCGGCCACGGCCTGGAGAAAGGCCAGGGCCCGCTCAGCCCGCGTGCCCTCGAGGATGGGCGTCCACTGCTTCACGCCACGGAGCGCTTGGGCTCGGGCACCGGCCAGGCTTCCCACCCGGCGGGCCATTGCACGCGGTCGTAGGTGAAGTGCAGCTCATCGCCCTCGGGCCAGGGGGCGTCCACGGGCTCCTCCACGAGGCGGAGCACGCCATGGTCGAACGGTTGGCCGGGAGCGGGGACGTCGCGCACCACCCGCTCGCGCACTCCGCGCCGGGCCTGCTCGAGCGTGCGGGAGTGGCAGTACGGGTTGTTGCCGCGCCGGTTGAAGAGGACGCTGGCCATCTGGCTGCAGCCGCCCCGGCACACCTCGGCATAGCGGCAGCTTCCGCAGAAGCCCCACATATGGGCGGCGCCCTCATCCGTGCCGGCGGTGGTGTTGAAGGTCAGCTCGCGCGACTGGAGGATCTCACTGAGCGGCTGCTTGCGGATGTTGCCGCCGATGTACTCCGCCGGCAGGGTGGGGCAGCCCTTGATGGAGCCGTCGGCGTGGATGCCCAGCACGGAGATGCCGGCCATGCAGCCCGTCCAGATCTGCCCCGGGCTCTTGGCGAAGATGGTGTCGTCGTACGGACCGAAGTAGCCGATGTCGTTGGCCGGCTGCACGGCGATGACGCCCTCCGCCTGCGCGCGCAGGGCCACCCGCGCCAGCGTCCGGTAGAAGGCATCCAGCTCGGCCGGCTGGAGCAGCATCCAGATGTTGTCCCCACCGTTGCCCATGGCCGAGGTGAGTTGGATCTGCCAGCCCTTGACCCCCGCGTCCCGCAGGCGCTCGTAGAGCTGGGGCAGCTCCGGCGCGGACAAGCGGTTCACCTGGGTGTTGGCCGTGTACAGCAGGCCCACGTCACGGAAGTGACGGAAGCTCTGGAAGCAGAAGAAGAACGAGCCGTCCCGGCCGCGGATCCGATCGTGCGTGGCCTGCAGCCCATCCACGGAGACGGACACCTGGTTGATGCCCGCCTCCTTCATCTTGCGCGCCGTTTCGCGCGAGATGCCGTAACCGCCCGTGGTCATCGAGCAGGTCATCCCATGGGAGGTGATGGCCTGCGCGATCTGCAACCAATCGGGCCTCAGGAAGGCCTCACCGCCCTCGATGGTCACCTCGGTGATGCCGACCTCGGCGAGCTGCCGCGCCAGATCCAACGCCTCGTCCGTCGTCAGCTCGTTCTCCCGCTGGCTCCCTGCCCGCGAACCACAGTGGTTGCAGGCGAGGTTGCACTTGAGGGTCAGCTCCCACACGGCGTACGCCGTGCGGCGGCGTCGCATGGGCGCGGGTTCGGGCTGTGAAACGCTGGTCTCTGGAGGTGCCAAGGTCGTCGAGGAGGCTGAGGGCGGTTCAGGACAGCCGGTACGGAGGGGCTACTTGCCGGTGGGGAAGCACAGCTCGAGCTCGGTCGGGGGCAGGCCGTAACGCGCCGCGCCGCCGCGAACCGTCTCGAGGGACTCCTTGTCCAGATCCAGCAGCTTGCGCGCGCGCTCCTTCTGGCGATCCACCACCTCGGTCCGCGGGAACACCGGCTTCTTCTCGGTCTTGTTCATGTGCCGCTCTCCTGTGTGAAAGGGGAATGCCCAGCGTAAGCGTCCACTTCTCGCTGAGTCAAACCCCTCTAATCCGAAAGGGGAGAAAGGCGGGGCCCCCCACAAGGCCCCACCCGGCACGGTTCAGCGCTTGAGGCCGCGCTTGATGTCGGCGCACACCTGACGGGCCGCCGCGGGTCCATCGGCCTGTGCCGCGCGGACGATGGCGCTGCCCACCACCACGCCATCCGCGTGGGCGCCCACCACCCGGGCCTGCTCCGCGCTGGAGATGCCGAAGCCCGCCACCACGGGCACGGGCGACAGGCGCCGCACCAGCTCCAGCCGCTCGGAGAGGTTGGCGGGCAGCTCCGAGCGCATGCCCGTCACGCCCGCCACCGACACGCAGTAGACGAAGCCCCGCGCGTCCTTCGCGATGGACCCGGCGCGGGCCGGCGACGTGGTGGGGGCGCACAGCGGGATGAGCTCCAGCCCCTCCTTGTCGAAGGCCGCGCGGAGGCTCGCGCTCTCCTCGGGCGGCAGGTCCGGCAGGATGGTGCCCGACACACCGCGCTCCCGCGCCAGCTTCGCGTAGCGTTCCTCGCCCATGGCCATGACGACGTTGACGTACGTCATGATGACCAGCGGCGTCTGGGGGCAGCGCGCGCGCACCGCCGGCACCACCTCGTCCAGCACCCGCTTGAGCGTGGAGCCAGCCTTCAGGGCCCGCTCGGACGCGCCCTGGATGACGGGGCCGTCGGCGATGGGATCGCTGAACGCGACACCAATCTCCAGGATGTCCGCGCCACCCTCCACGCACGCGGCGAACACGTCCACCGAGCGGGGAAGGTCCGGATCCCCCGCCATGGCGTACGCCACCAGCGTGCCCTCACCGCGGGCCTTCGCCCGGGCGAACGCCTCCGCGATCTCCCCGCTCATGCTCCCTCCTGACCGATGGCGGCGGGAATCCCGCGCGCCGCGATGGTGGCCACGTCCTTGTCACCGCGGCCCGAGCAGTTGACGACCAGGTGCTTGCCCTTGCCCAGCTCGCGCGCCAGGTCCCCCGCGCGCGCGAAGGCGTGCGAGGACTCCAGCGCGGGCAGGATGCCCTCGGTACGGGACACCAGGTAGAAGGCCTGAAGTGCCTCGTCGTCCGTGGCGGTGCGCACCTCGATGCGGCCCGTCTTCGCCAGGTGCGCCAGCTCCGGCCCCACGCCCGGGTAGTCCAGGCCCGCGGAGATGGAGTGGGCCTCGATGATCTGCCCGTTCTCGTCCTGCAGCACCAGCGAGCGCGAGCCGTGCAGCACGCCCTCGGTGCCCAGCGTCAGGGACGCGCCGTGCTGGCCCGAGTCCAGGCCGTGGCCACCGGCCTCCACGCCCACCAGCCGCACCTGCTTGTCCTCGACGAAGGGGTGGAGCGCGCCGATGGCGTTCGAGCCGCCGCCGATGCACGCGATGACGGCGTCCGGCAGCCTGCCAAAGGCCACCAGCGACTGCGTGCGGATCTCCCGGCCGATGACGGACTGGAAGTCGCGGACGATGGTGGGGTAGGGGTGCGGACCGGCCGCGCTGCCGATGACGTAGTAGGTGTCCTCCACCTGCGACACCCAGATGCGCATGGCCTCGTTCATCGCGTCCTTGAGGGTGCGCGAGCCCGACTCCACCGGGTGCACCCTGGCCCCCAGCGCCTTCATGCGGAAGACGTTGAGCGACTGGCGCTCCACGTCCACCGCGCCCATGAACACCTCGCAGGGCAGGCCGAACAGCGCACACGCGGTGGCGGTGGCCACGCCGTGCTGGCCCGCGCCCGTCTCCGCGATGATGCGCTTCTTGCCCATCCGCTTCGCCAGCAGCACCTGGCCGATGGTGTTGTTGATTTTGTGGGCACCCGTGTGCGCGAGATCCTCCCGCTTGAGCCACACCTCGGCCCCACCCCACAGCTCGGTGAGCCTGCGCGCGGGCGTCAGCGGCGTCTCGCGCCCGACGTACTCGCGCAGCACCTGCGACACCTGCTCGTCGAAGGCCGGATCCCTCCGGGCCTCGGCATACGCCTGCTCCAACTCCAGCAGCGCCGGGACCAGCGTCTCCGGCACATAACGGCCGCCATAACGCCCGAAGCGGCCAGGGGCGGTTTGCGTTTCCATGGTTCGTGTCACTCCCAAAGCGCGGTCTTCGCGGCGCGCACGAAGGCACGCACCGCGTCCGCATCCTTGATGCCGGGGCTGACTTCCACCCCGCTCGCCACATCCACGCCGTAGGGCCGGGTGGCCCGCACGGCCTCTCTCACATTGTCCGGGTTGAGCCCTCCGGCCACCAGCACCGGCACGCCCGCGTCCGCGAGCCGTGCCACCAGCGACCAGTCGAACCCCACGCCTCCGCCCCCGTAGCCCGGCGCCGCTCCGTCCAGCAGCAGCGCCGCCACGTCGCCCGCGCCCACGTAGGTGCGGGCCTTCTCCACGTCCTCGGGGCCGCGCACCCGCATCGCCTTGATGACCGGCACGCCGTAGCCCGCGCAGGCCTCGGGCGGCTCGTCACCGTGCAGCTGCACCGCCGTCAGCCCGCACTCGCGCACCCGCGCGCGGATGACGTCCGGTGACTCGTTGACGAACACGCCCACCACCGAGCCCAGCGCTGGCCGCGTGCGCGCCAGCTCCGCCGCCACCTCCGCCGTCACGTACCGGGGCGAGCGCGGGTAGAAGTTGAGCCCCAACGCGTCCGCGCCCTCGGCCCACGCCCGCCGCGCGTCCTCCACGCGCGTGACGCCACAGATCTTGACCCGGGTGCTCACGGCCCACCCGCGAGCAGCCGCGCCAGCGCCCGGCCCGGCTCCGCGTCGCGCAGCAGGGACTCGCCCACCAGCACCGCGTCGGCTCCCGCGGCCCGTGCCGCCGCGAAGTCCTCGCGCGTCTTGAGCCCGCTCTCCGCCACCAGCGCCTTCGCCCGGCTGCGCAGCGACGGAATCACCCGGAGCGCCGTGGAGACGTCCGTGCGCAGCGTGGCCAGGTTCCGGTTGTTGATGCCCACCAGCTCCGCGCCCGCCTTCAGCGCGCGCTCGGCGTGCTCCTGCGTATGGGCCTCCACCAGCGCCGCCACCCGGCAGGCCTTCGCCGCGGCCACCATCTCCGCCAGTGGCCCGTCCTCCAGCGCGTCCGCGATGAGCAGCACCGCGTCCGCGCCCATGGCCGCGCTCTCCTCCACCTCCTGCGGTGCCACCAGGAAGTCCTTGCGCAGCACCGGCAGCGAGATGGCCGCGCGCACCTGGAGCAGGTCGTCGAGGCAGCCTCCGAAGTCCACGTCGTCCGTGAGCACGCTGATGGCGCTCGCTCCGGCGGCCTCGTATGCCTTTGCCACCGCCACCAGGTCATGGTGCGGGAAGTTCCCGCCCGAGGGGCTGCGGCGTTTGACCTCGGCGATGACGTTGACTGGCAGGTCGGGCCGGTGCCGGGTGAGCGCCGCCGCGAAGTCCCGGGATGGGGGGCGCGGGGTGGTGGCCACCAGGGGCTTGCGCGCGGCGAGCTCCCGGCGCTTGCGCGCGAAGATGGCCGCCAGCTTGTCGGACTCGGGGCCCGAGGTACCCTCACCCCGTCCCTCTCCCGGAGGGAGAGGGGTAGTGGGCTTGCTCATGTCGCGCCTCCCTTCACCAGGGCCTGCAGCTTGGCCGCCGCCGTGCCCGAGTCGATGGCCTCCACCGCTCGCTGCACGCCCTCCTTGAGGTTCGTCGCCTTGCCCACCACCACGAGCGCCGCCGCCGCGTTGAGCAGCACCGCCGTGCGCACCCCCGAGCGCTCTCCGGCCAGCAGCGTCTTGAAGCGCCGCGCGTTGTCCTCCACGTCCCCGCCGACGATGGACTCGGGCGGCACCCGCTCCAGCCCCGCGTCCTCCGGGGTGATGGAGAAGCGCCTCACCGAGCCGTCCTCGCGCAGCTCCGCCACGTCCGTGGTCGTGCACGGGGAGATTTCGTCCAGCCCGTCGTGGCCATGCACCACCCAGGCCCGCTTGCTGCCCAGCCTGTAGAGGACGCGCGCCGTCTGCTCCAGCCGCTCGCCCGCGAAGGTGCCGAGCAGCTGGTAGCGCGCCCCCGCCGGGTTGGTCAGCGGACCCAGCAGGTTGAACACCGTGTGCAGGCCGATCTCACGCCGCGCCGGCGCCACGTGCCGCAAGGCGCTGTGGTGTGAGGGCGCGAAGAGGAAGCCCACGCCGTGCTCGTCCACGTCGCGTGTCACCTGCTCGTGCGACCGGTCCATGCCCACGCCCAGCGCGGCCAAGACGTCCGAGCTGCCGCATCGCGAGGACACCGCGCGGTTGCCATGCTTGGCCACTGTCACCCCCGCGCCCGCGGCCACGAAGGCCACGGCCGTGGAGATGTTGAAGGTGTGCGCCCCATCGCCGCCGGTGCCGCAGGTGTCCAGCACCACCTCGGCCCTGGGGTGGATGCGCGTGGCGCAGGCCCGCATGGCCTCCGCCGCGCCGAGGATCTCCTCCTCGGTCTCTCCCTTCATGCGCAACGCGACCGCGAACGCGCCCACCTGGGCAGGCGTCGCCTCTCCCGCGAGCATCAGGCCCATGATCTGGACCATCTCCTCGCGAGTCAGATCTCGCCGGCCCACTACCCTGCCCAGCGCTTCCTTGAGCGTCATGTGTCTACTCCAGTCGCGCCACGTCGCGGCCCAGGACGGCGGCCACCGCGCCCACCTCGGCCATCACCTTGTCGTGCGGTTGCCAGCCGCGACGGCGGATCTCGTCGTTTACACGCTCGATGTCCTGGGCCGTCGCATCCGGTCGCATCACGATCAACATGGCTTGCGGGTCTCCGAAGTATTCCGCCGCCTGGGGAAGAGAAGGCGGTCGGTTTGAGGCAGTGCCTTTAGTAGAAGAAGGCGGGACGCTTTTCAGTGAAGAAAGGTGTCCACGTCTTCCCGTATTCCCGGCGAGTCTCGCCGGGTGGTGTCCGGGAATCAATGCAGGACGGGAATTTTCACTTTTACGGAGGGTACGGCTTGGCGGGTCCGGACGTCATCGTGGTGGGGGCGGGGCTGGCCGGGCTGACGTGCGCGAGGGTGCTGCATCAGGCCAAGGCGAAGGTGCGGGTGCTGGAGGCGAGCGACGGAGTAGGGGGCCGGGCGCGCACGGACGTGGTGGACGGCTTCCGGCTGGACAGGGGCTTCCAGGTCTTCCTCACGGCCTACCCGGAGCCCCAGCGCTGGCTGGACTACGAGGCGCTCGACTTCCAGCGCTTCTTCCCGGGAGCGCTGGTGTGGCGCGAGGGGAAGCTGCACCAGGTGGCGGATCCGCTCCGCCGGCCGCTGCAAGCGGCGGCGCACGCCTTCAACAAGGTGGGCTCGTTCGCCGACAAGTTGCACGTTCTCGACTTGCGGCAGCAGTCGCTGGCGGGCTCGGTGGAGGACGTGTTCCACCGGAGGCAGCGGACATCGCTGACGTACCTGCGCGACGTGGGGTTCTCCGAGGAGATGGTGGACGCCTTCTTCCGGCCCTTCTTCGGGGGCGTGTTCCTGGAGAAGGAGCTGAGCACGTCGAGCCGGATGCTGGAGTTCGTCTTCCGGATGTTCGCCACGGGGGCCACGGCGGTGCCGGCGAAGGGAATGGGGGCGCTGGCGGAGCAGCTCGCCGCGAAGTTCCCGTTCGGGGTGGTGAAGCTGAATTCGCCGGTGGAGGAGGTCTGGGGCCACCGGGTGAAGCTGGCGTCGGGGACGGTGATGGAAGCGGACGCGGTGGTGGTGGCCACGGACGCGCCCGCGGCGGAGGAGCTGCTGCTCGGCATGCCGCCGAGGAAGATGAACGCGGTGACGTGCCTGTACTTCGCGGCGCCGGAGCCGCCGGTGCGAGGCCCCTACCTGGTGCTGAACGGGGAGGGGAGGGGGCCGGTGAACAACCTCGCGGTGATGAGCGAGGTGGCGCCCTCGTACGCGCCGGAGGGGCAGGCGCTGGTGTCCGTGTCGGTGCTGGAGACGGCGGAGGACTCGGAGGAACTGGAGAGGCGGGTGCGCGAGCAGCTCACGGAGTGGTTCGGCGGAGAGGTGGCGAAGTGGAGGCACCTGCGCACGTACGCGATTCCGCACGCGCTGCCGGCGCAACAACCCGAGCTGCTCGAGGAGCCGCACCGGAGGGTGAGGATGTCACCGGGGCTGTACGCGTGTGGAGACTACCGGGAGAACGGGTCGATCGACGGAGCGATGGTGTCGGGGAGACGAGCGGCGGAGGCGTTGCTGAGAGACCGGGATGTAGCGCTGCCATGAGTCCTCCTGTGAGAGCAAATACCCCTCTCCCTCTGGGAGAGGGACGGGGTGAGGGTAGAAGTCACTGGGGTTGGCTCGTGGCCACCGGAGTGGCCCTGGTCTTCTGGACCGCGCTGGTGCACGAGCACCCGCCGCACTTCTTCGCCTGGGCCACGCTCTACTGCGCGGTCTGGAACGCACTGTCGTGGAAGGCGCTGGGCAACGAGGGAAGACAGCGTCTCCGCCCGAGGAGAGCGGACCTGCTGTGGGGCGTGGCGCTCGCGGGAGTGCTGTACGTCGGTGCGCGAGCCGTCCTGTGGGCGCTGTGCGGAGGCTTCTCGAACTTCCTGTGCGAGCCTTTGATGGGCGTCTACGCCCGTTTCGGAACGGGCTCGGTGGGGGCGGGGCTGGCACTGGCGTTGGTGATTGCCCCAGCCGAGGAACTGTTCTGGCGAGGCGTGGTGCAGCAGGCATTGCGACCGAGGCTCGGGAGGGTGGGGTGCACGGTGGTGGCGGCGGTGCTGTCGAGCCTCGCGCTGCTGGCCTTCCGTGAGCCGCTGCTGGCCCTCGCGGCGTTCCCCACGTCCCTCGCGTGGGGGCTGCTCGCCGAGTGGCGCCGCAGCCTCGCGGCCTCGTGGGTGAGTCACTCGCTGTGGGACGTGCTCATCGTCATCTTGTTGCCGGCCGTGTGAGGTTGTGACGAGGTTGAGAGCCTTTGCGTGGGACTCAGCCGGGTGCTCCATGGGCACGGAGCTACCCACCCGGAATCAATCGGGTGCACGCATCGATGAGGAAATCGTACGTGTGAATCTCGATGCCCGATTCACGAGAGATGCGTCTGCGGTGCTGTCGTGTCGCGGGATCCAACATCGAACGTCTTCCTATGAGGATGAGACCAGGTCCTCAGACATCACGAATCTCTACTGTGTGCACGGGGCTGGTCCGGCGTAGACCCTCACCCCAGCCCTCTCCCAGAGGGAGAGGGGGCGCACACCGACTCAACCCGGGATGTTCGATACCCTCACCCCGTCCCTCTCCCGGAGGGAGAGGGGTGTGGTGCTCGCTGGCATGCCCGATGGCTTCGGCTAAAAGGGGCCCCCATGACACGCAAACTCCTCTCCCTCGCCGCCGCCGCGATGCTCTTCTCGGGCTCCGCCAGCGCCGCAGAGGCTCAGCCCGCCTCCTCCCGTATGCCCACCGCTCCCGAGCTCCAGCGCATGACGGCTCGCTTCGCCCCCGTCGACATCCAGGCCGACATCTCCAAGCTCCCCGACAACGAGCGCCGAGCCCTCGCGAAGATCGTCCAGGCCGCGAAGATCATGGACCCCCTCTTCCTCCGCCAGGTCTGGGCCGGCAATGAGACCCTCCTGCTCGACCTCATCGAGGACACCTCGCCGCTCGGCCGCGAGCGTCTCCACTCCTTCCTCCTCAACAAGGGCCCCTGGTCCCGGCTCGACCACAACGCCCCCTTCATCCCCGGTGTCCCCTCCAAGCCCCCCGAGGGCAACTTCTACCCGGCCGGCGCCTCCAAGGCCGATATCGAGGCCTGGGTGAAGTCCCTCCCCGAGGCCCAGCAGCGCGAGGCCACCGGCTTCTTCACCACCATCCGCCGCGACCCCGCCGGCAAGTTCGTCTCCGTCCCCTACAGCATCGAGTACCAGGGCGAGCTCGCCCAGGCCGCCCGACTGCTGCGCGAGGCCTCGGAGCTCACCACCCAGCCCACCCTGAAGTCCTTCCTCTCCAAGCGCGCCGACGCCTTCCTCAGCAACGACTACTACCCGAGCGAGGTGGCCTGGATGGAGCTCGACGCCAGCATCGAGCCCACCGTCGGCCCCTATGAGGTCTACGAGGACGAGTGGTTCAACTACAAGGCCGCCTTCGAGGCCTTCGTCGGTCTGCGCGATGACGCGGAGACGCAGAAGCTCGCGAAGTTCAGCGGCGAGCTGCAGGACCTGGAGAACAACCTCCCCATCGATCCGAAGCTGCGCAACCCCAAGCTGGGTGCCCTCGCGCCCATCCGCGTCATCAACAGCATCTTCTCCTCCGGTGACGCCAACCGCGGCGTGCAGACCGCCGCCTTCAACCTCCCGAATGACGAGCGTGTCGCCGCCGAGAAGGGCACCAAGCGCGTCATGCTCAAGAACGTCCAGGAGGCCAAGTTCAACCGGGTGCTCATGCCCATCACCCAGGTGGCCCTCCCCGCCAAGGATCGCAAGGACGTCGCCTTCGATGCCTTCTTCACCCACATCCTCATGCACGAGCTGATGCACGGGCTCGGGCCCCACAACATCACCCTCGAGGGCAAGCAGACCACGGTGCGTCAGGCGCTCCAGGCGTCCTCTAGCGCCATCGAAGAGGCCAAGGCGGACGTCTCCGGCCTCTGGGCCCTCCAGCGCCTGGTGGACAAGGGCGTCATCGGCAAGGAGATGGAGCGCACCATGTACACCACCTTCCTCGCCTCCGCGTTCCGCTCCATCCGCTTCGGCATCAACGAGGCCCACGGCAAGGGCATCGCGCTGCAGCTCAACCACTTCCTCGATACCGGCGCCGTGGTGGTGAACAAGGACGGCACCTTCTCCGTGGTGCCGGGGAAGATCCGCGAGTCCGTCACCTCCCTGACGAAGCAGCTCATGGAGCTTCAGGCCGCCGGCAACCGCGCCGCCGCCGAGTCGCTGCTCGAGAAGATGGGCGTGGTGCGTCCCGAGGTGAAGCGCGTCCTCGACAAGCTCGAGAAGGTCCCCGTGGACATCGATCCGCGCTACGTCACCGCCGAGAAGCTCGCGGCCGAGGCCTCCCAGCCCGCGAAGAAGTAATCGTCGTCCGCTCGTCCGCCGCGTGCGTTTTCCCGTGCGCGGCGGCCCGGGCGTGATGAGAGATGAGGCGAATGCGCAGCCACGTTCCTCGCGGTCCCTGGGGTGTCCTCATCGCGCTCACCGTGCTCGGCGCGTGGCTGGGTCATCTCGTCTGGTTGTTGGCGGCGGCCGACCTGTCCCTCGCCTCGCCGCTCACCTGGCTCCACATCGCCCTGCAGGCGTACCTGAGCACCGGTTTGTTCATCACTGGTCATGACGCCATGCACGGCACGGTGAGCCGCCACCGGTGGGTGAACCAGACCGTGGGCACGGCCGCCTGCTTCCTCTTCGCCGGGCTCTCCTACCGTCGTCTGGTCGTCAACCACCGCGCCCACCACATCGACCCCACCGGCCCGGACGACCCCGACTTCTCCACCCGCACCCAGTCCTTCTGGCCGTGGTTCGCCACCTTCATGGTGCGCTACACCACCTGGCCCCAGCTGCTCGTCATGGCGGCCAAGTTCAACCTGTTGCTGCTCCTCGGAGTGGCCCAGTGGCGCATCCTCGCCTTCTGGGTGGTGCCCGCGATGATCGGCACCGTGCAGCTCTTCTACTTCGGCACCTTCCTGCCCCACCGCCGCCCAGACACCCCCGACATGGCCCCCCACCACGCGCGCTCCCTGCCGCGCAACCACCTGTGGGCCATGCTCTCCTGCTACTTCTTCGGCTACCACTGGGAGCACCACGAATCTCCCTCCACTCCCTGGTGGCGCCTGTGGACGATGCGCGATGCCCGCGTCCGCGCCGGGGCCCGTCCTTCCGAGTCTCCCGCCCGGATGTAACCGGATTCCGGCTCGGGCGTTATGGTGGGTATCATGAGCAAGAAGGTGCCCGAGCCCCCGAGCTCCGAAATCACTTCCGAGTCGCTGTACCTGCGCCGGCGTGAGTTCCTCAAGAGCGCCGTCCTCTTCACCGGCACCGCCACGGGTGTGGGCGGCGGCCTGCAACTGCTCAGCGGCAGGCCCTCGGGCACGGACGGTGGTCTGCCCTCCGCTCCGGCCGCTCCGGGCGAGGCCCCCAGGAAGAAGCCCCGGGGCCCGTATGACACCGACGAGACCCCCACCTCGTACGACGACGTCACCACGTACAACAACTTCTACGAGTTCGGCCTCGACAAGGGCGACCCCGCGGAGAACGCCCACGTCCTCAAGCCGCGGCCCTGGACCGTCGTCATCGACGGCGAGGTGCACAAGCCGCAGACGGTGGACATCGACACCCTCCAGTCCTGGTTCCCGCTCGAGGACCGCGTCTACCGCATGCGCTGCGTGGAGGCCTGGTCCATGGTGATTCCGTGGATGGGCTTCCCCCTGGCGGGCCTGCTGCGCCGCGTGGAGCCCACCAGCAAGGCGAAGTACGTCGCCTTCACCACGTTGAAGGACCCCAAGCAGATGCCCGGCCAGCGCACCGCCGTGCTCGATTGGCCGTACGTCGAGGGGCTGCGTCTGGACGAGGCCCTGCATCCCCTCACGATGCTCGCGGTGGGTCTCTACGGCCGCGTCCTGCCCAACCAGAACGGCGCGCCCCTGCGGCTGGTGGTGCCGTGGAAGTACGGCTTCAAGGGCATCAAGTCCATCGTCCGCATCACCCTCACCGAGCAGCAGCCGCCCACCACCTGGAACAAGTCCAACCCCCGGGAGTACGGCTTCTTCGCCAACGTGAATCCCGAGGTGGACCACCCGCGCTGGAGCCAGGCCACCGAGCGCCGCATCGGCGAGCTCCGCCGCCGGCCCACGCTCCCCTTCAACGGCTACGCCGAGCAGGTGGCCAGCCTCTACTCGGGCCTGGACCTGCGCCGCAACTTCTGACGCCCATGGCCTCGCCCCCGCTCCCCTGGCTCAAGCCCGCCGTCCTCGTGGGCGGCCTCTCCCCGCTCGCCATCCTGGCGCTCCAGCTCGCGCGGGACACCCTCGGGGCCAATCCCATCGAGCGCGTGCTCAACCAGACGGGGATGCTCGCCCTCATCCTCCTGGTGGCCTCGCTCGCGTGCACGCCGCTGAAGGTGGTGTCCGGGTGGACGTGGCCCATGCGCGTGCGCAAGCTGCTCGGCCTGCTGGGCTTCGCCTACGCCGTGCTGCACTTCCTCACGTACGTGGTGGTGGATCAGGGATTGGCGCTCGGCACCATCCTCGAGGACATCGCGAAGCGGCCCTTCATCACCGTGGGCTTCCTCGCGCTGGTGCTGCTCGTGCCCCTGGCCGTCACCAGCACGAACCGCATGGTGCGCCGCCTGGGCTTCCCCACCTGGCAGCGGCTTCACCGGCTGTCCTACGTGGCGGCTTCACTGGGCGTGGTGCACTTCTTCTGGCGCGTGAAGAAGGATGTCACCGAGCCCCTCGTGTATGGCGGTGTGCTGGCGCTGCTCTTCGCCATCCGCGTGGCCGAGGCCCTGCGCAAGCGGCGGGCGCGGCCGGGGGCTCCCGTCTCGGCCGTGTGAGGGCAGGGGGGCGCGACTCCGGACCCTCGTCCCCTCTAGACTCCGTGTGGGGAGCGGGGAGCTTCGCTCGCTCCACCCAGCCCGGAGACCCTCTCGATGAGCAACAGGTTCAACCTGCTGGCGCCCGATGTCCGCGCCAACCCGTACCCCGTCTACGCCGAGCTGCGGCGCAACCGTCACCTGAGCCAGGTGGACCCAGGTGGCATGTGGGCCGTCACCCGGTACGCGGACGTCATGACGGTGATGAAGAACCCCCTGCTCTACTCCTCCGAGGGCTTCGGCAGGGCCGTCAGGCCGGCCTGGCTCGGACACAACCCGTTCGCGGACTCGATGATCTGCATGGATCCGCCGAACCACACCCGGCTGCGGGCCCTCGTCAACCGCGTCTTCGGCACCGCGGCCCTCGCCCGGTGGGAGCCGCGCGTGCGCGCCTATGCCGAGTCGTTCGCCGCCGCGCTTCCCTCCGGGCGCACGGTGGATGTCATCGACGCCTTCAACTCGGCCCTGCCCGCCAGCGTCATCGGAGAACTGCTCGGGCTGGATGCGTCGCTGCGGCCCCGGTTCAAGCGCTGGACGGACGACCTCACCAGCATCACCGGCACGGCTCCGGATGACCTCGCGAAGCAGGCGCAGGTGCGCGACACGGTGGCGGAGTTCGAGCGGTACGTCTCCGAGGTGCTGGAGCTGCGGCGCCGCGAGCCGCGTGAGGACCTGGTGAGCGAGCTGCTCCGCGCGCAGACGGGAAGCGAGGCCCTCACCGAGGCGGAGGTGCACAGCTTCCTCTTCCTGCTGCTGGTGGCCGGGCTGGAGACGACGGTCCACCTGTTGAACCACTCGGTGCGGCTGCTGGCGGAGCACCCGGACGTCCTGGCCCGCGTGCGCGCGAACAGATCCCTCATCCCCCAGCTCCTCGAGGAGGTGCTGCGCTACGAGCCCCCCGTCCATTCCGTGCCGCGGCACACCACCGCCGATACGGAGCTGGGAGGGGTTCCTCTGCCCAAGGGCACCCGCGTCCTCGTGTTGCTGGCCGCCGCCGGCCGGGACGAGGAGCACTTCCCCGATGGCGAGCGCTTCGACCCCGAGCGCACGGGTCAGAATCACCTGTCCTTCGGGTACGGCATCCACTTCTGCCTGGGCTCGCAGCTGGCCCGGATGGAGGCGCGCATCGGCCTGGAGACGCTGCTCGACCGCTTCTCGGGCTTCTCGAGGGACCCGGAGCCCATCGTGTGGAACCGCTCCATGACGGTCCGCGGTCCCGTGGTGATGCCCATGCGCTTCCACGCCGCCTGAGGTGGGCGCGGCCCGCCTCCTCCTTCGAGGGGAGGCGGGAGCGGCCCGCTCAGACCTTCTTCGGCGGCGGGAGGATGGTGTCCACCAGCGTCATCAGCTGGGCACAGCTCACCGGCTTGCGCACGAAGGCGTTGATGCCCGCCTTCTGGCCCTTGTTGCGCACCTCGGCCGCGTTGGCGTCGCCCGTCATCATCAGGATGGGAATCTTGGACACCTTCACGTCGCGGTTGGCGCGCACCGACGCCGCGAAGTCCGCGCCGTTCATCCCGTCCATGTGGAAGTCGGTGAGGATGAGGTCCACCGTCTGCGTCTTCAGCACGTCCAGCGCCGCCTCGGCCGACTCCGCCTCGATGTATTCGAAGGAGCGCGCCATCAGGTAGATCTTCAGCAGCGTGCGGATGGAGCGGCTGTCATCCACCAGCAGCACGCGCTGCGGCTGCACGTTGGGCGTCGGGCGGGCGAAGGGCCGCGACTCGGAGGCGCTGGCGGCCGCGAAGGCCTTGGCCGCCTCGGCGTTGAGCGAGCCGAAGGGACGGGGCGTCGTCTCGGCGAGCGGGATGGGCGTATGCGCCGGCGTCATGGGCGCCACGGGTGGCCGCGCTGGAGTGGTGCTGGACGCAACGGACGGCCGCGTTGGCTCGGAGGGAGCCGACGGGGTTCGGGGCGATGCATTCGCCGCTGCTTCGGGCACAACCGTTGCCGGCTTCATTGGAGAGTCTCCCTGCACTGTCCCCCCCCGCGCGCTGTCCTGCTGGACAGTGGGTATGTTGGACGACCCACAGCTTGAAGTCAAAGCGGCGTAGACCTCGAAACAGGAGATTTTCGTTCAGCAGGGATGAGCCGTTTTCACGGCACCTCGAGCACGAAGGACTGGCTCGCCACGGAGGGCAGCCCGAGCGCGGGGGCCACGGCGGGGGACAGCTCGTTGGGCACGCGCCACGTCTGCCCGGTGAGCTGGACGAGCGTGAGGGCGTAGCGTCCGCGAGGCACCGACTTGAGGGCCACCGGATGGAGTGGATCGCGCACATCGAGGGCCTTGGGAGCCACCTGCACCCGCAGTGAAGTCACCGGTACGAGGGCATCCAGCTTCGGCGTGCCATCGGCCTTGCGCAGGGCGTCCTGCGCCGCGGGGTCCGGCTCCAGCACCGCGTTGAGCACCACCTGGTCCGGCAGTCCGTCGGCCGTCCCATCGGCCCGGGGGTAGTCCGCGCCCTGGTCATCGAGGACGCCGTCGCGGTCGAGGTCGTTCTCGTCGGCGAGCGCCGCCGTGCCGGTGAGGTTCTCGCCGTCGGCCAGCTTGCGCACCAGCACGCGCGGCCAGAGGTCCGGCTGGCCGTCGCCGTTGGTGTCATCGGCGACGCCGTTCTTGTCGCTGTCCGCGTAGTGCAGGAGGAAGGCGGCGGGCCGCTGGTCCACCACGCCCTCCTGGAGCGGCAGGGGCTTCAAGTCCAGCCGCTTGGGACCGAGCGTCGGGTCGAAGCGGGGCTCGCTCATGACCTGGAAGGCGGGCCGGTCCGTGGGCACGCGGGCCGAGTCGCTGAAGCTCACGCTGACACCGGTGACGGCCTGGAGGGCGCCGTCCGGGCCCGCGGCCACCTCCACCACGCGAGGGGCCTGGGTGGCGGCGTCCACCGAGGCACCGCCCACGTCTCCGGCGTTGGGCTCGCCGGTGACGGTGTACCAGGGGATGAAGTCCGAGCCATGGCAGGGCTGCGCGCCGGTGCGGCACGTGTCCGCGTCGATGAAGCCGCGCAGCACGTAGCGCCCCGGCCCCACCAGGCTGAGGGAGAAGGGCGCGGTGAAGGGGCCGGAGCTGGCCGTGTCCGCCAGGGCCGGCCCGAAGAGGCGCTCGGCGGGAATGACGGTGAAGGTCAGCGGGCGGCCCGAGCCCTGGGGCGGAGGCGGACGGTCCGCGTCGTAGAGCAGGACGATGGCGTTGCCGCGGGCGCGGCTCTGCACCACCACGTGGCCCTCGATGCGCGAGAGCTGCTGGTTCTGGCGGCGGTCCGCCGTGGGCAGCACGGGCGGGGGCTCGCAGCCGAGGGCGAGCAGGGACGCGAGGGCCAGGCCCGTCAGCGTCTTCTGGCGGAAGGAGCTCATGGGGTCACCGTCAGGATGGCGAGCACGCGGCGCTCGACGCGGTTGCCGAAGGGGTGCTGGGCGTGCGTGGGGCCCAGGTTGGAGCCCACCAGCGCCACGGACACCCGGTCCTTCACCGGCGTGTAGCCCACGCGGGCGTTGATGATGGCGTAGGCGGGCAGCGGGTTGGCCAGGGGCTCGATGCTCGTGGGGTCCTGCGCCGCGGGCTCACGCTCCACCCAGGTGGTGGAGGACGTCCAGGCCGCGTCCACGCCCAGCTCCAGCGCCGAGCGCGTGCGGTAGGTGACGCCGCCGTACAGCTTGAACTGGGGGGCCTGGCTGCAGGGGCCGCACAGCCCCTCCTCACCCTCGGCCGCCACCTGCTGGAAGGCGGCGCTGGCCTTGATGCCGAGGCCATCCACCGGGGCCAGCGTCACGCCGGCCTCGGCGCCGCGAGCGGTGTAGACGGCCGCCTCGTTCTGGAAGAAGGAGCGGCCCAGCAGGTAGGTGCCCGTGGCCGCGTCCCAGGACTCGCCCGCCGGCAGCCGCTCCACGGCGGACAGGCCGATGAGGTCCCTCACCGTGTTCTGGTAGAGCGCCACGTCCCAGTCCATGCCGAGCGCGGGGGCCTCGCCGCGGTAGCCCAGCTCGAAGGCCACGAGCCGCTCCGGCTTGAGCGCCATGTTGCCGCTGGTGAGCGCGCTGGCGCCATTCACCCCGGGCAGGGGGATGCGCAGGCCCGTGTAGCTCTCGAGGAACGTGGGCTCGCGGAAGGCCGAGGCGGCGCTGGCGCGGAAGGCGTGCCCCTCGAAGGGCATGAAGAGGGCGGACACGCGCGGCGAGTGGGCCAGGCCCGGCTTGCCGCCATCCAGCAGCGGGTGCCGGTCCACGCGGTAGGAGGCCAGCACGCGGAAGGGCTTCGCGATGCGCCACTCGTCCTGGACGAAGGCCGCGGCGTGGAACTCCTGGCGCAGCGGGCCGAGGTAGTTCCAGGCCACGCGCTTGAGGCGGCCCTCCACGCCCAGGTTCACCTGGTGCTCACCCAGCAGGTGGAAGCCCCTGCTGAAGAGCACCTCTCCGTTGAAGAGGTTGGAGGAGACGCGCGTGGCCAGCGAGCGCTGCCCCAGGGCCTCGTACTGCGGCCCCACGTCCGCCGACATGTGGTTCCAGAAGGCCTTCACCTTGAGCGGGCCCAGGCCCGCGTCCGCCTTGACGAAGGCGTTCACCCCATCCAGGTAGTAGTTGCGCAGCAGACCCAGGGGGTAGGCTTCGGTGTAGAGGCGGTTGACGCCGCCGGACAGGCCCAGCTCATTGCCCGAGCGGAACTGGTAGACGGTGGACAGGGTGCCGCGCGCGCTGCGGAGGGCCAGGTCGGGTTGGGGATCCGTCACGGCCATGTCGGGCCGGCCGGCCGCGAAGTCGCGGCTCCACTTGTCCGCCTGCGAGTACGCCGCCGAGGCGCGGTAGCGCAGCGCCCCCGTGCCGCCGTGGCTCACGAAGCTGCCGCCCGCGGTGTTGCCGTTGCCGAAGTGGCCCTGGAAGCGCGCGCGCGGGCCGGTGCCCGGAGCGCGGGTGATGATGTTGACCACGCCCAGCATCGCGTTGGCGCCGTACAGCGCGCTGCCCGGGCCGCGGATGACCTCGATGCGCTCGATGTCCTCCAACTCCACCGGGATGGACGACCAGATGGTCATGCCCAGGAAGTCCTGGTACTCGGTGCGGCCGTCCACCAGCACCAGCACCTTGTTAGCGATGCGCTGGTTGAAGCCGCGCAGCGACAGGTTGGCGCTGCCCTGGCCCATCATCATCACTTCCGCGCCCGGCACCCGGCGCAGCAACTCCGGCAGGCTGGTGGCGCCGGAGAGGCGGATGTCCTCGGAGGTGATGACGCTGGTGGCGTTGGGCGCCTCCAGCGAGGACTGCGCGCGGCGGCTGGCCGTCACCACGCGCTCCTCGTAGGGCACCGCGCCCGCGTCCTCGTCGGAGGCGGCGACCGCGGTACCGGTGCCATCGGTCGCGGTCGTGCCCGGCGCGGCCTGCCCCGGGGCGGACGCGGTGGGCGCGGAGGGCAGGGCCTCGGCGCGGGCGATGGCCTTCTCCAGCCGCTCGACGAGCACCGCCAGGGACTTCGCCGCCTCGGTACCGGGCGGGGGCGGCATGGGAGGCAGTCCGGACTTCTTCGCCGGATCCTCGGAGGACGCCGCCGCCTCGCTGGCCCGCAGCTTCTCCTCGAGGCCCGCCAGCGCGGTCCTCACCGGAGCCGAGTCCGGCGGGTTGGTGGCGAGGTAGCGCCTGTAGAAGTCCACCGCCTCGGGCACCCGGCCCGCGTCCTGGTAGGCGCGGGCGATGTTGTAGAGGACGTTGGGGTGGGGCTTGATGGCGTACGCTTCCTGCAACTCGGCGATGCCCTGGTCGTACTTCCCCTGGGCAATGAGGCTCATGCCGTTACGGAAATGACGGCGGGCCTCCAGGCGCGCGTCGCCGAGGGCAGTCCCCGCGTACAGCACCAGCGCGAGGGCGCCCGCTCGCTTCAAGGCGGTCGGGTTCATCACAATCTCAGTAGGGGTCGTCCTTGTACCCGGCGGAGTCCCTGTCCGTCGAGGTGCGGGACGTGGACTTCTTCTTCGTCAGCTTCTGCTTGAAGCGGACCACCGGCCCCGGACCCTCGGCGATGGCGGTGTGGCGCTGGTAGCCATCCAGCGCGAAGGTGAGCCGGGCGCTCGCGCGTCCATCCACGCCCGGGGGCACCATCAGCTCCACGGGCGTCTCTCCCAGCACGCGCCCCTCGTACATCACCTTCGCGCCACCGGGCTCGCTGGCGATCAGCATGCGGATGGGCGTGGGCTGGGCGTCCTCGGCCGGGGCGGTCTCCGCGGTGGTGGGCTGGGCCACGGCTTGCTGGGGGACGAGGGGCGCGGGGATGGGCTCGGGCTCCGGCTCCGGCGTGGAGGGACGCGCCGCGGCCGCCGCGGCGACGGGAGCGGGAGGCGGGGAGGCCTGGGGCGAGGTGGAGCGCAGGGCCACCACCGCGGCCACGCCGAGGCCGAGCAGCAGCGAGCCGCCGAAGAGGGCCAGGGGCAGCGTGCGCCGGGCGGCCGGCCTCGCGGGCTCCTCCACGGCGATGTCCAGCGCCACGGTGCTCGCGCCGGTGGCGCCGGGGCCGGGCAGGGGTCCGGTCTGCGGGCCAGAGACGGGGCCGCTGCCGGTGACGGGAATGGGCGTGGAGCCGGTGATGATTCGGGGGCTGGAGAAGGCCCCGCTGAAGCCCGCGGACGAGGCGGCGCGGCGCACGGACTCCAGCACCTCGTCCATGGACTGGAAGCGCTCGTCGGGGCGCTTGCGGATGCACCGCATCACCAGGGCCTCCACCTCCTGCGGCACGGAGTTGGCGGGCCAGATGGAGGCGAAGGTGGGCGGGGCCTCGTTGATGTGCTTGAAGATGACGTCGATGCTCTGCGGCGCCTGGAAGGGGGGACGCCCCATCAGCATCTGGAACATCACCACGCCCAGCGAGTACACGTCGCTGCGCGGGTCGGACACGTTGCGCGCCTGCTCGGGCGCCATGTACTGCGGCGAGCCGAGGATGACACCGGCCTGGGTGATCTCCGGTTCATCGGGCCGGCCGCGGTCCGGCAGGAAGGACTTCACCAGACCGAAGTCGAGCACCTTCACCACGTCATGGTCGTCCTCCTGGTTGAGGACCATGATGTTGGCGGGCTTGAGGTCGCGGTGGATGAGGCCGACGCGGTGGGCCTCGCGCAGCGAGCGCGCCACCTGCGCGACGATGTTCAGCACGCGCATCCACGGCAGGGGACCCAGCTGGGTGAGGAGCTGCGCCAGCGTCTGTCCCTCGAGGTACTCCATGGCGATGTACAGCACGCCGTCATCCGTCTTGCCGTAGTCGATGATGGTGACGGTGTTGGGATGGCGCAGCTTGGAGGTGACGGCGGCCTCCAGGAAGAAGCGCTTCTGGAAGCCGGGGTCCTTGCCCTCGCTGTACTGGGGGTTGAGGACCTTGAGGGCCACCAGCCGGTCCAGCGGTGCCTGCACGGCCTTGTACACCCGGCCCATGCCTCCCGAGCCGAGTGCCTCCACGATACGGAACTTGTCGTTGAGGACGCGGCCGATGAGGGGATCTCCCACGTCGGCCGGTGCGCTATGCGCCTGGGCGCCGCTTTGTACCATGAGCTCCCCCGCGGCCCGCCGGGTGGGGCGGTGGAAGATGTGACTTGTACTGGATGCTAGCACCAGACCTTCCCTGTCCGAAAAGTCCGGGGCTACCGGGATGGCGCGCTACGAGGCCCGAGAATACGGCGCGGGCGCAGAACCGTCATCTGCCGGACAGGTTCACCTGGCGAGTCCTTCCCTGACGCGCTGCGTTCTATGGGATGCAGTCTCAAGGACTGGGAATTTGCGCATCACGTCCGAGGCGAGGGTCGTTCGTCTGCTCGGCGAGCGGGCTCACGGGCGGAGCGGTGCGCTCCGTGGGACGACGCGACATGCCGGCCTACCGCTTCTTGCGCGCGAGGGCCTTCTCGCGAGCCGCCTCCCGCGCCTTCTTGGCCTTCTCGCGGGCCGCTTCCCGAGCCGCCTTGGCCTTCTCCCGCTTCGCCTCCCGGGCCGCCTTGAGCTTCTCGCGGGCCGCCTTGGCCTTCTCCCGCTTCGCCTCGAGCTTGTCCCGCTTCACCCGGGCCTTCTCCAGCGTCAGCACCACGCGCTGGACGGACTTCTCCTTCTTGTCGCACCGGGTGGCGACGGCCTTGAGCGCCATCGGCCGGCCCTGGACCGGCACCGTGCCCCGAGCGAGCTCGGGGACCTCGGTGAGCAGCTTCTCCGCTTCCTCTTCGCAGCGCTGGAAGCGCTCGCGCATGTCCTTGTAGAGCGAGAGCCGGGCGTCCAGGTCCCGCTCCTTCCGGGCCTTCTTCTCCAGCTCCGGCACTTCCTGGCTGCCGGTGAGCGGCCCGGAGATGAAATCAATCACCCGCTGGGCGATCCGCACCCGCGCCTCCGCCTGCTCCAGGCGCCGCTCGGTGTTCCGCGCGGAGGCCGCGTAGTCCGCGTCCTTCGCCTCGAGCTCCTTGCCTGTCTGGATCTGCTCGCGCGTGCGCTTGATGGCCTCGCGTACCGCCGTCACCTGCGCGGCCCCGGCGTCCTTCCCCTCGAGGGCGTCGAGCGCCTCCGTCACCGCGAACATGGCCTCCACGACCGAGTCCCGCTGCTTCTCCACCGCGGCCTCGAGCTCCTTGCGCGCCTTCTCCTCGACGGCCCGGTTCTGCCGTTTCACCCGCTCCTCGCGGACCCGGGGGACGAACGCCTGGAGCTGCGCGAGCTGCGAGCGGCACATCTCCCCCTCGGGCGAGAGGTCGACATCCGGGTGCGAGAGGATCTCCCGGGCCATCGCGAGCTTGGGCTCGGCGCTCTCCACGTCCAGGTTGCGCAGCAACTGCTCGGCCTCGTTGAGCAGCAGGGTGGCCTCATCCGTCCGATCCTCTCCGTGCTTCTGGCGCTGCTGCTTCGTGCTGTGGCCGCCACAGGCGGTCAGGGTCACCACCAGCAGGAGAAGGGTCAGCCAGGTCGCGGAGGTCGTACGTGCGGAAGTCATCGGGCCAGGGGAGAGCATCGTCCGAAGGCGCGTCAGAGGGAAGCCCACCCCCAGGTGATTCCGCGCCCCATTCCAGCGAGGCCGAAGCCTTACACTGTGCTCCATGACCGACCGATTGAAGGCCCTGCTCGCCTCCGCGCCGCGCTACCCCCAGCGCATCGTCTGCATGACGGAGGAGACGACGGAGACGCTGTACCGCATCGGCGCGGGGGACCTCGTGGTGGGCGTCTCCGGCTTCACCGTCCGGCCGCCCGAGGCGCGCAAGAAGCCGCGCGTCAGCTCCTTCCTGGACGCCAACTTCGAGCGCATCCTCGAGCTGAAGCCGGATCTGGTGCTGGGCTTCTCGGACCTGCAGGCGGACCTGGGCCGTGAGCTGTGCAAGCGAGGGGTGCCGGTGGTGCTCTTCAACCAGCGTTCGCTCGCGGAGATATTGCAGACGGTGCGTGTGGTGGGCGCGCTGGTGGGCCGGGCCGAGGCCGCCGAGAAGCTGGCGGACACCCTGGAGGCCAACCTCGCGCGGCATGCCGAGGCGGCGGAGCGGCTGCCGCGCCGGCCCCGCGTCTTCTTCGAGGAGTGGCACGAGCCGCTCATCTCCGGCATCCGCTGGTGCTCGGAGCTGGTGGAACTGGTGGGCGGTGAGGACGTGTGCCGCGAGTCGCGCGAGCAGCAGGGCGCCAAGGGCCGCATCTTCGACCCGGCCGAGGTGGCCCGGCGCGACCCCGAGGGCGTCATCGCGAGCTGGTGTGGCCGCAAGGCGAAGCGTGACAAAATCGTTACACGGCCGGGCTGGGAGCGGGTGAGGGCGGTGGTGGACGACCAGCTCTACGAGGTGAAGAGCTCGTTCATCCTCCAACCGGGGCCGGCGGCGCTGACGGATGGGGTGGATCAGCTCGCGGCCATCGTGGCGGCCATCGCCCGGGGAGAGAAGCTGCCGTCGCCCCGTCCTGGAGACCTGCGCGCGGCGCCGCTACCCGTTGGCCATGCGTAACAGGGGGATGGACTCGCTCACCACCCGCAGGAAGTCGTCGATGTCCAGCGGCTTGTGCACCAGCCGGACGCCCGCCGGAGGCCGTACCCTCGGGTGGGCGGTGATCATCACCGCGCCCGTGTCGTGCAGCCGTTGCTCTCGCGTCGCCTGCTCCAACAGCCACCCGCCATTCTCGCCGGGCAGCATGTAGTCGGTGATGACGAGATGGAAGGACTCCGCCCTCAAGCGGTCCAGTCCCTCTTCCGCGGAGCCGCTACCGGCGACCGAATAGCCCTCGCTCTCGAGCAGGTCGGTCAGGCCCTCGCGGATGTCCTCGTTGTCCTCTACCAGGAGAATCTTCACGTTGCGTCCGGACTCTACGGGGTCCATCTCTCGTAAATACGGGAGTCTCCCGCTTCCACCCAGGGTGGGAAAGCCCCGGCCCTTCCGATCAGGCAGGAGCTGTTCACTACCGTATTCCCTGGTGCTGGGGGCGTGCCAGGATGGGGCCCCGTGTCGCTCGCCTGGCTCGCATTGATCGCCGCCCCCCTGCTGGCGGCCGACCCCGCTCCGCCGCCCGTCCAAGGGTACGAGGATGAGCTCGTGCAGTGGGGGCTGGCTCAACATGGCCACCCGGTCGAGCCCGAGCCCGAGGGCAAGCGGCTGGAGGCGGTGCTGGTGGCCTCCGAGGACGTCGTCGCCCCGAGCGACCCGTACCCGATGCTGCTCAACGTGTTCCACGTGCGCACCCGCGAGGGGGTCATCCGGCGCGAGGTGCTCCTGGAGCCGGGAGCGGTCTGGTCATCGGAGCTCGCCCTGGAGACGGCGCGCAACCTGCGCAAGCTGGGCATCTTCGCGGTGGTGCGCGTGGTGCCGGTGCGGGGCTCCACGCCGGACACGGTGTCGCTGCTCATCGTCACCAAGGACCTGTGGTCGCTGCGGCTCAACCAGGACATCCAGCTGGTGGGCTCGCTGGTGCAGTCGTTGCGCCTTCAGGGCACCGAGCAGAACTTCCTCGGGCTCAACAAGAAGGTGGCGGTGGACTTCCTGCTGCGCCGCGACTCGGTGAGCCTCGGGCAGACGTATCTGGACCCGCGCCTGGGCGGCAGCCGCTGGTCCCTCAACGAGTCGGCCGCGCTCATCTTCGGGCGCGAGGGCAGCGGGCTCGAGGGCTCCAAGGGGAGTGTGCTGGTGAACCGGCCCTTCTTCTCCCTGGAGACGCCGTGGAGCTTCCAGACACAGGTGGTGTGGCGCGTGCAGCCCGTGCGTGTCTTCCGCGGCGCCGACGTGTGGGAGCTGCCGTACCCCGAGGGCGGGACGGTGCCCTACATCTACGATGCGCGTGAGCTCGGCGGGAACGCGCTGTACCTGCGCTCGTGGGGCTCGCGGTTCAAGCTGGACGCGGGCGGGGGAATTGGCGCGTACCACCGGCGCTATGGGGCTCCCGCGAGCTCCGGGCTGGACGAGGCCCGGCGCACGTGGTTCCGGGAGACGCACCTGCCTCGCAGCGAGGACGCCACCTACGTGCTCGGCTACGCGCGCTTCTGGGAGACGCGCTACGAGGTGATGCGCGACGTGGACTCCTACGCGCTCTCCGAGGACTTCCAGGTGGGGCCCTACGCCACGGCCACGGCGCGCTACGCGCCCGCGCTGCTGGCCTCCTCGGGAAACTTCGCCGAGCTGGGCCTCACCGCCCGCTACCGCGTCCGCCTGGGGGATGCGCTCTCCTCGGTGGCCGCCGCCGCTTCCATCCGCCGGCTCCTCGGAGGGGAAGGCCAGGGGACCTGGGTCAACCGCCGCTGGGCCGCCGAGGTGCAGCAGGTGTCTCCGAAGGTGCTCGGCGGGCGCTTCGTGGTCCGGGGCCTGCTGGACGTGAACATCGATGACCTGAACGAGCGCGTGCTGCTGCTCGGAGGCGGCAACGGGCTGCGGGGCGCACTGCCGGAGGCGTACCCGGGCAAGCGCATGCTCCTGGTCAACGTGGAGTACCGCACCCCGCCGCTCATCCTCTACACGGTGCATCTGGGCGGCGTGCTGTTCTACGACACGGGCTCGGCGTTCGACCGGCGTCCGGGCTTCGTGCACTCGGTGGGCGTGGGCGTGCGGCTGCTCTTCCCCCAGTTCAACACCTTCCCGTTCCGGTTCGACTTCGGGTACGTCCTCAACGACGACCGGCCCGACTTCGGCGGACGCTTCTCCTTCAGCGGAGGGCAGGTGACGGAGTTCCGGCCAGGGTTTCTGGATGCGCCCATCTAGGCTCCTGGCCCGGCCCTCGTGGCTCGCCGCGGTGGGGGCGTTGCTCGCGGTGGGAGTGGCGGCGCTCGCACGCGGCCGGGTGCATCCGGACGAGGTCTTCCAGTTCCTGGAGCCGGCCCATGGGCTGGCCTTCGGGTACCGCGTGGTCGCCTGGGAGTGGGTGGACGGTTTGCGCAACCAGGCGGTGCCCGGAGTGCTCGGGGGACTGCTCGCGCTGTGCGGGGCCGTGGGGCTCGAGCACCCGTGGGCCCTGGCGGCGGTCGTGTGGTGCGCGTGCGCGGGGGTCCAGGCGCTGGGCACGTGGGCGCTGTTCCGGCTCGTGGAGGAGCGGGACGGCCGCGAGGCGGCGCTGCTGGCCGCGGGCATCCACGTCACCTGGGGCGGGTTCCTCATCTACGCCGCGCGGCCGATCGGCGATGTGCTGAGCGCGGTGCCCTTGCTGGGCGCGCTCCTCTGGACGCAACGGGCCCGGGACCGGGACGGATGGCGCGAGGGGCTGTGGAGCGGCGTGCTGCTGGGCATGGCCTTCGTCATCCGCTACCCCTCGGCCGTCTTCGGGGTGCCCCTCGCCGCGAGCCTGCTGGGGGCCCGGCGCTGGCGCTCGCTCGCGGGCTTCTCGGTGGGCGTGGGCGCGGTGTTGCTGGGACTCGGGGTGCTCGACTGGCTCACCTGGGGCTCGCCCTGGCACTCCGCCTGGCGCTACTTCCAGTTCAACATCTCCAGCGGCTCCTCGGCGTCCCAGTTCGGCCAGCGGCCGTGGTGGTGGTACGCGCCCATCCTGGCCGGCATGGCGCCCCTGCTGCTCGTCTGGCACTTCGGGCGCGGGCTGGCCCGGAGGGACGTCGTCGTGGGGGCCTTCGCCTTCTACCTCGTGGTGGTGAGCGCGCTGGGACACAAGGAAGCGCGCTTCCTGGTGCCGCTGCTGCCCCTCTTCGTGGCCATCGCCGCCGGGCCCGCCTCGGGAGACCTCGCCCGGTTGTCGGGCCGGCGCCGGGTGCTGGGGCTGCTCGTGGGCCTGTACGTGCTCTCCTCCGTGGCTGCGGCTACCGTGTTGTTCCCGGTCGGGCTGCGCGCGGGGGTGCTCGACGCCACCGTCTCCGCGGGCAGGGACCCGTCACTCACCGGGCTCGTCATCGCCGGTCCGCCCGAGTGGAACACCGGCGGCCGCTTCTACCTGCACCGCGACGTGCCGCTGTTCGTGGGGTACGGACGCCCCGAGGCGGAGCTCCAGGAGAAGCTCTCGGACGCGCGGTTCTCCCATGCGCTCGTGGATGGCGGGGCGGTGGGAGAGGATTCGCTGCGCTCGGCCGGCTTCTGCCACCAGCGCCAGTGGGGCGGGGTGGTGCTCTGGAAGCGCTGTCTCAGGCGGGACTGAAGGTACGGCGGTAGTCGGGCCACGCGTCCCACAGGTAGAGGGAGAAGGGCACCCACCAGATGAAGTCATTGGTGAGGCAGAGCACCAGCGTCGCCGGGGGCCACTCGCCCCGGAGGATGAGGAGCGCGAGCCCGATCGGTCCCAGCACCTTGCCCAACAGGCCCACCGCCGCCAGCGCGAAGCCGTGTTCCGGCCGCCTCGCCACCTCGGCGTAGAGGAGACCGTAGACGCCGATGACCATGCCCAGGCAGGAGAAGAGGGCGGGTTGATTCAGTGGCGGCATGCCCGCGAAGCGGAAGAGCCACTGGGGATCCACCGCCGCGTAGAGGCCCCAGAGGAGGTTGTAGAGGGCCGCGGCGGTGAACACCCCGCGATGCAGTACGCGCCGCTTCATGGCGTCCGGACCTCCTCCTCGGGCCACGGCCAGCCTCCTCCTGGAAGCGGGAGCGCGAGCAGCCTGGCGTAGCGTGACGACTCGCCGCTCATGCCGGGGGGTCCTGGCGCTTGAGCTGGTACCTGCGGGCGATCTCCGTCACCTCCCGGGTGACGGCCTGGAGCGTCTCGGTGGCCTGCAGCGTGGTGTCCAGACGCTTCATCGTCTCGTCCATGCCGGCCGACAGGTGGGCGATGGCGTTGAAGATGTGCGAGATGCCCCTGTTCTGCTGGTTCACGGCGCTGGCGATCTGCCGCACGGCCGCGGCGTTCTCCTGGATGATCAGCGACATCTCGCGCAGGTTCTCCCCGGACGAGCGCACCATCTCCAGTCCGCCCGCGACCTGCAGGGCGCCCTGCTCGCTCATGGAGACCACGTCCCGGATGGCGGTGCCGATGTCCAGCAGGCTCTTGCGGATGAGGGACGTCTCCCGGATGGATTGATCGGCCAGCTTGCGGATCTCACTGGCCACCACGGCGAAGCCCGTGCCCTGGTCTCCCGCGTGCGCGGCCTCGATGGAGGCGTTGAGCGCCAGCAGGTGGGACTGGTCGGCCAGGTCCTTCACCGTGACGGCGATGTTGGCGATCTGCGTGGCGCTCTCGTGCAGCCGCAGCACCTTGCCGCGGATGCCGTCCACGAAGTCTCCAATGGTGCTCAGCCCCGTCAGGGTCCGCTCCAGGGACTCCTCGCCATAGCGCCCGAGCTGCTCCGCGTGGCCGGCCACGCGCAGCACGGTCTCGGCCTTGAAGGAGGCCAGCTCGGAGGTGGTGCGGATCTCCTCCGAGGTGATCTGCGCCTGCTGGAGCACGGCGGCCTGCTCGGTCAGGTGCTGGCGTTGCTGGTGGCTCGCCGAGCCGAGCGCCGTACCCGCCGAGAGCAGCAGGCTGGCCGAGGCGTGCAGGCGGGTGGGAATCTCCTGGAGCCCCTCCAGGACCTCGACCATGCCCGCCGCCAGGTCTCCCATCTCATCGGTGGAGGCCCAGGCGGGGGGGAAGGGCTTGCCGTGGGCCAGCGCCTCGATGGCCGCCTGCACCGCCGTCGCCGCCCGCACCTGCCGGCGCGCCAGCAGCCAGGCGGTGAGCGAGGGAACGAGCAGGATGAAGGCGCCGAGCGTCAACAGCGGAGGCCCCATCGACGAGAGCAGGGTGTTGCTGAAGCCATGGATCCTCTCGGCGATCAGCGCGGCCTGGCCGTGGGGGATGGTGGGGTCGGCGAGGATGGCCCGCGTCTCGGAGTCGCGCAGCTCGAGCGTCTGGAGGATGACCACCAGCGCCGTGAGCACCACGGTGCTCGTCAGGGTGGAGGCGAACGCGTAGGGCAGGTACCAGCGCTGCCGCGGCCAGAAGGCCCCCCGGCCCATGGCGCGCACCCGCACGCGGTTCTGCTCCTCGACCACGTAGGGCATCAGGATCTTCTCGAGCTTGATGCCCACGGGCAGGGACAGGGACTGGGAGAAGGCGGCGGCCACGAGCAGCCCGATCCCCACGTGCATGGGGCTCTTGTTGAACCGGAGCACCAGCGGAATGGTGACGAGGGCACCGCCCAGGAGGTAGGCCACCTGCGTCCCCACGAACGAGAGCTTCCAGGGAAGCATCTGCAGGCGGATGAGGCGCTCGTGGGGGGGCTCGCCGGGGAGCGGGCTGAAGTTCCGGCGCAGCAGCATGGACATGCCCGTCCAGGTCATGAGCACACCCGCCACCAGGAACGCCGGGGGGAGCAGGTGAATCATGGTCCAGAGGATGTCCTGGGCCGACAACCCGAGCGACAACCCGACGAGGTAGACGGAGATGGGCGCCGAGGGCGCGAGCCACGCCGACACGACGAGGAAGATCCGTCGGAGCAGGTCAGGGGGGACGGTCTGCGGGGGGGAGCCGTTCATGAGGCGGGGCCATTCTCCCAGGAGGGAGACGTGGCGGGGGGATGGAGACGCGGAGCAGGGCCTGCCAGGATGCTCCTCGGGTAGCCGGATGCTAGCAGGGAAAGTCTGGATTAAGGCGGATCTGTTCCCAGCAACTCCCGGAAGAGCACCTCCGCCACGTCCCGGAAGAGCTCTCCCGAGGCAAGCAGCCCGCCACAGTGGTGCGGCTCCCTGGCCAGCGTCAGCGCCACGCACCTGCCCAGCACCGCCTCCCAGAAGGACTCCGAGTCCGGTGGCAGGAGGTACTCACGGATGACACCCCGGGGCCAGGGCAGCACCGTCGTCGGGTCCGCGTCGCTCAGGCTGGTGAAGCAGTCCAGGTCCACGTCCAGCAACACCCGCTCCGCCACCTCCAGCACCTCGCGCACCGCGTCTCCGGGGGCGGGTGCGTTGAAGGCCTCCGCCGCCCGGTCCACCGTGGGCACCACCACCAGCCGGTGCGAGCGCCCGCGCGTGTCCACGTACACGTCTCCCGAGTACGTCCCCCGGGGCCGTCCCCGGGCAATCACGAGGGCGTCCCCCACCAGCCCCGCCTCCATCGCCGCCAGCACGTGGTCGTAGTTGCGCACGTCCAGGGCCCACCGCGCGTGCTCGTCCAGGGCCCTCAGCCCCGCCGAGCGATCCGGCACCGCCCCGGGCGCCACCGGCACCACCAGGTCCAGGTGCCGGTCCAGCGTCACCAGCAGCGCCGCCGGTCCGTCCTCCCCGAGCGCACAGGCCCACGCGGGCAGGGCCAGCCGGTGCGGATCGAAGACGTACGCATCCGCCGGCCCCCGTCCACCGCCGAGCGCCAGCCGGATGACGCCCGCCAGACGCAGGTGTCTCTGTGAATCGTCCATCCCTGGGGAATAACCGTTTCCGCGCGGCATTTCGCGGGCCGCGCGCCGCCAGAGTGTAGGCTGCGCGCGCTTCCCAGCTCAAAGGAGGGAGCGCCCACTTCCGGGCGCCAGCCTCGCATGCGCATCCTGTTCGCCGCCGCGCTCCTGTTCGTGAGCGCTCCCGCTCTTGCCCAGCAGCCCCCCGCCAAGACCATGACCGCTTCGCAAGACACCTTCCTCAAGGACTTCGCCGAGACGCGCCGCTTCATGAGCGGGCGTCCCGTCAACCCCCGCATCACCCCGGACGAGAAGACGGTCCTCTTCCTGCGCGGCCAGCCCCGCGCTCCCGTCCAGACGCTCTTCGCCTTCGACGTGGCCTCCGGTGAGACGAGGGAGCTGCTCACCCCCGAGTCCATCCTCAAGGGGGGCGAGGAGACGCTCACCCCCGAGGAGAAGGCCCGCCGCGAGCGCATGCGCGTGAGCTCCCGGGGCTTCACCTCCTACCAGCTCTCCGAGGACGGCCAGCGCATCCTCGTGTCGCTCTCCGGCAAGCTCTACGTCGTGGAGCGCTCCACCGGGAAGTCCCTGGAGCTGAAGACGGGCGCGGGCGTCATCGACCCTCGCTTCTCCCACGACGGCCAGCAGGTGGCGTACGTGCGGGACAACGACGTCTTCCGCATCGAGCTTGCCACCAACAAGGAGCGCCGCGTCACCAGCGGAGGCACCGCGAAGAAGACGCACGGCCTGGCCGAGTTCGTCGCCCAGGAGGAGATGAGCCGCTTCTCCGGCTGGTGGTGGAGCCCGGACGCGAAGTTCATCGCCTACACCGAGTCCGACACCTCCGACGTGGAGAACCTCTCCATCGTCGACGTGATGCACCCCGAGCGCGGCGCGGAGGACTACGCGTACCCGCGGCCGGGCAAGAACAACGCCAGGGTGCGCCTGGGCATCACCCCCGTCACGGGCGGGAAGACGGTCTGGGTGCAGTGGGACGCGGAGAAGTACCCCTACCTGGCCACCGTGGACTGGCCGAAGGCGGGCTCCCTCACCGTCCTCGTGCAGAACCGCACGCAGACGGAGCAGAAGCTGCTCGCGGTGGATACGGCCACGGGCAGGACGCGTGAGCTGCTCACCGAGAAGGACGAGGCCTGGCTCGAACTGGATCAGACCTTCCCCAAGTGGCTCGAGAGTGGCCAGGGCTTCCTCTGGTACACCGAGCGCAATGGCGGCCCCGAGGTGGAGCTGCGCAAGGCGGACGGGAGCCTCGTGCGCTCGCTGGTGAAGCCGGAGGCGGGCTTCCGCGCCCTGGCCCGCTACTCGGAGAAGGACGGCACGCTCTACTTCGTCGGCGGCCCCAACCCCTCCGAGAGCTACCTGTGGCGCGTGAAGGACGGCGGCGCCCCCGAGGTGGTGCGTCCCGGCACCACCGGCCCGGCCGTGGAGAGCGGCAGCGTGTCCAAGTCCGGTGGCCTCGTCGTCATCACGCACGCGAGCCCCACCTCCATGCCGCGCACCTACGTGGCGCGCGCGGACGGCACCCGCGTGGGCGAGCTGCCCTCCGTGGCCGTGGAGCCCGGCTTCACCCCCGTCGTCGAGTACCGCGAGGTGGGCCCGCTGAAGTTCCAGTCCTCGCTGGTGCGCCCGCGCGACATGAAGCCCGGCCAGAAGCTGCCCGTCATCATCGAGGTGTACGCTGGCCCCACCGTCACCGTCGTCCACAAGAGCATGGCTCCGCACCTGCTGTCGCAGTGGATGGCGGACCAGGGCTTCCTCATCGCCCGCTTCGATGGCCGGGGCACTCCGCTGCGCGGCGCGAAGTGGCAGCGCGCCGTGCACCTCGACTTCTCCGGCGTGACGCTGGAGGACCAGGTCGCCGCCGTCCAGGCGCTCGCCGCCCAGGTGCCCGAGGTGGACCTGCAGCGCGTGGGCATCGAGGGCTGGAGCTTTGGCGGCTACATGTCCGCGCTCGCCGCCCTCAAGCGCCCGGACTTCTTCAAGGCCGCGGTGGCCGGCGCTCCCGTGGTGGACTGGCTCGACTACGACACCCACTACACCGAGCGCTACCTCCACCTGCCCCAGCAGCACCCCGAGGCCTATGAGAAGAGCTCGTTGCTCACCTACGCGCGTGACACGGGCAAGGGCATCTCCCCGCTGCTCCTCATGCACGGCACCGCGGACGACAACGTCTACTTCTTCCACACGCTCAAGCTGTCCGACGCCCTCTTCCGCGCCGGCAAGCCGCACCAGCTGCTGCCCCTCAGCGGCCTCACGCACATGGTGCCGGATCCGCTCGTCACCCAGCGTCAGTACGAGTGGGTGATGAACCACTTCAAGCAGCACCTGGCGAAGTAGCCCGCGAGCACTGCCCGCAAAGAGAAAGGCCCGGCTCTCCTCGTGGGGGCCGGGCCTTTTTCCGAGGCCACTACTTGTACGGAGTGGCTCGGGGCGACATCAAACCGCGCGAACGTTCTGAGCCTGCAGTCCCTTGGGACCGCGAGCCAGCTCGAACTCCACCTTCTGCCCCTCGGCGAGGGTCCGGAACCCGTCCATGTTGATGGCGGTGTGGTGGCAGAACACGTCCTCACCACCGCCGTCCTGCACGATGAATCCGAAGCCCTTCGCGTCGTTGAACCACTTCACGGTACCAGTTGCCATGGTGCTTCCTTGTCAGGAGCGGACCGGAATCCGCTCGCTTTCCCGTCCCCCGTCCGTCGGGTGACAAGTGAAGTTGTAGGCGGGCAGCCGCGCGCCTGTCCAGTCGGCTGCCCTGTTTTCCCGCTTGGTCAGTTTATCCGGATTTCAAATTTCCAGCAGGAGCCGAGTGGGGTCCTCGATGCACTCCTTGACGCGCACGAGGAACTGAACGGCCTCGCGGCCGTCGATGAGGCGGTGGTCGTAGGAGAGGGCCAGGTACATGATGGGCCGGATGACGACCTGGCCGTTGCGGGCCACGGGGCGCTCCACGATGTTGTGCATCCCCAGGATGCCCGTCTGGGGCGGGTTGAGGATGGGGGTGGAGAGCATCGAGCCGAAGATGCCGCCGTTGGAGATGGTGAAGGTGCCGCCCTGCAGCTCCGCGAGCGTCAGCTTGTCGTTGCGAGCGCGGGTGCCGTAGTCGCCGATCTTCTTCTCCAGGTCGGCGAGCGACAGGGTGTCCGCGTCACGAACGACGGGCACCACGAGGCCGCGCGAGCCGCTCACCGCCACGCCGATGTCGTAGTAGTGCTTGAAGATGACGTCGTCGCCGTCGATCTCCGCGTTGACCTGGGGGAAGGCCTTGAGGGCCTCGACGGCCGCGCGCACGAAGAAGCTCATGAAGCCCAGCTTGATGCCGTGCCTGGCCTGGAACTTCTCGTTGTACTGCTTGCGCAGGTCCATCACCGCGCCCATGTCCACCTCGTTGAAGGTGGTGAGGATGGCGGCGGTGGACTGGGCCTGGATGAGGCGCTCGGCCACGCGGCGGCGCAGCGGCGTCATCTTCACGCGCTCCTCGCGGTCAGCGCGGGCGCGCGGACCGGAGGGGGCGGGAGCGGGAGCCGGAGCGCGCTGGGCGGGAGCCTCGGCCGGGCGGTTGAGCTGACCGAGCACGTCCTCCTTGGTGATGCGGCCGCCGGTGCCGGAGCCCTTGAGCTGGGCCACGTCCACCTTGTTCTCCTCGGCGATCTTCCGGGCGGTGGGCGTCATGCGCGCATCGGACGAGGCCGAGGCGGCGGGAGCCGGAGCCGCGGCCGCGACGGGAGCCGGAGCGGCGGCGGGAGCCTGGGGGGCGGTGGCGGTGGCGCCAGCGCCGGCCTCGATGGTGCCCAGCACGTCGCCCACGCGCACCTTGTCGCCCTCGTTGAAGGCGATGGTGACGATGGAGCCGGCGGCGGGGGCGGGCACGTCGATGGTGACCTTGTCGGTCTCCAGGACGACGAGGGGCTCGTCCGCGGAGACCGCGTCGCCCTTCTTCTTGTTCCACTTCCCGACGACGGCTTCAGTGATGGACTCGCCCAGGGGCGGGACTTTCAGTTCAACGGCCATTCTTGGTTCCTCGGAGGATGGCTTCCTCGACGATGAGCTGCTGCTCGAGGTTGTGCGTCTGTGTGAAGCCGGTGGCGGGGCTGGCGGCCTCCGCGCGGCCGATGTAGCCCAGCTTCAGTGGACCCTGGCCTCGAGCGGCGGCCAGGTCGTGCAGGCGGGGGAACATGAAGTGCCAGGCACCCGAGTTGCGAGGCTCCTCCTGGACCCAGAAGAGCTCGGTGAGCTTCGGCATCTTCGCGACGAGGCCTGCCAGCTCGTCGAAGGGGAAGGGGTAGAGCTGCTCCAGGCGCACGATGGCGATGGAGTCGTCCTTGCGCTCGTCCCGGGCCTTGACCAGGTCGTAGTAGACCTTGCCACTGCACAGCAGGAGCCGCGTGACGCCGGCCGGGTCCACCTTGTCCGGGATGACCTCTTGGAAGGTGCCGCTGGTCAGCTCGTCCAGCTTGCTCACCGCCTCGGGGCGGCGCAGCAGGCTCTTGGGCGACATGACGACGAGCGGCTTGCGCAGCGGGCGCAGCACCTGGCGCCGCAGCAGGTGGAAGATCTGCGCGGGCGTGGTGGGGTAGGCGACCTGGATGTTGTCCTGGGCGCTCAGGCTGAGGAAGCGCTCCAGGCGGGCGCTGGAGTGCTCGGGACCCTGGCCCTCGTAGCCGTGCGGCAGCAGCAGCGTGATGCCGCTGAGCCGCCGCCACTTGCTCTCACCGGCGGCGATGAACTGGTCGATGATGATTTGAGCGCCGTTGGCGAAGTCACCGAACTGGGCCTCCCAGATGATGAGGCCGTCGGGCACGTCCAGGCTGTAGCCGTACTCGAAGCCCAGCACGCCCATCTCGGACAGGGGGCTGTTGTAGATGTCGAAGCGGGCCTTGCCGGTGGTGAACTGCCGCAGCGGCACGAACTTCTCGCCCGTCTTCACGTCATTCAGCACGGCGTGGCGGTGGCTGAAGGTGCCGCGCTCCACGTCCTGGCCGCTCACGCGGACCATGTAGCCCTCGGACAGCAGCGTGGCGTAGGCCAGCGACTCGCCCTCGCTCCACTGCAACTCCTCGGTCTGCAACATGCTCTGGCGCTTCTTGAGCACCGTGCGCTCCACGTCGCGGTGGACGTTGAAGCCCTCGGGCACCTCGGTCAGCTTCGCCAGGGCGGAGCGCAGCGTCTCCTTGCTCACCCCGGTGGTGACGTCGGGCACGCCCGACTCGGGCCCGCCCTTGTAGGGCTTCCACAGGCCCTCGAGCGCGTTGGGCTCCTTGAACTGGCTCTCCGCGCGGGCGCGGCTGAGCGCCGCGTCGAACTCCTGCAGGCAGCGCTGCTTGATGGCCTCGGACTCGTCCGCGGGCACGCGGCCCTTCTCCGCCAGCTGCTGCGCGTAGAGCGTGCGCACCGTGGGGTGCTTGCGGATGATGTCGTACATCGCCGGCTGGGTGAACGAGGGGTCGTCGCCCTCGTTGTGGCCGTAGCGGCGGTAGCAGACCAGGTCGATGACCACGTCGCTCTTGAAGGTCTGCCGGTACTCGGCCACCAGGCGCGCCACGTGGACGCACGCCTCCGGGTCGTCCCCGTTCACGTGGAAGATGGGGACGTCCAGCATCTGCGCCAGCGCCGTGGAGTAGATGGAGCTGCGCGAGTCGGACGGATCCGTGGTGAAGCCCACCTGGTTGTTGATGACCAGGTGCAGCGTGCCGCCCGTCTCGTAGCCCTTGAGCCGCGCCAGGTTGAGCGTCTCGGCCACCACGCCCTGGCCGATGAAGGCCGCGTCGCCGTGGATGAGCAGCGGCATCACCTTGGTGCGCTCGCCGTCTCCGCCGCGATCCTGCTTGGCGCGCACGCGGCCCTCCACCACCGGATTCACCGCCTCCAGGTGGCTGGGGTTGAAGGCCAGCGACAGGTGGATGCTCTGCCCGCCACGCGTGCCGTGGTCCGAGCTGAAGCCCATGTGGTACTTCACGTCGCCACGGCCCATGTGCTGCTTGGGATCCTTCGGGCCCTCGAACTCGCTGAAGATCTGGTCCGGCTTCTTGCCCAGGATGTTCGTCAGCACGTTGAGGCGGCCGCGGTGGGCCATGCCGATGACGACCTCGCGCAGGCCCAGGTCGCCGCCCACCTCGAGCACCGCGTCCATCATGGGCACCAGGGCCTCACCGCCATCGAGCGCGAAGCGCTTGGCGCCGACGAACTTGGTGTGCAGGAAGTTCTCGAAGCCCTCGGCGTAGGACAGCTTGGTGAGGATGTGGCGCTGCTCCTCCACCGTGAACTCCGTGCGGTTCTCGGTGTACTCCATGCGCCGCAGCAGCCAGCGCCGCCGCTCGCTGTCGAGCATGTGCATGAACTCGACGCCGATGGAGCCGGTGTACGTGCGGCGCAGCCGGCCCATCAGCTCCTTGAGCTTCACCCGCGCCTCGGCGAAGACGTTGGAGCTCTCCACCATCTGCTCCAGCTCGGTGGTGGAGAAGTGCGAGTCGTCCACCAGGCCCACGTCGGCCACGTGCTCCAGGGGCGGGCGCGGCCGGCCGAGGGGGTCGAGCTTCGCGCGCAGGTGGCCGCGCAGGCGGAAGGCCGAGATGACCTGATCCACCCGGGACTGCAGCTTCATGTCCTGCTCGAAGGCCACCGTGGGGGCCGTCTGCGGGGCCAGCGCCACCGCGGCGGCGGCCGGAGCCGGCGCCGCCTTGGCTCCCTTGCCCTCTTTGCCCTCCTTGCCCGGCACCACGGGCGCGGGCGGCTCGATGAGGGTGCGGTTGAAGATGGGCCGGCCGGCGCCGTCGTTGCGCTCGAACAACTCGCGCCAGCTCGGGTCCACGCTGGACGGATCCTCGAGGTAGCGCGCGTAGAGCCCCTCGATGAAGTCGATGTTTCCGCCGGAGAGGTACGAGTCCTGGAAATTCGCCATGGCGTGCTGTCTTTTACTGGAAGGCCGCCCCGTTGGGGGGTTTTCGGCACGATTTGTTGATCAGGGGAGCATTGATCGCCGCCCCATCCACCCTGGGGCGAGCAGCAGGATTGATGCGCCACGTGAGCGCAACTTCACCCCTGTCTTTCCCGGGCGGATGGAGGAGCCGGGCCTCTTCCTGGATTACCCGGGCCTCCGGGAGTGATAAACCGCCCGGACTTCCTTCTACTTATCGAGAAAGGCCTTCGCATGCTGCTGCAGGGCAAGAAGCTCCTCATTACCGGAGTGCTCACCCCCCAGTCGCTCGCCTACGGAATTGCCGAGCACGCGCTGGAGCAGGGGGCGGACATCATCCTCACCGGCTTTGGCCGGGCGCGTTCCCTCACGGAGCGCAGCGCCAAGCGCCTCAAGGCGGGCACCGAGGTGCTGGAGCTGGATGTTTCCAACCCCGCCCACTTTCCCGCCCTCACCGAGGCCCTGCGCCAGCGCTGGGGCCGGGTGGACGGCGTGCTGCACTCCATCGCCTACGCTCCCGAGGACGCGCTCGGCGGCAACTTCCTCAACACCCCCTGGGAGAGTGTGCAGACCGCGTTCCGCATCTCGGCGTTCTCCCTCAAGGAGCTGGCCGTGGCGGCCATGCCGCTGATGACCCAGGGCGGCTCCATCGTCACGCTGGACTTCGACAACCGCGTGGCCTGGCCCATCTACGACTGGATGGGGGTGTGCAAGGCGGCCCTGGAGTCCACCGTGCGCTACCTGGCGCGCGACCTGGGGCCCAAGGGCATCCGGGTCAATGCCCTGGCCGCCGGCCCGCTGGCCACCGTGGCGGCCAAGGGAATTCCGGGTTTCAAGGCCCTCGAGAAGGGGTGGGGCACCCAGGCGCCCCTGGGGTGGGATGCCCGCAACAGCCATGACATGGTGGCTCGCACCGCATGTGCGCTCCTCTCCGACTGGCTGCCCTCCACCACGGGAGAGATGGTGCACGTGGACGGCGGCTACCACGCCATCGGCGCGCCCCCGGTGAGCCCGGACCCGGAGGAGAAGGAAGGTGGCGGCGAGTCCGGCTCCACCGGCTCGGCCGGCTGACCGCCTCCCGGTGGGACGAGCTCGCTCTTCCCTCTGAAGCCCGAGTTTTGATGGCCCCCGCTTTTGCTGAACGGCGGGGTCACGCTACAGTCTGATCGTTTCCTTCAACCAGGTCCCGATTTTCGGGCCCGGTAGGAGCCTGGGTTTGAGCGCCAACATCCTCCTCGTGGATGACAGCCCGACCGTACGCAACATCCTCAAGATCTACCTCATGAACCTGAAGATGGGGTTCGTCGAGGCGGAGGATGCGACGCGGGCACTGCAGCTGCTCCGGCTGGTACCGGTGAAGCTGGTCATCGCGGACATCAACATGCCCGGCATGGACGGCATCACCTTCGTCAAGCAGGTGCGCATGAGCCCCCTGGCTCAGGTGCGCGACGTCCCCGTCATCCTCCTCACGGGGGAGCGGGGCGGAGACCTGCGCCAGCGAGGCGTCGAAGCCGGAGCCAATGCCTTCATCAACAAGCCCGTCTCGCATCACGATCTGACAGAGACCGTGCGCAAGTTCCTGGCCCAGAACTGAGAGTCGAGCCGTGAGCCTCCCGTCCCTGCTCCTCGTCGACGACAGTGATGCCATCCTCGCGCTCGAGCGCGCGATCCTCTCCGGCCATTACGCGCTGAACACCGCGAGCAATGGCAAGGAAGCGCTCGAGAAGGTGGGGTTGGTGCAGCCCGCCGCCATCCTGCTGGACCTCTCCATGCCGGAGATGGACGGCGATGAGGTCCTCCGGCGTTTGAAGGCGAACCCGGTCACCTCGGCGATCCCCGTCATCATCATCTCCTCGGAGGCGGCGCGCGCGGAGGCGTGCCTGTCGCTGGGCGCGGAGCTGTTCCTGGCCAAGCCCTTCCGCGCCGATGAGCTGCTGAGCGCGGTGGAGAACGCGCTGGCCAACGCACGGCGCCGCGCCCGGGCCGGCTCCATGGCCCTGCTTCGGCTGACGGTGGGTGGGTTGGAGTTCGCCATCCCCCTGGATGCCGTGCGTCAGGTCATCCTCCAGCCCGCCACGCGCCCGCTGCCGCTGGGGCCCTCGTACATGTCCGAGTTCTTCGAGCTGCGGGGCCAGCCGGTGTGCGTGCTGGACCTGGCTCGCCGGCTGGACGTGGACCACCGCGAGGTCGTCGAGGAGCGCAAGCTGGTCATCCTGGAGATCAACGGCGTGCAGCTGGCGCTGAGCGTGGATGCCGTGCAGGACCCCGAGGAGTACCAGTCCTCGGACATCGAGCGGGCCGAGCGCGTGGGTGGTTCCGGGCACGGGCAGCTGAAGGAGACCCTGGTGGGCATGCTGCGCGCGGGTGAGCGCTCGGTGCCCATCTTCGAGCCGGGCGCCTTCGCCACGCAGGAACTGCTGCGCGAGGCGCTCGCGGTGCTGCGCCCGGCGGAGGTGGAGCGCAGCGCATGAGTACGGGGGTGGAGCCGCAGCAGGTTCTCGCGCGAGCGCGTGAGGTCGTCTCGTCGTGCACGGGTTTCCGTGACACGGCCATCTCGCCCTCGGCGGTGGATCGCGTCGTGCGCGCGGAGCTGGCGCGGGGCCGCAGCGCGTCGGACCTGCTGGCGGAGCTGCAGCGTTCCGGCACGGCCCTGGAGCGGGCGTTGCTGGATGCCGTGCTGGTGGGGGAGACGTACTTCTTCCGCCACCCGGAGCAGTTCCGGTTCCTCGCCGCCGAGGCGGTGCCCGCGGCGTTGCGCCGGGGTGGCCCCGTGGTGCGTGGGTGGAGCGCGGGCTGTGCCTCGGGCGAGGAGGCCTATTCCATCGCCGCGTGTCTGCAGGGGACGGTGCCGCAGGGCGTGCGCGTGGAGGTGCTCGGCACGGACCTGCACGAGGGCCGCCTGGAATACGCGCGCCGGGGTGTGTATGGCTCCTGGTCCCGCCGCGAGGCCGGGCCGCTGCTCTATCCCCTCTATCAAGACGCCGCGGAGGGCCGGGTGAGCATCCTCGACTCCGTGCGCGCCGTCGCCCGCTTCGCCCAGACGAATCTGCTGGAGCCCCTGCCGGAGGTCCACGGCAGCTTCGACGTCATCTTCTGCCGCAACGTGCTGACGTACTTCTCGCCGGACGCGGTGCAGGTGGCCCTGGGCCACCTGGCGCGCGCGCTCGTTCCGGGTGGCTTCCTGCTGCTGGGCACGGTGGAGGTGGATCATCCTCCGGCGGGGCTGGTGCGCGTGGGGCCTCCGGAGCTGCAGGCCTTCCGCCGCCCGCTCCCGCGGGAATTGACGCCGCCGCCCCGAGCCGCCGCCGCGGTCCGCGAGCCCGAGCCTCCCCGGCCGGCTCCCGTCCGTGCGCCGCCGCCGCCCCAACCCGCCCCCTCGCCCGTGCGCCTCCACCTGGAGGCGCTCCAGCGCATCGAGGGGGGCGACGAGGCCGGCGCCGCCACCGTCCTGGAAAAGCTGCTGCAGCAGTTCAGGGACTACCTGCCCGGCATGCTGGAGCTTGCCCTCCTGCGCGAGCGCGCGGGGGCACGCGAGGCAGCCTTCGCTCTCATGCACACCGTGCGCGACAACGCCGCCCGGCTTCCGCCGGATCTGATCATCGAGGGGCCAGAGCCGCTACCGGCCCGCTTCTATAGGGCGTCCGCCGACGCCTTCCTCACGCTGGGAGCCATCGAATGACATCCTCCACCCCCCGAGGCCCCGAGGAAGTCCAGGATCAGGAGGTCAAAGCCCTCCTGGAGGAGCGCGCGACGCGCCTTCGTGGACGTGCCGATGGCACCGCCGACGAGACGGTGCTCATGGTGGCCGAGTTCCCCCTGGGCGAGGAGCGGTACGCCATTCCGCTCGAGTCGCTGCGCGCGGCGCTGCCGCTGCGGCTGGTGACGCCGGTGCCCCTGTCCATGCCGCACGTCATCGGCGTGCTGCGCTACCAGGGCCAGGTGCTCGCGGCGCTCAGCCTCGCGGCGCTGATGGGCGGCCACGGCTGGCGGCAGGACCCCGCCGTGCTGCTCGTGCTGGACCGTGGTGACGGGGAGCTGTGCGCCCTGGACTGCGAAGCCATTCCGCGCCCGCTCAGCCTGCCCACCGCGGCGGTGGAGGCGGCGCGCACGCAGGCGGAGGGTCCCGTGGTCGAGGTCCCTCTCAAGAACAACCGTCAGATCATCCACCTCATCGACCTGCCGCGCCTCTTCGCGCGCGGCGCCGGGGCTCGCAATGCCGGTTGACCCCATGCTGCAGAGCCTCGTGGCGGGCTTCTCGTCCGAGGCGCAGGAAGTCTGTCAGAAAGTCACCCTGGACCTGCTCGAGTTGGAGCGGGAGGGCATCGACAACGAGGCGCTGAGCAAGGTGTACACCCGCCTCGCGCGGCACCTGCACACCCTCAAGGGCAGTGCGGCCAGCCTCGGGTTGCAGGACCTGAGCGCCATCGCCCACAAGCTGGAGGATGCCCTCGCGCCGCTGCGCAAGGACATCATCCCCATGCCGCGGTCCATGGTGGACCTGCTGCTGCACGGGTTGGATCTCTTCCTGCTGCGCGCGCAGGCGCACGCGGACGGGCGCGGAGACGCGCTGCCGGATCCGACGGATGCGCTGGCCCAGCTCGTGGCGGAGGCGCCGCCCCCCGAGGCCGCCGCCGGCATGACCGCCCCCGAGCCGGAGCCCGCGCCCGCGAAGGCCGCGCCCGCGAAGGCCGCGCCCGCGCCCGCTCCGGCCGCGGCGGCCCCCGCGTTGTCCCTGGCGGCGGACGACTCCGAGTCGCTCGACGCTGGCTGGCGCGTGGCCGCGCACCAGGTGACGGCGCTGATGCGCGAAGTGGAGCGCCTGCGCGAGTTCCGCATGCGCCTGGAGGACCGGCTCCGGGACATCTCCAAGGCCGTGGAGTTGCTGGCCGTGCGCGAGCTGATGGCCCCCACGGCCCGGGCGCGCGCGGTGCTGGCGGCGGTGACGGCTGGCGTCCGCTCGGACGGCCACGAGGCCACCGACATCGTCGACAGCCTGGAGGAGGGCCTCAAGTCCATCACCACGCGCCCGGTGCGCACCATCCTCGAGCCGCTGCAGCGCATGGTGCGCGACCTGTCGCGTCAGCTGGGCAAGCAGGCCCGGCTCTCCGTGGTGGGCGCCGAGGTGTCGCTGGACCGCCGGCTGCTGGAGAAGCTCAAGGGCGCCATGGTGCACCTGCTGCGCAACGCGGTGGACCACGGCATCGAGATGCCCGACGAGCGCGAGCGCGCCGGCAAGCACCATGAGGGTGCCCTCACGCTGCGCGTGGAGCAGCAGGGCAACATCTTCATGATGGAGCTGAGCGACGACGGGCGCGGCATCGACGTCCATGTGGTGCGCGCGTCGGCCGAGCGCAAGGGGCTCATCACCGCGGACGAGGGCGCGCGGATGCACGAGGCGCAGATCCGCGACCTCATCTTCCGCCCCGGCTTCAGCACCCGCGTGGATGTCACCGACACCTCGGGCCGTGGCGTGGGCCTGGACGCGGTGCGCTCCGCGGTGGAGTCCATGCAGGGCCGTATCGAGGTGGTGAGCACCAAGGGCTCGGGCACGCGCTTCATGCTCACCGTGCCGGTGGAGCTGGGCAGCTCGCCGGTGCTGACGGTGCGCGCCATCGACACCGCGGTGGGCCTGCCCATGCTGGCGGTGGAGTCCACCCAGCTGGCCTCCCAGGAGAACCTGCGCATCGGCCGCATGAGGACGCAGCTGGACTACAACGGCCAGCTCGTTCCGGTGGTGGACCTGGGCGCCCGCCTGGGCCTGCGCGCCTCGGCGCCTCCGTCCGAGGGCCAGCCGCTCATCATCGTCCAGAGTGGTGGCAAGCGCATGGCGCTCGCGGTGGATGCGGTCGTGGGTGATCGCGACCTCGTCATCCGCCCGCTGCCCGCCGAGGTCCGGGACGTGCCCGCCTACCAGGGCGCCGCCATCCTCAGCCGCGGCGAGCTGCTGCTCATCCTCCGCCCTGGCTGGGTGGTGAGCGAGTCGGCTCCGCAGACGGTCGCCATGCCGCAGAGCCGCCGGGCGCTCGTGGTGGACGACTCGCTCACGGCGCGCGCCCTCCATCGTGCGATGCTGGAGGCAGGTGGCTTCACGGTGCACCTGGCCGCCAGTGGCGCTCGTGCCATGGAGCGGTTGCAGACGGAGACTTACGACGTGATCATTTGTGACCTCGAGATGGAGGAGATGAACGGGACCGAGCTCATCGCGAAGTTGCGCGTGCAGCCGGACACCAAGGACATCCCCGTCATCCTCGTCTCGGCCAACGACAGCGCGGGCGCGCGTGCGCGCGGGCTGTCCGCGGGAGCCGACGGGTTCCTCAGCAAGCGTGAGTGCGCCGCGGGCCGTCTGCTCGCCGAGGTGCTCGACGTGATGAGCCGGAGGGGGGCCCGGGCATGAGCGGCGGGAAGGACCCCATCCGCGTGTTGGTGGTGGACGACTCGCCCACGATGGCGGACGCGGTCAGCGCGCTGCTGACGGACGATCCCCGCATCGAGGTGGTCGGCCGCGCCAACACGGGCAGCCGCGCGGTGACGCTGGCGCGCCTGCTGCGCCCGGACGTCATCACCATGGACCTGCTGATGCCGGACCTGGACGGCCCGGCGGCCATCGCGGCCATCATGGCCGAGGCGCCGGCGCGCATCCTGGTGGTGAGCGCCGTGGCGGATCAGCGCAACCTGGAGGTGTGCTTCCAGGCGATGAGCGCGGGCGCGCTGGAGCTCATCGGCAAGCCCTCCGTCACCAGTGGCGAGGAGCTGCGCCGCTGGGGCCGGCAGCTGGCCGAGTCGGTGTGTCTGATGGCGGAGGTGCCCGTCATCTCCCGGCGGATGCGCATCGCCTCGCCGCCGCCGCCGGTGATGGGCGCCCGGGTGGACATCTTCGGTCTGGCGGCCTCCACCGGTGGACCGCCCGCGCTGTCGGAGGTGCTCTCGCGCCTGCCGGCGGACCTGCCCGTGCCCATCGTCATCGCCCAGCACATCACCGAGGGCTTCACCCCGGGCATGGTGCGCTGGCTGTCGCAGGTGACGCCCCTCAAGGTGGTCATCGGCCGGGAGGGTGAGCGGCTGGAGCCGGGCCGGGTGTACTTCCCGCTGGATGGGCACGACCTGACGGTGGAGGGCGCCGGGGTGGTGCGGCTGACGCGTACGCGCGGCGGACCGTGTCCCTCGGGAGACCTGCTGCTGGCCTCGCTGGCGCGCACCTATGGGAGCCGCGCCGGTGGGGGCGTGCTCACCGGCATGGGCGAGGACGGGGCGCGGGGCCTGCTGGACATCCGCAAGGCCGGCGGCGTCACCTTCGCCCAGGACGAGGCGTCTTCCGTCGTCTTCGGCATGCCCCGGGTGGCCATCGAGCTGAAGGCCGCGGACCGGGGCGTGCCCCTGTCCGCCATGCCGGACATCATCCGGATGAGCTGCCGTCGTGGCCCCATGTCTGGCCGCACTTCTGGTCCGGAGGGTGTGTCTTGAGTCTTCCTGTTCGCCGGCGCCTGGTGCCGGTTTCGATCTTCTCCGCTGAGGAGCTTCCGTGAGCGCCAACGCCACCTCCAAGCAGTCACTGGGCATCGGACCCAAATTCATCCTCATCACGGCGGCCGTCAGTCTCGCCGTGGCCGTCGTGCTCGCCGTGGTCGCCGCCCAGCGGCTGCGGAGCAGCCTCCTGGACACCACCGTGAGCGAGGGCAAGGCGATCATCGTCGGCTTCTCGGCGGCCGCGGAGCGGGCCTCGGCGGACGGCGTCACCTCGTTCGGGCCGCTGCTGAGCGCGTTCCAGAACGTTGGCAACGTGCGCTACGTGTACGTGGTGGGCGGCGACAACGAAGTCATCGCCCACTCGTTCCCCAAGGAATTCCCCCAGGTGCTGCTGGGCATCAACAGCCTGAAGCCCGAGGCGCCCGCCGGTGGCCAGAACGTGCAGGTGGCTGACCCGGCCAAGGTGGTGCTCGACACCGGCAAGCAGGAGGTCATCGACCTGGCCCTGCCCCTGTCCGGTGGCGTGCGCGGCGTGGTGCACGTGGGCATGAAGTACGAGGCCATCGACGGGCAGGTGGACATGCTGCTGCTCAACATGGCGCTGCTGGGCCTGCTCCTCGCCGCCGGTGGCGCGGGGGCCGCGGCCCTGCTGAGCCGCTCCGTGGTGGGCCCGCTGCGCGAGCTCACCGACGTGGCCGCCCACATCGTCGAGTCCGGCGATCTCACCCGACCCATCCAGGTGAAGGGCAGTGACGAGGTGAGCCAGCTGGCCCACTCCTTCGAGCAGATGGTGAGCCGGCTGCGCGGGGTGACGCAGAACCTCCAGCAGGCCGCTGGGGCCCTCAAGGGCGCCACCGAGCAGCTCAACAACTCCGCCGCCGACCAGTCGCAGACCGTGTCCCGTCAGGCCTCCGCCCTGCAGGAGACGCAGGTCACCGCGCAGGAGATCCGCCAGACGAGCCTCCTGGCCGCCCAGAAGGCCGACTCGGTGCTCTCCGTGGCCGAGCGCGCCGACGAGCTGAGCCGCACGGGCGAGGCCGCCCTGGAGCAGACGCTCGTGGGCCTCAACGACATCCGCATCCAGGTGCAGGAGATCGCCCAGAAGATCCTCGAGCTGGGCGAGCGCACCGTGCAGATCGGCAGCATCACCCAGACGGTGAAGGACCTGGCCGACCAGTCCAACATGCTGGCGCTCAACGCCGCCATCGAGGCGGTGCGCTCGGGTGAGCACGGCAAGGGCTTCGGCGTGGTGGCTCGTGAAATCCGCGCCCTGGCCGACCAGTCCATCGAGTCCACGGACCGCGTGCGCGAGCTGCTGGACGATATCGGCAACTCGGTGAGCGTGGCCGTGCGCATCACCGAGCGCGGCTCGCAGCGCATGGAGGCGGGCCTGGAGCAGGTGCGCACCTACGGCAAGAACCTGCGCGAGCTGTCCTCCATCATCCAGGACAACGCCGCCGCCGTGCGGCAGATCGCCGCCGCCGTGGGCCAGCAGAACGTGGGCATCAACCAGATCACCACCGCCGTGAGCGACCTGTCCAAGATGATGGACGAGACCGTGTCGCGTATCGGCGCCACCGGTGAGGCCGCCACCACGCTGCAGGTCATCGCCGACCAGCTCAACAGCGCAGTGAAGACCTACCGCGTGCAGTAGTCACGGAGCTGGGAAGGACGAAGGGCCAGGAGAGGGGAGACCCTCGACCTGGCCCTTGTCGTTTCCACTGCTTCTACGCCTCCACTGCTTCTACGCCGCCGGAGCCGGCTGCGGTGCGGGGAGCGCCTTGAGCTTCAAGCCCTCGCCCTCCACGTCGAAGCGCGCGGTGCCGCCGTCCTTCAGCTCGCCGAAGAGGAGCGCCTCGGCCAGCGGCTTCTTGAGCGTGTTGTCCACCAGCCGGGCCATGGGCCGCGCGCCGAAGGCCGGGTCGTACCCGTTCTCCGCCAGCCACGCCCGGGCCGCCGGCGTCAGCTCCAGCTTCACCCGCTTCTCGTCCAGCATCTTCTGGAGCAGGCCCACTTCCTTGTCCACCACCTTGAGGATGACCTCGGGCGGCAGGCCGGAGAAGAGCACCCACCCGTCCAGGCGGTTGCGGAACTCGGGCGTGAAGGTGTTTTCGATCGCCTTCTTCGCGCGCAGGGCGTCCGCCGGTGCCTGCTTGTCGCCGAAGCCGATGGACTTGGTGCTCATCTCCCGCGCACCCGCGTTGGTGGTGAGGATGAGGATGATGTTGCGGAAGTCCGCCTTGCGGCCGTTGTTGTCCGTCAACGTCGCGTGGTCCATCACCTGGAGCAGGATGTTGAAGAGGTCCGGGTGGGCCTTTTCAATCTCGTCCAGCACCAGCACCGCGTAGGGGTGCTTGCGGATGGCGTCGGTGAGCAGACCACCCTGGTCGAAGCCCACGTAGCCCGGAGGCGCGCCGATGAGCCGGCTCACCGTGTGCTTCTCCGAGTACTCGCTCATGTCGAAGCGCAGGAACTCCACGCCCAGCACCGAGGCGAGCTGCTTGGCCAGCTCCGTCTTGCCCACGCCCGTGGGGCCCGAGAAGAGGAAGCTGCCGATGGGCTTCTCCGGCGCGCGCAGGCCGCTGCGCGCCAGCTTGATGGCGTCCACCACCGACTTGATGGCCGACTCCTGCCCGAAGATGACCTTGTTGAGCTCGGGCTCCAGGTTCTTGAGCTGCACGCCCTCGCTGGCGGACACGCTCTTGGCCGGAATCTTCGCCATCTTCGAGATGACGGCCTCCACGTCCGCCACCGTCACCTGGCCGGTGCGCTTGCCCTCGGGCTTGAGCCGCTCGGCCGCGCCCGTCTCGTCGATGACGTCGATGGCCTTGTCCGGCAGGAAGCGGTCGTTGATGTGCTTGGCGCTCAGCTCCGCCGCCGCCCGGATGGCCTCCGGCGCGTACTTCACCCCGTGGTGGTCCTCGTAGCGGCTCTTCAGCCCCTCGAGGATGAGGACGGTGTCCTCCACGGACGGCTCGCCCACTTCGATCTTCTGGAAGCGCCGCGACAGGGCCCGGTCCCGCTCGAAGGACGCCTTGAACTCCTGGTACGTCGTCGAGCCGATGCAGCGCAGCCGGCCGCTGGCCAGCGCGGGCTTGAGCAGGTTGGACGCATCCATGGAGCCGCCGCTGGTGGCCCCCGCCCCGACGATGGTGTGGATCTCATCGATGAAGAGGATGGCGTCCGGGTGGTCCTGCAGCGCCTTGAGCACGCCCTTGAGGCGCTCCTCGAACTGGCCGCGGAACTTGGTGCCCGCGAGCAACGCGCCCATGTCCAGCGAGAAGATGACCGAGTTCTTCAGCGCCTCGGGCACCTTGCCCTCGTGGATGTGGAGCGCGAGCCCCTCGGCGATGGCCGTCTTGCCCACGCCCGTCTCGCCCACGTAGAGCGGGTTGTTCTTCCGGCGCCGGCAGAGCACCTGGATGGTGCGCTCCAGCTCCTTCTCGCGCCCGATGAGCGGATCGATCCGGCCCTGCTTCGCCTCCTCGTTGAGGTTGGTGGTGTAGGCCTCCAGCGGGCTCTTGCGTGGAGACTCCCCCTCCTCGTCGTCACTGGCGGGTGCACTGCCGCGCGGCGCGCTCTCGGACTCGCTCCCGTCGGAGGACTCGTCCTTGGAGACGCCGTGGGAGATGTAGTTGAGCAGGTCCAACCGGGTGACGCCCTCCTCCTGCAGCAGGTAGAGGGCATGGCTCTCCTCCTCGCGGAAGAGGGCCACGAGGATGTCGCCGCCGTCGATGAACTTCTGCTCGGCGGACAGGGCGTGCATGGCGGCGCGGTGCAGCACCCGCTCCACGCCGATGGTCTGTTGCGGCTCGGCCTCCACCCCATCGGGCAGACGCTCGACGGTCTCCTCCAGGAAGCCCTCCAGGCGTTCCTGCAGCCGCTTGACGTTGGCGCCGCAGCCCTTGAGCACTTCCCGGGTGCGTGCGTCCTTGGTGAGCGCGAGCAGCAGGTGCTCGAGCGTCAGGTACTCGTGCCGCATCCGCCGCGCCTCTTCGAGCGCGTTGCGGAAACTGGCCTGCAACTCCTTGGCAATCAGCGGTCCTGCCACGATTTCAACCTTCCTCTGGTTCCATCGAGAGGCGCAGCGGGAAGCCATTCTCCCGCGCCGCCGCCTCCACGGTCCTGATCTTCGTCTCGGCGACCTCGAACGTATAAACGCCAGCTACGCCGACTCCGTTGTAATGAACGTGCAGCATGATCTGCACGGCATCCGTCTCGGACTTGTGGAAGATCTCCTTCAACACCGCGACCACGAACTCCCGCGTCGTGTAGTTGTCGTTGTGCAGGAGCACCTTGTACAGGGTGGGCCGCTTGAGCTTCTTCTGCGGTACCGTCTCCGTGACGACGTTGGAATCCGGATCGGACTTCTCTCGGGACATGGTCTCCCTCTAACGAGTAGGGGGCACGAACGGCCCCCGCTTGAATCCTGTTTCGGCTCGCCACCGGGGCAGGCCAGCCAGCACGGCTGCCCGTTCGTGCTCCAGGAAGGAGCGTACCGCCCGGTCGACCCCGGGGTGGAATAGCAAGTGAGCGCTCCAGGTCGGTTGTGGCTCGAAGCCCCGGGTGAGCTTGTGCTCCCCGCCGGAGCCCGGCTCGAAGCGCTCCAATCCCCGGGCGATCGCCTCGGCCACCGGGTGGTAGAGGCAGGCGTTGAAGTGGAGGAAGGGGTGCTCCTCGAAGCAGCCCCAGTAACGGCCGTACAGCACCCGGGGCCCCACCAGGTTGAAGGCCCCGGCCACCAGGCGTCCGTCCCGGCGGACCTCCACCAGCTCGCAGGCCTGGCGGAAGGTGGACAGCATCCGCGCGAAGAAGCCCGGGGTGAGGAGGCGCCGGCCCCACGGGTACTTGTCCACCGTGGAGACGTAGAGGCGATGGAGGTCGACGGGGTCCACCTCGGCCAGCGCCTCGCCGCGCAGCGTCCGCAGGGTGAGGCCCTGGGCGGCCGGGGCGCGCAGCTCGCGGCGGATCTGATTGCGCCGGTGGGTGTGGAAGCGGGTGAGGAAGTCCTCGAAGGAGCCGTAGCCGGCGTTACGCCATTGATACTGGACGCTCAGGCGCACCGCATAGCCGGCGGCCTCCAGGGCGGTGGCCTCGGCCTCGGTGGGGAAGTGCACGTGGACGCTGGAGAAGCCCTCGGCGCGGGCGTACTCCAGGGCGGCGCGGGCGAGCTCCTGCTCCCGGGCCGCCCGATCCTCGCCTGGAGCCACCAGCAGGCGGCGTCCGGTGACGGGGGTGAAGGGCACGGCCAGCACCAGCTTCGGGTAGTAGCGCACCCCGAGCCGCTCGGCGGCGGTGGCCCAGGCGCCATCGGCGACGAACTCACCGTGGCTGTCGTCCTTGAGGTACGCGGGGGCCGCCGCCACCAGCCGGGAGCCCTGCCACAGGGTGAGGTGGCGCGGGTGCCAGCCGGTGTGGGGGCCCACGCTGCCGCTCTCCTCCAACGCCGCGAGGAAGGCCCACTCCAGGAAGGGCCGTGCCGCGTCGTCGAGCAGCGCGTCCCAGGCCCCTCGGGGTACCTCGGTGATGGCGCGATGGAGGCGCAGGGTGAGCGGCAGCGGGTCGGACATCGTCGGGCGGTGTCAGCCTATAACGGCCTGACCGTGGACCCGCCAGCCAGCTCGGACCCCGCCTAGCGGCCCCGGGTGAGCTCGGCGGCCAGGAAGCCGCCCACCTCGGCCAGCCCGGCCCGTCCGCGCTCCCGGCCCTCGGGAGACTCCATCACCCGGCGAGCCGAGTCGCTGGCGGTACCGGCCTCCAGATCCGCCAGCACCAGGAAGGCGCTCCACCCGGGGGTCAGCTCCGCCACCCGTCCGGGGCGCATCGGCCTGTCCCGCAGCGTGGTGGCCACCTTCTCCACGAGCGCCTCGTCATCGAGCCGCTTGGACTTGCCCCGCATGGCCAGCCACGCCTCCTCCAGCAGCGAGCTCCACAGCCGGCCCTGGAGGGCGGAGGAGAGCCGCTGAGAAGCCTCCTCCTCGTCGATGTGGTGGGCGCGCGAGTAGGTGGGGGTCAACTTCGCCACCACGACGGAGCGTGTGGCGAGGTGTGCGAGCCGGGGAGGGTAGGCCATGGTGTTGTGCCTTCTACCAGCGGACGAGGAGGCGGAAACCCTGGTGGGAGCGATCCTCGACGGTGATGAGGGGCTGGGCGTGGGCCCGCTCCAGGGCGACCTCCAGCGCACCGGCGATGAGCTCGGGGCGGTTGTGCACGTCCATGATGCTGACACGCCGGGCGCGCTCGCCCACGGACACCAGCTGCACCTCCAGGTCCGGCCGCCCCATCATCGCCAGGTAGCGCGGCAGCCGCTCCACCACGCGCGCCGCGCCAATCATCGGCAGCGCCACGGCGGCCACCCGGCCCACCAGCGTCTCCGCGAAGCCCATGGTCAGCTTGCGGCCGAGCAACCGGTAGGCGTCCGCGTCCCCGAGCTCGCCACAGACCAGGTCCCTGGCGAGCGCGACGCACCGCTTCCACACCTGCACCGGGTAGTCGACCTCGGGACACCGCGGGTCATAGCCCTCGGCTTCCAGCGCTCGGGCGAGCTGGCTGTTCGGCTCCAGCCCCCGGACGAAGAGCCCCTCGAACACACTCGAGGGGATGCGGGGCTGTACGACGGGGCTGGGGGTCCTCGCCGGCAGACTCGGACTTTCCATGGCACATCTCCCCGGTTGGGTGTCCAACCGTTCTCTCAACTTATCATGCCTCGACAGAGAATCGCTGAAGTCGGGTAAGAATCTGATTGTCCGATAGAGCAACTCACATGGGGGACATTCCCCCGCGCTCGTGGTTGCCAGGGGCGGGCTGGCGGCTTAGAGGAAGGGCACAGGAGAGATTTCGACATGTCGGTGAACATCCAACTCGAGTGGACGCCCAACCCCAGCACGCTGAAGTACGTGGTGGACCGGCGGCTCGTGTCGTCCGGGGCGGTGAACATCACGAGCAAGGAGGCGGCGGAGGAGAAGTCGCCGCTGGCGCTCAAGCTGATGGGCATCCAGGGCGTGACGGCGGTGATGGTGGGCAGCAACTTCGTCACCGTCACCAAGGGCGAGCAGGGTGAGTGGGACGAGCTGAACGACGCGGTGATGGCCACGCTGGACGAGCACCTGGGCGCGGGGCTGCCGGCGGTGAACGAGGACGTGCTCGCGGCGGCGCGCGCGGCGGCGGCGGCGGGAGGAAGCGGTGGCTCGGTGGAGACGCGCATCCAGGAGATCCTGGATGGGGAGATCCGCCCGGCGGTGGCGCAGGACGGTGGGGACATCACCCTGGACCGCTTCGAGGATGGAATCGTCTACCTGCACATGAAGGGCGCGTGCGCGGGCTGCCCCTCGTCCACGGCGACCTTGAAGATGGGCATCGAGTCACGGCTGCGTGAGCTCGTCCCCGAGGTCACCGAGGTGGTGTCCGTCTGAGGCGGCAGGTCAAAGGCCAGCAGGTCCGGCGGGAACTGTTGCCGGACCAGTCCAAGGAGCTCCTGCGTGAGCTGCACCTGCTCACGCGCGAGGGGAACCTCAACGCGGATGCCCTGCGCAAGCTCAAGCAGGTGAACCACCTGGTGGGCCTGCTCAAGCCGGCGATGGAGGACGTGCAGTCCAGGCACGGGGCGCCGGTGGTGGTGGACGCGGGCAGCGGCAACGCGTACCTGGGGTTCATCCTGTACGAGGTGTTCTTCAAGGACGCCGAGGCGGGGACGGTGCTGAACGTCGAGGGGCGGCCGGAGCTGACGCAGCGGGCGAAGGAGCGCGCCGGGCGGCTGGGCTTCGGGCGGATGGAGTTCCAGACGGCGCACCTGGAGACGGCGCAGTGGCCGGATCGCATCCACCTGCTCACGGCGCTGCACGCGTGCGACACGGCGACGGATGACGCGCTGGCGGTGGCCATCCAGAAGGGCTCGGACCACGTGGCGGTGGTGCCGTGCTGCCAGGCGGAGGTGGCCACGCAGCTCAAGGAGAGCCGGCAGGCGGTGGACCCGACGCTGGCACTGCTCTACCAGCACGCGTGGCACCGGCGCGAGTTCGGCAGCCACCTCACCAACGTCATCCGCGCGTTGACGCTGGAGGCCTTCGGCTACCAGGTGACGGTGACGGAGCTGACGGGCTGGGAGCACTCGCTGAAGAACGAGCTGATCCTGGGCCGGCGGGTGCACAAGGAGAACCGGCAGGCGCGCGCGAAGCTGGAGTCGCTGCTGGGCTCCTTCGGGGTGCGGCCCAAGCTGACGCGGTTGCTGGGCGTGGAGCCCGCGTCGCGCACGGCGCCCACCGCTGGCTGAGCACCCGGGAATCCCTCATCTGTATGAATCGTGCCCGGGCGGGCCAGGCCGTGGCGCGTGACTGCGGGTGACGTATGAAATAGTGTGGGGAACCAGACTTCTGCCGTCACCTGGAGCCCTCCTCATGCCATGGTTGTCGTCCATTCCGCCGCTGCTGCCGATGCTGGCGCGCGGTGTCCTCATCGTGGTGGCGCTGGGCGCGCTGCTGTTCGCCTGCGCCCTGGTGGTGCAGTACCTCGTGCACCGCCACTGGTTGCGCTCCTACGGCCGTGCTCGCGAGCTGCTGTACCAGGGCTCGAGCGTTCTGGCGGAGGCGCGCTTCCGGGATGTGGCCCGGGTGTCGTATGGCTTCCGTCGCACGGTGGCGCTCTCGGGAGTGGCCGTCTGCCGCCTCAAACAGGGCGCGTACGCCGAGGCCGCGGCCATCCTGGAGCCGCTCTCGCGGCAGCCGCTGCCGCGCTCGCTGTGGTTGGACGAGATCGCCCTGCATGGGCACCTCGCATTGTGCCTGGCCATGCTGGGCGAGACCCGGCGGGCCTCGCGCCTCATCCACGAGGCCTGCCACCGCTTCAATGGAATGCCCACCTTCCTGGTGATGCCCTGGGTCGCCATTCTCTGCCGGGACGGGCACGTGGGCGCGGCGTTGAAGTTCTTGGACGAGAGCTGGCCGCTGGTGGTGAAGGATGGCCTGGCGTGCGACCGGATCCGGCTGCTCCGCGCCTACGCGCAGAGCAAGGTGGACCCCGAGCGTCATACCGCTTCCATCATCTTGACGCTGTACGGGCTCGCCCCGTTCCCGAAGGTGGAAATGGAGTTCTTCCGGGAGCACTGGCCGGTGTTCGCGGATTTCCTGCAGCGGGGCCAGGAGCTCGTGGCCTCCCGCGAGGAGGCGCGGGCCCGGAGACAGGCGGAGGAAGACGCGGCGTGGTCGGCGCGTGCGCGGCTGTCGGCACCGGAGGATGAGTCGTCCGGGTGAGACGCGCCCGGACTACTCGTCCTGCTTCGTGTTCTCGCCCGGCTCCTTGTAGACGAAGCGCTTGACGGCGGTGACGAACGGGAAGCCCGGGATGCGGGCGGCCCCTGGCCGGGAGCCCGGGAGCTTCTCTTCCCCCTGCGCGTCCACGTTGCCCAGGATGAAGCACACGGGGTACTCCTTGCCGTCGGGCGTCTGGGCTCTCTCGTAGCGGCCGTAGACGCGGGGGCCCTCGGTGAAGAGCTCGCCGAAGAGCAGCGTGCCCCGTGGGAGCAGGCCCCTGTCATTGCGTGTCCTGCTGACGATGGAGCCGGAGCGGACTGTGGTGTACGGCTGGTCCGGGGTCGGCTTGTCCTGCTGGATGTCGGTGATGATGCTCGGGCCGTCCCCCCAGGCCAGACGGAGCTCTCTCATCACGATGCGAGACTCGGGAGGGCAGTCGGTACTGGCGGGGCGCGTCTGGGCACTGGCACAGGCCAGGCCCACGCAGGCGGCGGTGCCGAGGGCCTTGCCCGCGGAGCCGGGCTCGCGCTGGGGGGATGCATCAGGGGTCATCTGTTGGGGCTTCTTCATGGGAGCGCCTTTCATGGCTCGTGCCTCCACGGGGGCGGCAGCCGCGGGGGTTGACTCCAAAGGTAGTGGGGCCGCGGCCGACCCAGCATCGGAGGGTTCCGGCGCTCGCGCCACTTCGCCGCCTCGGAACACGGGCTCCGGTGGGAGCGGAGCGGGGGCCTTGTTTCCCAGCACCACCCAGATGCCGGGCAGTGCGAGCCCGAGCCCCAGCACCCCGACCAGGGCTCTCCCGGGAAGTGCCCGGCCCGAGGCCTGGCGCGCCTCCGGGGCCGGTGCGGGTGCTCCTCTTCTCCGCCGCCGGACGGAGGAGCCTCCCTCGAGGAGCCGCACTCCGGGCTCGGTGACCGTCATCGGGCTGGTGGGGAAGGCAGGCCGGCGGATGCGCCGTCCCGGTGCCTCTCCCGCCTCGCGTGCCGGGACGGGCTCCCACTCGAAGAGGCTCGCCTCCCACGCCGCGCGCCGGCCGAAGGACGCCGCCTCCACCAGTGCATCGCGCACCTCGGCTCCCGTGGCGTAGCGCTCCCGGGGATTCTTGGCCAGCATGCGCACCAGCACATCGCTCAGTGCCTGGGGCACCCGTCGGTTGAAGTCCCGGGGCGCGTGCGGCCGGTTCCTCGTGATGGCCAGCGGGAGCAGATCGCCCAGCAGTTCGGGCGGGAAGGGGTAGTGCCCCGTCACCGCCCGGTACAGGCTCACGCCGAGCGCGTACAGGTCATCCGCGGCGCCCACCTCGTACGAGGCTCCCGGGAGCTTGCCCCGCTCCACCCAGAAGCGCATGGCCTCGGGGCTGCGCAGGTGGGTCGTGCCCGGTGGCAGGGGCGTGGAGGTGAGCGAGGTCGCGCCCGCGTAGGTGCCAATGCCGAAGTCCACCAGCACCGGCTCTCCGTCCGGCTCGCGGATGAGGATGTTCTCCGGCTTCACGTCTCGGTGCAGCACGCCCCGGCCGTGGAGCTCCCCGAGCGCCCCGGCCAGCTTCGCCCCCGCCTCGGCGAACTGGAGGAAGGAGGGGTTGAGCGTCTCGGCCCACCGGTCCAGCGGTGGGCCGGGCACCAGGTCCATCACGTGGAAGGTGTGGCCCTTCGGGTCCGGCCAGCGCCCGCAGCCGTGGAAGCGCACCACGTTGGGGTGGACCGCCTGCTCCATCAACAGCACTGCCTCGCGTTGGGCCCGCGGATCCTCGCGGCGCAGCGCCACCTTGAGGGCGAGCGGCAGGCGGGGGTGGTGGATGTCCTCCACCCGGTAGACGGCGCCGTAGCCGCCCACGCCCAGGGGCTCCACCACGCGCCACTGGCCTATGTCTGTTCCGGAGGGGAGGGCCTCGGGCCGGAAGAAGGTTGTCGTCTCGTGCATGATTCTCCTCAGAGGGTGAAGGGGGCGAGGGCCAGGTGGCGCTCACCGTCACGCTCGCGCAGCTCCAGGCTCCAGCGCGGCCGCGTTGGCCGCGAGGGAGGCTCCAGCTCCACGGCGAGGAAGCGGGCCTCTCCGGGTTGGAGCCACGTTCCGTCCATCCATACGGGCAGCCGCCGGAGCACCTGGCCCGTCGCGTCCCGCAGCCACGCCTCGCCGGGCGCCCAGGACTGGGCTCCCGGGGCGAGCTTGAGCTGCACGGTCACCAAGGCATGGGCGAGCGTGCGGTAGACGTCGTGAGCGACCACCTCCACCTCGCTCGACAAGAGCGCGGACGGCAGCCGCTCGTGGGTCACGCCCCCCTGGAGCTCCCCCGAGAGCGCGAGCTTGACGAGGTTGCCCGCCTCGCACCGGGCGCGCATCGCCTCCAGCTCGGACTCGAGCGCTGGCACCGAGCGCGGGTGGCGAATCACCCGCACCTGCGCATCCACCTGGGTGGTGGCGGGCACGAGCGCGAGCGTGGCGTGGGTGGGCGGCAGGCCATCCGCGAAGCCCACCTTGAGCAGCAGGGGCCTGTCCTCGGGCAGCGCGAGGGCCGGGCGCAGCACCACCATGCGGGTGGTCACCTCCACGAGGGCGAAGCGCTCCTCCCTTCCTTCCACCGAGAGCGAGTCCGGGTCGATCGCCGCATCGAACTCGAGCACGGTGGTGTAGCCGGGAGCGGCGCGCACCGTGGGCGCGGGAGCGGTGGGGCTGTCGGGGAGCACGAGGGCGCGGGCCTCGAGCCTGGGGTCGGAGAGGAGACGCGGCTGGGCCACCGCCGAGGCGGTACCCACCAGGGGCAACAGACACAGGGCGCGGCGCGTGAGGGCCAGGGTCACTCGGGAGGTTCCTCCAGCGAGTCAACCTATCAGGTCAAAGAGTGGACCGGCTGCGTCTCATGGCGCGGACCGTGGTGCCATGATTCCCCCTGTCCCGAGGGGGACGTGTGTGTCGATTACGAATGCCGCAAGGCATGCGACCCGCGGGCCCCCTGGTACTGCATTCCAGGCTGAGCGCCTCGCACCGCGCTACCCGTACGACTCCCGCTTGATGCGCTTGTCCTCGATGCCGAGGTCATGGAGGTGGCCGAGCACCGTCTCCATGAAGCGCGGCGTGGCCGGCGTGCGCGTCTCCAGCGCCTTCTTCCGGTCCCACGGGGTGATCGCCGGGCCGCACACGTAGATGAGGCACGTGGCGTGGTCCGGGAGGAACTCCCGCAGCAGCGCCTCGCCGATGCGGCCCTTGCGCACGGCGGGTCCGAAGCGGGACTCGTCCGTCTCGCGGGTGAGCGTGTGCACCACGCGCAGCTTCCCCGGGTGCGCGCGCTCGAGCGCCTCGAAGGCTTCCCGGTAGAGGATGTCACCCCACGTCTTGTTGGAGCAGATGACGGTGTGACGCGGCTTGAGACCCCGGTGCAGGGCGTCCTTGATGATGGCGAAGTTGGGCACCGCGCCGGAGCCAGCGACGATGTGGACGAGGTGGTCCGTGCGCTCCTCCACGTCATCCGGCAGCACGTAGGGACCCATGAAGCCCAGCACGCGCATCTTCGAGCCGGTGAGCGGGGCGTGGACCAGGTAGGGCGAGAGCAGGGGCGGGTAGCGGGTGAAGCCGGGGATGTAGTCCTCGTCCTTCACGGTGATGGCCACCAGGGACTCGTGAGGGGCGGAGGCGAGCGAGTACGAGCGCGCGGGCTCCTTGCGCCCCTTCTGCTCCTGGAGATAGGTGGCGAACCGGCCGAGCGCGTGGAACTGGTGCGGATCCAGGTTGAGGAACTGGCCGGCGCGGTACTCGGGGCGCTCCGGGCCGAAGTCCAGATACAGGGTGGCGGTGTCGTGCGTCTCCAGGCGCACGTCGGTCACCGTCACTTCGTACTCCCGGGGGCGGTTCCGGGCGGTCGTCACGGTTGCGCTCATGGACTCCTCCGTACCAGCCCGGTGGACGTTCCTCCCAGGAAAGCGTTGCGGCCGGGCGTCGGGCGCGGACAATGCCGCTTCAGGTGACGAACGTCCAACAGAGGGAGCACATCTTCGTCTCGGCGCTGCCGGGGCTCGAGCCCGCCCTGGAGTCCGAGGCGGGTGTCCTGGGCTTTTCACCCCGGCGGGTGGAGGGCGGGGTGGAGCTCACGGGTGCGCCGGGGCTGCACCAGGAGGCCAACCTGCGCCTGCGCACGGCGAGCCGGGTCCTGCTGCGGCTGGGGCGCTTCCCCGCGCCGGATGCCGGGGCGCTCGCCAGGGGCCTGGCGGGGCTGCCCCTGTCCTCGGTGTGGGACGGGCGGGCGGTACCGAGGCTCTCGGTGGCCCTGCACCGCGCGCGCTTCAAGGGGCCGGACGCGGTGCTGGCCGCCGCGGCGCGGGCCTGGGGGTTGTCCTCGGTGGAGCGCGCGGGCGTGCTGGACGAGGAGTCCTCCGAGGGCCTCACCCTGCTGGTGCGGCTGGAAGGCGACACGTGCACGGTGAGCGCGGACACCAGCGGGGAGCCGCTGCACCGGCGGGGGTACCGGCAGGAGGTGAGCCGGGCGCCCCTGCGCGAGACGCTCGCCGCGGGCATCCTCGTGCTGGCCGGGTATGACGGGGTGGAGCCGCTGGTGGATCCGATGTGCGGCTCGGGCACGTTCCTCATCGAGGGCGCGTGGATGTCCCGGCGGCGGGCGCCGGGGCTCGAGCGTGCCTTCGCCTTCGAGCGCTTCCCCGGCTTCGACGCGGCCGACTGGGGTGCACGCAAGGCGAGGGCGGAGGCGGAGTCCCTGCCCGCGCCGCGCTCGGCGCTCCGGGGCTACGACATCAACGCGGGAGCGCTGGGGACGGCCCGGCGCAACGCACGGCGCGCGGGAGTGACGCTCACGCTGGAGCGCCAGGACGTGCGCACGCTGGCGGCACCCGCGGGGCTGGGGCCCGGCCTGGTGGTGGTGAATCCGCCCTATGGCAAGCGGGTGGGTGAGGCGGAGGATCTGCCGGGGCTCTACCGGGCGCTGGGCGCCACGTTCCGGCGGGCCTTCACGGGCTGGCGTGCCGCGGTGCTCGTCCCGGAGGACACGGGCCTCATCCGCGCGCTGGGGCTGCCCGAGGAGCGGAACCTCCCGGTGCGCAACGGAGGCCTGCGCTGCCGCCTCCTGCTGTGCACGTTGCGCTGATCACCTCGAGGGGGGAAGGGGCCTGGACTCCAGGTGGAGGGGCAGCCGCAGCTCGAAGCGCGCGCCTCCTCCGGGCCGCTGGCCCACCGACACCGTGCCGCCATGGGCCAGCACCACCCGGCGCACCACGGCCAGTCCCAGTCCGGTGCCCGTGGCGCGCGTGGTGAAGAAGGGCTCGAAGATGCGCTGGGCATCCGCCGGGGCGACGCCCGGGCCCTCGTCCTCCACGGTGATGAGGATGCCCTCCGGTACACGCCCCACCGCCATGCGCACCTCGCCTCGCGGGGGCGAGGACTGCACCGCGTTGCGCACCAGGTTCTCCATCGCGAGCTGCAACAGCGTCTCGTCCGCCTGGAGCGTGGGCAGGTCCGGCTCCTCGTCCAGCGACACCCGTACGCCGCCGAGCTGCCGCCGCTCCTGGAAGAGCTCCAGCGTGCGCTGCGCCAGCTCACCCGCGTGGAGCGTGCGCGGCCGGGGCTCCAGCGGGCGCACCACGTCCAGCAGGTCGCGCACCATCGCATCCAGCCGCGTGGCCTCCTCCTCCAACATCTCCACCGCGCTCGCGCTGACGGGGCCCAGCGTGTCCCGCTTCAGCACCGCCACCACGTTGAGGATGGCGCTCAGGGGGTTGCGCACCTCGTGGGCCACCACGCCCGCGGCCTCGCCGAGCACCGTCAGCCGCTCCTGCGCCACCAGCTCCGCCTGCAGCCGCGACACCTCGGCCAGACGCGCGGCGGCGAGCCGGTGGTGGCGCACGTTCTCCAACGCCCCGCCCACCTGCCGCGCGAACAGCTCCAGCGTGGCCGCGCTCGCTGGCGTGAGCGCCTCGCCCTGCACCGACAGCACTCCGTAGGGCGCTCCCTCCACGAAGAGGGGGGCGTCCAGGGCGCGCCGGGCCGTGTACGTGCGCTTCAGCAGCTCCAGCACTTCCGGGCTGTGGAAGCGCTGGAGCGCGAGGAAGATGTCCTGGTGGAAGGCCGCCTTGCGCTGGGTGAAGACGTCCTCGAGGTGCGGCACGCTCGAGAGCGGGAAGCGCACCTCGGAGATGGGGCATCCGTAGAGCTTCTCGGCGGCGGCCACCGCGGCCGGCTCGTGCCGCATGGGCCCATGACGGAGCGTGTCCCCCTCCACCAGCATCACCGAGATGTAGAAGCCCTGCCGGTGGATGGTCTCCACGACCATCTCCAGCACGGCCTGCTCGTCGCGGCAGCGCACCATCTCACTGGAGGCCGTGACGAGCGCGTCGATGAGCCGCCGCATGCTGGCCTCGCCCTCGGCGTCGAGCAGCATCAGCAGCGTGTCCTCGGGCCTCAACCCGCTGCCCCGGCGCATGCAGAACGTCCGCTCCTGGCCGCCGGCCACGCGCACGCGCAGCCACAGCGTGTCCGCGGCCATCTTCCCGAGCGCGTTCTCCGGGTGGAGCGGCTCCAGCCACGCGCGGTCCGAGGGGGCGGCGCGGGCCAGCAGCCGCGCCACGGGGGTGGCACGCACCTCCTCCAGGCCGAGGCCGAGCAGCGACAGCAGCGCCGGGTTGGCGTGGACCACCTGGTCGCCACGCACCACCAGGGCCGGTACCGGGAGCCCATCGAGCGGCCGGTACTCAGCCGTGTCGGACACGTCTTCCTCCCTTCGTCACCCTCCGGGCAGGCGCCGGGTGGCTCCGCATGCAATCACCTCCAGGGTGGTCCGTATGCAAGAGCGTAGGGCTTCCTGGGAGTACGCACATGCGCTTCGCCAACGTGACGAATCCGGACGAACTGGAGCTGAAGGCGGTCGTGGTGGTGGCCGCCACCTGGTTCTTGCTGACCGCGGTGTTCCTCAGCCGGATGATGTAGTGGCCGGGACACGGCTGTTGCGCAGGAACTCGTCCACGAAGGACCGCTCCTCCGGGCGGAGATCCGCCAGGCCGAGCCCATACCCGCGCGGCTGCTTGCCGTCATCCAGCGTGTACTCCCAGATGACGGAGCTGCGCAGCTTGATTTGACGCTGCTGCTGCTCGAAGTCGAGCACCAGGTCCACGCGCGTTCCCAGCTTCAACGGATTGTCCGTGGGCAGGAACATGCCACCGGCCTGGATGTTGATGATGCGGTGGTCGGTGAACATGCCCACGTTGCGCGCGGTCACCTTGATGGCGATCTGGAGCCTGTCGTTGCGCACCTGCATCCCGACGAACTCCTCGGCCGAGTAGCTGTAGGCCGGGGCCTGCTGGGCCGCGCGCGACATCTGGGCCGTGGCCCCCCGTGCTCCGGGCTGCGGGGCGGGACGCGCGGGAGCACTGGCCTCCGCTTCGCGCATGCGGCGCGCGAGCAGCTCGTACACCTCGGCGGCGGCCTTGCGCAGCTCGGGGTGGGTGTCGGGCGAGTGGTGCTCCGGTGAGAAGCGCTTCGCCACCCGGAAGAAGGCGCCGCGCAGCTCCTCCAGGGGCGCGGTCGGCTGCACGCCGAAGAGCTGGTGCGCGGGCATGTTCTGCATCTGGCGCAGCTGCTGCCGCAGCCGCTCGGCCTGCTGCAGCTCGTTGGCCGGTTGGGCCTTGGCCGCGTTCGCGCTCAGCAGATCCTTCACCTCGTTGAGCTGCTCGATGGGCAGCCACGAGGTGCCATCACGCGAGGCGCGGGTGACGGCCTTGAGCCGCCCCGAGCCGATGAGCTCACGCAGCGCCTGGAGCGTCAGGGGCCCCAGCACGCGACCAATGGAGTCTCCAATCCAGTAGTTCGACACGTGCACTCCTCGGGAATCAGTGGGCCAGGGCCTTGCGGACGGCGAGGGCGATCTCCAACGGGTGGAAGGGCTTGCCCACGAAGCCTACCGCCCCGGCGGACATGGCCTGCTCCACCACCGGCTCCGCGTCCATGCTGCTGATGATGAGCACCCGCGTGTCCGGAGAGGAGTCCTTCATGGCCGCGAGGACCTCCAGCCCGCTGCGCCGGGGCATGAAGAGGTCCAGCAGCATCACCGCGGGGCGCTCGCGCGCGGCCACTTCCAGACCTTCCTGACCATCCGAGGCCTCGAGCAGTCTCACCTCGAGACCACTCTCCTGGATGGCATCCTTGAGGAGGCTGCGGACGAACCGATCGTCGTCGACGAGTAGAAGGGTGGGGGTGGACATGCGCATGAATGATAAGCCAGCTGGCTCTTGAATGCCCGTGGAGTCGGGAAACACGTGCAACGATGAACGCGCGGTGAAAGATGATGGACTGAAAGTCGACGCACCGCGTGAATCCGCCTGTTTTTGGAGTAAGTGAGAAAGCATGTCCACCGACCAGGCTCTCGCCCATTTCGAAGCGCGGAAGAACAGCTATCTCGAAGATTTGAAGGAACTCGTCCGCATTCCCAGTGTGTCTTTCGATGGGTTCGATCCGGCCCACGTGCGCCAGAGCGCGGAAGCCACAGCGCGGCTGTTGAAGTCGCGTGGCTTCGAAAACGTGCGGCTGCTGGAGATAGAGGGCGCGCACCCCTATGTGTACGGCGAAATCCTGAAAGCGCCCGGCAAGCCCACGCTGCTGCTGTATGCGCACCATGACGTACAGCCGGCGGGGGACGAGGCGGCGTGGAAGAGCCCGCCGTTCGAGCCGCAGGTGCGGGACGGGCGCCTGTACGGCCGCGGTTCGGCGGACGACAAGGCGGGCATCGTGGTGCACACGTCGGCGGTGGACGCGTGGCTGAAGGGCACGGGGAGTCTGCCGCTGAACGTGAAGGTCGTCATCGAGGGCGAGGAAGAGGTGGGAAGTGAGCACCTCGGCACGTTCCTCAAGAAGCACTCGGCGCTGCTGAAGGCGGACGCCATCGTGCTGACGGACACGACCAACTTCGACACGGGGCTGCCCTCCATCACCACGGCGCTGCGCGGGCTGGTGACGGTGGACGTGGAGGTGCGCGCGCTCAAGCAGGCGGTGCACTCGGGCATGTGGGGCGGACCGGTGCCGGACCCCGTGATGGCGCTGTGCCGGATGCTCGCCACGCTGACGAACGCGGACGGCTCCATCGCCATCGAGGGCATCTACGACAAGGTGCGCCCGCTGAGCGAGGCCGAGCGCAAGAGCATCCAGTCGCTGCCGGGTGACGCGGCGTACTTCAAGCAGCAGGTGGGCATGGTGCCGAAGGCCGAGCTGCTGGGGGGGCGCCACCCGTGGGAGATGAACTGGCGGCAGCCGGCGCTGGCCATCAACGCCATCCAGGCCAGCAGCCGCAAGGACGCGCGCAACATCATCTGCGACGTGGCGTGGGCCCGCGTGGGCATCCGCGTCGTCCCCGACATGGACGCCCAGGAGGTACAGCGGCGGCTGGTGGAGCACCTGGAGAAGGTGGTGCCCTGGGGACTGGAGCTTCACATCAAGCAGGACCCGCCCGCGGGCCCGTGGTTCACGGATATTTCGCATCCCGCCTTCCAGGCGGCCTTCCGGGCGCTGCGCAAGGGCTACGGGACGGAGCCGGTGGCGATTGGATGCGGTGCGTCGATTCCCTTCGTGGAGCCGTTCGCCCGGGAGCTGGGCGGGGTGCCCGCGCTGCTCATCGGCGTGGAGGACCCGTACACCAACGCGCACTCGGAGAACGAGAGCCTTCACCTGGGTGACTACGAGAAGGCGGTGCGCAGTGCCATCCACTTGTACGAGGAGCTGGCCAGGGAGCTGAAGTAGCGCCGCCGCGTCGACGGCCCGTCATCCCACCCGGCGCCCACCGATGCTGGCGCCGGCGTCGGGGGACAGCCGCCGGTAGAGCGGGCCGGCCAGCATGGACACCACGCCCACGGCGATGAAGGGCAGCATGAAGCGCTCGGGCGTCAGGTGCGCCTCCTCACCTCCGCGCGCCAGATGCAGCATCAGACCGCCGAAGCTGATGCCCATGCTCACGCTCATCTGTTGGATCACCACCGCCAGGGTGGAGGCGTTGCTGACGGAGGACGGGGGGATGTCCGCGTAGGCCACGGTGTTGAGGGCGGTGAACTGCAGGGACCGCACGAAACCACTCACTCCCAGGACGAGGATGATGAAGGGGATGGGCGTCGCGGCGCGGAAGAAGGCCGGGACGGCCGTCAGCGCGGCGGTGAGGAGGTTGGAGGCGATGAGGATGGAGCGGAAGCCGTACCGCCGCAGCAGCGTGGGCGCCACGGGCTTGCACGCCAGGGCCCCCGCGCTGGTGAAGAGGGTCACCAGCCCCGTCTCGAACGGACCCCAACCCAGCCCGACCTGGAACAGCAGCGTCAACAGGAAGGGTGTCGCGCCCAGCCCCAGGCGGAGCAGGACGCCGCCCGTCAGGCTCGCGCGATAGGTGTCGATGCTCGCCAGGCGCAGGTCGAGCACCGGCCGCTCGCTCCCACGCGCGTGCGCGACGTAGGCCACCAGCGCTCCGGCCGCGATGGCCACGAGCGCGAGCTGCACGGGGACTGGAACGAGGCCGACGCCCACCAGCTCGGCCGCCCCGATGGTGGCGGTGATGGCGAGGGCCGCGAGGGCGAAGCCCTTGCCGTCGAACCGGCCTGGATCCGGTTGATGCAGGGGCGGAACGAACCGCGCCACCGCGAGCATGCCGAGCACACCCACCGGCACGTTGATGAAGAAGATCCACGGCCAGTCCGCGACGCCCAGGATGAGGCCGGCCAGCGGGGGCCCGACGAGCGGGCCGACGAGCGCTGGCATGGTGAACCAGCTCATCGCGGAGACGAGCTTGTCACGAGGCGCCGAGCTCACCACGATGAGCCGGCCCACCGGCACCATCAACGCTCCACCCAGTCCCTGGAGCGTCCGGAAGAGGACCAGCTGGGCCAGGGACCGCGAGAAGCCGCACAGCACCGAGCTCACCAGGAAGACGGCCATGGCGCTCATGAACACGCGCCGGGGCCCGTACTTGTCGGCGATCCACCCGCTCGCCGGGGAGAGCACCGCCAGCGCCAGGATGTAGGAAGTCAGCGCGAGCTTCAGGTGGACGGGATCCGCGCCGAACGTGCGCGCCAGGGCTGGCAGGGCGGTGGACAGCGCCGTGGAGTCGATGAACTCCATGAACAGCGCGCTGGCCACGGCGATGGAGGCCAGCCGGGTGCTACGAGCCGATCCGGTGGGCTCCTGCGCGGACGGGTTCGCGGGAAGGGGAGAGGCGGACACGTCCTCTGCTATGCACCCGCTGGGCGAGGGCTGCCACGGGGTTGGCGCCGGGCGGGCGCCAGCGGTGTACCTGCGGTGATGGCCGCTGATAGTTGGACTCGAAAGTCTGGAGACCTCACCGTGCAGGGCCTTGGCGGGCCGGTTGCCGCTGTCGTTTTGTGGTCAGAGGAACTCCATGGAAGGAAGGGGACAGGGGATTGGCCTCTGGCGCGATTGAGGCGGGGAGATGGCATGCTCTCTATTGAACCGAATCGCTTTCGCCTCCCGCTGTTCCATTTCCATGCAAGACCACCCCGGCACTCCCCTCCGTTTTCAACTCTCCCAGCGTCTCTACGGACGGGATACGCACATCGCCACGCTGCTACAGGGCTTCGGGCGGGTCGCCCAGGGACGCCGGTCGGAGTTGATCCTGGTTCGTGGATACTCCGGCATCGGGAAGTCCTCGGTGGTGTACGAGCTGCGCGCGCCCGTGGTGCGGCGGGGCGGATTCTTCCTGAGCGGGAAGTCCGATCAGTTCCAGCGGGACATCCCCTACGCCACCCTGGCGCAGGCCATCGACGGGCTGACGCAGCAACTCCTGGCGGGCCCGGGTGAGGAGCTCGCCCGGTGGCGTGAGCGGCTGGGCGAGGCCTGGGGAGAGCTGGGCCAGGTCCTCGTGGACGTGGTGCCGCATCTGGAGCTCGTGGTGGGCCGGCAGCCGGCGGTCCCGGAGTTGCCCGCCAATGAGTCGAAGCACCGCTTCCATCGGGTGTGCCAGAAGTTCCTCGGCGTGTTCGCCACGCCCGAGCACCCGCTCGTCGTGTTCCTGGATGACCTGCAGTGGGCCGATCTGGCCAGCCTCGAGCTCCTCCGGCACCTGCTCGTCCACCCCGAGACGCCGCCGCTGCTGCTGATCGGCGCCTACCGTGACAACGAGGTGAGCCCCTCCCACCCGCTGGCGTTGCTCCTGACGGACCTCCGCGTGGCGGGCGTGCGGATGACGGATCTCCGGCTCGAGCCGCTGAGCCGCGAGCACATCCAGCAGCTCGTGGCGGATTCGCTGCCGGGAGCGGGGGAGAGCACGGTCGGGCCCCTCTCGGCCCTGGTCCACGAGAAGACCGGCGGCAACCCGTTCTTCCTCACCCAGTTCCTGTTGACGTTGCACCATGACGGCCTGCTGACCCGGACGCCCGAGGGCGGATGGCGGTGGGATGCCGCGGGCGTCCGGGCGAAGGACTACTCCGACAACGTCGTCGACTTCATGGTGAGCCGGCTGCGCCAGTTGCCCATGCGCACGCAGCACCTGCTGCAACTGGCCGCCTGCGTGGGCAACGTCTTCCCTCGCCAGCTGCTGGTCATCATCTCCGGCGCGGAGCCGAGCGAGGTGGAGGCGGGCCTCGAGGAGGCGCTCCGGGAGGGCATGCTGGTGCGCGCCGGTTCGGAGCAGTGCCGGTTCCTCCACGACCGCATCCAGCAGGCGGCCCACGAGCTCATCCCCGCGCAGGAGCGCAAGGCCGTCCACCTGCGCATCGGCCGCCTGATGCTGGCGAGCCTGTCTCCGGAGGAGGTGCGCGAGAAGATCTTCGATGTGGTGGGGCAGCTCAACGAGGGGGCGGAGCTGATCGCCGACGCGCGGGAGCGCCACCGCGTCGCAGGGTTGAACGCGGAGGCGGGCTGGAAGGCCCGGGCCTCGACGGCGTTCCGCTCGGCCGCGGACTTCTTCGCGTTGGCCTTCACGTTCATTCCAGGCGACCCCTGGGAGACGGACCCGGAGCTGGCGTTCAAGCTCCAGCTGGACCGGGCTCACAGTGAGTTCATGAGCGGCAACGCCGCCGAGGCCCGCCGCCTGGTGAAGGCGCTCCGGCTCCGGGCCAGGGCCCGTTCGGAGCTGGCGGCGGTCTACCGCCTGGAGAGTGAGCTCCTCCTGGCGGCCAACGAAATCGAGGGCGCCGTCACCTGCCTGCTGGATGGCCTGGCGCAGATGGGCATGCCGATGTCGCCCCATCCCTCCTGGGAAGAGGTGGTGACCGCCAACGAGGAGGCGTGGGCCCTGCTGGGCGAGCGCCCCATCGAGAGCCTCATCGAGCTGCCCCTCATGACCAACCCGGACACGAAGGCGTTGATGGACGTGCTCTCCTCGCTGTTCACGCCGGCCATCACCACCGACCAGAACCTGCTCGTCCTCCACCTGTGCCGGATGCTCTCGCTGAGCCTGCGGTACGGCAACACCGAGGCATCCGTCCACGGGTTCGGCTGGTACGGCTTGATGCTGGGGTCCATCTTCAAGCGTTACCGGGAAGGCCATGCCTTCAGTGTGCTCGCGTATGAGCTGGTCGAGCGCCACGGTTTCACCTCCGCGCGGGGGAGGGCGCTCTACAGCCTGGAGATGACCAGCTGCTGGGTCCAGCCCCTCTCCGTCGCGCTGGAGCACGTCCGCGACGCCTTCCACCACGCGCTGAGGGCTGGGGACTTCCAGATCGCCTGCTATTGCAGCAACCACATCGTCACGAACCGCCTCACCCTGGGGCACCCCCTGGAGGAGGTCTACCAGGAGTCCGTCGCGCGTCTCGACTTCGCGCGTCAGGCGGGCTACCCGGCGGTGGAGGACGTCATCCACCACGTCCAGCGCTACGTGCAGCAGTTGCGAGGGCTGTCCCGCTCGTTCGACACGATGAGCGGCGACGACTTCGACCAGGAGGCCTTCGAGGCCAGGCTGACCCCCCAGCACATGAGCATCATGCGGTGCTGGTACTGGATCATCAAGATGCAGTCGCGCTTCATGTGCGGCGCCTACGCGCAGGTGCTGGAGGTGGGGGAGCGGGCCGCCGAGCTCATCGGCACCTCACTGGGCCACATCCAGCTGATGAGCTTCTACCTCTATCGCGCGCTGGCGCTGGCGGCCTGTTACCGGGCGGCGGCGCCGGAGGAGCAACGGCGGTACCTCGAGCTCATGCGGGAGTACCAGGGGAAACTGGCGGAGTGGGCGGGCTATTGCCCCGAGAACTTCCGCGCCCCCGAGCGGATGGTCTCCGCGGAGCTCTTCCGTGTCACCGGCCACATGGAGGAGGCGCTCCGGGCCTACGAGGAGGCCATCCACTCCGCCCGCGTGCACGGCTTCATCCAGAACGTCGGCCTCGCCAACGAGCTGGCGGCGCGGTTCTGGCGCGAGCACCAGGTCCCGACCCTCTCGGACACCTACGCCCGGCATGCCCGGGAGGCCTATCTGAAGTGGGGCGCGCTGGGGAAGGTCCGGCACCTGGATGATCAGTGGCCCCATCTGGTCCCCCTCACGGCCCTTCAGGCTCCCCTCTCCGACGCGGGGGCGGGCCAGCAGGTCGACGCGCTCGCCGTGGTGCGGGTGCAGCAGGCCATCTCCGGTGAGTTGGACCTCGAAAAGCTGGCGGCGACGCTGGTGCGCGTGGCCGCCGAGCACGCGGGGGCCCAACAGGGCGCCTTGCTGCTCGTGGACGATGACAAACTCACGGTGGCGGCGCTCTCGGGGCTTGGTGAGGAGGACCTGCCAGGGAGCCTTCTCTCCTACGTCAAGCGCACCGGGGAACACGTGCTCGTCGCCGACGCCTCCCTGCCGCACCCCTTCGTGTCCGACGCCTGCTTCGAGCGCGGCCGGGTCCGGTCGGTGCTGTGCCTGCCGCTGGTGCGCCAGGATGTGCTCCAGGGAGTGCTGTACCTGGGAAACACGCTCGCTCCGCACGCGTTCACCCCGGCACGCCTCGCGTTGCTGGGACAACTGGCCTCACAAGCCGCCATCTCCCTCGGGAACGCGCGGCGGCACGCCGAGCTCCAGCGCGCCGAGGCCGCCCTGCGCCACGTCAACGAGGAGCTCGCGCAGCGCCTGGAGGAGCGTGCGTGGGAGCTCCGGCAGGCCCAGGCCCGGCTGATGGACGCGACGCGCGAGGCGGGCCTGAGCGAGGTGGCCGCCAACGTGCTCCACAACGTGGGCAACGTCCTCACCAGTGCCGTCCTGAACACGCACATGCTGCGCGAGAAGGTGGACGTCTCCCGCATGGTCCGGCTCAAGCAGCTCACGGTCATGCTCCAGGAGCATCAGGAGGACCTGGCGGGCTTCCTGACGAAGGATTCCCGAGGCACCCAGTTGATGAGCTACCTCTTCGGCCTGGCCGATGAGTTGCTGCGCGAGCACGCGTCGATGAAGGAGAGCGTGGGGAAGTTGAAGGAGCACATCGAGCACATGCGCGCCATCCTCCACGTCCAGCAGGCCTATGGACGGCATACGCTCCTGCCCGAGGAGTGCGAGCTCTCCCAGCTGGTCGAGGATGCCCTGAGCATCCAACTGCCGGCGCTCCAGCGCTACGGCATCACGGTCACCCGGGAGCTCCACGTGCTGCCCAAGGCGCGGCTGGACAAGCACCGGGTGCTGCAAATCCTCATCAACCTCATCACGAATGCCCGCAACGCCATGAACGGGCAGCCCGAGCCGAAGCGGCACCTGCACGTGCGGCTCGACGCGGAGGGGCGCACGGCGCGCATCCAGGTGGTGGACAGCGGGAAGGGGATCGCCACGGAGCACCGCGAGCGGCTGTTCTCGCAAGGCTTCACCACCCGCGCGGACGGGCAGGGCCTGGGGCTCTATTCGAGCGCGCTGGCGGCGAAGTCGTTGGGAGGGCGGCTCACCCTGGAGAGCGAGGGGCCGGACAAGGGCGCCACGGCCACGCTGGAGCTGCCGCTCGCGTAGACCCTACGCGCGCCAAGGGGTGACACCTGTCTTCGCGCCGGGTGTTCCATTCGCGCGGCGCGAGGATGCTCATCCATTCGGCCGCCAGGGAGGAGCCGATGGCTGGACGTATGCGTGTCCTGTGCCGGGTGTTGACGCTGGGGTTGTGTGTTTCAGTGGCCGCGTCGGTGGGCTGTCTCGATGCCTCGGAGCCGGGCAATCTGGTGCCCGCGACAGTGGTGGAGGACCCTTCGCTGCCGCGGGCGCGTTGGAATGGTGCCTCCTTCCACATCGAGGAGCTCGGGCCCGAGGGAGCCCCCGTGCTCATCTTCCTGCACGGCGGCCCGGGCGACGACTACCAGTACCTGTTGCCGCTCGCGGACCGGCATGACGGGGTGAGTCTCGCGGACGAGCATCGGCTGGTCTTCTGGGATCAGCGGAGCGCGGGTTTATCGGAGCGCTTCTCGGCTCCCGAGGCGCTCAGCCTGGAGAACCACCTGCGCGACCTGGAGCAGCTGGTGGAGCGCGTCGCTGGCGAGCGCCAGGTGGTGCTCGTGGGTCACTCGTGGGGAGGCCAGTACGCCGCGCTGTATATGAGTGCGCATCCCGAGCGGGTGGCGGGGGTGGTGCTGCTCGAACCGGGAGAATTCAGCACGGAGCTGGGGAAGCTGGTGCCGGGCTTCGCCCCGGACCTGACCGCCGAGTGGGTCAACGACTGGGCGTGGGCGCGTCAGTTGTTGGCGACGGATGACCATGCTCGCGCCGACTTCGCGCTCACGGTGGGCCTGCTCGCGGAGAACTCCCAGCCGGGCCGCAATGACAGGCCGGTGCCCTCCTGGCGCACGGGGGTTGCGTCGAAGGTGCACGTCTACCTGGCGCAGCTCTCGGAGCGGAGCTTCGACTTCACCGCGAACCTGGACCGGGTCCAGCCGGAGGTGCTGTTCATCGTGGGCGGAGCCACCGAGGACCTTGGTGCCGCGTTCCAGGAGAAGCAGCGTGTCCTCTTCCGGCGCTCGCGTCTGGAGGTCATTCCGGACGCCGGTCACAACGACATCGTCTACTGGCGGGCCGCGGAGTCCGTGGCGCTCATCCGGGACTACCTGCGCACGCTGGACCTGGAGGGGGCCCGATGAGAGCCGTCTCTCTCTTGCTGGGGCTCCTGGCCGGGGTGGTGCTGTTTCCGCAGCGGGCGGTGGCGGACGTGGCTTCCAGGCCCACCGAGGGCCATCCCAACGCCCTGTATCTGGACCTCGGGGTGGATGGTGCGCCCGTGACGGGGCGGCTGGGCTATGCGCGAGCGCTGGGGACAGGGTTCGTGGCTCCCACGTGGGTGTTCGCCGACGCGGCCATCCCGTTGTTGCGGCCGGACTTCGGTGACTTCGCGCTGCGCTCGGGCGCGCGAGTGCATCTCCTGCGCTCGGGCCGGTTCGAGCTGCCCGTGCAGGCGGCGGTCCTGCTGCGAGGTACGCGAAACGTCTCCTTCTCGGCGAGGGGATGGGGTACCGAGCTCGGGGTACAACCGGGCTGGTACGCAGAGCGCTGGCTGTTGGCCGCGGAGCTCTCGTGGGACCAGCAGTGGCTCACCTACCTGGAGCCCACGGCCGAGCACCGGAGCCGCATCTACGCCGATGCGCGCTCTGGCTGGTACGGAGGCTCCGCCGTCACCCTTCGCGCGGGCGCGCGAGTGGGATTGCTCTCGTCAGAGCGGTTCGAGCTGTTGCTCCGAGCGGGTTACGAGTGGCACGGCCGCTATGACGCGATGCTGCCGCCGCTCTACGCCCTGGTGAGCGCGAACGTGCGTTTCTGACGGCCGGGCCCTACTTCTTCGCCGTGCTGCTGATGATGTGGGCCACGGCGTTCTTGACCCAGTCCTTGATGGACGCGGTCTCGAAGGCGGTGGCCTGGCGCTGGGGGTACTTCTTCTCGAAGTAGTTCACGGCGGCCACGCCCATGGCGAAGGCGGTGCCACCGCTGGCGGCGCCCTTGAGGAGCCAGCCGGCGACGGGAATCCACCCCACCGTCTCGCCCACCACGGCGGTGGCGGCCTTGCGCGCGACGATGCCCGCGCCCAGCGTGGGAATGAGCCCGAGCGCCTCGCCCAGGGAGAGCTTCTCTCCGTAGATGCCGGCCACGTGGTAGATCATGTAGGCCTCGATGGCCGACGTGACCGCCGTGTGCGCGCCGGGAACGGGAATGGGAATGGCCGCGGCACCCGCCGCGCGGAGTGCGCTCTCCTCGACCCACGCGCGCGCCGCCTTGTCTGCGTTCATTGGTATCCCCCCTGGGGTGGTGTGGTGGGAGAGTACGTTACAGGAAGTGCCCGCTCCTTTGCTCGTGCACCGGGCGAGCCAACCGCTGGAGTCGGATGTGACCGCGAATTGACCCGGCTGGAACAGGGCCTTTGCACGGGTGGAGGAGCATGCGTGTTGACTCCTCGAAAGGAGCCGCACATGAACGTCGCGTCCCTGGTGAACCCCCCCCGTCCCGATGCTCCCTCTCCTGGCGCCTTGAAGCTGCTGCGGGTCGAGGCCAGCGTGCTCGCCCAGGCCTTCCTCGGCTCGGCCCGTGAGAGCGTGCTCGCCTTCCGCTTCATGCGGAGCCTGCTGCTCCACGGAGGGGCCACCGTGCCTCCCGCCCCCAGCGGGCCTGCCAAGAGAGGCGCTTCGGGGACCCGGGCCCTCGCGTAGACCCTCATCCCGTTCTTCACGAGAAGCACCTGGGCCGCATCGAGCCTCTTGCGCGGTAAGCAGGTTGTAGTCGGCCCTGGGCCCTCAGCGCGACACGCGTACCAGCGTCGTCATGTGGCTCTTGAGATCGAGGGGCTCGAGAGCGGCCGGCGGATGGAAGCGCATCGCCCGAGGATGACCTTCCAGCCGTTCCGGGCCGCCGCCTCCTCACGGATGAGCTCCGCCTCCTTGGCCGCATCCACGCGCTCGCCGTCCTTGAGCACAACCGCCCGAAGATCGCTCGTGATCGGACGACCCGGTAGGAAGGCAGGGCTCTCCTCGTAGGATGGGGTCTTGTCTGAGTGGGCAGGTACTGCTTGATTGAGCGCCACCGCCTGGGGCGCTTCGAGAGGGCGTGCACGATGAGGACTTACCCGTGGGCCGTGCTGCTGCACAGGTGGGCCGCGCTGCTGGGGGCTGTGCTGCTCTTCACCGGCTGCGTCACGCTGGCGCCGCGACAGGCCGGCAGCACCGCGGAGGGACCCCTCTCCCTCTCCACGTTGCGAGAGGCGGGGACCATTACGCCCCCGCTCGAGGCGCCCTTTCCTCTTGCTTCCACGGCGAGCTCGGGCGAGGCGTCCGCGTACGAGGTGGCCCGCGCGGGGCCTGCTTCCCAGAATCCGCCCTCGTGCGGAGGGCTGCCCCCGGGGTGGCCCGACTTCTCCTCCAGTGACAGGGAGGCACTGCTCGCCCCCTTCCTCAGTTGCACCTCGCCCGGGGAAGTTCTCGCCCTGCAGGAGCGGGTGGACATGCCCAGGCTGGTGGACGCTTTGGACGACTGGCGTGCCGTGCGACTCGGTGCCCTGGGCCCACCGCGCGAGGACGTTGCCCTCCTGCTCAATAAAAAGCGCACCTCATTGCTCCTCAATGCTCCCGAGGCCTATGGGCGCCTCAACGCGCAGGTGCTCTCCGTCTTCATTGTCGACTCGGCCTACGACAATGACTTGAGGGAGATCCTCTTCCTGCTGGCCCAGGACAATCGGCTGGCGGAAACCCTCGCGCTGCTGCCCGCGTTCCAGGTGGCGTTGGAGAAGCGGGGGTTGAAACCCACGGCCCGTGTGGACCGGGACTCCGAGCTCGGAGACGTGGGCCGGGGCCTGGTCCGAGCTGGAAGGGACGTGCTCTCCAGCTCTCCAATGAGCTCGGACGGAGGGGACTTCGCATTCCTCCCTATACGAGGCCAACTGCCGCCGGAGTACCAGGAGGCCCTCGCCACGGCCGAGAAGGAGTTGGTGCGGGATGCCTCGGCGGACACCCTGGCGCTGAGTGTGTTTGACCACCTCACCTTTGGCGTGCCGCTGGGTGGCTACGGCTTTGTCACCACCACCCTCCATGGCGGGCGGTCGCTCTGGCAGGGAGAGTTGGAGAAGGGCACGCGCGAGGTAGCACCAGCGCTGGTGGTGGCCCTCGTCGCGGGTGGCAAGGGCCCGCGCTACCTCTCCAAGGGGAAAGGCGCTGCGGGTGTGCGCCTGCACCTCCTCACCGGGCTCGAGGCCGCGGAAGCGCGGCTGCGGGCCCTGACGGAGACGGCGCGGCAGCTCCGAGGGGTGATGAGCCTGGAGGGCCTGCGCGACCTGGTGCGCTACCTCCAGGCGAGCCGGGAGGCAGGCCGTTTCGTCTCCGTGGGTGGGGGGGACGCCGCGCTGGCGCTCTACGAGGCCCGGGGAGATGTGGCCAAGGCGCGGCCGCTCATGTCCAAGGCCAGGCCTGGGGCCACGGGCTCCCCGCCCGTGAAGGGTGGCGTGGGCGTCGGCGCTGGGGAAGCCGTCGGCGCGGCGGACGACGCCGCGCGTCCCTCTGTCAAGAAGGCCGGTGTCACGGAGCGCCATGGCACCCTGGACTCGTTGGTGGATGAGGGGGTTGGCCACACGCGGCAGGTGGTGGAGGCAAAGCTGGCGGCGGCGGAACACGAGGCCACGGGCCCGCGCCTGCCCAAGGACGTGAGGGTACTGGAGCAGCACCGCCCCATCCTCGACGCCCCGCCGCCGGAGGCCCGGGGCAACCCGCGCTGGCGCGAGTACGTCGACTACTACAAGAAGCGCTTCATCGAGGTGGAGGAGGGCACGGCCGTCGAAGGCCCCCTGAAATGGGCGGGCTACGAGCGGCTGCGCGGCTGGTTTGCCCGGGGCATGGCCTTTGAGCGTGACATGGTGAAGGTGTTGAAGGCTGACGCGGAGAAGCCGCGGGCTGAGCGCCGCTTCCTCGGGGACTTCGACAAGCCCCGCATTGAAACGCAGGTGGGCGTGAGGAAGCCGGGCCCCGGCCTTCGTTACGCGGATGTGCTCGTTATCGAGGAGGGTGGGCTCGGCGGGCAGCCACGGCGCGTGGAGACGTTCAGCTTCAAGAGCCGAAATCTCGCACTATTAGAGGAAGAGGCATTGAAGGCGCAGATGAAGGCGGACGCGAGGGAAGCTCTGCGGAACTACGGCGAGACGCTGGATATCCGCCGAGGCTCCCTCCAGTCCCTGCTCCCAGGGGGCGGCGAAGTGCAGGTTCCAAGGGTTCGTCTCATTTACGAGGGAGGCGACCTCAAGCCCAAGAATGTAGACGTATTGAAGGCAGCCGTGAACGAAACCAAGGCAGTGGTTCCGGGAGTCGAGGTGGTGTTTCAATGAAACGGCTGAGCGTGCACGACTTGAAGCCGGAGGATCGCCTCCGGCTCACTTTCGACGGTGGCTTCGACCAGCGGGCCGCATTGGAAAGAGAGCTGGGGCCCTTTCTCCAGGCACTTGAGCAGCACGCCGACGGGTGGATGCCGGACATCGTCAACGGCAAGCGTCAACGGAAATATTCTCGCGCTTCCTTTTGGAAGGCCCTGGAGGAGCGGCGCGACGAGAACACCACGGGTCTCGGGCTCTATCGTACGACGTGGCCCGCGTTGGACATGTCGCTCAGTCTCTGGTTTCCGCCGCTACCTCCCAAACTGGGAATCTTCATCAACGTCAAGCCCCTCTCTTTCTTCGCGGAAGCGGAGCGTTGTCACCGCTTCGTGGAGATGGTGCGCGCCTGGGCCTCTCGCTACCCGGTCACTCATGCAAAGGCTCACAGCGCCGATGATACGGAACTGGCGGGCTCTCCCAATTTTGGCCGCGATGACGAGACTGAGTACAGAGACGGGTTCGACAAGGTTTACGAGGTCTTCTGGCTCAACGTCTTCGGCTCCAAGCTGGTGGAAACGGTCGGCCGCGAGCGCATGCTGTCCACGCCGGCTCACCGGGTGGAGGAACTGCCCAACGGCTCCGTCCTCCTGGTGACGTGGCCCACGGTGGCGGATTTCGCCAGCAAGGAGGCACGGCTCGCGCAGGCTCGCGCCCACGTCCACCTCCGGCCAGACCTTGACTTCGACACCGTGCTGCGAACCTTGCATGAGCGCAGTGCCACGCTCGCCCCCGTGGAGCCCCGCTTCCACCCTGACCTGGCGCCGCTCCTCTCGCGCGTGGTGGACCGCGCCGCCAGCCATGAGCGCCAGCACCGAATCGCCGAACTCAACATGTGGCGCCCGCCCGATCCGGAGGAGTGGCTCCCTGCCGACTCCGCCCTCTCCCCGGACGTGGAAAATCTAGAGCGTGCTCTGCGGCAGTACAGCCTCTACGCCGAGCACCTCGTGGCGCTACTGCACTCGGAGGTGCCCTCGGTTCTCAAGGCGACGCCCGAGTCACTCACGGATGCCGACTTCTACTTCTGGCGGGAGGAGTTCCCGAAGAGTCGCCTTCGGGAGGCCATCGACGGGCACGCGGTGCCCGCCATTGGTGCGTACCTGGGTGAAGTGCTGGTGCGCAACCTGGGCGGCAGGTGGATTCCGCGCCAGAAACTCGAGGAGGCACAGGTGCTGGTTGGCAACCGCATCTGGTTTCCGTTTGTCCGGGCCCGCCATTACATGCGCTCGCGACAGACGCTGTTGGACTACTCCCTCACCCAGCTCTTCCACGTGGCCGAGAGGAACAGGGGCTGATAACGGAAGCGAGTCCCCGGGTGGGGAGGTGCGGTGCCTCGTGCCCATGGGGGAGGTTGGGTCTTCCTTTTTCCGCAGGGTGTGGCGGCTACTCGGGTGTCGAGCCCTGCTTCGCAGCCGCCGGGAACGTGATGTTCCCGATTGTGACGGTGCGTGGTCCTTGTGTCTCCCATAGCTTGAGGGTGCAGGGGCAGCTGAGTTGCCCCGGGTCTCTCTGGGCACCCACTACGATGGCACCAAGGGTTTCGGGAGGGATGGCTGTCTCTTGCCACACGGATAGCTCCACCTCCTCGCCCTTCGAGTCCTTCAATACTGCTCCCGCTGCTGTCCAGGGCTCGGCGCCAGGGTTTAGGAACTCAAGCCTTGCTGCCAGGCTTCCCGGGTGGCTGTAACTCCTGATTCCACGTGCTGATAGGGCGTTGTTGGGGTGGTGCTCTACCTGTTTCCACATGTCTTTTGATTGCACGGCGTTTGTGCGTTCCAGCCATACTGTGCCCATGAGTCCGCCTGGCTCTTTGCGCTCGAGCAAAAGCCGCGCCTTTTCTTCCTGGCACTGGTTCGCTCTGACCTGCGCCTCGGCTGCCTCCTTCTTGAGCGCGTCCGCAGCACGAGGGTGGCGGAACACCTCCACGCGTCGTGCTCCTCGTGCTGCATGCCCCACCAGCCAGAAACTTGTTCTCTCCGGGGCTGCGCCATCATTGAAACGCACGGTCAGCTTGACGCGCTCCGCGGGTAGGAAACCTCGTTTCGGATAGACGGTCACGAAGTCATCGCCTTGCGCGACGCTCACGGAGCGACTGACTGACTCCACCGCCACCGCCCCTGGTGTCAACGGAGAATCGAATACGAACGTCACAGGCTCCTCTGGGGTGGCACATACGCTGGGTGCCTCGTTGGAGCCGGTCGTCAAGTCAACGCGGGAGGTGGCGGAGCATTCGGGGGGGCGGGGCGGATCGGCGGTTTCTACGGTGCCTGCCTGGAGGGCCAAGACCAGGAGGGCGCCGGATGTCGGCGGGAGCACGGGAATCAATCTCCAGGATACAAGCGGTACCGAGGCCAGCTGCACCCGTGTGAATGCCGGGTGCGGTGGCGTGCGGTAGACGGTGTTATTGGAAACGATTCGTTTGACTCAGTTGCAGGATGGACGTTCCCTTGATGTTGCCCGGCCTGCTCTCTTCGTCAGGGCAGTCACCCACGCCTACAGGGCAATCGTCCGTCGGTGCGTCTCGATAGATCTGAATGCAAACCGGATGGATCTGCCGGTCTGGTGTCTGTGCTTGGGTGAAGCGGCCGAAGAAACGATTCTCCCCAAACACCAGCGTCCCGATCAGCAGGGTGCCGCGTGGTAGTTTGTCCCAACCCATATCCAACTCCAGAGTCATGGGGCCCTCGTGGAGGGTAGGCCTTTCCTGCGGCTCTCCCTTGTAGCCTGGCACAAGGCCATATCCCCGACTGCTAATACCAAACCGGGTGTGCGTCTCGCGCCAGCCAGCGGGGCATTCGACGGGCGCTGGCTCGGGGCGCACCTGGGGACCCGCGCATCCGGTGAGAATGGTGGTGCAGACACCGGCCGCCGTGCAGACCCGTTTGGCAATGGGGATGCATTTCGACGTTTTGCCCCGCGACTGGGACGTGGGCTTCTCTTCGGGCTTCAAGCGGGATTCTTTCTGACGAAGCATGGTGGGGGAGGGCGCGGGGGGTTGGGCCCTGTCGGGCGCCGCGCTTGATATAGCTTCGGCAGGGTTGCCCGATCGCGCCACTTCGCGGACAAAAGCAGCCTGAGTCGTCACCTCACCCTGAGTGGATGTGTAAGGTTGGAGTGCGGCCCTCTTCTCTTCGGGCGGGGGCTTGGGCGGGCGCATGGAGCCCACCGCGATCGCCACCACCGCGAGCCCCACCATCAGCGCGATCCCCAGGGGAAGGGCGTCCGCACCGCTCATCCAGCGGCGCCCGCCCCGGGCCCTCCCTGGCTCGGCTTCGTCAGCCATTGCCCCCACGGCGGGGCTTTCCGCGTGTCGTGAGGCGGCTGCCTCTGTCTCGTGAGCGGCCGGTGTGTCCACCGCCAGGGTGGGTACCTCAACAAGGGCGGGCGGCTCGTCCGGCGGCGCTGCCGCTGGTTCCTCCTGCACTGGTGGCTCCTCCACTGGCCTCCAGCCGCGCCGGGGCCTGTGGGCCATCCACCGCTGTCCCTCCCTCGGTTTCTTCTGGTGGGGTTCTCCGCCCTTGCCCGAATTGCTCTCCGTCGTCGCGTCGTGGGGCGGCGGAGGTTCCATCAGCGGCACGTCCCAGCTCGCGTCCCCCTCGGCCGCGGCCAGCACCGCTTCCAGTGCCTCGCACAACTCGTCGTCATCCTTGAAGCGTGCCCTCGCGTCCTTCTCCAGCATGCGCATGCACAGCCGGCTCGCCGCCTCGGGCACTCGCGGGTTCGTGACGTGGGGCTCCCTGGGCGTGTTCAGCAGGATCCGGTCATGCAGCCCCATCACCATCCGGCCGCCGAAGGGCACCTCATCCGTCAGCAGCCAGTACAGGAGCACCCCCATCGCCCACAACTCGTCGGACAGCGTGTAGGTGTAGATGTTTTCTTCTGTCTCGCCCCTCAGGAACTTGATCATCTCGGGGCTGCGATACTCGGGGGTCCCGGGCGGCACCAGGCCCGGCGTCGTCTCCGTGGGAATTCCCTTCATGGCCCCGAAACCGAAGTCGATCACCACCGGCTCGCCGTCGTCGGCGCGGATCATGATGTTCGTTTCCTTCAGGTCCCGGTGCAGCACCTCGCGCCGATGCACCTCCCTCATGGCTCGCGCGACCTTCAAGTACGTGTTCATCCCCACCCGGGCCGTGGGGTTGAAGCGCTGCGCCCACCGGTCCATCGTCAGCCCGGGGACGTAGTCCATGACGATGTACGGATAGCCCAGGTCCGGGTCCGGCCACCGCTCGCACGCGCGAAAGCCCACCACGTTCGGTAGCTGGAGCCGGAGCATCAGCGTGATTTCCCGCCGGTTCCAGCCCGTCAGCTCCAGGTCCGCCAGGAACTTGATGGCGAAGGAGCGCTCGCCCCGCTCGGCCTTGTACACATGGCCCGAGCCGCCCTCTCCCAGCTTCTGGGTGATGATGTAGTCGCCGACCCGGGCGCCAATTCTTGGAAGGTGGATGATCAGGCCGCGAGCCTCCTCGGGTTCGCGGCTACCCTAGCAGAACGTGACTTATGCGGTAGTGCCGTCCCGGGTCATGGACGGGGTTGAGTCCCAGGGCTCAGGTACCCTCACCCTTGCCCTCTCCCGGAGGGAGAGGGGGAGGGGGCGCGGGAGGCGGGATTCCCTTGCCCGCGTAGGCCACCACCTTCACCTCCGACGTGTCGTCCAGCGCCAGCCCGTCCCCCTTCGCCTCCGTGTTCGTCACCGCGATGACGTCTCCCCGGTTCAGCTTCAGGAAGCGCTCGTTCTTCTCCGTCCGGTGCTTCTCCTGCATCGCCAGCCCCAGCCGGCCCTCCGGCCCGCAGCCGATGTAGCGCTGCCTCCCCTTGCCCTCCAGCGACTCGGACACGATGCGGAACAGCCGCTCCGGTCTCGGCTCCGGCCAGCCCTCCCCCTTGGGCGCCAGCATCAGGTAGCTCATCTTCAGCGACTCCTTGTGCAGCCCCGCCGCCTTCGCGATCTCCTCCACCACCCTCGGCATCGGCCACTGGCGCTCCGCATGGCACCAGTCGCTCTCCTTCACCAGCGCCGGGCACGCTCCCCGGTACATGCACGGCGCCCGGATGGCGTACCCCTTCTCCACCATCGCATCCCGCACCTTCAGCAGCAGCCTCGACGTCTCACGCAGCGCCGGCTCCAGCACCAGCAGGCTCCCGCCCGGCTTCACCTGCGCCAGCACCTGCTCCAGCAGCGCCGCCCTCGGCTTCACCGACTCGTCCCCCGCGCCGTACAGCTCGTTGAGGACGTGGCCCATGGTGATCAGGTCGTACTTGCCCTCCGGCGGGGCCGCCTTGCGCGTCGGGTCCCACTCCCGGGTCGCCAGGGCCTCGCCCGCCTCCGCGGCGAGCGCCCGGGCGAGCGCCAACGCCGGCTTGCTCCGGTCCGCCGCCGTCACCTCCGCCGCCCCGGCGTCCAGTGCCGCGAAGGCCATCGGCCCCGGTCCGCTCCCCAGGTCCAGCACCGCCCGTGGCCGGTTGGGCAGCTCCCCCAGGGCCTCCCGGGCCTGGGCATAGGAGACGGGCCAGTAGAAGAGCAGGTAGGCGCCCAGGAGCTTCGGGTCGTCCATGTACCGGGCCCCCGCGAGCTTCCGGTCGCGCGTCAGGCCGAGTGATAACTGCTTCACACCCGCGCCGACCTCCTTCACCTCCTGGGGCGTCAGCCGCGTCTCCGGCCCCTCCCCCCGCTTGCGCGCCTCGCGCCACACGGCGATCAGCCGCGGTATCCACCGCTCGAGGTCCTTGCCGTACGCGCCACTCATCCGACCCTGCCTTCCACAACGAGGGGTCGCCTCTTTGGGGCAACCGCGTTAAACCCTGTCCGAATGATTTCCGTCCGAGACCTGCGCAAGCACTACCAGGTCCACAAGCGCCCGCCCGGCCTCATGGCCGCCTTCCGATCCGTCCTCCACCGTACCTACACCAACGTGAAGGCGGTGGATGGCATCTCTTTCGAGATAAAGCCCGGAGAGCGCGTGGGCTTCCTCGGCCCCAACGGGGCGGGGAAGACCACCACCCTCAAGGTGCTGTCGGGACTGCTCCACCCCTCGGGGGGTGAGGTGCTCGTGGATGGCCACGTTCCCCGCCACCGGGAGGACGCGTTCCTCAAGAAGATCATGCTGGTGATGGGGCAGAAACAGCAGCTCCTCTGGGACCTGCCGCCCTCCGAGACGTTCGAGCTCAACCGCGCCATCTACGATGTCCCGCGCGCCCAGTTCAAGCAGACCCTGGACGAGCTGGTGACGCTGCTGGAGCTCGAGGAGCTCATCGGCAAGCCGGCGCGGCAGTTGTCGCTGGGCGAGCGGATGAAGTGCGAGCTGGCGGCGGCGCTCATCCACCGTCCGAGGGTGCTCTTCCTGGACGAGCCCACCATCGGCCTGGACGTGTCCATGCAGGCCACCATGCGGGCGTTCATCAAGTCCTATAACGAGCGGCACGGGGCCACGCTCATCCTCACCAGCCACTACATGGACGACGTGGCGGCGCTGTGCCCGCGCGTCATCGTCATCGACAAGGGCCAGCTGTCGTACGACGGAGGCCTGGACGCGCTGGTGCAGCGGGTGCGGCCCGAGAAGCGGGTGGTGCTGCGCCTGAACCAGCCGGTGGACGCGGCGAGCCTCGCCCCGCTGGGCAAGGTGGTGACGCACGACAGCGCCACCGCGGTGCTCCAGGTGCCGCAGGATGCCGTCAACGCCACCGTCAGCCGGGCGCTCTCCAACCTGCCGGTGCAGGACCTGACGGTGGAGAACGCGCCGCTGGAAGAGGTCATGAGCGAGCTGTTCGCCGAGAGCAAGGCGCGGCGGGGGTCGGTGAGCGCATGAGCGTGCGGAGCACACTGCGGGCCTTCCCCACGCTGCTGCGCGTGGGGGTCTCCGAGGCGGTGGCCTACCGGGCGGAGATGTTCATCTGGGTGCTGTCCACCACCATGCCGTTCATCATGATGGCGCTGTGGACGGCGGTGGCGCGCACCGCCCCGGTGGGGCGTTATGGCGGAGACGACTTCGTCCGCTACTTCCTGGCCGCCTTCGTGGTGCGGCAGATGACGGGGGCCTGGGCCGCCTGGCAGATCAACTACGAGGTGCGCCAGGGCACGCTGGCCATGCGCCTGCTGCGCCCCATCTCCCCGCTGTGGAGCTACGCGGCGGAGAACCTCGGCTCCTTCCCCATGCGGCTGTTCGTGGTGGTCCCCGTGGCGGCCTTCTCCGTCTACAAGCTGGGCTGGGGCTCGGTGCCCCAGACGGCCTGGGGCTGGGTCTTCTTCTTCCTGTCGCTCTTCGGGGGGTGGCTCATCACCTTCCTGGCCAACGTGGCCATCGGGACGATGAGCCTCTTCATGGAGAGCAGCACCAAGCTGATGGACGTGTGGATCGCCCTCTTCTTCGTGTGCTCCGGCTACCTGTACCCGGTGGAGCTCTTCCCGCCCGCGTTCCGGGCGGCGCTCGACTGGCTGCCCTTCCGCTATCAGATCGGCCTGCCGGTGGAGCTGATGACGAACGCGCACGACTTCCGGACGGCGCTGGTGCTGCTGGGACGCCAGTGGCTGTGGGTGGCGCTGATGCTGGCCATGTCGCTCGGCTTGTGGAAGCAGGGGCTGAAGCGCTTCTCGGCGTTTGGAGGGTAGGGGCATGTTGCGGCGCTACATCCGGCTGTTCGGTGTCCAGCTCCGGGCCTCCAGCCTGCTCGCGATGCAGTACCGCGGGGACTTCCTGGTCGAGGGGCTCATCTCCCTCTTCTGGTCGGTCACCGCGCTGGCCCCGCTCTTCGTCGTCTTCCAGAAGCAGGAGCAGCAGATCGGTGGGTGGTCCTTTGGCGAGTCGCTGCTCGTCATCGGCTGGTTCACCCTGCTGCAGGGGATTCTCGAGGGGGCCATCAGTCCAAGCCTCACCGGCGTGGTGGAGCACATCCGCAAGGGGACGCTGGACTTCGTGCTGCTCAAGCCCGCGGATGCGCAGTTCCTGGTGTCCACCACGCGCTTCCTGCCGTGGCGGGCCACCAACGTCCTGGTGGCGCTCGGCATCTTCGTCTACGGCTTCCATCTCCTGGGGCGCACTCCCTCCCCGCTCGGGGTGCTGATCTCGCTGGTGCTGCTGGGGTGCAGCGTGCTGCTGCTCTACTCGTTGTGGATCCTCACGGTGAGCGCGGCCTTCTTCGTGGTGAAGGTGGACAACCTCACGTACTTCTTCACGTCCATCTTCGACGCCGCCCGCTGGCCGGCCTCGGTGTTCCGCGGGGTGCTGGCCTTCATCTTCACCTTCGTGATTCCGCTGGCGGTGATGACCACCTTCCCGGCGGAGGCCATGCTGGGCCGGCTGCCGCTGATGGCACTGGTCTGGTCGGTGCTGGGGTCCGCCTTCTTCGCCTTCGTGTCGCGCCGGGTCTGGCTGTACTCCATCGGCCACTACACGTCCGCGAGCAGTTAAGCCGCTCCGGGGGGCTACGTGTCCCGTCCCCCGTCCAGCTTCGCCACCACCGCCTCCAGCTCCGCTACCCGGCGCGCGAGTCCCTCGGGCTCGCTCGTCCCCGCCAACCGCGGCGACAGGTGTGGATCGTTCCTCCAGAAATCCATCCCCATCGCGGCGGCCTTGTCCACCGAGCACACCACCAGGCGCACCTGGATGGTGAGCAGCTCGATGTCCAACAGCTTGATCTTGATATCACCCGCGACCACCAGTCCCTTGTCGAGGACGCGATCCAGTACGTCCGCGAGCGTCGCGCTCCGGGGGCTCTGGACGATCTGCTGTGTCGCCATGTCTCCTCCTCCTCAGAGCAGCTTGCCAAGTGGGCCCAGGTCGAGGTTCAGGTCCTCCTCCGTGAGCCCGAACTCCACGCGGAGCCGCTCGATCTCCTCCGCCTGACGCATCAGTGCCGTCCCGAGGCGCTCGATCTCCTCGTCACTCAGTGTGTTGCCCTCCATGCGGCGGATGGCCTGCTTCTCGAGCAGCTCGTGCAGCAGCCTGACCAGGGTGAGCACCAGCTGTCCGAGCCCGTTCTTCAGCGTGCCTTCGTCGAGTGAGAGCCGCCGCGCGGGCGGCGTGAGCTGTTTGCGCAGCGCCGCCTCGAGCTCCCTTGTCTCGCCGCTCATCTCCCTCCTCCACCGAAGAGGGGTTTCATGGACGAGGGGGGGATGAGACCCGCGCGCCGTGCCGTATCCGTCGAGCACAAGATGAGCTGCAGGCCGAGGTAGACGAGGTCCACGTCCGCCACCGACAACACGATGTCACCTCGCAGCGCCACGCCCTTGTGGAGCACCCGGTCGAGCGCCTCACAGAGCGAAATGGACTCGGATTCCCGTTCCATCGTCATGTCTCCTCCTCGCCTGCCTCGACACCCTCGGCCTCCTGGCGCGCGAGGATGGCGTCGAGCCGATCCAGCAGCTCCGCCTCCTGTGTCTCGAACTCCTGCTCCCCGAGCTGTCCGGCTTCGAGCCGCAGGTACAGCTCCCGCAGCCGCGCCTTGAGCTCCTCCTCTTCCTTCTCCTGTTCCTGACTCAGGGCGTCGTCGACCTTCCTGGCGACCCAGAGCAGGCCGTGGAGCGGTGCGAAGAGGAGGTCGTCGATGAGCAGCATCGTCACTCCCGCGTGGTGCTGCTCGTGGACTTCAGCTCCGTGAAGCTGTGGGGCGCCCACGGTCCGTGGAACTCGAACGTGAAGTGGTCATCGAAGCCCGCCGCGGCGGCTTCAATCACCTTCTCGAAGGCCGCCACCCCCTCGCGCGGCACGAGACACGAGAGGTTCATCACCTCGCGCTCTCCCCGTGGCGCGTTCCACTTCAGCTCGATGCCGTGTTCCCCGAGCACCGCCATGACGCGCTCGGAGTGCTCCCGCCGATCCGTCTCGCGGATGTCCTCGAACAGCTTCCCCACGGCGAGCAGCTCCTCGCGATGGATGTCGTGACGGCCCCTCATTTGATCGCGGACGGCGCCGAGCTCCGGGTGGGTCTCGACGAAGTAGCCGAAGAGGTCCGGGGCGCTCCAGCTCACCTTGAGCCCCATCTCCACCTTGCCAGCGACATGCTCGAGCTGCTCCTTGAACACCGCACGGTTGTCGAGCAGCCGGCCGCGCACGTCCTCATCGTTCCGGGCGACGAGTCCGAACGCGGCCGGCAGCACGGTGCCGCGCTCCATCAAGTGCCGCAAGACGGCCTGATGCGCGAGGAGGTGCTTGCGTTCAGGCCGGAGGCGCGCGCGGCTCACCCGGCTCACCGCCGCGGCGATGTCCCCCACGGTGACGCAGTAGACCTCGCCTCCCTCGATGCCAATCACCCCAGCCTGGCCGAGACCCTCCGGGCCGGCGAGAACGGCATAAAGATACGTGCCCCCTGCCTGAACGTTCGTCATTTCCCCGGCTCCTCGTGTGTCGTGATCAGGTTCGTCCGGCTACATGGCGGGCGCGGGAATCGCCGCGCCCGGCATGGCCGGCATGGCCACGCTCGTCGCCACCGGCAGGGCCGCGTTCTTGAGCGACTGGGCCGCCTGGGTGCCGCCGGTCAGACCGATCGCCGCCGCGTACTTCAGGTACGTCTCGACCGAGGCGATGACCACACGCGCTTCCACCGCCAGGAGCTGGATGCCGACCAGTGACACCGTGGCCCACACATCGATGACGATTCCCTTGTCGAGGATGATGCTGACCACTTCCGCCAGGCTGGACGAATCCGTCGACTTCTGAATGTTCGCCATTGCTGCCTCCTCGTGTCACCTCGGTTGAGCCTGGCCAGTCGGGTCTTTCGCGAGCGCGGCGCGCCTGCGCGGCCTTTCCGTCCATGCTTGTCTTTACGAGTAACAGGAGTGTCCGACGTGTTTGTCATTGGACAGAACCGTCCGACATGTACACCTGGCTTCACGCCATGAAATTGAAGGGAGGCCACGGTCCGCTCAGCGCGAGCTCCGCGGGCACCTCGCCGGAGTCCGGCGACAACGCGGCGCGAAACGCGGGCACCCGGTCGCGCGGCACGAGGAAATACAGCGAGCAGAGCGCGGGCTCACCCGGGCGCGGGGCGGAGAGCTCCGAACGGTGCTCCCTGCACAGCGGCGCCACCTTCGCCAGCAGGGCCCGTTCCAGCGCCGCGCCCTGGTCTCGCAGTCGGTTCTCGGCGGAGTAGTGGTGCCGCCGTGCCGCGAGGTAATCGGCGCCCGAGCGGCTCTTCGGCTTCACGGGCGCGGAGGGTGGGGGAGGCGCGGAGAGCAGTGCTCGTACTCCCATCTCCACGCAGCCGGAGACACGCTCGAGTGCGCGCAGATAGGCGGCCCGCTGCTCGTCGAGGTGCGCGCGCACCGCCGCTTCGTCCAGAAGCACGCTCCCGAAGCGCATCGGCAGGACATCGGCGATGGCGTGTTGTGCGCGGATGGCTCGCTCGTAGGCGAGCAGCTCCGGCGCGGCCGGTGTCGCCATCCAGGTGCGTTCCTCGACGCGTGAGACCACGGCCGCGAGCCCACCGTCCACGACGCGCTGGAGCCTGCCGCCCCGCACTCCTCGCTCCTCGTCTGGCCATGCCGAGGATGCGTCCGTGATGCAATACAGCAGCAGCCCGGTGTCGCTCTCAGCCATGCGTCCGTTCCTCGGGCGTGCCGCCCGGCTCCTCCCCGAGGCGTGGCGCGAAGTTGTAGGCCGGCCACGGCCCTCGCGCGGACAGGTGCAGGCCGTGCCCTGACAGTTGCTCCGCCAGCGGTGCGAGGCGCCTGATGAGCTCCTCCTCCGCGCCGCGCGGAAGGAGGAGTGCCCAATGAAAAGCCCCTTCCAGCGCGGGCTCCTCCGGGCCGTGCGAAGGCGGCCGCAGCACGCGCCGCTCGAGCACCAGCCCCGCGAGCGCCTGCGCGATCGTCGTCTGGGCCTCCTGTATCCACACCTGTGCCGCTCGGGCCGCGTCTTTTCGCAGCTTCTGCTCCAGCAGATAGCGTGCCCCGGGCGATGCCGGCAGTTTCGCCGTGCGCGGATCGGCGTTGAACAGGACTGCTTCGCAAGCCTGGAGGTGCACCGAGCCCTGGAGCGACCACTCCTCCTCGTGCTCCGCCTTCTCGATGAAGGTCTTGATCCGTGACCGTTCGCGCCGGAGCAGCTCCTCGAGCCGCTCCGCCGAAGAGAACAGGCACCCGAAGCGCAGCGGCAGCACCGGCGAGGCGCGCATCGTCTGCTCGATGACCTCCTCGTGACGCATCGCTCGCGGACCGAGCCAGGCCAGGTCCTTCAGATGGGCCTCGCCCGCCTCTCCCGTCCAGTCGTGGAGCGGCACCTCACAGCAGATGGCCGCGAGATCCTCGTGCACTCGCGCGAAGAGCGACGAGTCTTCCGCGAAGCCCAGGCCCGACGCTGAACCCGCGGCGTCCGCTCGCGCGAAACAGAAGACGTAGAGCCCCATGACAGCGGGGCCCTCCAAATAGGCAGCATCCCTTGCATTCATGGTGTCCCGGACTGTCGCACGCACCTCCGACACGTTCGGGACGGGCAAGGGTTCTCCCCTGGATGTTCACCCGGGCACGATCGCGTCCGCCTCGATCTCCACGAGCATGGCCGGATCGATGAGACGGCTCACCTGGACCATGCTGGTGGCGGGCCGGATGGTGCCGAAGAACTCGCCATGGGCCCGGCCCACCTCCTCCCAACGGGAGATGTCCGTCACGTACATGCGGGTGCGGACCACGTGCTCCATCCCAGCACCCAGGGCCTCGAGCGCCGCCTGGATGTTGCGAAGCACCTGGACCGTCTGGGCGTAGGCGTCTCCCTCGCCCACCAGGGTGCCGGCCGCGTTCGTGGCGGTGGTGCCGGAGACCGTGATGAAGGGGCCTACGCGGACGGCGCGGGAGTAGCCCACGCGGGGCTCCCATGGGGTTCCGGTCGAGTAGGTGTTGCGCTGCATGGTGACTCCTGGGGGGCGTAGGTGGGGTAGACTCTCACCCTAGCCCTCTCCCAGAGGGAGAGGGGACATCCACGGTGGGAATCGAGTTGGACCCTCTCCCCCTGGGAGAGGGACGGGGTGAGGGTATGGGTGGACTCGGGTTCCCCACTCTTTCCCCGCTCCACGGGTTGGAAGACGGGGATACCTACCCTCACCCTGGCCCTCTCCCAGAGGGAGAGGGGACATACACAGGGTACGAGGAGGGCTCGTTTGCCCGGATGCTCTCCGGCGGAACGGCTCCCACGCATGGAACCCCGCGAAAAAACGCACGCCCCGTGATAGTTCCTCTCCCGATATGGCATCCGAGCTCGACCAGGAGGTCGCCCGTCGGCGTACCTTCGCGATCATCTCCCACCCCGACGCGGGTAAGACCACCCTTACCGAGAAGCTGCTGCTCTACGGCGGCGCCATCCATCTGGCCGGTAGCGTGAAGGCCCGCCGTGCGAGCCGCCACGCCACCAGCGACTGGATGGAGCTGGAGAAGGAGCGCGGAATCTCCGTCACCTCCTCGGTCCTCCAGTTCCCCTACCGCGGGCACGCCGTCAACCTGCTCGACACCCCGGGCCACCAGGACTTCTCCGAGGACACCTACCGCACCCTCGCGGCGGCAGACTCGGCGGTGATGCTCATCGACGCCGCCAAGGGCGTCGAGCCTCAGACCAAGAAGCTCTTCAAGGTCTGCCGCATGCGCGGCATCCCCATCTTCACCTTCGTCAACAAGCTCGATCGCTGGGGCCGCGCGCCGCTCGAGCTCATGGACGAGCTGGAGCAGGTGCTCGGCATCCGCGCCTACCCCATGAACTGGCCCATTGGCATGGGGCCGGAGTTCCGGGGCGTGTATGACCGGCAGTCCAAGGTGGTGCACGTCTTCTCCGCCGCCGGCCGCCATGGCGAGTCCGAGGTCGAGGAGCGCTCCGTGCACATCGACTCGGCCGACATCCTCTCCGTGCTCACCGAGCGCGAGCTGGCCACGCTCAAGGAGGAGATCGAGCTGTTGGACATCGGTGGCGACGAGTTCACCCGGGAGAAGGTGGCCACGGGACAGCTCACGCCCATGTTCTTCGGCAGCGCGATGACGAACTTCGGAGTGCGGCCGTTCCTGGACCACTTCCTGGAGCTGGCGCCGGCGCCCACCTCGCGTCCGACGAAGGACGGGCCGCGCGAGCCCACGCACCCGAAGTTCGCGGGCTTCGTGTTCAAGATCCAGGCGAACATGGACCCGGCGCACCGAGACCGCATCGCGTTCATGCGTGTGGTGTCGGGCCGGTATACCAAGGGCATGAGCGCGTTCCACTCGCGGCTGGGCAAGGAGGTGCGCCTGGCCAAGCCGAGCCAGTTCCTCGCCGCCGAGCGCACGGCCATCGAGGACGCGTGGCCGGGGGACGTCATCGGCCTCTTCGACCCGGGCATGTTCCGCATCGGCGACACGCTGTGCGAGGGCGAGGACCTGCTCTTCGAGAGCGTGCCGCGCTTCAGCCCGGAGTACTTCGCCATCGTCCGCTCGAAGGATCCGCTGCGCCGCAAGCAGATGGAGAAGGGCCTGGAGCAGCTCTCCGAGGAGGGCACGGTGCAGATCTTCCAGCAGCTCGGGATGGGCATGAAGGATCCCATCGTGGGCGTGGTGGGAGCGCTGCAGTTCGAGGTGCTCCAGTACCGGGTGGAGCACGAGTACGGCGCCCGCATCATGCTGGACCGGCTGCCCTTCAGCCACGCGCGCTGGGTGGTGGGCCCGAACTTCGACCCGAAGAGCTTCGACTGGGAGGGCAACCGGCAGACGGTGCAGGACCGCGACGGGCTGCCGCTGGTGCTCTTCCGGGATGACTGGGCGCTGCAGCACGCCGAGGAGAAGCACCCGGAGCTGAAGTTCCTGTCGGCGGCGCCGCAGCTGCGCCAGCTGGCCGCGACGGGCTCTTGACCCGAGACCCGTTCGCGGGACGACGTCTAGCCCGGGCCTGACGCTGGACGTCGGACATCTTCGGACACTCCCGGCCTGGATTGGACGGGAGACCATTGTTGGGCCAGGGCTCCATTCCCAGCTTCGCCCCCTTGATAGGAGGGGCCATGCGGGTCCTCGCGAGATGGAGCCTTCTGCTGCTGTTGCCGCTGGCTGGGTGTGTCCACAGCACGGGTGTCGAGCCCCGGCGGTTCTTCATGGACAAGGCCATGAAGAATGAAGTCGAGCGCCGGGAGCTGTTCGAGGCCACCCTGCGCGTGCTCGATGAGAACCCTGAGTACGTCGACCAGCTGTTCCGGTTGCTGCTCGGGCACCGCTCGTCGCTCAACCGCTTCCTCGCCATCAACGCCAGCGGCCTGGACGATCCCCAGTACGCGGCGCTCATGGCCCACCACCTGGTCCGCAACCCCGAGCCACTCACCGAGGTGATGGTCCAGGTCCTCGAGGCGGCGAAGGACGAGCCCGAGGCCCAGCGTGCCGTCCTCACGGCCATCCGGGCGCAGAAGGAGGAGGTTGCCGCGCAGCTCCTCTCCGATCCAGAGACGCTCTCGGCGGTGATGGGGGCGCTCGCGAAGCGGGGATCGGAGGACTCCGCCATCGCCCGTCAACTGCGCTCGCTCGTGGACGAGCTGACGCCAGGACACGGCGGCAGCGGGCAGGAGCAGGGTGACAAGGATTCCAAGCCCAAGCAGGAGTGAGCGGGGCGCTTCGGGCGCCCGGTGAGACCTATTTGTACGGCACCACGGTGCCGCCCCGGTGGGCCGAGTCGCGCAGCACCAGCTTGCCCTCCTTGTGCAGGCGCGCGGCCTTGGGGCCCACGAGGAAGGCCTTGGGGTCACCCTTGCGGAAGGTCTTCTTCAGGTACTCCTCGATTTCACGGAACTGGCGCCGGAACTGGTCCGAGGCCGCGTCCTTGCGGCCCGTCTGCGGCGTCACCTCCAGCTCGGCCCAGAGCTGGCCACTGAGGAGCTCGCCCTCCTCGTTCATCCGGCAGCGCTCCATGAAGATGACCGGCGAGCGCACCTCGTCGATGCGCCAGAAGCCCTTGTCCGGACCCCGCTTCACCTTGTCCACGATGGCAGGTCCCACGGAGACGGCCACCAGGTACAGGTCCTCCTCGGGCAGCCGGGGATGGTTCGCCTCGCTGGCCCGGAAGGTCTTCCAGTCCGGAGGGACGCGCCGGGGGTACACCTCCAGCTCGATGCGCTCGAGGAAGCGGAAGAAGGCGACCTCGTCATCGGGGGACATGAAGAACTGAACCTGGCTGGCCATGTTCCGGCAATTAACCGAATGCCGAGGCTTGCGGAAGTCCGAGGCGAATCGGACTAAAGAATCCGCCATGGAAAAGACCTTCGACGCGCTGCTCGCCCGGATGCAGGAGCTTCGGGACCTCGGTGGACTCATCGGCCTGGCCACGTGGGACCAGGAGACCTACCTGCCCTCCAAAGGGGCCGAGTCCCGGGCCTTCCAGCTCTCCACCATCCAGGGCATCCACCACGAGCGCCTGGTCGACCCCCGGCTGGGCGAGCTGCTCTCCTGGGCCATCGGCAACAAGGGCCTCACGGACGACCAGCGGGCCATGGCGCGCGTGCTGACCCATGAGCGGGACCGGGCGGTGAAGGTGCCCAAGGCGCTGGTGCAGGCGCTCGCCGAGGCCCAGAGCCGGGGCCTCGTGGCCTGGCGCGAGGCACGCAAGCAGAACCGCTTCGCCGTCTTCCAGCCCGCCCTGGCGCGGCTGCTGGCCCTGCGCCGCGAGCAGGCGGATGCCTATGGCCACTCCGGCGAGCGTTACGACGCGCTGCTCGAGGGCTACGAGCCCGGCATGCGCGTGGCCCGCCTCACCCCGGTGCTCTCCGCGCTCCGCGACAACCTCATCCCCCTGGTGGCCGCCCTCCAGGCCGCGCCTCGGAAGGTGACGGACTTCTTCCAGGGCCGGCGCTTCGACCTCGACACGCAGTGGCGCCTCTCCCTGCGGCTGCTGGCGGACATGGGCTTCGACCTGGAGGCGGGGCGGCAGGACAAGAGCATCCATCCCTTCTCCAGCGGGCAGCACCCGAAGGACGTGCGCCTCACCACGGACCTGGAGGAGGGCACGCTGACGGGCCTCTTCAGCACGCTGCACGAGGGCGGGCACGGCCTGTACGAGCAGGGCTTCTCCGAGTCCCACTACCGCACGCCGCTGGCGAACGCTCCCTCCATGGGCCTGCACGAGTCCCAGTCGCGCATGTGGGAGAACCTGGTGGGGCGCGGCCGGCCCTTCTGGACGCACTACTTCCCCGTGATGCGCGAGGCCTTCCCCGAGGCGCTCGCGGGCGTGGACCTGGACACCTTCCACTCCGCAGTCAACCGCGTCACGCCCTCGCTCATCCGCGTGGAGGCGGACGAGGTGACGTACAACCTGCACATCGTCCTGCGCTACGAGTTGGAGCTGCTGCTCATCCGCGACGAGCTGCCGTTGAGCGAGCTGCCCTCGGCGTGGAACGAGCGCATGCGGCGCTTCCTGGGCGTCACCCCGCCGGACGACACGCAGGGCGTGATGCAGGACATCCATTGGGCCTGGGGCGAGTTCGGCTACTTCCCCACGTACTCGCTGGGCAACCTCTACGCCGCGTCCCTCTACGCCGCCGCGAAGCGCGCCCTGCCGGGATTGGAGGAGGGCATCGCCCGCGGCCAGCTCCTTCCCCTGCGCGACTGGCTGCGCACCCATGTGCACGCCGAGGGCTACCGCCTGCCCGCCGAGGAGCTGGTGCGCAATGTGACGGGCCAGGGCCTCACCGACTCGGATTTCCTCGCCTACCTCAAGTCCAAGTACGGCGCCCTCTACGGCGTGTCCCTCTGACCGGTGGGGCCGCGCCGCCGCGCCGCGTGCTCGAGGTAGGCCCGCACCACCTGGGCGAGCGGCAGCCGGAGCGCCGTGTCCAGGTCGATGAACTCGGCCCACACCACCTCGCGGTTGTCCAGGGTGAGGGTGGGCCGGGTCTGGACCTCGAGTTCGACGAAGTGGCAGCGGTCGCGCTTGAACTCCTCCGTGCCCCGGGTCTCGAAGACCTCGCGCAGCTCTCCGGGGGAGACGCGCAGCCCCACCTCCTCGCGCAGCTCGCGCGCGCCGGTCTGCTGCGGGGACTCGCCGGGGTGCCTGCCCCCTCCGGGCATGCTGAAGTCCTGCTTGTACGAGTTGCGCAGCAGCAGCACCTCGCGGCCATGCCAGATACCCACGAGCGTGCCCTCCGTCCTCGGGCGGCGCACGAACCAGTACGCCCTCGCCAGGGTGTAGGCACCGCGGTACGCCGTGCGCACGAGCGGGTCGAGCAGATCCATGTTCCCGGACGCTAGTCGAGGGGGTCGGCCCGGGCCAGTCCACTTGCGGAGTCGCGTCTCAGCTCCGCTGCCCGCGCAGCCGCGTGTACACGTAGGAGACGGCCAGCAGCATCGCCCCGAGCAGGATGAAGGTGAGGATGCGCTGGTTCGGTGGCAGGCCCGCCAGGTCGACGAGGACCAGGCGCCCGAGGGTGAACGCCAGCACCGCGAGGCCCACGAAGCGGTACCAGCGCTCGCGCAGGACGAAGCCCAGGGCGAACAGGGCGAAGGCCGCCACCCCCCAGCCCAGCGTGCCCAGGTCCTTCGGCATGAGCTCGCCCAGGAGCCCCACCAGCGCGAGCCCCGCGCCGGCCGTGCAGAAGAGCTGGAGCGCGGTGCGGCGGCGCCCCTGGAGGGGAGGGGGCAGCCGGGCCGATTCGATGACCCCGGAACGCTCGACGAGCGTGAAGCTCACGAGGAGCGCGGCGTACAGGAGCGCGCGGCCCGAGGGCGGCAGCCAGGTGGCCCCGAGCGCCACGTAGAGGAGCCCCACGCCCACCACCTGTAGGGCGCTCGCGCCCAGGACCCGTCCCGAGAGCCCCGCCACGAGCCCCACCGCCGTCCAGGCCCGCACCAGCGCCGTGTCCTCGTAGTGCGCGGGCAGTCCCATCGCGAGCGTGACGACACCCGTGGCCAGGTACGCCTGCAGCAGCGAGAGGGGGGCGCCCCGCAGGTGGCCCACCCCGGCCCCCGCGCCCTGCGCCAGCGCGACGATGACGAAGAAGGTGAAGAGGCGCGGCTCGTTCCAGCGTCCCACCTCCAGCGCCCCCAGGGTGAGCAGTCCCACCCAGTTGAGCAGCGCGAAGGAGAGGCTCGCCCTCCGTGACAGCTCGCGCGGGTGGACCAGCAGCGCCACCGAGAAGAGGATGTAGTAGAGCGCGAGGAAGGAGAGGCTCAGCGCCAGCCGCTCGTTCGCGGGTTGGCCCGGAGCGATGGCCTCCGTGCGCATCGCCCAGACGACGTGCGTCGAGTAGACGGCCACCAGGCTCGACAGCGGCACGATGACCCAGCGGTTCTTCACCAGGAAGAACAGCGCTCCGCCCGCCAGCAGCGTGGTGGACAGCAGGGTGAAGACGGTGATGTCGCTGAGCATCCCCGTGTGCAGCCCGAGGAAGAGCGCGATGCCCGCCACCGTCTCCGACTTCATCCGGTCCGCGATGACCACGATGCCCACCACGTGCAACGCCAGCAGCACGAGCGCGAGCGTCTCGCTGGGGATGACCCGCACCGAGGGCACGAAGTGCAACGCGTACGTGACGAAGTAGGCGAGCGCCAGCCCTCCTCCGAAGACGATGCGTCCGAAGAGCTCATGGCGGCGCGACAGCCACAGGCCCAGCGCCGCCAGCCCCGCGCTCAGCAGGTAGCCCGCTCCCACCCGCACCAGCACGCCCAGCTCGCCGAAGTGGTAGATGATGAGGAAGGCGAAGCCGAGGATGAGCGACACGATGCCCACCCGGCTCAGCCAGTACGTGCCCAGGTGCGCCTCGAGGTCCCTCTTCTCCGGAGCGGGCGCGGGCGCCGGGGTGGCCGGGACGTCAGGTGCCGCTGGGGCGGGCGGCCGGACCGTGGCCGCCGTCTCCAGGTGCTCGATGCGCGCCTCCAGCCGGGAGACCGTCGCCTCCAGCCGCCGCACCACCTCCCGCAGCTCCTCCGCGTCTCCCTCCGCCATGCTCTCCTCGTGGCTCCAGCGCATGGAGCCCGTCCGTCTCATTAGACGGACGTTACTCCGAACGTGACGGGAGAATGGCGCTCGTTACCTCAGGTGAAGAGCAGCGGCCGGCAGGCCCTCGCGAGCTGCAGCGCATCCCGCGCCAGCACGTTCGAGGCCATGTTGCCGTCCAGCCACGCCGCGCGCGCCACCTGGTTGCTCAGCTCGAAGCACAGCGTCGCCGTGCGCCTCGCCAACCGGCTGTCCTTCTGGAGGGCTCGCGCGTTCAGCTCGCACAGCTCCGCGCATTGGCGCAGCAGGCGCATCGGCTCGCTGTCGGCGCGTATACCCCTGGCCGCCAATTGCTCCATCGCCGCCTCGCACGCGGCCTGACAGCTCAGGCTCGCGTCGATGCAGTGATGAACGTCGGCGATCGCGCCTCCGAGTCGCACTCCTGACATGCCCACCACCTCCACAGCGGCTTCAAACCTACGCACGTTCCCCCCAGCCGCAACCGGATCTGCTTCCTCCCCGCCGACTTGTTCAATCGGCCGCATGACAGGGGGGCTCGTGCCTACTGCCACCAAGAAGTACGCACAGGAGCACACCAGGGTTCCCGCGCCGTTCTTCGCGGAACTCCGGCAAACCGCTCGATCAGCGCGGATTCACTTCGTGTCCCTGCAAGTGGGACGCCGGGAGACACGGGCGGAAGATTCCGCTGCACGTGAGTCCGGAGCGGGAGACAGGTGGGCACCGCGGTGACGGATACCCTCACCCCGTCCCTCTCCCAGAGGGAGAGGGGGTTGTTTCCTCAGCCGGAGACAGGGTGTTGGGAGAGCAGCGTGAGGAGCTCCTCTCCGTAGAGTTGCACGCGCTTGTCTCCGAAGTAGGGCACCGCCCTCAGCTCATCCAGGTTCGCCGGCGGCCGTGACACGATCGTGTCGAAGATGGCGTTGGGCAGCACCACCGAGGGCGTCACCTTGCGCGCCCCCGCCTTCTCCACTCGCCACGCCTTCAGCGCGTCCTCGCGCTTGCGCCGGTTCGCGTCCTTTGGTCCTCGCTGCTCCTCCTGCTCCGGCTTCAGCTCGCCCCGGCGCGACTTCTCCAGCAGCTCGCGCACCAGCGCCAGCACCTCGTCCCCATGCGTCCGCACGAAGGCCCCTCGCACTCCCGCCGCCTTCACCAGCTCCTTCGAAGTGCCCGGTGGTTTCACCGCGATGTCCGTGATGGCCATGTTGGAGAGCATCCGCCCCATGGGGACGTTCTCCGCCTCGGCCCACTCCAGCCGCTTGCGGTGCAGCGCCTGTGCGATGGCGTTCGCCAGCACCAGCTGCGTCGGCGTCAGCCCCGCCTTCGGCAGCTTCGGCTTGAAGTCCGCTCCCACGTCCGGCCGCGCCGCCGCCTCGTCGCACATGCGCTCGCAGTCGAGCAGCACTTCCTCGAGGATGCCCGCCTTCCGGCTCTCCTCGCGCACCTGCCGGCCCAGCTCCACCAGGTAGCGCACGTCGTTGGCGATGTAGTCCCTCATCCCGGGTGGCAGCGGCCGGAGCGAGAAGTCCGACTGTTGGTGCTCCTTCGGTAGCTCCACGCCCAGCCGCTCGCGCGCCAGGTCCGCCAGCCCCACCTTGGGCCAGCCCAGCAGCGTCGCCGCCCGGTGGGTGTCGAAGAGGCCCCTCACCCGCACGCCCGCCTCGGCCAGGTAGGGCAGGTCTCCCGACGCCGCATGGAAGAACTTGGTCCGCCCGGGGTCCTCCATCACCGGCGCCAGCAGCGACGGCTCCACTCCCGGCTGGAGGGTGTCGAAGAGGAAGACGTCCTCGTCCGTGCCTACCTGGAGGAAGCACAGGCGGGCGCGGAAGGCGTGCATCGCGTCCGCCTCCACGTCCACCGCCAGCTCCGGGGCGGCCTCGAGCTTCCGGGCAGCCTCTTGGGCTCCCGGGGCATTCACTACGTCCTGCGCACCTTGTGGGAAGGTCGGCATGGCGGAAGGCAGGCTAGCGGACCGGGTGTGTACGTGTAGCGTGTTTTTTCCCCAGCCGCCGCTAGGATGACAACCGCCGATGAATCCCGACGTCCTTCGCCTCGAAAAGAACCTGCTTGGCCACATGGGCCGGGCCATCGCGGACTACTCCCTCATCTCCGAGGGGGACCGCATCATGGTGGGTGTGTCGGGTGGGAAGGATTCGTACACCCTTCTCTACCTGCTCCGCGAGCTGCAGCGCCGCGCCCCAGTGAAGTTCGAGTTGCTCGCGGTGAACCTGGACCAGGGGCACCCGGGCTTCCCGGCCGACAAGCTGGAGAACTGGTTCAAGAGCGAGGGCTTCGCCTACAAGATGCTCAAGGAGGACACCTACTCGGTCGTCCTCGAGAAGACGCCCCCGGGCAAGACGCAGTGCACGGTCTGCTCCCGGTTGCGGCGCGGCATCCTCTATACGGCGGCGGTGGAGCTGGGCTGCACCAAGATTGCCCTCGGCCACCACCGGGACGACCTCATCAACACCCTGCTGCTCAACCTCTTCTTCGCCGGCTCGCTCAAGGCGATGCCCCCCATCCTCAAGAGCGACGATGGGCGCAACACCGTCATCCGCCCGCTGTGCTACGCGGCGGAGAAGGAGATCGCCGCCTACGCGGAGGCGAGGCAGTTCCCCATCATCCCGTGCGACCTGTGCGGCTCGCAGGAGAACCTGCAGCGCAAGCGCATGCAGCGGCTGGTGGAGGAGCTGGGCAAGGAGATTCCCAATGTCCGGCAGAGCGTGCTGTCCGCCATGAGCAACGTGCGGCCCAGCCACCTGATGGACCGGAGCCTCTTCGATTTCTCCGAGCTCGCGCCCGAGGACGGCACGAAGCCCGAGAGCACACAGGCGCAGTAGGACGGCAGCACGAACGATTCTGGGAGGGTTGGCGGATGCCTCGAGAGCTGGCGGTGAAAGCGCGCAAGGAGCGGAATGCCGCGCTGGTGGAGGTGATGCTGCTGGCGGCCATGGCGGATGGCCGTGTGTCGCAACTGGAGATGCAGACGCTGCTCCGGCGCGTCATCGAGCGCCCCGAGTTCGAGGGCACGAAGCCCGAGGAGCTCAACTCGCTGGTGGAGGCGAGCGCCCAGCGGTTGTCCAAGGCGCATGACCTGGAGGAGATCCTCGCCTCGTTCCGGGCGCGGCTGCCGGACCACAAGACGCGGATGCTGGCCTTCGGGCTGGCGGCGTCCGTGGCGTTCTCGGACCACCGGGCCACGCGCACGGAGCTGGGGCTGCTCAAGACGTTCCAGGCCGCCCTCGGCATCTCCGAGGACGAGGTGGCGCAGATCATCGACGTCATCGAGAGCGGAGGCAGCCTGGCGGAGGCGCTGGGCGAGCCGCTGGAGCGGCTGTACGCCGAGGTCATGGTGCTGGTGAGCGCGGCGGACGGGCGTCTGAAGGAAGCGGAGGCGCGGGCACTGGTGGAGAGCTTCGCGTCGGATCCGCTCTTCCACAACGTGAGCCCCGAGCGTGCCCAGGCCTTCGTGAGCGAGGCGGTGGCGGCGCTGGCCGCCGAGGGGTTGCCGGCGCGGCTCCAGGTGATGGCGCACGGGCTGACGACGCACACCCAGCGGTTGAAGGCCTACCGGCTGGCGACGAAGATCGCCCACGCGGGAGGCCAGGAGCCGAGCCTGAGCGAACAGCGCATCCTCAACATGCTCCAGGCCACCTTCGGGCTCGCGGACGACGAAGTCGCGCGGCTGGACCGCGAGGCGTAGTAGGAGGAGGGACCCGCACGCCACCATGTCCGTCTCCCCTCCCACTCCCGCGCGATTCTCCTTCCGGTTCGGTCTGCCGCCCTCGCTGGGCAATTCCCTGGCGCGCGACCGGGCCGAGCACCTGGCCTCGCTCATCGAGCGGGCCCTGGGCCGCAAGGTGGAGGTGAGCGTGGCGGCCAGCTACGAGGCGCTCGCGAAGGACCTGCTGGCGGGCCGGGCGGATGCCGTCTGGGCGCCGCCCTTCGTGTGCGCGCGGGTGGAGGCCATGGGCGTGCGCGTGCTGGCGCGCGGGGTGCGGCGGGGGCGCTCGTCGTACCGCTCGGCGCTGGTGGCGCGGGTGGGCTCCGGGCTGAAGCTGGAGACGCTACAGGGCAGGCGGGTGGCGTGGGTGGACCGGGACTCGGTGGCGGGCTACCTGCTGCCGGTGGCGTACCTGAAGGCCAAGGGGCAGGAGCCGGCCAAGACGTTCGCCTCGCAGCAGCTCACGGGCTCGTACAAGGCCTCCCTGGAGGCGGTGCTGGGCGGCACGGCGGACGTGGCGAGCGTCTTCTGCCCGCCGGAGTCCACGGGGCTGACGTTCGCGGACGGCGTGGAGGTGGTGCTCCCGGGCAAGGGGAGGGAGTTCGAGCTCATCGCCTACACCGAGGAGGCCCCGAACGATGGGGTGCCGGTGGGCATGGGCGTGGCGCCGGAGCTGGTGGGCCAGCTGGAGCGGGCCCTGCTGGGGCTGCACGAGAGCGAGGACGGCAAGCGCCTGTTGGAGGAGATCTTCACGGCGGAGCGCTTCGAGCCGGCCCCTCGCATGGGCTACCGGGCCCTCTACCGCGTGGCGCTGGCGAGCCTCTGAGTTGCGCCGGGGACGGCGAAGTCCTTTACTCGGGGTCATGCTCATTCCCACGCTCGTAGCTGGCTTCTTCGCGGGAGCCACCCCCCAGGTGGGGGACGTCGCGCCGGACTTCACGGTGGAGGACACCGCCGGCAAGTCGTACACCCTGTCCCAGATGGTGAAGCAGGGCCCGGTCATCCTGGCCTTCTTCCCCAAGGCGTTCACAGGTGGTTGAACGCGCGAGCTCTCGGCGTACCGGGACCGGTACGCGGATGTCGAGAAGCTCAACGGCCAGGTCCTGGCCGTCAGTACGGATGACAAGGAAACGTTGGCGAAGTTCAAGGAGTCGTTGAAGGCGCAGTTCCCGTTCATCCCGGATCCGGATGCGAAGCTGACGAACCTCTACGAGGTGAAGACGCCAGTGTTGAAGCTGGCCAATCGCTACACCTTCGTCATTGGAGAGGAGCGGAAGATTCTCAAGGTGGAGTCCGGCAAGGACGCCATCGATCCGAACGGGGCGATCGTGTCCTGTCCCATCCGCAAGCCGAAGGCGGCGGAGGCAGGCGCGGACGCGGCGGTGAAGGAGGCAGGAAAGGACGCCGGGAAGTAGCGGGCGCCCCACGAGCGGGTGGGGTGACCGGGGCTCCTCGGGTTCCGGTCACCCTGTCCGCGTGGCTCAGTAGACCGCGAGCCCCACCGACCACGAGCTGATGAAGGCGCGGGTGTCCGGGCCGGCGGTCGGCAGCCAGTCCTGGGTCCAGCGGAAGGTCAGCCCCAGGCGCGTGGTCAGCTCGAACTCCGCGAGCCCTCCGAAGGAGACATAGGGCCGCGTGCCCCGCGCGTCGGGCAGCATCGGTCCGGCCGATGCGGACCAGGACTGGCCGCCGCCGACGAAGGGACCCAGGTGCAGGCGCCACAGGGCGATGGGGTACCACTGGGCCTCCAGGCCCAGGCGCACGTTGTAGAAGGCGTTGGTGGCATCCCCACCGAGCTGCAGGCGCGAGTGGGCGAGCAGGCCGAACTTCTTCGCGGGGTAGTAGCCGAGCCCGAAGTGGAAGCCGAGGCTCCGCTGGCTGTAGCGGCCGGGCAGCGTGAGGTGATCGTTGCCGGCGCCGAACTGGTACGAGAAGCCCTTGCGGTTGAGCGGCGCGGCGTCGCGCAGCCACATGCCGGCGCCCTCGGTGCCCGATAGCGTGGCCCGGTCGAGATTCCTCAAGTGCTCGGGGGCGAGCTCGTCGAGCGCGACGATGCTCTGCCCGCCGCTCTCGTGCCAGAGGTGCACCGGGTGGTGCGGATGCACGGCGACCGTGCCCTCGTAGCGGGCCCCCTCGGTGGCCGCCAGTCCCACGCCGGCCGCGACGCCGACCACGATGGCCGCCACCAGCAGCACGTGGATGTCGTTGATGTTGCCGACGGAGCCGCTCGAACCCGAGCCCGAGGCGGACGACGGTGTGCCGCCGCCGGACGAGGACACTCCGCCGACGGGCGAGGCGTCGTGGACGGAGGGCGGTGGCCGGGGGGGAGGCGGCTCGTAATAGGGCGCGCCGTAATCGACGTAGAAGGACGGCACCCAGTGGCCATGCAGGCCCAGGGAGTAGCCCGGTGGTGGCTCACCGCCAGGCTGCTCCCAGGTGGGGGCGGGCTCCGGCTCCGCGGCCGTCGAGAACTGCTGCACGGCATAGACGCCCTGACCACGCTCCTGCGGCGGCGTCTCCACGAGGCGCTCCAGCTCCGTGCGTGGAATCTCGTAGTGGTGGCCGAGGCACCCGCTCGTCAGCACCGCGAGGAGCGTGGTGAGTGCCAGGACCAGGTGACGCGGAGTCGAGAGATGTGTCATGCGCCCCTCCTGAGCGGGATTATACCGGAGAGACGCTCCAATGCCTCCCACACGGCGCTGGGTGGATACGCCCCATACCCCAGCACGAGTGCCGGAGGCATTCGCCGGCGCAGCGTGAACCGCGAGAGCGGGAACACGTCCACTTCGACCCGGGCCGCGGCCCGCGCGGCCTCCCGGTCATCCCTTCCGCGCTCCAACCAACCCAAGACGTGACTCCCCGCATCAGGAACATCCACCCGGAGGCGCTCTCCGAACAGGCGCTCCACCGCCGAGACCAGGTGGTCACGCCGTTCGAGCGTCGAGGCACGAAGCCGTCTCAGGTGACGCGCGAACCAGCCGCTCTCGAGGAACTCCGCGAAGGCGAGCTGGGTGAGGTACGGCGAGTGGCGATCCACGAGAACACGCACCGCGGCGAAGGCATCGACGAGCTGCTCGGGCACGATGACGTACCCAAGACGCAGGCCCGGAAGGAAGACCCGGCTGAAGGTGCCGACATAGAGGATCCGTTGTGACTCATCCAACGCGGCGAGTGCGGCCACGGGGCGGCCTTCGAACCGGTACTCGCTCTCGTAGTCATCCTCCACGATCCAGCGCCGTCTCTCCCGCGCCCACGCCAGGAGCTCGAGCCGCCGCGACAGCGAGAGCCGGACGCCCAGGGGAAATTGATGTGACGGCGAGACGAACGCCACGGCCGCGTCCGGAGCGCGAGCCCGTCCCATCCCAACGCACAGCCCCTCTCCATCCACGGGGACCGGCACTGCGCGGCCTCCATAGGCCATGAGCGCACCTCGGATGCCCGGGAAGCCGGGATCCTCGACCCACGCCGTCGCGCCGGGCTCGATGAGCACGCGGGCACAGAGATCGAAGCCCGCCTGGGAGCCCGCTGTCACGAAGACCTGGTCGGCATGGGCACGTACACCCCGCACGGCACAGACATGCTCGAGGATGGCCTCCCGAAGCCCGCGCGCTCCCTGCGGCTCGCCATAGACGAGGTCCCGCTTCGTTGCGCGCCGGGCGGCACGCGCCACCGCCCGAGCCCAGTCCTCCTGCGGAAAGAGATCGAGCGGTGGAAGACCCGCCCGAAAGGGACGGGGGCCTCCGTCATACGACAGCAGCGCGCCGCGGCCCGCGTGGAGCAGGCGGCGCGCACGGGTGGCAATCCTCGGAGGTTCCCGTTCCACCCGCCGCGCGGGCGCGTGAGCCGCCACGTTCATGCGCGCCTCGGGAGGAACGTCGACGACCCTCGGAGCACGGCGAGCCTCGATCTGGACGTACCCCTCGTCCGCGAGCGCGTTGTACGCGGTGACAACGGTGATCCTCGCCACGCGCAGCTCGCGCGCGAGACGCCTCGCGGAGGGCAGCCTGGCGCCACGCGGAAGCTCGCCGCCGAGGATTCGTGCTCGGAGCTCCTCGACGATCTGCTTCTGGAGAGGCGCATTCCGCCGCAGCGTCACGAGCGGGTGTGAGACATCGGCTCGACCGTTTCGCATCTGGCCCCATGTGTCGTGTGGTTTCTGGCCCTATGGATGGGTCCAGGCAGGATGCTATCAGGGCGGCATGCAACACCTACCGCTCCGACACCGTGAATTCCTGACCTCCGCGCTGGGGGCCTGGCGGGCCAACCCCGGCATCCTGGGGGTCCTGGCGGGCGGCTCGTTCCTGAGCCGGAGCATGGATGAGTTCTCCGACCTGGATCTCATCCTCGTCGTCTCGGACGAGCTGCGGGCCACCATCGCGCAGGAGCGCACCACGATCGCCCGCGCCGCGGGTCCCCTCCTACAGGGATTCACGGGGGAGCACGTGGGCGAGCCCCGCCTGCTGATCTGCCTCTACGGTCCGCCGCTGCTTCATGTCGATCTGAAGTTCATCTCCGTCTCCGAGCTCGACTCCCGGATCGAGGAGCCGGAGATCCTCTTCGAGCGGGCTGGCGTCATCACGGAGCGGCTGCGCTCGACGCGGGCGAATCCCCTGGAAACGCCGTCGGCGCAGTGGATCGAAGACCGCTTCTGGGTGTGGATCCACTACGGCCTCGACAAGCTCCGGCGCGGAGAGCTGTTCGAGTGCCTGGACATGCTGGCGTTTCTGAGGGCCCAGGCCCTGGCGCCGCTGATACAGCGCATCGACGGTGGCTTGTGGCGCGGGGTGCGGCGGCTCGAGGCCTCACGCCATGCATCGGCGCTCTCGCGGGTCTGTGCGCGCCACGACGCACAGGAGTGTCTTCGCGCGATGGCCGCCGCGGTCGAGGTCTACACCGCGCTGCGGAGTCAGCTCCACGAGTCGCTCGGACCTCGGCACTCACCGGCGGAGCCTGTCGTCCGCGCATACCTGGCGGAGGTGTGCGCCGCGAGTCAGGGCGGCCACTGAGGGAGGGTGGCCCCGCTTACGTCTCCGTCCCGGTGTCCCCGCCGGGCTCCCGGCTTCCCGCGGGGCGCCGGGCTCCCTGGGCCGCCCGTGGACGCGGAGGCGCGCCAGTCCCCGCGCCCGCCGCCCGCGCCGGCTTCGCCTGTCCCTGCTCGGCGGGGGCCACCTTCGTCGAGGAGTGCGAGCTGTTCTCCCGCATGAGCCGCGGGTCGTACTGGATGACGGTGGGCTCGCTGGCGAAGTGCTCCTCCTCGAGCTCCGCGGCGTACAGGTCCCTCATGTACCCGGTGAGGTGGGCGTGGGTGCCCGGGAGCCGCTCGGCGATCAGGAAGTCCTCGAGGGCGAGCTGGAACTCTCCGGCGCTCTGGAAGCGCTCCTCCCGCCTGCGGGCCAGCGCCTTCATCACCACCGCGTCGAGCGCCTTGGGGACGCCCGGCACGGCCTCGGAGGGCGGAGGTACCTTGGCGCCGACCACGGCCTTGAGGGTGGCCATGTCCGACTCGCGCTTGAAGAGCCGCTGGCTGGCGAGCAGCTCGTAGAAGACGATGCCCAGGCCGTACACGTCCGAGCGGGCGTCGAGCTCCTCGCCGCGGGCCTGCTCCGGGGACATGTACGCGTGCTTGCCCTTGATGGTGCCGACGATCGTCTGGGACAGCTTCCCCGAGGCCTTGGCCACGCCGAAGTCGATGAGCTTCACGTTGCCGGTGAAGCTCACCAGCACGTTCTGCGGGGACACGTCACGGTGGATGAGGCCCAGCCTGCGGCCCGAGGGCGAGCGCGCCTGGTGCGCGTGGTCCAACCCGGCGGCGGCGTCCGCGATGAGGCGGCACTTGAGCCCCAGCGGCATCCCGCCCTTGCGGTGGTTGGCGCGCGCGTTCACGTGGCTGACGGCCTCGCCCTGGACGTACTCCATGGCGATGTAGAGCACCCCGTCCACGTCCCCCAGGTCGTAGATCTGCGCGACGTTGGGGTGGTTGAGGTAGCCGGCGATGCGGCCCTCATCCAGGAACATCTTGATGAAGTCCGGGTCCTCGGAGAGGTGTGGCAGGAGCCGCTTCACCACCAGCAGCTTCTGGAAGCCCACGGGCCCCTTCTGCCGGGCCAGGAAGACCTGGCCCATTCCGCCGGTTGCCAGTTTGCGCAGCAGCTCGTAACGGCCGAAGGTTTCCACGGGTGGGGCAACCATATCCGCCCCGGGCCCATGGGCGGAAGGTGCCCCACCCCCCTTGACGCGGCCCTCAGGGGGCGGGTGGAGGAGCCGGGCAGGCGCTGCGGTAGCGGACCTCGATGGTCTGACCTGGCGTGGGCACCGCGTTGGGCTGGAAGACGACCGCGTTGCGGGCGGGGTCATAGGTCCACTGGTCCACCGGGAGCTTCACCCCCGCGACGCGCACGGACATCTCCGCCGTGCCATTGGGCGTGGCGCCGAGGGCGAAGTCCGCCTGCGGCCTGTCGGCGCGCTGCAGGAGCTTGTCCAGGAAGGAGCCGTAGTCGCCCATGCAGATGGAGCCCACCTCGCCGTTGGTGCGCTTCGCCACGGTGGAGAAGCGCGGTCCCGGGGGGCCCGCGGTGGTGCAGCCGTTGTCCGTGGGCACGAGCGCGTAGAGCTGGGTGCGGTGCGCCATGCCGGTGCCCTTGATGGACTGGAGGAACTGCACGTAGCTCTCCGCGTCGAAGCCCGAGTGGTCGTCCTCGTCGGACACCACCACCACCGCGAGCCGGGCCGTGGAGCGCAGGAAGCCCAGGTTGCCGTCGTTGGGCAGCGGGGTGCGCGGATCATCCGCGCTGGTGGCCAGGGGCGAGGAGAGCGCCTGGCGCATCGTCTCCAGGCCCTGCACCAGGTTGTGGCACAGCCCCACGTCGTCGATGTTGGCCTGCACGCCCGCCGCCGCCGTGGGCGAGTCGCTGGAGATGGCGCGGGAGCGGCTGCCGTCCACCGGGACGAGCCGGCCGCCCTCACCGCCCGCCGTCACACCGCCGCACGCGGACGCCCGGGCCGCCAGACCCGTGCTGGTGACGCCGATGCGCACGTCCACGCCGGCCTGCCGCGCGCGCTCCAGCCAGCCGGGGAGGGCCGCCTTCAGCCGCGCCTGGTAGGCGTCCATGGTGGTGGTGTTGGACACCACGAAGAGGACGTCCAGCTGGCTGTTGGTGCCCTGGATGAAGCGGTCGAGCTGGAGGCCCTCGTGGTTCGTCTCCGCCAGCAGCGGGACGAGCAGCGGGCTCGGCTCGTTGGTCGCGAAGACGAAGAAGGGGCTGAAGTGCTGGCCGAGCACGTTGCGCTCGTAGGAGAACTCCAGCTCGAAGCCCTCGCCCGGGGCCAGCGTGCGCGGCAGCTGCATGGGCGTCATCAGCGCGTACTGGTTGCTGGTGCCCGCGCCGATCTGGAAGTCACGCACGTCGATGGGCGCGGCGCACTGGTTGGAGATGAGCGTGCGCCGGCGGCCCACCGCGCAGTCGTAGCGGATGGGTCCGAAGTCCACGAAGGCCGGCGCGGCGACCAGGCAGCTGTCCTGCGACACACCTCGGAGGGGCAGTGTCACCGTGGGGTTGGCGGGGTCGTTCACCGTCAGCCGCAGCTCGCCCTGGTACTGGCCCGGCGTCTGGGGCCGGAAGGCGATCATCGCGCTGAAGGCCGTGTCGTACGGCACCACGCCACCGGCGAGCTTGCCGCCCGGCATGTAGAAGACGCCCCCGGCGTCGTTGGACAGGTGGATGTCCTTCACCGCGCACTCGGCCCGGCCGGGGTTGCGGAAGGAGAAGCCCAGCACGGCACCGCGGCCGGGTGTCACGTTGCCGAAGTCCAGCACCGGCCACGGCTTGAGCTCGTAGACACAGGGGCCGGTGGCCCGGGCGCGGCCGGTGAGGACGATGGTGCGCTCGGGCGTGAACCTGTCATCCGACATGAGCACCAGCGTGGCCTGCCAGGTGCCCTCGGTCTTGGGCTCGAAGTACACCGTCAGGTCGATCGCGTCCGTGCCCGGGGCGATGAGGATGTCGTCGACCCCCAGCGCCGGCCAGGCGGTACCCGCCTTCCAGGGATGGGCCTGCTTGCCACGCATGGGCACGTCCACCGAGAAGTGTTCCGCGCTCCCGGCGCCTCGCACGCCCCGGAAGACGAGGTTGCCGGTGGTGCCGCCGTTGGAGATGCGGATCGTCTTCCCCAGCTTGCCGCCCACCGGCAGCTCGCCGAAGTCCAGCGCGGCCGGAGCCACCGCCAGCGTGGGCCGGCCACCGCTCGCATCCAGGAGCACCTCCGACTGGCGCGCCTTGTCCGACTCGTAGCCCAGCGTCAGCGTGCCCTTGTTGGGCCCGGAGAAGCGCGCGGCGAACTCCAGCGGCACCTCCACCGCCTCGCCCGGCTTCACCTCCTGACGCTGCATCGCCTTGAGCGGCGTGAAGGACTTGTCGCTGGTGCTCAGCCCCATGATGGTGACCGGCCGCCAGGTGATGTTGCGCGCACGCGTATAGGACTGGGTGCGCTCGTGCACGGGGATGGCCTCGAAGGGCACCGGCTCCGGCTCGAAGACGAAGGCGCTCGGCACCGAGCGTCCGGCCAGCTCCGCCACTGTCGGCGTGCAGTTGCCGCAGGCCTTGACCTTCACCTGCGCGCGCATGTCTCCCAGCGCGCGTGGCAGGTACTTCGCCTGCACCTCACGCGTGCTGAGCGGCGGCACGGTGATCGTATCCGCGCTGAAGGCATCGGCCGCCTCGCCTTCGAGCGTCACCGTGAGCGGCAGGTCCACCGGGTTGGTGATGGTGAGGCGCAGCGTCCGCTCGCTGTCCACCTCCAGCGTCTCGAAGTCCAGCACCGGCGGGGAGATGTCGATGGGCAGCGGAACGCCCTGGCCCCGGACGCTCACGACGTGCTCCCGCCCCTCGTTGGCGTCCGTGCGCACGTGGATCGTCTCTTCCTGGGGGCCCTCCGAGAGCGGGTGGAAGCGCACGCGCACCAGCTTCTCCTCGCCGGGCATCACCCGCTCCTCGCCCTCGAAGGACACCTCGTAGGAGGGGTCCCCCTTGAGCCCCAGCGCCTCCAGCGCATGGAAGGGCACGTAGCCCACGTTGCGCAGGCGCACCTGTTTCTCGCGCCATTGGCCAACGGGCACGTCCCCGAAATCCAGCGTGTCCGCGTCCACGGCCGCCAGCGCCTGCACCGAGCGTGTGTTCCCCGGCTCGTGACACGCCAGAAGCGCCGTCAGCAGTGACAGCCCGATGATCCGCCCCACTCGCAGCCCCGTCCTCATCGCCCGTTCCCGCCTGGAATCCATCCGGCATTCCCCTAATCAAAAGGCGTACCAACCGTTTGTCGCCTGGGGTGCCCAATGAAAACAGGGGGTTGCGAAAGGCGTGGATGTGGGATGCGAACGATTGGAAGCCGCTTGCCCTGTGGGGTGAAGGAGTTTTCCCGGCTTGCCGGGGGGCCTGGGGCGAACTAGCGGGCGGGCTGGATGAGCTCCCGGAGCGCGCGGGCCACGGCCTCCGGCTGCTCCAGGTGCACGTGGTGGCCTCCGGGGAGGACGAGGGGCGGCTGAGCGTGGCGCAGGGCGGCGAGCCGCGCCCGGGCCCGCTCGTCATCGAAGCCGTAGCCCTCGCTGCCGAGGATCAACCGCACCGGGCAGGTGACGGCGGAGGAGAGGGCGAGCCACTGGGCGTCGTCGTAGCCGAAGCCGAAGCGGCGGCGGTGGGAGGGATCGAAGGTGAAGGCGACGCCGCCGTCGACGGGCTCGGTGCCGTGGCGGGCCATGTGGAGCGCGAGGTGCTCGGGAAGGGCGGTGCCCTCCCGCAGGCGCGCGGCGGCGTCCTCCACGCTGGGATAGCGCTTGCGGTTGGGCGTGCGCTCCAGGTCCTCGAGGAAGCCGCGCAGGCGCGCGAGCGCGTTCTCGGGAGGGCCACCCGAGGGGCCGAGGCTCTCGATGAGGCTCAGACTGAGGACGCGCGAGGGGCGTGCGGCCGCGTACGCCGTGGCGACGATGCCGCCCAGCGAATGGCCGACGAGGTGCGCCGCTTCCAGGCCGGTACCGCGCAGCACCGCCTCCACGTCCACCAGGTAGTCGGCGAACTGGTAGTTGGCGCTTCGGGGCAGGTGTCCACTCCGACCCATGCCTCGGAAGTCGAACAGCACCAGGTGCCAGGAGTCCGGCAGGTGCTCGGTGACGAAGTCGAAGCTGTGGGAGTGGTCCAGCAAGCCGTGCAGGAGGACGACGGCGGGTGAGCCGCCGGCACCGCGCTGGCGTACGTGGAGGCCGAGCCCGTGGGCATCGACCGTCGACGACTCGAAAGAGGAGGACAACGGCGGCTCCTTCCAGGCCGGAGAAGACACTCCGGCCGGACCCCCCGCTTAACGCGTTCCGCCGTCGCCGTGAACCGGCGGGTGCTGCTCAGGCCTGGGGTTGCTGGGCCGAGAGCTCCACCGGCGCCGAGGCGGAGAGCACCAGCGCGAGCTGCCGCGCCTGTCCCTCGGTGGTGCAACGGTACTCCTGCACCTTCCCGTTGGGCTTCTCCAGACGAAGGACCCAGACATCGGCTTCCTTGGACACGACCGAACGTACTTGCGACATGGCTGCCTCCTTGAGGGCTGCCTTCCCCCACTGCCCTCCAAGGAAGCATTCGCCGTGCCGACACCCGGTTTTCGCCGATACCCAAGGAATCCGGTGCTTTGCCGCCTGCCAGTTCTTCGCGAGTGACAAATTTTGCGGGTCATTCGTGACAAAACGTGCGGGCAGGTCCGCACGTTTTGCGTAGTGTCCCGACCCTACTGTTCAGGTTCTTACTTTCTCAGTGCGCGAGAGTCTTCAGCGGGCCTGGGGCGCCGGCCTGTCGGACTGCGTCAGGTGCTTCATGTTGGCCGGGTAGCGGTCTCCGGCGGCGACACCCGGAGGCGCGATGGCGTCGATCTCCGCCAGGTCGCCCTCGGTGAGCTTCACGTCCAGCGCCCCCAGGTTGTCGTCCAGGTACTTGCGCCGCTTGGTGCCGGGGATGGGCACGAGGTCCTCCCCCCGGGCGAGCACCCAGGCCAGGGCGAGCTGGGCCGGCGAGCACTGCTTCTTCCGGGCGAGCTGCTCGATGTGCTCCACCAGCTTCAGGTTGCGCTGGAAGTTCTCTCCCTGGAAGCGCGGGTTGTGGCGGCGGTAGTCGTCCTGGGCCAGGTCCTCGAAGCGCTTGAGCTGTCCGGTGAGGAAGCCACGGCCCAGGGGGCTGTAGGGCACGAAGCCCACGCCCAGCTCGCGGCAGGTCTGGAGCACGCCGTCCTCGGGGTCGCGGCTCCACAGCGAGTACTCACTCTGCAGCGCGGTGATGGGGTGCACGGCGCACGCGCGGCGCAGTGTGTCCGAGTTCACCTCGGAGAGCCCGAGGTAGCGCACCTTGCCCTGCTTCACCAATTCGGCCATGGCGCCCACGGTCTCCTCGATGGGCGTATTCGCGTCCACGCGGTGCAGGTAGTACAGGTCGATGACGTCCATGCCCAGCCGCCGGAGGCTGGCCTCGCACGCCTGTTTCACGTACTCGGGGCGGCCGTTGATGGAGCGCGCGTGCGGGTTGTTCGGGTCACGGACGATGCCGAACTTCGTGGCCAGCACCACCTTCGCGCGGTGCGGACGCAGCACGCGGCCCACCAGCTCCTCGTTGAGGCCCGGGCCATAGGCATCCGCGGTGTCGAAGAAGGTGATGCCCCGCTCCAGTGCGTGCAGCAGCGTGGCCTCCGACTCCGCGTCATCCCGCCCGGCGTAGAAGTCCGACATGCCCATGCAGCCCAGGCCGATGGCCGAGACGGCGAGCCCCTGCTTCCCCAGCTTTCGAGTCTCCATGCTCCAGACCTCCCTACGGCGTGTGCACTCGTCCCGAGGCGCGGGCAGTCTCCTGGCCCGGGCGGTAACGTCCCACCGGGCCCGGACTGAGCCGTTCGGGTGGGTCCTTTACTGTTCTCACATATGAGAAATGTCAAGTCGGGTTCGAGTGGAGAGGGAGCGACGGAGCTGGAGGCGGCGGAGGCGTCGCGGCTGGGGGCGCGCATCCGGGAGCTGAGGCAGGAGCGGGGGCTCACGCTGGAGGCGCTGGCGGAGCGCTCGGAGGTGAGCCGGGCGATGATCTCCAAGGTGGAGCGGGGGACGAACAACCCCACGCTGGTGGTGGCGGTGCGCATCGCGAAGGGGCTGGGGGTGGGGCTGTCGGAGCTGATGTCGCGTCCGAGGCCGAAGCAGGCGCGGGTGTTGCTGCCTCCGGCGCAGCAGCCCACGTTCCGGGATGGGGAGAGCGGCGTGCTGAGGCAGCTCCTGTCGCCCCCGTTCGAGACGAGGGGGGTGGAGTTCATCCGGTTCACGTTGCCGGCGAACACCTCGACGGGGGAGTTGCCGGGCAAGGAATTGCCGGTGGGCAAGTACCTGGCCGTGGAGAAGGGCACGCTGCGCATCGACTTCCCGGACGGGAGCGTGACGGTGGAGGCGCAGGACGCCTTCTATTTCGAGGCGGACGTGCCTCACGCGTTCGTCAACACCGGGCGTGGCGTGTGCGTGTGCTACATCGTCATGGCGCGCGAGCCGGGATGAGGGGAGCGCCCCGTCCGCTCAGGAGGCATCGGCGGGGTCGGGCCACTCCCAGGCGGAGCGGTAGCCACCGCCCTCCTGGGTGGACTCGATGAAGCGCGAGTAGAAGGGGTTGCCGCTGAGGGTGGCGGAGTCGCCCACCACGAAGAGGTGCCTGCGGGCGCGGGTGAGGGCGACGTTGATGCGGCGCAGGTCGGTGAGGAAGCCGAGCTGGCCCTCTGAGTTGGAGCGGGTGAGGGAGACGAGGATGGCGTCCTTCTCGCGGCCCTGGAAGGCGTCGACGGTGTCCACCTCGACGTCGGGGGAGAGCTGCTCCACGCGCTCACGCAGGGCGTGGGCCTGGGCGCGGTAGGGGGTGATGACGGCGAGCTCGCGGGGCGCGAGCCCGGCGGCGAGCAGCTCCTTCACCCGGGCGATGACGAGGTCCGCCTCGCCGCGGTTGAAGAGGCTGCCGGTGTCCTGCTCCAGCTCCTCGTCGAAACCCTTGCCGGCGGTGTCGAGGAAGAGGACGGGCGGGGCGTCGACGCTGGTGGCTTCCGGGGGCAGCACGTCCGCGAGGGTGCGATCGGCGACGCTGGGGTGGGCGCGCAGCTCGCCGCCGTACATCTCCTTGGAGGGGAAGGACATGATGGCGGTGTTCATCCGGTACTGCTCGCGGAGCATGCGCTTGACGCCCTCGCCGTGGTCGGCGAGCAGCCGCTCGAAGAGGCTGACGGCGAGGCCCTGTTTCGCGGCCTCGGGGGAGAGGACGGTGGGGGGGAGCTGCTGGGGATCTCCAGCGAGCACCACCTTGGGCGCGCGGAGGAATCCGAGCAGGGCGAGGGGCTCGGTGGCCTGGGTGGCCTCGTCGAGCAGGGCGAGGTCGAACTCCTCGTGGGAGAGGATGCCGGACTCGAGGCTGGCGAGGGTGACGCAGACGACCTGGGCGCGCTCGAGGACGCCGCGGAGGGCCTTGCGCTCGAGGGCGCGGGCCTCGTCGAGGAGGCTCTTGGCCTCGGTGGTGGAGGCGCGGGCGTTGGCGAAGCGCTCGCGGCTGCGGCCCTGGGTGCGCTGGCGGCGGGCGTAGCCGAGGAGGGAGAAGGCCTCGTCGAAGAGCTCGCGGGAGAGGACGCGGTCGGGGTGGTCCTCGACGACGATGTCCAGCGTGTGCTCCTGGAGACGGGGCGTGACGCGGGCGGGGTGTCCGACGCGGATGGCGCGCAGACCCTTGTCGAGACATAGGTCGGTGAGGTGGTCGACGGCGGCGTTGCTGGCGGCGGTGCACAGCAGGCGCTGGCCTTTGGCGACGGCCTGGGCGGCGACCTCGGCGAGCACGGTGCTCTTGCCGGTGCCGGGAGGCCCGTGGACGAGGAAGAAGTCCTCGGCGGCGAGGGCGCGGGCGACGGCGTCGTGCTGCTCGGGGTTGAGGGGGCGGGTGGGGGAGAGCTCGCGGAGGGAGTCGAAGCGGGGGGGCTCGTTGCCGAGGAGGACCTCGCGCTTGTGCCGGGCGGCGCCCTTGTCGAGGGCCTTCACCCGGGCGAGGCCGGCGCGGACGCGCTCGAAGGTGACGTCGTTGGGGACGCGGTCGAGACGCAGCAGACCTTCGTGGATGAAGGGGGGAGGGGCGCGGTCGAAGGCGAGCTGGACGCGGGTGGCGGTGGCGCGGGAGACGAGGGCGCGAGCGGGCTCCTTGACCTCGGAGCGGCGGGGCATGACGGCGACCTGGTCGCCGTTGTCGAGGCGTGCGGGGAAGCGGGCCCTGTCTCTGCGGGCGAGCGTCACCAGGACGCGGCCGCCGAGGCCGACCTCCTCCTCGATGCTCTCGAGGTCGAGGAAGGAAAGCCCCTGCTCGGCGCGCTGCTGGAGGGACATGCCCTCGGCGAGGGCGTCCAGGCGGGCGCGCTCGGCCTCGCGTTCGAGGACGAGGAGGCGGCCGAGGGAGTCGAAGAAGGAGACGTCGCGAGGCATGGGGTGAGGTTTATGCCACGTGCCGGTGCACTTCACGCCCGGCATGTGAGGCCGGGCGCTCGCCAGACAACGCTGGCGGGGACGAGTATTATGAGTACGGCGAGGTGTCCCTCTTCGAGTCGTCCTGGAGCGACACGGAACGGCGGGTTCGATTCCCGCCGCCTCCACTGTTTTACTCCGTAGACAGAGGCGGCACGCGCACCGTGCCCCTCAATGGGGTGACGTTTCCTCCGCACAAAGTGTCCGCGAGGCCCCGTGATTGACGGGCATGTCATGGTTCCCCTGTAATCTCGGGTTGTGCTCTCATCGTGTGGGGGCCATTGCCAGGAGGCTCCCCATGCGGCGCCAGGTCGTTCTTCTGCTGGTCGCATCCCTCGCGGCGTGCAGCACCCCAACGAAGGTCGTCCGCCTCGACACAGGCCAAGGCAAGCCGAGCATCCACGTCCCGCGCCGCCACGTGGAGCCGGTGGAAGTGGGCCAAGAGGAGCTCAAGCAAGCCGTAGCGAAGCACGCGCCCTCAGTGCCTGTCGTGGAGCGGCCCCTGGAGTACGCCGGGAGGCTGTTCGGAGTGCCCGAGCGAAGCGGCTGGTTCTGGTACGAGGGCCGGAGCCAGCGGCTCATGGCCTCGGAGCCGGGCCGCCACCGTAACCCGCGCCTGCTGCCCGAGGACGAGGAGCTGAAGCGCTGCTACCTGCTGTGGTGCGAGCGGACGTGGGGCGCCGGGGACTGTCTGCGTCTGCTGGTGGACAAGCCCTTCCTGGATGGAGATGCCAGGTACATGCTGGCCATGGCCATCGCTCAGAGCAAGGTGCTGGGGGCCATGAAGGAAGAGCTCGCGCAACTGGTGAGCCCCCAGACGGTAGTAGCCACGGTCGTCGGTGGCCTGACCATGTATGCGATCTTGCTTGCACTGCCCGAGCCCGTCAGCAAGGGCGTGGCGGCGCTGCTGACGCTGGGGGCCATGGCGTATCTGGGCTGGGACACCGTGTGGCGGTTGCTCGATGGGTGGCTGGGGCTGATGAATGAAGTGGATGAAGCCACCACTTTCGACGAGCTCCATGCGGCTGGAGAGAAGTTCGGGAATGTGATGGGGGAGAAGGCGGCCCGAGCGTTCATCATGCTGGCGATGGTGGCGATGGGGAACACGGCATCGGGGATGGCGGCGACGCTGCCCAGGTTGCCGGGCGCCAGGCAGGCGGCGGTAGTGGCCGAAACGCAGCTGAACATCCGCTTCACGGCCCCAGCGCTGGCTCAGGTGGAATCGGTCGCCATCAGTGCCGAGGGCGTCACCATCGCGCTGGTCCCCAACGCCGTGGCCATGGCGGCACGGGGTAGCGGAGGCGGCAATTCTGGCGCACAGGTTCAGCCGCCCCGCTCCGGTGGCCCGGGCCAATGGATCCAGACGGACGAGTCCATGTCCGAGAGCGCCCGGGACTATCAAGCCCAGGTGACGGGAGCGCCCAAGGGCTACGCCTACCGCGTCAAATCGGGTGGCAACGAGGTGGACTTCGATGGCTTCGACCAGGGGGTTCTCCTCGAGGCCAAGGGCCCCGGCTACGCGCAGTGGATCAACAAGAAGCTGGAGTTTTTCGGGAACTACCAGGGCGGCCCCAAGCTGCTTGATCAGGCGACACGCCAGGTCGAAGTCGCCAATGGGACACCCATCCGGTGGATCGTCGCCGAAGAGAAACTCGCGGGTGCACTCAGGAAGATGTTCGAGGCAGCTGAACTCCCGATTGAGGTCGTCCATGTTGCTCCGGCTCCAGTTCCATGAGGAGTAGCCGTTCAATGATGGAAACCCATGAAACCTATTACGCGGGTTCTTATTGGCTCGCCCGGTCCGAATCCGCTGAAGCTTGTGCACGTCGCGCGGAGCGTTTCTTCCACCTCCTGGGACGCTGCGACCCGGCGTGGAACCGCTGGTACCAGCCGGCAAGCTCCTTCGAGGAGGCGCGCAAACGCCAGTTCACGCCGAACGCCGCGAGTTTCCAGAAGCTGTTCGTACAGGAGGAGAATCATTTCGGTGACCGCTTCTCCTTCCACTTGTGGACGGGCGACAGTCAGGAAGAAACCTCCGTCGTTGACGGCAGCTGCGGTTCATCCTCCCGCCTGCTAGCGGCCAACTGCATACTCCGACCCTTCGATGAAGGTCCTGTCGGGGAACGGATGTTGACCGCTCCCATCATGACTGAAGTGCTGCACGCCATGGCCTTGGCCTGGGACCCGGAGTGGGGAGTGGCTACGACCGACGCACACCGGCAAATGGTGGTACAGGGATTCCCCTATGCAGGCACCTTCGTGGGATGGGTGATGTACTTCTCGCGGCTGCGAGGCCCGGTGCCCCCATTGCCGGCCCCCGTGCGCATCGAGCCCGTGGAGGACAAGGGCACCCTCGTCATCCTCACATCAGAGAGGTTCACCGCCTCCAACCCGGAGCACGTCGCATTGGCCGCGCGCGTTCACGAGTTGCTGGACCGGGCCGGACTGCTGCGGAGGTTGCAGCCGTGGCCGACAGGTTGACTGCATGGTCGTAGGTTGCTCCCTCGCACGATACCGGAGAAGGTGTCAAAGGACTCGAGGCTGGCGAGGGTGACGCAGACGACCTGGGCGCGCTCGAGGACGCCGCGGAGGGCCTTGCGCTCGAGGGCGCGGGCCTCGTCGAGGAGGCTCTTGGCCTCGGTGGTGGAGGCGCGGGCGTTGGCGAAGCGCTCGCGGCTGCGGCCCTGGGTGCGCTGGCGGCGGGCGTAGCCGAGGAGGGAGAAGGCCTCGTCGAAGAGCTCGCGGGAGAGGACGCGGTCGGGGTGGTCCTCGACGACGATGTCCAGCGTGTGCTCCTGGAGACGGGGCGTGACGCGGGCGGGGTGTCCGACGCGGATGGCGCGCAGACCCTTGTCGAGACATAGGTCGGTGAGGTGGTCGACGGCGGCGTTGCTGGCGGCGGTGCACAGCAGGCGCTGGCCTTTGGCGACGGCCTGGGCGGCGACCTCGGCGCGCACGGTGCTCTTGCCGGGGCCGGGAGGCCCGTGGACGAGGAAGAAGTCCTCGGCGGCGAGGGCGCGGGCGACGGCGTCGTGCTGCTCGGGGTTGAGGGGGCGGGTGGGGGAGAGCTCGCGGAGGGAGTCGAAGCGGGGGGGCTCGTTGCCGAGGAGGACCTCGCGCTTGTGCCGGGCGGCGCCCTTGTCGAGGGCCTTCACCCGGGCGAGGCCGGCGCGGACGCGCTCGAAGGTGACGTCGTTGGGGACGCGGTCGAGACGCAGCAGACCTTCGTGGATGAAGGGGGGAGGGGCGCGGTCGAAGGCGAGCTGGACGCGGGTGGCGGTGGCGCGGGAGACGAGGGCGCGAGCGGGCTCCTTGACCTCGGAGCGGCGGGGCATGACGGCGACCTGGTCGCCGTTGTCGAGGCGTGCGGGGAAGCGGGCCCTGTCTCTGCGGGCGAGCGTCACCAGGACGCGGCCGCCGAGGCCGACCTCCTCCTCGATGCTCTCGAGGTCGAGGAAGGAAAGCCCCTGCTCGGCGCGCTGCTGGAGGGACATGCCCTCGGCGAGGGCGTCCAGGCGGGCGCGCTCGGCCTCGCGTTCGAGGACGAGGAGGCGGCCGAGGGAGTCGAAGAAGGAGACGTCGCGAGGCATGGGGTGAGGTTTATGCCACGTGCCGGTGCACTTCACGCCCGGCATGTGAGGCCGGGCGCTCGCCAGACAACGCTGGCGGGGACGAGTATTCCAAGGCCGAGCTTGCCGCGGAGGTCTCGCGTCAGGCTGGGAGTCCTCCCTATCTGCTGTCCTCTTTGCGCAGGCGACCTTGACGCCGGAGTTCGGACGCCACGAACGGAGCCCGCCGCTCGAGATAGGAGAGCTCGATGTCCCCCCGCTCGTAGCACGTGACGTACTCTTCACGCGCCTTGAGGCACTCGGGCATGTTGAGCACGAGGAGGGTCTCCTCGAGCTCCTTCGCCTTGCCCGGGGGAGCCTTGGGGCCGCGAATGACCTGGAATGCCACGAGCTCCAAGGCGAACCAACCCTCGGCCACTTCGAAGGGGTCCACCAGAGAGGTCAGGTCGTTCTTCCTCGCGTTGATGAGCGCGGCGCAGAGCCGGTAGTTCGACCACTCATAGACCTGGTCCCACACACGTGACTTCGGAAGAACGTGGTCGATGGTCGGGCTGCCCGTTGCATGCTCGAAATAGAGCGCCAGGTAGGCACAGCGGCGCTCATAGGCCTCCAGCATGTCCGGGAGGGCGTCACGCCAGAACGGGGGGAAGGCGTCGGCAGGAATGTCGGCCTCGCGGGCCGCGATCTTCTTGCGGCGACGGCCTCGGCGCTTGAGACGCGGCTTTCGGCCGACCAGCTCGTCAATGGCGGACAGCCCCCTCTGGCGAACCCCCTTGTCGAAGTGGGGCGGCTCCTTCGCAGGCGCGACAGGTATCACCGCTTGCCTCGCTTCGCCGGCTTGCGCTCCTCGACAAACTGCCCCCACCGGACCCAGAACGGATCAATGTCCGGAAGCCCTGCGGCGTGCAGTCCCTGGTCTGCGGACTCCACGTCCTTCCATGGCGGGTCCTTCTGACGGAGCAGCGCCAGCGCGGTCTCGATAGCGGACTCGGCTTCAAGCGACCGGGCCTTCCTCAGATCGAACGCCTCGCTGGTGAGCCAGTTGGAGACATCTCCCCGGCGCACGAACTCGCGCTTCCGCAGGACGACCCGAGCCTCTTCAAGGTCCAGGTCGAACCATGCGTCCTTCTTGACGTCGAAGAGTGGCTCCACGGAGGCCAGCACCAGGGGGGAGTGCGTCGCCGTGATGAGCTGGACGCGGGAGCCGTGACTCCCGGTGAGCGCGTCCATCACGTTGAGCACGGCCGGTACGATGCGGCGCTGCCACTGAGGATGGAGGTGCGCTTCGATTTCATCGATGAGGAAGATGATCTCGCGGGCCGGATCGTCGCCACGAACCTCGGCCGCTGCGATGTGTTCCTGCCAGGCCCAGATCAGGAGGTAGGTCAGGGCGATGATGCGCCGCATGCCCGCCGACGCGTGGGTCACAGCGACATCCTGGCCGTAGGGCATTCGCAGTGTCGGGTAGCGCTTCGGATCTTCCACGGTGAGCTTCCGCAGTTCCCCTGGATGCAGCGGCTCTCCCCCGGGCGGTGACAGCACCTGGAGAACCTTGGTCAGCATGTTGAAGGCCTCACCCTTCTCGCGTTGCCACGACGCCCAGTCGCGAATCAGCCCTTCACAGTGCGCGTTTCCCGCCCACACTTCGTGAGGCGCGAAGAGATAGGAGCTGGGGCGGTCCGGCGCATCGGTCCTCCAGTAGTTGCGCGCCGGATCCCACACGGAGAAGCCACCGTCGACCTGGGCGTAGAGCACGAGCCCCGGAATCGCGGGCCGGCCATTGTTGACGGACCAACGCTCGGCCTTGCGGTCATACGTACTCTCGTACGAGTAGCTACGAGGCGTGGACTTCGTGTAGCTGTACGCGATCCTGGGCTTGCCCTGCGCGGGCGCGGGAAGGACCAGATGGCGTGCCCAGGTCCTGGTCAGGGCCCACCAGGCGATGTCCAGCAGGAAGCTCTTGCCCAGCCCGTTGTCGCCGGTGATGAGGTTGAGCCGTTGCGCAAGCCTCAGCTCCATCTCGGGCGCGGGTCCAACATTCTTCAGGTGCAGCGACTCAAGCATCGGCTTTGCCTCTCCGGGCAAGGGCTCTGGAGGAAGCTATGCCAATTCGGTCCGGTCAGAGCCGAAAACAGCAGAAGGGCCGGCATTTACCTCTGGAGCATAAGAAGGATGGACGGCCTGTTGAAGTTACGGGCTTCGATACCCCTGGAACCGAGGATCAGCGTAGGAGTGAGCCTGCCCCGGTTTTGTGGATGCACCTGATAGGTCGGCTACACGGGAGGCGGAGAGCCCGGAGCGCTCGGCCCACCAGTACCCGCCCTCCAGTCATTCTCCAGTCACGCTTGCCGATTACCCTCCGCGATCTTCTTCATCACAGTCATCGGACTGGAGGAAACATGGGGAAGTCAGAGGGCAGGGGATGCGTGCGCGTGCTCACGGCACTGGCGGTACTTCTGGCCGGTTGTTCCGGCGCGAAGCTCGACTCCGCGTGGGTGCGAGCGAACAGCACGGGGTGGCCCGACCCGGAGTCCACCCAGCTCGAGCCCAGGGTCGCGGAGCGAGTGGATGCGATGATCGGGGATGCGCGCATCGTCTATCTCGGCGAGCCCGATCACTACCCTCGATCGCTGGCTCGAGGCACACCCCGGCGAGAAGCTCATCCTCCTGGGTCACAACACGCACCTGTCTCGCGACTCCTCGACGCTGAGTGTCGGCGCTTCGGACGGCGAGCACGAGCCGATGTGGCGCTCCATCGGCACCCATGTCGCGGAGCCACGCCCCCAGGAGGTCTTCGTGTTCTGGCTCCTGGCCCCCGAGGGAGCGCACCTCATGCCCGACGGCCGGCAGCCTGTCACCCGCCGCGTGCCGCTACGCGAGGGCAGCGTCGTGCGCTCGCACCTCATGGCGATGCATTCCTGCTCGACCTGCGTCAGCGCCCACCGGGGACACTGCTCGACGAAGTCACGGACTACGGGAACCCGAGCTCATACGCGCACGGTCCCGTGGGGCGGAACACGGACGCGGTGGTGTTCTTCCGGAAGATCTCTCCTCCGCGCAAGGCAACCCCACCCGCCCGTCGCGGTACGCCGTGAGCGCGAAAGCAGCTCGCCGCAAGCAGTTTGCCCGAGGCGGAGTTGCTCAGGCTTTGCCGTCCAGCATCTTCTGCGTCGGGATGTGGACGTACTTGAAGTAGTCCGGGTTGGGCAGCGGGCGGAGCCTGGCGCTCTGGCTGCCCGAGTTGTCGTAGATGTAGTGCTTCCCGTCGATCTTCCCCGGCGTACAGGCCGCCGCCTGGGGCTCCGGCAATGCCCAACCCGGGCGGGCACTGTCAGGTGCGGTGCTCCGTCCGGTGATGAGGTGGCGGCTCGAACGTGTCCCGATGGCGGTCGGTGTTGGCGTTGGGTTTACTGGGACCCTTGGGCTTCTTTGTGTCATCTGTCTTGTTTGGCTTGTCGGGGCTCTTTGGACTCTTTGTCTTCGTTGCATTGCCGGGGGTCTTGGTCTTGCTTGGACCCTGTGTGTTCTTGGGAGGCATGGGGCGACGGGGACCGGTTGACTTCAACATTGTCGTCTCCTTATTGGCGCACATCGTGTGCGCATGGTGATACGGTGAGAGGGAAAATCCGGTTACGGTCAAAGCATGGGAAGGATTGGGGCGATGAGAGTGAGAGGGGAAGCGAGAAACGTGCCCCCAAGAAACGACCGCCGTACGCCGAAGGAGCTGATGCGCTCCACCCGGCCGAGGTCGACGATGATGAGCCCATCGAGGTCCGGCGAGGAAGACGTCAGCGGGAACGTCTCATCGATGACGCCAGCGATGCGGATGTGGTTGATGGGACCCACTCTGCGTCCCCAGCGTCCCGCTCCTCATTCCGATCGAATCCGCTGGTCAGCGATGGCTTTCTTGCGCTCGCTCTCGATGGGGAAGGGCTCGGCCAGGCCCGCTTCCCTCGCGCTGGTGTTGGCGGTCTTTTGAGCCTGGAGCGCTTTTTCCACTGTGCCAATGGCTTCCGCCTTGGACTTCGAAGCGGTGGCCTCCGCATTCGTTACGGCATCAGCGGTCCAGTTGACCACTTCGGTCGCTTTCCTCAACGCAGCTTCGTCGCGCTCGACCTTCGTCTTCGCGGCCTCGAGTGACTCGATGTAGCCTGAGCGGCTGCTCGCCGATGAATCCTGCGGGTCGACCAATGCCTGATGCTTCTTCCTGGAGCTTTCGAGTTCCCTCTCGGCGACGGCCTTCCTTTCCTTGGCGATACCATGAACGATCTGGATTCGCTGGAGCCTCGACCCATCCTCATGGGCCTTCCGCGACGCGGTTTGCGCCTCGGTGACAAGGGACGCCGCCTTCGCCTTGTCATCAGCGGCCTTCCTTGCTTTCGGTTCCTCGCTTGCTCCGGTGTCACAGACGGAAGGAGAGGACATAAAAAGGTCCAACAAAGAGTGGATGAAGCTGGATGACTCGAGGCCGTGCTTGCGGACCTGGGACTCAGGACGCGTCCTGGGCCCGGTGCAGCCAGCGCTCGAAGGCCTCGGCGACCTCCTTCGCCTTGTCCTCGTCGGAGAAGGGATTGAGGCCCTCCTTCAGGACATCGTCGGCGATGCCGCCCTTGCTCAGCAGGATGCCGGTGACGACGCCGGCGTTGGCGATGGCCTTCGTGTCCAGCTCGTAGTGGCCGTTCTTGTCCTTGATGGGCTGGCCGTTGCCGTCGCGCTTCACGAACCCGCCGTGGGTGGCGTACTCGTCCACGCGGTTCTTGTACTCGCCGCTGCCGTAGTACGACTTCATGGCATCGGTGATGGACTGGTTCGGGTTGTCCGCCAGCCGCTTCGCGAGGTTGAGGCCGTCGAGGTCCCCGTTCCAGTCGTAGTCGCTCTCGTTCTTGATGGCGTCGTCGGCCGAGGTGCCATTGTAGCGGGCGGCGACGGCGGAGCCGATGTCTCCCGTCAGGGTGACGAAGCCCTTGGTGAAGGGGTTGGGGATGTCCGGCTCGCCGCCGGGCAGACTCTTGATGATGTCACCCAGCTTCTCCTTGCCCACGGCCTTGGCCAGGTCGTCCACGCTCAGCGTCTTGGGGACGCGGTCCTTGTTGAGCTGCCAGTCCATGCCGCACAGCACGTGGCCCATGTCCACCGGCTGGCCGTCCGGGGTGCGCATCTGCCCCGCGTAGCCGCCCACGGCGACGTCGGAGTTCTTCTGCCCCGGCGTGTGGGGCAGGCCCAGAGCGAGCACCTGGTCATCGGAGGCCTTGGCGGAGCCGCCCGCCAGGTTCCACAGGTCACTGTTGTAGTAGGTCTGCCGGGCCAGCGTGGCGGCCTTATGCTTGCCGTACTGCTTCTCCAGCTCGCCCATCCGCTTCTCGAGGACGACGAACTGCGCCTTTTCCACGTCGTCCTTCAGGTCCGGGTTCTTGAACTGGACCTCCTCCTGCTTCTCCAGCTCCGCGACCTCGTTCTCCAACTGCTTGAGCGTGCTCTCGTCCTTCCCGCCCGACAGCTTGTACTCCCCCAGCTTCTGGCGCGCCGTGGACAGCTTCTCCTGCGTGTCCAGCACCTTCGGGTCGATGCCGTGGACCCCGGCGACGGCCGCCGTCGCCGCCGCCCCCTCCACGCCTGCCGCCGCTGCCGCCCCCGCCGCTGCCGCCCCCGCCGCCACATCGCCAGTGCCCGGGGATGGCTCCTGAGCGGAAGCAGGAGTCCCGCCGGCCAGCGCCACCGGCGCCTTCTTCTGGGCGGGCTCGAAGGTGTCCGTGTCCGTGCGGCGCGGGGCGGGCTTCTTTGACTCGGCGGTGGAGGGTCGTGTGGAGGTGTCCGCCTGGGGGATGAACACCTGGCGGGGCTGGATGCGGGGCGGGCTCATGGGGGCCTCTCTCTCAGTGGCCCGGGCGGTGAGTACCGTCCGGGAGTGTGGGTTCGGCCAAGAAGAGGAGGGGGGCGCACCGACGTCCCAAAAATGATTTTCAGGCCATTTTTGGGGGCCCGGAGGCCGTACCGGAAGCGCCCACCGGCACGCGGTCCCTCGTCGACACGCACGGGAACGGGGAGGCCTGCTGAGAGTGAGGGCTGGAGAGGAGGGCCGCCCGGGTTGTGCGCCCGGGCTGTGCAGAGGGCGCGCAACCCCTTGGGTGTACACGCCTGCCCAGGTCGCGCTCCCAAGACCGCAACTGGCCGTCGCTCATTGGCTGAAGACGAGAACCCCGCTCAGGCTCTCACGAGGCCCTTGGGCGAGTGTGCACCCAGGAAGCGCCCGACCCGCGCGCGGACCTCGTCGCGGTGAGAGAAGATGCAGAAGTGCTCGCCGCCTTCGAGCGTGAGCAGCTCGGCGCCGGGAACGCGTGCGGCGAGCTGCTGCGCCTGGGCGTACGGGGCCGAGCTGTCCTTCGTGCCGTGCATGACGAGCATCGGGGCTTTCATCCGCTCGAGAGGAAGCGAGAGCTCGCTGCTCGTGAGGGCGATGTCGTTCTCCGTCCCGGCCACCCGCAGCGGCATCCGGTTGTACGTGATCCGCTGCACCTCTCGGAGCAGGGGGCCCGCTTCGGGGTCATTCACCGTGCGCGCGCGCAGGAGGGGGTCGGTGATGGACCGGCGCGAGGCCCGCTCCGGATCCTGTCTGGCCTTCCTCTTCTGCATCGCGGTGACGAACGGGCTGAAGCGGACGGCCAGCTTCAAGATGTGCCAGGCCATCGGCAGCCGCCCCGCGAAGCGGGAGTGGAACGACGAGATGATGACGAGCCCCCAGCAGCGATCCGGGTAGCTGAGCGCGAACTGGAGCGCGGAAGGGCCGCCTCCGGAGATGGCCATCACCGCCGCGTGTTCGATGCCGAGCGCGTCGAGCAGGTCACGGTAGAGCTCCGCCTGTTCCGCCGGCGTCCGGCCGAGCGAGAGGGAAGTTCCGAGATAGCCGGGGCGGGAGATCGCAATATACCGGAAGCCCGGGACACCGGCCGTGCGCGCGAGCACCGAGGCCTGGTCATAGCCCCCCATGGCCCCGTGGAGCGCGAGCACCGCCGGGCCCTCGCCCAGGGAGACACACTCGACGGGCCCTCGCCGCGTCTGCACCATCATCGGTTGCGAATCGCCGGGGAGCGTCGCCGCCCCCCGCGGCTCGAGCTCATGTGAAGCGCGCATGCTGTCTTCCTCCTGAAGTCAGCACTCAAGCTAAGGCGCCCACGGAGCGCTGTATTGGAGAAATGCGACACGGCGCATCCCGCCCGCGAAGGCCTACCGGCGATAGCGGTGGATGATGCGCGTCTCCTCGCGAGAGAGCCGCCGGTTCAGGAAGGTGTCCTTGTCGCCAGGCAGCCGGTCGGTCAGCGCCTTGAAGTCGTGAATGAGATGCGCCTGGTCCGAGTAGCCACACGCCTGCGCGAGCTCGCCGAGGCTCGTGTACGCGCCCGAGTGGAGCGCCCCGAGGACGTTGCGGAGGCGGACGAGCCGGCTCATGCGCTTGGGCGTCATGCCGAAGTGCTCCAGGAAGCGGCGCTCCAGGCCACGCACGTTGAGGCCGAGCTCCTCGGCAAGCGCCTCGACCCGGAGCTGTCCGCCGTGCGCTTCGAGGAGCTGGGTGGCTCTGCGGCAGCGCACGTCCCCCACGAGCGGCGGGGCCACGTCTTGCATCAGCTCCGCGAGCGCATGCTGCCGCGACGCGAGGTCCGGCAGGAGGCGCAATCGCTCGGCCACGGCTTGGATGGGCAGCCCTCCGAGGTGCGTCAGCTCGACGAAGCCGTTGGTGAGCTCCGAGGCGCGGATGTCCGCGAGGCGCGGTGCCTGGCCGGGCCGGAAGCGGATGACGAGGTACTCGGAACCTGCCTCGCGCTCGACGGCCGCTCGCTCGGTCGCGGGCCCGAGCATCACCGCCCGGCAACCGTGTTCGGAGTGGCGGAAGATGAGATGGGTGCCCGCATCCGGGAAGAGCTCGTGGAGCGAAGTGCCCACCCCGGCGCGGCCCGGTGTCGCCCAGCACAGGTCGATCTGACTGGAGAGCCCGGGAGGCGGGGTCGTGATGAGGCTCGAGCGCTCGTCTTCCTCGAGGGGCGCTCGTGGGCCACGCCCACCCGGATCGCGCGGGCGTTCGTGGCGAGTGTGGAGCGGTGGCGTGGACATCCGGAGCACCTCTGGCCACGTGCATAACACACCGACGCGTGGCCTCGTATGCGGTCCACCTCTCGAGCCCGGCCCGCGTCTAGTCCCATACGATGGTGGACTGGCGAGAGCTGGGGAAGAAGCCGCGGTACTCACGCCCCAGAAGGCGGTGCGTCCGGTGACGAACACCACCACCGGCCTCTGGTCGGGCAGTAGCGCCCGCAGCACCTCGAAGCCGTCGCCCGACGGCATTTCGATGTCGAGCAGCAGCTCTGGCGCGACTGCCTCGAGAGTTCCACCTCGAACGCTCTTGAGCCCTCCTGTCTGCGTGCTGGTATGTTCAGCGGGCTGCCCCGGGCGCGCCCGCGCCTGGTGCTCGAGTCGAACCCATGCCGCGCACGAATCTGAATGACATCACCGTGTTCATGGCCGTCGTCGACGCCGGAAGCTTCGTGGCCGGTGGGCAGGCGTTGGGCATGACACGATCGGCGGCGGGCAAGGCCGTGATGCGTCTGGAAGAAAGGCTCGGCGTACGCCTTCTGAACCGTACCACCAGGACGCTGAGCCTCACCGACGAAGGCCGGGCGTTCTACGACCGGGGCCTGCAGATCTTCGCGGCGGTCGAAGAGGCCGAGGCCAGTGTGGCCAGTCGAGCCGGGACGCCGCGCGGCGTCCTGCGGCTGACCGTGCCTGATGCGTTCGGACGGCTGGTGATTCTTCCTCTGCTGAGGAAATATCTGCGGGCGTGGCCCGACGTTCAGGTCGAAGTGAGCTTCACCGATCGCGTGGTGGACATCATCGAGGAGGGATTCGACCTGGCGGTACGGATTGGTGTCACGGATCCGGACTCGCGGCTGGTCTCCCGGGTAATCGCCAGATACAGAGCGCTGCTCTGCGCGTCTCCTTCCTACATCGCCGAGCGTGGCGCGCCTGAAGGGATCGATGACCTGGCAAACCATGATTGCCTGGTGTTCAGCAGTGCCACCAGAAGGCAAAGCTGGCGCTTTCGTGGCGACGATGGTGCCTGGGTGAAGGCGGCCGGACGAAGCCGTCTGCGGTTGGATAGTGGAGAGGCCATCCGGGATGCCGCCGTTTCCGGGGCGGGCATTGCGCTTCTTCCCGACTTTCTGGTTGCAGAGGATCTGGCCGCCGGCCGCCTCACGCAGGTGCTTGCGAACCTCGATGTCGGCGAGGTGAAGATCGTGACGCTTTATCCGACCAGGCGTCTGCTGGAACCGCGCGTCAGACAGTTCCTCGACCTCTTGCTCAGTGAACTTGGACCTTGACGCCTGACTGTGGGCGGCGGATGGACACGCTGCAACGGCTGTTCACGTGCCGAATTTCGAGGCAAGCTGATGCAAGAACCCGTCAGGAGGCACGATCGAAATCATGGGCAGAATCGACCCCAACCGCATCCGCGACGTTGCAAGTCACACCCTGGAGAAGGCGCTCTCGAAGAGTTCGACGGAGCCGTTGTCGCTCGAGCCCCTCGCGAACGCGTCGCTCACCGAGGCGCCCGTCGAAGGTTCGAGCGGTGAGCTGCGCACCGAACTGTCGTTCACGATCCCGAACGGCCCAGAGCCTCGAGTGGTCGCCGCGACGACTGAGCCAATGCATCTCGCCTTCGAGCAGTTTGCAAGCAAGCTTGGCGTCAAGCACAGCCTGAGTAGCAACATTGAAGACCCCCGCACCCTGCGCCTGGTGCTCGTCGCTCAGGGCCCCGAAGCGAAGGTTCGTGCGTTCACCCGGGCCGCTGTCGAGTTTCTGAGGGAGTGACGTCGTCTGCCGTCTCGGTGCGCGGCAGGGGCCTGGGCCTCTTGGCTCTCATGGCTCTAATGTCTCAGGCCCTTTCGGCGAGTGGCCCCTCCACCTCGCGGAACTGGCGCGCCGAGGCATTTGAGCTGGGCAAAGTGGTAGCCTGGGGCATGTTCCCTGTGTCTTCGTCCGGTCGAAGCGTTTCAAGCCCGCTGGGGATGATGCTCGTGCTCGTGGGTCTCGGCGCCTGCGCTCCCAAGCCCCCCGGCAACACCGTGCCGGCCGTCAGCGTGCCTCCCTCCATCAGCGGGGAGGCGCGCGAGGAGGCCGCGCTCACGGGCTCCGCCGGTGCCTGGACGGGCTCGAACCCGGTGACCACCACCCTGCAATGGCAGCGCTGCGACGCGAGCGGCGAGAGCTGTACGGACCTCGAGGGCGCTACCGGAACGGGCTACGTCCTGGCGGAAGCGGACGTCGGCCACCGTGTGCGCCTGCGCGTCCAGGCCTCGAATCCGGCCGGAACAGCGACCGCCGATTCCGTGCCGACGGACGTCGTGGGCCCGGTGCTGGCTCCCTCCCCTGTGACCCTGCCCACCGTGGACGGAAGCGCGACCTTGTCGTCGGTCCTCACCGCTCGGCCCGGGACCTGGAACCCCACGCCCAGGTCCTATGCGTACCAGTGGTCACGCTGTGACGCGTCTGGCTTCGCGTGCGTCCCGCTCTCGGGAGCCACCGCCTCGACGTACACCGTGACCTCGACGGACCTCGATCACGCGCTCGTGGTGACGGTGACCGCGTCGAACAAGGCGGGGAGCTCCTCCGCCAGCTCCGCTCCGACGCCAGCGGTGGCCTTTCCCGCCTCCTGTGTGGAGAGGACAGCCACGGCGGGTCCGCTCCTCCCCTCCGTCGTGGAGACGCTGCCCGGCAGCAGGGCCTGGACCAACGCCGCCTGGGCCACGACGGCCGACGGGAAGTCCGCCACCGCGAGCCTGTCTCCGGGAGACAGCACCGACAGGCTGGTGCTCAAGGGCTTCGGTCTCGCCCTTCCGTCCAACGCCAAGGTGACGGGGCTCGAAGTGTGGGTGACGCGCTCTTCCGCCTCGGGGGCGGGCATCGAGGATGTCTCCATCACTCTGAAGGCCTCCAACTACTACGGGGCTCGCAGGGAGGTAGCCAGCGCTCCGTGGCCGGCGGGAACTCGCACCGTGGTGTTCGGCGGGCCGGCCGATCTCTGGTCCAGCCTCGGCAGCTGGCCGGCGACCGCTTTCAACTCGCCGGATTTCTCGGTGGGTCTCGAGCTGCGGCACGCGGGCACGGAGGGAACGGACCTCGCGAGCATCGACGGCGTCCAGGTCAAGGTGTACTACACCACGGCCTCCGAGCTGGGCCCGGCCAGTCCCACCACCGTGGTGGACGAGCCCTCGCAGGGCACGGTCGCCTGGTCCAACCCTCAGGCGGCGGCCACCCCGGGGGCCCCCTCCGCTACCGCCTCCCTGACTCAAAATACCAGCCACCTGCTGAAGGCCACGGGCTTCGGGCTCGTGCTGCCCGCGGGCAAGACACCTTCGGGGGTGAGGCTCCATCTCGTGCGTTCGTCGGCGGGTTCGCTCTCCTACGTCTACGACGAAGACGTCCGGCTCGTGGTGGGGGGGACGGTCGTCGGGGAGGACCGCAGGAACATCGAGAATTACACCGCCACCCCCACGCAGGTTCACTACGGGAACGCGCTCGACACCTGGGGTGTCGCGCTGAGCGCGGCCACCGTCGCCAGCCCAGACTTTGGCGTGGCCATCTCCGCGCGGAACCTCGTCAACATCCCCGTGGTGGCGAGCATCGACGACCTCCGCCTGACGGTGCTGTACGATCCCGTCGACGCCAGTGTCACCGCCACGCCCTCCACGGTCTCCCAGGAGGTGCGCTCCAGCGAGTGGAATGAGCCCTCCAACGCCCTGAGCGTCGATGGTGTGTTCACGAACGTGAACAACCTCGTCCAGGACGAGTCCTCGGATGAGCTGGTCCTCCGCTCCTTTGGCTTCAACCTTCCGTCAACGGCCCTGGTCACCGGCATCCAGATCGACGTCGCGCGCTCCGGCGGAGACGGGATCGAGGACAAGCGTGTCCAGCTCGTGTCGGGTGGGAGCAGGCGAGGGCGCGACCTCGCGGACCCATCGACTCCCTGGTCGGGGGAAGACAGCACCGTCCAGTATGGAGGCTCCTCCCAGCGGTGGGGGCTGTTCTGGACGGCCGCGGAGATCAACGATCCGGGCTTCGGCGTACTGCTGAGCGCCACGTACCGGCTCCCCGCGGGCAATGCGGACGCGCTCATCGACGGCGTCACCGCCACGGTGACCTACTGCGTTCCGCCGTGAACCCGAGACGTGGTCCACGGTGCGCCGGTGGGCGCGGCCGTTTCCGTTCCCGTGGCGTGCAGGGCTAGAGTCCCCGGTTGTAGGATCCCCCCTTTTCCGCGAGTGCCTGACATGAGCATCCACGAAGTCCCGCCTCGTCCTCCGGGCATGCCCAAGCCAGAGCCGGAGCCCAAGCCCGTGGGCTCGGCCTACCGATGGCACGCTGGAACTGCGGATGCACGCCGAGGCTCCGGGCGGGGTGGTGGGCTCAGCGCTGTTCATCCTCAAGCCCGACGATCCCCGCTATGACTCGGTGCTCGAGCACCTGGGCAATCCTCCCCCAGGGGGTTACGCCCCCGTGAAGCCCTTTCCCTGGGGAATGTTCTGAAGCCTCGGGGCTGTGCCCCGGCGCTCGTGCCTTGAATCACTCCTCGCGCGTCCGCCTCCGCCGGAGTGCCAGCGCGCCCAGCGCCAGCCACGCGAGCGGCGCCACTGGAGCCGCACCGCAGCCGCAGCCCCCTACCTCAGCGGCGGGCGAAGGCTGGTCCGTCCCGCCGTCCGGCTGCGGCAGCTCGCAGCTTCCGTCGCCGACGCACACCTTCACCTCGGCCTGGGCCCGCCTCCCCGCGCTGTCCACCACGACGAAGCGCACCACGTGCCCACCCGGTGCCAGTCCCGTGGTGTCCCAGCGGTTGGGCTCGCCGCCGAAGTAGAAGTGGTTGTCCGTGCCCGTGTCCGTGAATTGCAACTCGCCGTCCACGTAGAATTCGGCGTGCGTGCAGCCCACGTCGTCCACGCAGTGGCCGTAGAACTCCGCCATGCTGCCGGACACGCGCTCTCCCTCCTTGGGCCGCGTGAGGATGGCGCTCGGCCCCTCATCCACCTTCACGGTGATGGTAAAGGATTGCTCCGCGTCCGGAGCCACGCCATTGCTCACCCGCACCGTCACCTCCACTGCGCCCGCCGCCGTGGGCGTCCAGGAGATGAGGCCGGTGGTCATGTCGATGGTCATCCCTTGCGGCACCGTGCCCACCAGCGAGTACGTCGGCTCCGGCTGAGCCTCCGCCTGCACGTCGTAGCGGTAGGGTCTGCCCACCACGGCGGTGGTAACTGGCGTGGTGGAGATGACAGGAGCCAGCTCGTCATCCGACTCGACGGCCTCCACCGAGCGCGCATCCAGGCCCGGCGCGGCCACGGTGATGGTGGCGATACCGCCCAGGTTGTCCGGGTCCGAGTCGGCCCGCAACGTGACGGTCTTCGGGAGGTTCCAGTTGGTGGGAGTGAACGCGAGCGTCGCCCCGTCCCGCACGGTGATGTCGACGTCGCCCAGCGTGCGCGCCACGGTGATGGTGACATTTCCGGTGGGCCGCTTGGACAGCGACACGTCGAAGGTCGCGGTGCTGTCCTCCGGAATGACCACCCGCGTGGAAGACAGCACCAGCCGGGGCTCGTTGTTGTCGATGGTGGTGACCACGACCGCCTCGTCCGCCAGTCCTTCCGACGTCACCGTGAAGGTGGCGGTGTCCGCGTCCACGTCCCCGTCCGCCGCCGCCGCGAGCGTCACCACCTGGGGCACGCTCCAGTCCGTCGAGGAGAACGTGAGCGTGGCGTTGCTGGCGATGCTCAGGTCCTCGGAGCCGCCCATGGCCCGCGTCACCTGCACCGTGACGGGCGCGGTGGGCGCCTCGGCCAGACGCACGGTGAAGACCGTGTGTCCGCCCTCCACCACGCGCGGGTTGAGCCCGGACACCACCAGCTTCTGCCCGCGCCCTGACGGGGTGATGCGGCGCACGATGCCGTCGGTGTTCCCCAACGTGTACAGCGCGCCGTCAGGTCCCACGGCCATGTCGACGTGCGAGGAGAATCCGGTGCCCCACTCGGCCACCGTCTCCACCGAGTTGTTCGCGGCCAGCGTGGCACGCGTCACCTGGCCGGAGTTGAAGTCGCCGAAGAAGTAGTTGCCGCGGAACTCGGGCGGGAAGAGCGTGGCGTCGTAGAAGGTGCCGCCGGTGATGGAGCCTCCCAGGGCCTGTGTCGTCGCGGTGCCCCCGCCGCTGCTCGCATCGGGCAGCCCAGGCTGGGCCACGGTGAAGGTGGTGGCGTTGGGATCGTTGGGAGCGCTGGCGACGTAGAACGTGCCGTCGAAGCTCGCGTCACCCACTCCCTCGAGGGTGAGCCGCTCTCCCTTGCGGAAGCCATGCGCCCCGGTGGTGGTGAAGGTGGTGACGCCGCCGCTGCGCACCGCTCCGCCCGCCGTGAGCTTGCGTGTGTCGGTGCCGTTGGTTCGGTACTTGATGACGGGCGGGATGGAGTCGTTGGTGGTGGGCTGGTTGTTCTCGTAGCGGCTGTAGCCAGCATGGTTGCGCCTGCTCACGACGAAGACCTGCTCGTACTCGGTGCCCATGCCGTTGATCCACAGCTTCCCGGTGGTCGGCTGGAACGTGAGGGTGAACGGGTCGCGGAAGCCGCTCGCCCAGATGTAGTCGTTGTTGGGGCCCACGCCGTCGTTGGACGGGTTGTCGTTGGCGGGCGTGCCGTCCAGGTTGGCGCGGCCCACCTTGGCCGCGAGCGACGTCAGGTCCGCGTTCACGCCAGTGCCGTTGCCCAGGTCGCCAATGGCCCAGTAGAGCTTCCCGTCCGGCCCGAAGCCGATTCCTCCACCGTTATGGTTGTTGCCCGTGGTGGGAAGCCGGGTGACGACCTCCGTGCGCGCGATGCCCGTCCCGTTGGCGTCGGTGTAGCGGACGATGCGCTGCTCGGAGGCGGAGACGGTGACGAAGAGGTAGACGTAGCGGTTGACCACGTAGTTCGGGTCGAACGCGATGCCGATGAGGCCACTCCCGCTGTTGGTGTGGACCTGGGGCTCCGTCGCGAACAAGCGCGTCACCAGCGTGCTGGTCCCCGGCTGCGTCTCCAGGGCGCCATCCTTCATCGTCACCACCCGCACCGAACCGTTCTTGAGGGTGATGAACAGGCGGCCCGAGCCATCCGGCGCCCAGGCCATGCCCGTGGCAGGAGTCAGCGTGTTGGAGGCGTAGCTCGTCTCCGAGAAGCCGGCGGGCACCGTGGCCCATGCCGGCGAGCACAACAGCAGCAATGTCAGGGATGTCAGGAGAGAGGGACGCATGACTCGAGACGCTAGCGCATCGGAGTGCGGCACAGGTGAGCCCCGCGTTCGACCCCGGCAAGCGAATCACCCCTCTTCTGCTCTCGAGAGGCCGGCTTCAGCGCCGCGCGCCGTCGATGGCGCGAAGCAGGGACTGATCGCTCGAAGTGCTCACGTCTCCGGCCAGCTCCCAGATCATGATTCCGCCGTACTGCTTCGCCAGGGTCGTCTTCGAGCGCAGCGTCGCGAGCCCGTTATACGAATACTGGGCACCGTCGGCGTTGATCCAATCCGAATTCGACGCGTTCGGGTAGCGCGCCAGGATGTCTTTGTAGAGCACGTACGTGCTGCTCTGTCCGTTCCCACAATTGCCCCAGCAATAACCGTAGAAGGGCACTCCGAGCACGATCTTGCTCCGCGGCACGCCTTTGTTCTCGTAGAAGGAGAGGGCGGTCACCGCCTGCGCATAGCTCGAGTGCTCACCCGGGCTCGTCCAGGTGCCCGCGTTGTCGTAGGACATGATGGTGATGAAGTCGAAGGAACGCAGCGTCGTGTCCGACATGCCATACTGCATCCACTGCGAGACGGCGGCCGTCACGGGCAGTCCGCGCGGCCGGGCCTTCGCGATCAACTTCGCGATGAACGTGTCGTACACCGCGCCCATGCGATCCGGCGCCTCCACGTCCACGTCGATGCCGTCCATGTTGTTCGAGACCACGAAGTTGATGATCTCATCCACGAAGGCGTCGACTTTATCGGGCTGGTAGAAGGGCGTGATCCGGCCGTCTCCTCCGCCGCCACAGAGCGAGGGGAACACCTTCACGCCCTTGGCATGCGCGGCGTTCACGAACGTCGCGAGATCGCTGGCCGGCGCCAGCTGGAGGCGCCCGTTCGCATCACCCAGGGCGAAGGCGAGGTTCACATGCGTGAGCTTGTCGAAGTCCACCCGGCCGACCCAGCTCGCGTAGGAGCCGTACCAGTTCGGCAGGTAACCCACGACGCGGGTCCCCGAGGGCGGCGGGGGCGACGAGGACAGGCCAGAGATCGTCAGCTGCTCCCATGGGCCGAGCGCGGCGCCGTACGCGAACACCGTGCCGCCACCGCCGTTCTCCGCGGACACCCAATGGCCGGTCGTCACCGTCTGCAGGCCGACGACGTCGCCGTTGGCGATCACTCCGCTCCCGTTCTGCTTGACGATGCGGAACGTCTCCCAGCCGAGCCGGTTCGCGCTGGCGGCGTTCAGCGTGGAGCCGCCCCCGTTCGCGGCCTGGAAATACTGGCCAGTGCCCGCGGTGATGAAGATCGAGTCCCCGCTCTCGAGGGCCCCGCCGTTGATGTCATCGATCGTGAACTTCTCCCACGCTTGCGCGGCCGTCGCCGTCGCGATGACCGCGCCGCCGCCGTTGTTCTGAGCGCCCACGTATCGGTTGCCGAGCACCGTCTTGAAGCTCACGCCGGGGATGAGCAACGCACTCGAGGAGACCTCGGTCGCGTCGTCCTGCCCGTCAGGCAAGCTGCTCGCTGGGGTGCACGCGCTCGTGAGGAACAGGATCGAGCACGCGGCGCGAAGGAACGACCTTGAACGTTTGAAATGGAGCATGGAGCCTGCTTTGACCGGGTGGAAGGTTGAGTCTGCCCAACTCCTGGAGGTGCTCGTGGCTGGATTCGGGTCATCGGAATCGACCCGCCTGTCTCTATGGGGGTCTATGGCATTCCGAAGACCTGGACCTCGGCGAGGCTGAGGATGCCGGTCCCGTTGAGCTGCACCTTCACGTACCGGGCGGAGCGGTTTACCTCGAAGCCCGTCACCTGGCTGGCCTGCCCGGGATGGGGGTACTCCTGCCAGGACACCCTGTCGTTGGACACCATCAGCTTGAAGTTGGAGAGCCGCGCCGAGCAGCAATCCGTGCGGTTGTGGATGAGCACGGTCCCGAGCTGCTGCACGCTTTGCAGGTCCACTTCCCACCACGGCTGGGAGTCCATGGGGGACTCACGGGTGTGGGTGATGGAATTCTGGAAGTAATGACCGTTGAGGTTGCCATCCACCGCCCGGGAGGAGCTGCCATTCCAGTCGGTGGAGGACTGCGCCGTGGGCTTGCCGCGCGCCATGTTGACCGGGAATTGAACCTGGGCGTACCGGCCCGAGGAGTTGCCGTCCTGGTCCTTCCGGGTGATGTGCATCTTGGCTGCGTCGATCTGCACGTCCAGGAACGCTCCCGTCGTGGCCGCGCCAGACACGAAGGTGGGGATGCTCGGAGGTCCAGAGGTCCGGCTCGCGGGCCGGACGAAGGGGATCCGGAACTCGTCGTAGGCCGACCGGTGATCGTGTCCGGAGAAGATCGCGACGACGTTGTACTTCGAGATGACATCCCAATAGGCGAGGCGTTGCTCGGGTGTCCACCACACCTCGTGGTAGCCATTCTCGCCCTTGGAGAAGTCATCGAACCCGTAGTGCTGGATGATCACCACGGGCCGGCCCGAGAAGCCCACGTAGGTGGCGAGATCCTGCTGGAGGAAGGACAGGCTGCCCTTGGGCGAGTAGTCGGGGAATTGGGGCGCCGTCTCGTTGGCGGGGAAGAGGTTGAGCTGGACGACGTGGACGTCGTGCCAGTCCCAGGAGTAGTGGGGGTTTCCCCGGTTCGTCAGGACCGTGGCCCGCGTGCGGTCGTGGAGGTCATCCTGGATGGCACCGGGATCCACGCAGTGCTGGCCGCCGGGTCCCGCGATGTCGCACGCGGTCTTCTGATGGACGCTTGGCTTTATCAGGTCATGGTTGCCCAGACCGTCGAAGACGAACCGGGAGTATCCGGAGATGGCGTCCTTGTACCAGGAGAACTCATCCCGGGTCCGGGAGTTCTGGGTCAGATCGCCCGCGACCACGACTCCCCGGACCTGCGAGTTGTAGCGGAGGGTGTTGATCATCGACGCCAACGTCCGGTCGGCGCGCGAGTTGTCACCGCCGTTCTTGTACTGGGGATCGCCCGTGATCAGGAACCGGACGTTCCGCGTCTGGGCGCCAATGCCATGGTTCGACTGACTCACGAGCCCATGGTTGTAATCGTAGGACACGCAGTAGTAGTTGGGAGGAAGGCCCAGGTGGGAGCGGTCCTCCTGCTGGATGCGCGCATATCCTCCCGCCTGCAGGGCGACCACGCAGGTGAAGGAGCCCGTCCCGAGTTGCGCGCGAAGCATGGCCTCGCGTGAGCCCGAGGGGTTGCAGGATTTCTCGCTCCAATGGCAGCACCGGTTGTCCCCAGCCGGGATGTCCTTGCTGAAATCTCCTTCGAGGACCCTCGAATTGGCGCCTGTCTGGGTATCGTTATAGACGCAGAACGCCGAGGCGAGCCCTGGTGACAACAAACACAGTCCCGTGGCGACGAGGCCCAGGGATTGTTTCCAGGCAAGGGTCGACCAGCGCGTGTCGGGCATGCGCATTTCCACTCCGCACATGATGGGTGAACGATGCCCGTCCGTGTCCGGGCCCTGACCCTACGTACATCAAGTTAATTGGGTTTGTCCAGGGCTTCCGGAATTACAGATTTTTGATTGAAGAGCCGCTGGTCCGACCGGCGAGAGCTGTACGGCGGGAAGGTTCCAGCGTCTCTCTGATGCCTGGAGCGCATCGTGGCCACCGTGCTCACGTGCCTGTGAGCGCGATGGCCACCTTCCGCGAAGTGGGGTGCTCAGGCGCCTTCGAAGTGGACCTTGGCCTTGTCCATCACGTGCTCGACGACCATCAGGTGCCAGGCCACGTTCTGCAGCTGGCTCGCCGCCGCCGGGTCCACCAGGGCCTCGCGCAGCTGCGCCGACGTCAGCCCGAAGGCGGCCGCCGAGTCCTCGAGCACCTCGAAGGCCTTCTCGGGCCTCAGCTCCAGCTTCTCCTTCGCCGCTACGGCCTTCAACGCCAGGGAGATGCGCAGGCGCCGCTCCACGTCCGCCCGCGTGGCTGGATCCTTCATCCACACGTCCAGCGCTTCCTGCCTCTCCTCGGGCGAGAACTCCTTCTCCTCCATCACCGGTCCCTCCGCGGCCGTCCAGCGGCGGCGGATCTCCTCGTCGACGAGGGCAGGGGGGAGCTCCACCTGGGTCCGGGAGGCCAGCTCGTCCAGCACCATGTTCTGGGCATCCAGCCACAGCACGTCGGCCTGCTCGTCGAGCAGCTCGTTGGCGATGGACTCCATCACCTCCTCGTGCGTGTTCCCGCGGCCCAGCTGGCGCAGGAACTCGTCCGAGTCGGTGTCGGGCATCTTCACTTCACGGGCCCCCACCAGGTCCACCAGGAAGGTCGCCGGCATTCCGCGCAGCGACTCCACCGGGTAGTTGCCGGGCAGCACCAGATCGATCTTCAGGCTGTCGCCCACGGCCGAGCCCGCGATGGCGTCGGCGAAGCCGGGGAGCATCTCCTGGGGTGCCAGCTCCATCCAGTAGTCGACGCGGATGCTGAAGGGGATGAGCTGGCCGTTGGAATAGCCGAGGATGTCGAGCTGCACGTCATCGCCCAGCACCACCTCCTCGCCCGGCTGCCGCTCCCGGACCTCGGCGAGGGAGCGCGCCAGCTCATGGAAGCGGCGGATGAGCGCATCTTCGCTGAGCGGCGGCGGAGCGGGCACGGTGACCTCGATGCCCTCCGTCGAAGGCGCCTTCACCTCGGGCAGCGGCACGGGGCCGCTGCTCACGGAGGGGGCGACGGGAAGCTGTTCCGCCATCAGGACCACCTTGGCGGGACCCGCGGACTTGCCACTGCTGGGGGGCTTCGAGCCAGCGGCCTTCTCGCCGCCGGCCTTCGTGTTACCACCCTTCTTGCTCTGTGCCACCGGAACTCCTCCTGGCAGGTAGGCGCCGCGACCGTAGTCCCAGAAAGGATTGAACCGCGAGCGTTTCACTGTCCCTACCAGAAAAAAAGGAGTCCGGTGACGGCGCGCATGAGGGGGGATGCCTACCCGAAGAGGCCGCCGACGAAGCTGGAGACCGTGGACACGGCGGCGCCCACCTGGCTGACCACCGGGATGTTGGTGGCGGCGGCCACCGAGCCCACCGCGGTGATGACGCTGGTCACCTTCTTGGTGGTGCTGGCCTGGGGGTCGCGCACGGTGGAGTAGGCGCTCGCCACGTCCAGGGCGGCGATGGCGATGTTGGCGCCCGGGGCGAAGCGGCCGGCGGCCTTGGCCAGCGGGCCCGCGGCGGCCTTGGCACCGGCGCGGATGGCGGCCTTGCCAGCGGCCTCGCTGCCCTCGCGCACCGCGGTCCGGGCGGCGGCGCGGGTGGCGGAGCCGACCGTCTGGGCGATGGTGCTGCCCTTCGCCGCGCCCTTCACGGCGGTGCTGACGGCCCGACGCACGTCGCCCACGCTGGTGGCACCCTCGAAGGCGTGCTTGGCCGCGGTGGTGGCCGCCGCGCGGACGGCCTTGCCCGTCGCGTTGGGGGCCACGGTGCGGAAGGCGTCAGAGGCCGCGCGGTAGGCGCTGCCGAACTTGTTCACGTCGCGGGCGATGTCCAGGCCGCCCTTGACGGTCTGGATGGCCGTCTTGCCGGCCGTGGCCACCGAGCCGATCGCCTTGTCGCGATCCTGGGCGGAACCGGAGCGGAAGGCGTCGCGCACGTCCTTGAACGCCGTGGCGACCTGGCCCGGCAGCTTGACCGCGTTGGTCACCGTGCCGAAGGCGCCGCCCACCTTCTTGGCGATGCCGCCCTTGGTGAGCTGGTCCTTGGGATCGGTCGCCTTCTCGATCGTCTTCTTCCAGTTGTTCTTCCAGGTCGTCTTGAAGCCGTCCGACTTCACGGAGCGGGCGTTCTCGAAGGCGTCCTTGATGCTCGACTTGGTCTTCGTGACCGTGTCGTAGGCCTTCTTCGCCGTCTGGCCGGCCTTGACCGGATCCTTCGCCAGCTGCACCACCTTCTTCTTGATTCCGCCGATGAAGCTCATGGGAGAACTCCTGCTCCGAAATTTTTGATTGGGGACCGCAGATACCGGGATTATCGGCCCCGCCCCCCCAAGGTTTCCTGGATCATGCCGATTTTTTCCTGCCTACACGAGCCTACATGAAGGGCGGGAAGAGCGAGAAAGCGCGACAGACCAGGAAACTTCCTGGCCGGTTGCTGGACAACCTCCTGGCTGTCCCTACCCCAGCTCAGGAGAAAGCCTTGTCGTCCAAGCTCTGTGCGTTCGTTCTTCCCCTGCTGATCGCCACCTCCGCCGTGGCGGAGACCCCGGTCATCTTCTTCCCGGTGAGCGGTCCCTATACGGTGACCGGCACCCTGCGTGCCGGCCAGCCGCTCACCATCCACTACGCGCTGGACCGGCTGAAGAAGTGCCGCGCGACGTACAGCGGCATGGACACTTGGCTCATCGCCGTCGAGTACCGCTTCGATTACGGCACCTTCCAGGAGGCCTACGTGACCAACACGAGCGGGTACAGGCGCGAGCCCGTTCCGGCCACCATCACCGCTCCGGCCGGTGCACGGACCCTGGAGCTGCGGTTCAGGAACTGGGACCGTGGGGGCTGCGTCGCCTATGACCCGAGTTCCTGGCCCATCTACACGTTCACGCTCCAGCAGTAGCCGTGAGCCGGGACGCGGGCCCCGGGGTGCATCCCCGGGGCCCCGTCTCCTCGTCCTACTGACGCGCCTCCGCGAGCAGCGAGTCCCGCAGGGTGTCGGGGACCGGCTCGTAGGTGGCCAGGCGCAGGGTGGCCGTGGCGCGTCCCTGGGTCCGGCCACGCAGGCTCGTCACGTAGCCGAAGAGGTGCGCCATGGGCACCAGCGCGGAGACGCGCCGCACCGTGCCACCGCCCTCCATCCCCCGCACCCGCCCGCGCCTCGCCGACAGGTCCCCGAGCACGTCGCCCAGGAACTCCTCCGGCGTGGTGACCTCCACGTCCATCACGGGCTCCAGCAACACCATGCCCGCGCGGCGCGCTGCCTCCTGGAAGGCCAGTGAGCCGGCCATCGTGAACGCCTGGGGCGTGGAGTCACGCACGTGCGTGCTTCCGTCCACCAGGTGCACCTCCACGTCCACCACCGGGTAGCCCGCTAGCACGCCCCGCTGCATGGCGCCGGCCACGCCCTTCTCGATGGCCGGGACGAGCTCCTTCGGGATGACGCCGCCGTGCGTGTCATCCACGAAGACGAGCCCCGAGCCGCGCGGTGCCGGAGCCACCTCCAGCACCACATGGGCGTACTGTCCCGGCCCTCCGGTCTGCCGGACGTGGCGGTACTCCTGGCGCACCTTCTGGCGCAGCGTCTCGCGCCAGGCCACCTTCGGCTGGCCCACGCGTGCCTCCACTCCGTACTCGGTTCTCAGCCGGTCCACGATGATCTCCAGGTGCAGCTCTCCCATGCCGGACAGCAACCGCTGTCCGGTCTCCGGGTCCACCTCCACGCGCAGGGACGGATCCTCCGAGGAGAGCCTCGCCAGTCCATCCTCCATCTTCTGCTGGTCCGCCCGAGAGCGCGACTCGACGGCGAGCTGGATGACGGGCTCGGGGCAGTGGAGCGACTCCAACACCACGGGCGCCTCCGGCGCGCACAGCGTGTCGCCGGTGCGCACCCCCTTGAGGTTGAGCACCGCGCAGATGTCGCCGGCGTGCACCTCGTCCACCTCCTCGCGCTTGTTGGCATGCATGAACATGAGCCGTCCCACGCGCTCGCGGCGCTGCTGGCGGGTGTTGAGCACGGCCATGCCCGTGCGCAGGGTGCCCGAGTAGACGCGCAGGAACACGATGCTCCCCACGGCCTTGTCGTGCATGAGCTTGAAGACGAGCGCGCACAGCGGCTCCTCCGCGTTGGCCGGACGGGTGACGCGCACCCGGGTGTCCGGGGTCTCGCCCTCGACCGCCGGCAGGTCCGGCGGAGCGGGCAGGTAGTTGACGATTCCATCCAGCAGCATCTGCACACCCTTGTTCTTGAAAGCCGCCCCGCACAGCACCGGCACCAGCCGCCGCTGGAGGGTGCCCGCGCGCAGCGCGCGCTCCAGTTCCTCCCCGGTGAGGTCCGCCAGGCGTCCCTCCACGTATTTCTCCAGCACGGTGCCATCCACCTCCGCGCAGGCCTCGATGAGGCGCAGGCGCAGCGCCTCCGCCTCCGCGAGCAGCTCCGCGGGCACCTCTCCCTCGGTGGGTGCCCCCGTCTCCGCGTCGAAGAAGAGGGCCCGCATGCGCGGCAGGTCCACGAGCCCGCGGAAGTCAGGGCCCGCCCCGATGGGCAGCTGCACCGGCACGGGGTTGGCGTCCAGCCGCTGCTGGATGGACCGCACGCACATGGCGAAGTCCGCGCCCACCTTGTCCATCTTGTTGAGGAAGGCGATGCGCGGCACGCCATGCCGGTCGGCCTGGTGCCACACCGTCTCGGACTGCGGCTCCACGCCCTGGCTGGCGTCGAACACCGCCACCGCTCCATCCAGGACGCGCAGGGAGCGCTCCACCTCGATGGTGAAGTCCACGTGTCCCGGCGTGTCCAGGATGTTGATGCGGTGCTCGGTGCCCGCGAAGGGCCCGCGCATCGGCTTCCAGGCGGCGGTGGTGGCCGCCGAGGTGATGGTGATGCCGCGCTGCTTCTCCTGCGGCATCCAGTCCATCTCCGTGGAGCCGGTGTGCACCTCGCCCATGGCGTGGATGCGTCCGGTGAAGAAGAGGATGCGCTCGGTCAGCGTGGTCTTGCCCGCGTCGATGTGGGCCATGATGCCGATGTTGCGGTAGCGCTCGATTCGAGTGGTGCGAGACATAAAGGTTTCCCGTTCCCGCCGGGTGGAGGCACCCGCGGGTCGAAAGACAGACACTGGTTGAGAGGGGAGGAAGGCTTCCGGGCCAGCGAGCGCACACACGCATGCCCGGAAGGGGCCGCTCAGGCCCGCTCAGGACGGCGCGAGGACACACGAAGGCTCAGGCCGGGCAGAAGGCGGAACCGAGCCCACGCGGCACACGGGAACCAGCCAACCCGCGCACCGGGGGACACCGGTCCGCCTGCTCAAATGTCGAGCAGGACCTTGTTTCGGGAGCCGAGACGCACGTCCGCCATCGGCGCGAGAACGCGCGCGAACGGCACACCCTGGATGGTGGAGACGGGCCTCATGACGGGAGCATATTTAATAATGAAGGCGCTCTTGTCAATCTTGAGCAGGTATTGACGCGAGCCGGAGCGTGGCGGGCGAACAAAACGGTTTGCCCGAAACGCCGCCTCACGGGTCCAAGTCAGGGGAAGCGACCGGAGGCAGTCCGCATGACGACCATCCAGATCCAATGCAGCGCCTGTGAGCTGGCCTCGCCCGGCGGCCGGGTTCGGGGGGCGGGTACCGGCCCGATGGCGCATTTACTGGTACACTCCGGGCACGTCCCCACCTCGAATGCTCTCGTGAGCCGAACCGACTCACAGCAGATTGCCTCGCTCTTCGACCAACACGGCCCCCGTGTGTACCGCCGCGCCCTGCGCTTGCTGGGCAACCCCGCCGATGCCGAGGAGGCGACGCAGGAGATCTTCATCCGCGCCCTCCGCGCCGCCCAGGGCTTCCGGCAGCAGAGCCAGATGACGACCTGGCTGTATCAGATCACCACCCACTACTGCCTGAACCTCATCCGGGACCGTTCGCGGCGCGCCGAGCTCCATGCGGAGCACGTGGCACCCCTGGTGGATGGCACCGACAGGCCCGACCCGGCGCACCCCGATGACCTGCTGCTCCTGCGGCGGCTGCTCTCGACCGCGGATGAACGCCAGGCCGCCGCCGCCGTGTACGTCTTCCTTGACGGCATGTCGCACGAGGAGGCCGCCGAGGTGCTCGGCGTGTCCAAGCGCACGGTGGGCAATCTGCTCGAACGGTTCCAGGCCTGGGCGGGGACCCAGGTGTCGCAGGGGTCCGCGTCACCCGCCATCACGGCCAGCCCGCCCCCGGAGCCCAAGCGGTCCGGTTTCCTGGGATTTGGAAGGAGGCGGCCATGAATCCGCCCGACTTTGATGCCCTGAGGACGGGGCGCCCGGACTGTCCGTCCGACTTTACGCTGGATCGGCTCCACGCCGGTGAGCTCCCCAAGGAGCACGCCCTGACGGCCGAGCGTCACGTGGCGGGTTGCGCGGAGTGTGGCGCCCGCATGGCGGAGCGCCGGGCCGGCTTCGGTTCCATCGAGGGGGTGGACCCGCGCGCGATGCTGGCGCGCATCCGGACCGGACTCGACAGACCCGCCCCACTCCCCGAGCGGCTCCTCGGTTGGCTGCGCCAGCGGAGTGCTCCGCTCGCGGCGGCCGCCGCCACGGCCGTCGTGCTCCTGGTGGTCAGCAGCCAGCAGCTGCGGCCTCCGGAGAATCGCGCGAAGGGCTCCCTCGCGCTGCACGTGTTCCGGTTCGAGGGCGACCACTCGGAGGAGATGGTCAGCGGTGGCGCGTTCTCTCCAGGAGATCGGCTCCGCTTCCTCGTCGACCTGCCGGCGGAGGGTCATGTGACGGTGCTCGGCGTCGAGTCGTCCGGGGCCCTCTATACCGCGTGGCCCCTCGAGCCCGGGGCGCGGACGCGCTTCGCCGCGGGCACGGGCATCGAGCTCTCCGGCGCGGTGTCGCTCGACGCGAAGCCGGGCCGCGAGACCCTCTACCTCGTGCACTGTCCGCTCGAGGTGGGCCCGCCGCACTGCACCTCCCAGGGCGCCATCGCCGCGCCCATGTGCCCCGCCGGTTGCGTGACCACGCCGTTCATCATGGTGAAGCGGCCATGAGCCTCGGGAGGGGGGGGCTCCTGTGTCTCGTCCTCGCGGTGCTCGCTTCCTTCCCGGCCCGGGCGCTCCCCGAGCACACCTGGGTGGTGGCCATCGGTCACAACGACGGCGCCCCCAACGAGGTGAGCCTGCTGTACGCGGAGCAGGACGCTCGGGCCCTCTCCAACGTCCTGCGTGAGCACGGAGGCGTCTCGTCACGGCGCATCCTGCTGCTGCTCGGAGAGGACGCGGCCACGGTGCGGCGCGCGCTCCTGGATGTGAACGCCGCCATCCGCGGCCAGGCGGGGGGAGGGCATCCCACCGCGCTCGTGGTCTTCTACTCGGGCCATGCCGACGCGGTCTCGCTCCATCTCGGCGGCACCGAGCTGCCGCTCGAGGAGCTGAAGTCGCTGGTCCAGGGCTCGCCCGCGGGCGTGCGCCTGCTCGTGCTCGATGCGTGCCGCTCGGGGACGGTGACGCGCGTGAAGGGCGTCAACGCCGCGGAGAGCTTCGACATCTCCCTGCGCAACGAGGTGGCCACCGAGGGCCTGGCCATCATCACCTCGAGCGGTGCGAGCGAGGCGAGCCAGGAGTCCGATCGGCTCGGTGGCTCGTTCTTCACCCACCACCTGGTGAACGCGCTGCGCGGCGCGGCCGATGAGGATGACGACGGCAAGGTGACGCTCACCGAGGCCTATGGCTACACCTATGCGCAGACGCTCCGCTCGAGCGGGCAGACGGTGGCGCTGCAGCACCCGACCTACTCCTGGGAGGTGAAGGGGCGCGGCGAGCTCGTGCTGTCGGTACCGGCCGCGCCTCGGGGGCGCTCGGGCCGGCTGCGGCTCGGAGAGGCCGCGCTCTACCTCATCATGGAGGGGCGGCAAGGGGGACCGGTGGTGGCGGAGGCCTCACCGCAAGGCCAGCGGCGGGAGCTGTCCCTGCCCGCGGGCAACTACTTCGTTCAGCAGCGCAAGGCCGACGAATACCGCGAGTACCAGGTGTCCCTCGCCGCGGGCGCCGTGGTGGAGCTCGCCCGTCTGCCTTTCGAGACCGTCCGCTATGACCGGCTCGTGCGCCGCCGTGGCGGTTCGAAGCCCTATACGCAGCACCTCAGCCTCCTCGGTGGCGCCCGGGGGCAGATGCTCGTGGGCGAGGGCATCACTCCCCAGTTCCAGCTCGGCTATGGCCTCGACTTCGAGTGGGGCTCCATCGGCGCGCGGCTGCGCGGAATGACGGTCCAGGGCCCCGGCTCCGATGGGGTGCTGGTGCGCCGCCACGAGGAGCTCGGGCTGGGGCTGACCCTGCTGCGCTTCGTCGACCTCAAGCCCGTGAGCGTGGCGTTCGGGCTCTTCGTCGAGGGCGTGTTCCACCGGCAGGTCTTCGATTCGGACCGGCTCGTCACGAACCGGCGGGCCCTGGGCGCGGGCGTTGGCGGCATCCTGCTGGTGGAGCGATATGTCGGCGCGGGTGTGTCCCTGCGCCTCGAGGGCGGGCCGGTGAGCGGACTCTTCCCGCATGCCGTGGTCGATGGCGGGGAGGAAGTGGACCGCGAGCTGCTGACTCCCCTCACCTGGTGGGGCACGGGAGGACTCGTATGGCGCTGGTGAGGGGGCTCGCCGGGGTGCTCGCGGGGGTGATGCTCTCCTGCGGGGATTCGCTCGTCGATGGGGCGTACTCGGGGACGCCTCGTTTCACGGTGAATGGCAGGGTGGGGGGGACCTCGGAGTACGTCGACCCGGATCATCCCGAGGTGCGCATCGGAGTGTTCTGGAGTGTCAGGGCCAAGGTGCAGGGCGCCGATGACGTCCTGGTCGAGCAGCCCGCGGCGGCCCTCCTCGCGGAGTACTACCGGCCCTTCGAGCTGAAGCTGTTCGACGAGCCCGGTGCCGAGCACCTCGTCACCACGCCCGCTGGCATGCGGTATGGCGTCGCGTGGCTCGCGGCCTACCAGGATGCGAACGGCAACGGGCGGAGGGATGAGGCGGAGCCGCTCATCGGTGGCTCCATGGGGAGGGTGTTGATTCGCGCGCTCGATGCGCTGCCTGCCCGGGATTCACCCACCGGAGCCGCGCTCGCCTCGGGTTGGCATATCGTCTCGCTTCCGCTCGACTGTCCGAGACCCGCCGGTCCACCCCCGGGAGGTGGTTCCAGCCCCCAGCCCGTGGCGGATGGGGAGTGCGGCGTGCCTCTCGGAGCTCCCTGTAGGAACGACGCGGAATGCGGAGGCGGCGTGTGCGTCCACGACTTCGCCGGACCGTGGCCCACCGGTGCCTGCCTCATTCCGGAGCCTCCACCGAACGGATGCCGCCAGCGTGGCTCGGTCCTCCTGAGGGATCCGGATGATTCGACGAAGGGGTATTGGCTGAAGGCCTGTACGGTGTCAGCCGAGTGCGGGCGTGGCCCTCCCTACCAGTGCGACCAGCAGCTCCGGGCGTGCCGGCCCAGCTCCGATGTCCAGGTGGACATGAATGACCGCGGGCCACCGCGCTCCTACTGCAAGCCCCCGGAGGGCGCACCTCCGCCGCCCTAGGAGGCCCGCCTCACTCCGCGAGCTCCGTGGCTCCTCCCTCCTTGGTCAGCGGGAGGACGGCCGCTCCCGCGTGCTCCTCCAGCGCGGTGGCGAGCTCGCGGGCATGCGTGGTGACGAACACCTGCCCCCGGCGGCTCGCGCTGGCGATGAGCCGCGCCAGCGGTTGCAGCAGTGACGGGTGCAGGCTGGTCTCCGGCTCGTTGAGGGCCAGGAAGGGCGGAGGGCGCGGAGAGAGCAGGGCGGCGAGCAGGCACAGGTAGCGCAGCGTCCCGTCGGACAGCTCCGCCGCCTCCAGCGGGCGTTGCAGTCCGGGCATGCTCATGCGGAAGGAGAAGCGCCCGTCCTCGCTGTCGAGCTGCAATCTCGAGCCGGGGAAGGCGCTCTCCACGGCCGCGTGCAGTCCCCGGTCATCACCGATGTCGTCGATGGTCATCAGCGCCGCCGCCAGATCCCTCCCATCGTGCGCGAGCGCGGGCGTCCGCACGCCCACCTGCGCGTGGCGGAGGGGCGATGCCGGGTCGGTCCGGAAGTGGTGGTAGAAGCGCCAGCGGAGCAGCTCCGCCCGCAGCGCGCTCAGCAGCGGGAAGCGGTGCGGCTCCGCTATCTGCGCCAGCACGGACTCGTTGCCCCACAGCTCGGCGGCGAAGGTGGTGCGGTTCCCGTCCGCGTCGCGCGCGAAGACGCTCCGGGAGCGGCGCTCGGCCACCACGTGCCGACGCTTGCCCTCGTGGAGCCACACCGTCTCCTCCTTCACGTCCGGATCCAACGCGAAGGGCCCTTCCGGGGGAGGCACCAGCCCGCAGGACAGCTCGTAGGCCAGGTCGTCCAGCCGCGCGCCCACGGTGAGGCGCGCCGCGTCCCCCTTCTTGCGCGGGCCCGCCCAGAGCACGGACGGCATCCCGCCCTCCTCGGCCAGCATGCGCGACAGCGTCCCCTCGGCGGCCACGTGCAGCAGTTGCAGCGCGCGGTAGACGTTCGTCTTCCCGCACCCGTTGGGGCCCACCACCACCGTCACCGGGGCGAGCGGGAAGCGCAGCGAATGGACCGAGCGGTACCCGGCGATCCACAGCTCTCGGACGGACATGCGCGCGTCCTACCTGCCCTTGCGCCAGGCCTCCAGCTCCGCCTTCTTGCTCACGCCTATCTCGTCCAGCTTCTTCTGCCAGGTGTCACGGTAGGGCCGCAGCGCCTCGACCACCGCGCGCGCCACCACGAGGTTGCGGTACCACTTCGTGTCCCCGGGGACGATCGTCCACGGCGCCTGCTTGCTGGCCGTGCGTGAGAGGGCCTCCTCGTACGCCTTCGTGTAGTCGTCCCAGTGCTCCCGGTCCTCCCAGTCCCCGGCGTTGATCTTCCACGCCTTGCGCGGCTCCTTCTCCCGCGACAGCAGGCGCTTCTCCTGCTCCTCCCGGCTGATGTGGAGGAAGAACTTGAGGACGATGGTGCCGTGCTCGACGAGCAGCTCCTCGAAGTCGCGGATGTGGCCGTAGCGCTCCTTCCAGAGGGCCTCCGGAACGAGCTTGTTCACGCGCACGACGAGTACGTCCTCATAATGTGAGCGATTGAAAATGGCGAGCTCACCCTTGCGCGGGGTGTGACGGTGGATGCGCCAGAGGAAGTCGTGCTCCCGCTCCTCCTCGCTGGGGACTCCGAAGGAGGTGACGGTGACACCTCGGGGGTTGAGAAAACCCGCCACCCCCTTGATGGTGCCGTCCTTCCCGGCCGTGTCGCGGCCCTGGAGCACGATGAGTACGGAGTTCATCTTCGCGCCCCACAGCAGATCCTGCAGGTCGAAGAGCTCCTCGCCGATCGTCTCCAGCTCCCGCTTCGCCTCGTCCCGATCCGTATTCTTCGGGGGCTCCGTGGGAATGGCGTCGAGCCTGACCTTCTCGCCCTGCTTGTCGATGGTGAAGTCCATGTGCTCCTCCCCGTGACAGGAGAGGTTCCCATGTGTCACCAAGGCATGACAATTCGTGAGGGTGCCCGGGCCTTCACGGCATGCTGGCCGCCTGGCCTTCGTTTCCTGTAGAAAACGTACGGCGCGCTCCGGCCGGGCTTCGCGCACCTCGACGAGGGGGAAGAACACACCATGATGATGCAACCCGCGCTCACGCGCCTGGCGCTCCTGTGCCTCGTGCTGTCCGCCTGTGCTCCCAACGGTGGCGCGGACTCGCGAGAGCCCTCGCCGGCACGGCGGATGAGCCATGACGCGCTCTCGGTGGGGGACTCCCGCCCCATCCGCCCCATCCGGGACATCCACCCTGCGGAGGACAAGACCTCCGGCTCCAGCATCTCCAGCTTCATCCGCGTGGGCTCCTCCATCTATTTCTACGCGGTGGACGCTCAACTGGGCAGCGGCTTGTGGCGTACGGATGGCACCGAAGAGGGAACCGTCCGCCTGGTGGGCATCAATACGACCACGCACGGCCCGGGTACCTTCACCGAGGTGGATGGGTTGCTCTACTTCGCGGGTGAAAGCAGTTCGTCGGACAGTGAGCCGTGGCGGAGCGACGGGACTCCCGAGGGCACCTTCCGCCTGGCGGACATCCAGCCCGGCTCCCTGGGCTCCTACCCGAAGGGCTTCGTCGGGATGGCCGGAGCCGTCTACTTCTTCACCGACTCCGGGACGCGCGCCCTCTGGCGGTATGACCCCGCCACCGGTGTCACCACGTCCCTGCGCACCGTGTGCGCGTCGTTCTGTCAGATGAGCAACCTGGTGGTGAAGGAGGGCCGCCTGTACTTCGCCATCAAAGACGACGCGGCCAACTCCGGGCTGTGGTCCAGTGATGGGACGGAGGCGGGGACCGTGCGCGTTTCGGATGCGCAACCGGCGTACTTCCGCCCGGATGAGCCCGGTCTGGTGCTGCTCGATGACACCCTCTATTTCCTCGCCCGGGAGCAGTTCTCCTCCACCGGCTATTCGCTCTGGCGGAGCGATGGGACCGTGGCTGGAACGCGGTCCGTGCTGCCGCTCGATTCCGGCAACTCCGGCCAGCGACTGACCCTGATCCGTGTGGGCGGTGCGCTCGCCATCTCCGTCCAGGAGCCCTCCAACCGTTGGAGCCTGTGGTGGAGCAACGGCACCGCACAGGGCACGGTGCGCCTCAAGGAGTTCTCCGTGAACTCCTCGGGCGCCGGGCTGGTGTCGTTGACGGCCGTGGGGGACCGGCTCTTCTTCGTCGCGGCGGACGTCGGGTCCTACCCCTACTCGGACGAGTTGTGGCACAGCGATGGCACGGTGCCCGGCACGGTGCGCGTCAAGCAGCTGAAGGCAACCACCTCTGCCTGGGGGTCCGCGTTCCGGGAGCTGACGGCCATGAACGGGGTGCTCTACTTCGTCGCCGAGGATCCCTCCATGGGCCTGGAGCTGTGGCGCAGCGACGGCACGGAGCGGGGCACGGTGCTCGTCCGCGACATCGACCCGAGAACTGGAGCGGGGAGGCCCTCCTCGTCGGAGCCGCGCAGCCTGTCCGCCGTGGGTGACACCCTGTACTTCACGGCTGATGACGGACACTCCGGCCACGAGCTGTGGAAGTCCCAGGGGCAGGAGTGGAACACCGTCCGGGTCAAGGACATCTTCCGTGAATGGTGGAATGCCGGGGCCGGGGGGAGCAACCCGCGCATCCTCGGCACCGCGGGCGGGCTCTGGTTCTTCCATGCGTACGAGCGGATGGGGGACTCCTACTCCGTGTTCACCAACAGCCTCTGGCGCACGGACGGGACGGAGGCGGGCACCTTCCTGGTGATGCCCCTGGAGTCCGAGACGTCGACCCGGCAGCGGCTCGAGGTGGCCACCCTGGGCTCGGAGTTCTTCGTCGCCTTGCCCACCTCCCAGGGCGGTGTGTGGAAGACAGCGGGGGCGGCCACGGAGCCCCCGGTGCAACTGTGGACGGGCTCCTACCCCGAAGAGCTCGAGGTGGCCGGTGGGCAGCTCTTCTTCTCCGGTGCGCAGAGCGGCCAGGGCGATGAGCTGTGGCGCACCGACGGTACCCCCGAGGGCACCCGGTTGGTGAAGGACCTCGTGCCGGGGTCGGGTTCGTCTGCTCCCAGCTCGCTCACGCGCATGGGCGAGTGGCTGTACTTCGCCGCCCAGGACGAGGTGAGCGGGCGCGAGCTGTGGCGGACCGATGGGACTTCCGAGGGCACCTCCCTGGTGGCGGACCTCGTGCCAGGGAGCGACTCGTCCAGTCCGTCGAATCTCACGGCCGTGGGTGGCACGCTCTTCTTCGTGGCCACCAAGGACGCGAGCCTGGGGCTCTGGCGCCTGGATGGAGCCGCGCAGGAGCCCGCGCTCGTGTCGGTGCTCGCTCCCTCGAATCCGTGGCCGGTGCCTCCCAACCTCTTCACCGCGGCGGGAAGCCAGCTCTTCTTCGTGTTCACCGACGCCACGCACGGCGCCGAGCTCTGGGTGAGTGATGGCACCCCCGGGGGCACGCGCAGGGTGCGGGACATCCGGCCCGGCACCGAGGGCTCGCAGCCGAAGGAGCTCGTGGTCATGGGCGGGCTGCTCTTCTTCACCGCCGACGATGGAGTCAGTGGACGCGAGTTGTGGCGCAGTGACGGCACCGAGGAGGGGACCTTCCGCCTGGTGGACGCCAGTCCCGGCACCGGCTCGGGCCTCAAGGAGGACGACACCTCGCTCCTCCAGGGCACGCGCCTGCTCGCGCTCGAGCCCGAGGGGCTGCTGCTCTTCTCCGCGTCCACGCCGGGTGTCGGAAACGAGCCGTGGTTGTCGGATGGGACCCGCGAGGGCACGCGCCGGCTGGTGAACCTCTTCCCCGGGCCTCACAGCTCGCTGCCGCGTGACTTCGTCCGGATGGGCAACCGCGTCGCCTTCGCCGCGGACGACGGGCGCACCGGGCGGGAGCCCTGGCTCCTGGAGGTGGAGGCCCTCGCCAACCGCGAGCCTCCCACCCTCACGTGCCCCGAGGAGCTCGTGATGGAGGCCCTCCAGCCCGCGGGCGCGCCCGTCTCCTTCCCGGTCATCCAGGCACACGACGACGTCACGGCCTCGCCCACCGTCACCTTCAGCCGGACGTCCGGAGGGTTCTTCCCCCTCGGCACCACCGAGGTGACGGCGACCGCCTCGGACGAGGCCGGCAACCAGGCCTCCTGCACCTTCCAGGTCACCGTGCGCGACACCACGCCTCCGGCCGTGCTCTGCCCGGGAGATGTGACGGTGGAGGGCACCGAGGCCTCGGGCGCCCATGTGGACTTCCGGTCCCCGAGGGCCACCGACGGGCGCATGGCGGCGCCGCGCGTGACGCTCTCCGCCGAGCCGGGCAGTCTCTTCGGCTTCGGCTCGCACACCGTGACGGCGACGGCCACCGACGGAGCGGGCAACACGGCCTCGTGCTCCTTCGTCGTCACCGTCAGCGACACCCAGGCCCCTTCGCTGGCCTGCCCGGATGACCTCGTCGTCGAGGCCACCAGCCCCGAGGGCGCGCGCGTGGACTTCCCCGCCGCGACGGCCTCGGATGGCCCCCGGCCCGCTCCCTCCCTCACGTCCCAGCCCGCCTCGGGCAGCACGTTGGAGCCCGGCATCCACCGCGTTACCGTCACCGCCACGGACGTGGCCGGGCTGCGGAGCACCTGCTCCTTCCGGGTGACGGTCCAGGACACCACCGCGCCGCGGCTGACGTGCCCCGAGGACACGCGGGTGGAGGCCACCAGCGCCCAGGGCACCCCGGTGAGCTTTCCCGAGCCCACCGCCGTGGACACCGTCTCCGAGGCCACGCTCGAGGTGAGCCACGTCTCCGGCGCGCTCTATCCGCGAGGCATCACCCGGGTGAGCGTCTCCGCGAGGGACGAGGCGGGCAACACCGCCGTCTGCCGCTTCACCGTCACCGTGCAGGACACCACCGCGCCCGAGGTGACGTGCCCCGAGCCGGTGGAGGTCCGGGCCACCGCCGCCTGGGGCGCACAGGTGTCGTTCCCGGATGCGCTGGCCCGCGATGGCATCACCGCCGCGCCCACCGTCATGGCGGACCGGACCAGCGGCGACGTCTTCGCGGTGGGCGAGCACTCCGTCACCTTCACCGCTCGCGACGAGGCGGGGAACACCGCGACGTGCTCGCTCCCGGTTCGCGTGCTGCCCGGCGTGAAGGTGACGGCGCCGGGAGGCTGCTCCACGGTCCCGGTGGGGTCGGGCCTGGCCTGGAGCATGCTCTCCCTGCTGGCGTGGCTGGCCGTGCGCCGGCGGCCAGTCCACTGACCCGGGCCCCGGGGCGCTCAGCGCTGGAGGAGCAGCGCGTTCTTCCCGAGGTTGCTGCCCCCGAAGAGGATGTCCAGCAAGCCATCCCCATTCGCGTCCAGCACCGAGAGCTCCAAGGCTGCGTAGTCGTAGACTCCGAAGACCTGCGCCGGGGTGAACATTCCCTGGCCCATGCCCCGGCGCAGAGACACCGAGTCCATGCCCAGGTTGGCGCACAGCACGTCCCGCCAGCCATCCGCGTCGAAGTCCACCAGGGCCAGACTGAAGCAGTTTCCTTCCGCGGGGTACGTGCTCACGCGGGCGAAGTCGCCGGTACCCGTACCCTTCATCAGGTAGATGTCGTTGTACATGCTGCTGCCGTAGACGCTGTACACGGCGTCCAGGATGCCGTCCCGGTCCATGTCCGCCAGCCGCAGGTCGCTCCCGTGGAGGTCGTACCCGGGCGTCAGATCGGGCCCGTCCGTGAAGGTGCCGTCCCCCCGGCTCATCAACACCTTCGCGCCAGCACCTCGCCCCTCCCGCGGCACCACCAGATCCATCGCCCCGTTGCTGTCCAGGTCTCCCATCATCACCCGGGCCGGATTGCTTCCAGCCTCCAGGACGACGGGCGGCTCGAAGGTGCCATCTCCCCGGCCGAGCAGCAGCCGCACCTCGTCCACGTAGCTGCCGCTGTCCTTGCGCATGGCGCGGAAGGCGAGATCCAGCTTCCCGTCTCCGTTCACGTCGCCGGAGTCCGCGTACACCGCGATGCCCCCCAGTGGGATGTCGGCGGCGGGACGCAGGGTGCCGTCACCGTTGCCGAGCAGGAGCCCCGTGGTCTCTCCCTCGACGTCGTACAGCACCACCACGTCCGGTGTCGCATCCGCGTCCACGTGAGTGACCAGCAACCTGAGCACGGCGTTCCCCACCGTCACGGGCGCGAGGGTGGACAGGCCACCGGGACCGCCGAGGCTCACGCGCACCTCGGTCGGGTTCGTCGGCCTGGAGGAGACGACATCCATCCACCCATCGCCATTGAGGTCTCCCGTGGCGTGGGTCCCGTCGGGCCCGGTGAGCAGGGCCCGGGTTGTGCGGCCCGGGCCACCGCGCCACACGCGCACGTCGTTGCTGGCCCTCTGGAGCGTCGCCACGTCGGACACGCCGTCTCCATCGAAGTCTCCGGTGGTGACGAATCTGGGCAGGCGTCCTGCGGGCAGCCGCAGGTCGGGCGCGAAGGTTCCATCCCCCAGTCCCCGCAGCAGGGCGAGTGTGTTGTCCCGCTCGACCTTCACCGCGAGGTCCAGATGGCCATCACCGTCCAGGTCCGCCGCCGCCAGGGAGGCAGGGTCCCACAAGTAGGTGTCGTTCTCGAGCGTGGCCACGAGCTCCGCCGCGGAGAAGCCGCCCAGGCCGTCTCCCCGGAACAGGTAGACCCGGGCGGCGTTGCCCTGCGACGCGGCGGTGACCAGGTCCACGTGGCCGTCCTTGTCGAAGTCCCCCAGCGCCAGGTCGTGCGTCGTGAATATCTCCCCCACCTGCTGGAAGCGGAAGGAGCCGTCCTCGTTGGACAGCACGGCGAGGGTCGAGCCATCGCCAGCGGCCAACAGGTCCTGGCGGCCATCCTCGTTGAGGTCGGCCGTGGCGAGCCGGGCGCCCGAGTGCCAGACGCTCCCCAGGGACTTGAAGGTGCCGAGCGTTCCGTCCCCCTGGTTCAGGAGGAGACCCAGATGGCCGTCACTCGACACCGCGGCCACGTCGGGACTGCCGTTGCGGTCGAAGTCGGCGACGGCGAGGCCCTGGTAGATGCCTTCGAACCACGTGCCGGAGCTCGTTCGGTAGATGCGGGTGGTGTCGAACGCGCCATTCCCGAGACCCTTCGCCACGACCAGGCCCTCGTACTTGTGCGACCAGAGCAGCTCCGGGGCGCCGTCTCCGTCCAGGTCCGCCGCGACGGGCTGGGTTTTCGTGCCCGGGATGTCTCCGAGCTCGAGCTGGCGGGCTGGCTGGAAGGCCCCGTTGCCCAGCCCCATCATCATCACCAGGGCGGTGCCGCTCTCCGGGACGACGGCGAGGTCCAGCTTGCCATCCCGGTCGAAGTCTCCCACCGTGCCCGAGAAGGGCTGGGCCTGCATCGTGCTGACGAGGCTGGTGTCCGTCCGCTGCTCGCAGCGGTGGCCCACGGCGGGCAGGGCCACCTCCAGGCTCTTCGAGGCCAGCGCGGTGCCGTGCACCCGGGCACTCACGCGCACGCGGGCCGAGGTGGCACCGGGCACGTCGACGGCGCGGTTCCACAGGAAGCGGTGGGAGACGCCCTCGGGTGAGGTGGAGCGCGCGAGCAGGCCCTCATGGTCGGTGGAGCCAGCCTGGGTGACGCGCTGGAAGGTGCCGTCTCCCTTCGTGTCCACCTCCACCATGACGTCGGCGCGCTCCCCGTCCCGCTGACGGAGGGCGTAGGAGACGGAGAGGCAGCCTTCATCGGAGGAGGGCACCTCGAGGGCCGTCACCTGCACGGGCGTCGGCAACGGCCGCACCGCGGACGAGGCGGCCGACACGGCTCCCGTGCCCACGGCGTTCGTGGCGGACACGGTGAAGGTGTACGCGCGGGTGCTGGGCAGCTCCGGCAGTGTCACGTCGCGCTTCTCCGCGCCCACCTGCACGCGGGTGCCCGTGGGCTGGACCTCCACGGTGTAGCCGGTGATGGCGGAGCCACCATCTCCCGCCGGGGCCTCCCAGGAGACCGTGGCCGAGCGCACGTCCACGGTGGCCTTCACCGCGCCGGGCGCGAGGGGCACATCCAGCGTGCGCTGTCTGGCCGCGCCCGCTTCGGTGCTCTCGCCCACTTCGTTCCGCGCCACCACGCTGAGGGTGTACTCCGTGCCATTGCTCAGCCCGGTGACGGTGGCGCTCCGGGCGTCGGCGCCCTGGCTCAGGCGGATGACACCCGGCTCGGCCATCACCACGTACTCCTCCACGGGCAGCCCGCCGGTGCTCGCGGGCTCGCTCCAGGTGACGGTGAGCTCGCGGATGCCCGCGGTGGCCTTCACACCCGTGGGCGCCGAGGGCAGGGTCGCGGGCACCACGCGCGCCGAGGCGGGGGAGTCGGGACCCTCGCCCACGGCATTGAGCGCGCGCACCGTGAAGGTGGAGGCTTCTCCATTGGTCAGCCCACCCACCACGGCCGAGCGTGCCCCGGCATCCACCTTCACCCGCACGTCCTGGGGATGCGCGGTGACGAGGTAGCCGGTGACGGGACGCCCGCCGTCCGATTCGGGCTCCTTCCACGCCACCTCTACCTTTGTATCTCCGCGCTTCACGGACAGCAGGGCGGGGGCTCCGGGAACGTCGGGAAGGGTCACGGCCGCCGACGTGGTGGCCGGCCCCGCTCCCGCGACATTCAGCGCCACCACGGAGAATCGGTAGGTGATACCCGCGTGCAGGCCCGTGACTCGGGCCGTGGTTCCCTCGAGCTGGACGGCCAGCGTGGCCTCCCGGGGCTCGCTGTCCACCTGATAGCCGGTGATGGCGCTCCCTCCGTCCTGGGCCGGGATGCTCCACGTGAGCGTGGCGCCGCCCACCTCGGCGATGGCTTCCACCGAGCCCGGGGCCGAAGGGGGAACCGGGCGGGCGGGCGGGTTGGGCGGATTCGGCTGAGACCCCTTCCCGGGTTCGCAGGCGACCCCCATCACCATCAATGCGACAACGAACGAGTACAAGTGCCGTGACACGGCAATCCCCTTTTGGAGAGTGAAAGAAGCGGCATGCGCCGCGGAAGCTGGCGCCGCGGTATTTCCAATACGAATCCGGGCGCGTCAATGGGTCGTGATCGCCTGTCGATTTCGAAAAAAACGTGTCGTGTGACGCCGTCCCGGTGCCGTCACGCCGTGGTCACACCCCACGCGCTAAACACTTGCTTCGGTTGTATCCAGGCGCATGGGGGGGGGGAGCTCCCGCGCTCATACTCAGGAGTGGCACATGGGGAATGCCGAAGCGAAGAAGGTGTTGGACGCGGTGAGGGGGCTGGTTCCTGTCATCGCATCCAGGGCTGCGGACATCGAGTCGGGGCGGCGTCTGCCGTTGGAGCTGCTGGGTCAGCTCAAACAGGCAGGTATCTTCCGGCTGTTCGTGCCCCGGAGCCACGGAGGCTGCGAGGGGGACCTGCACACGGGTATGGAGATACTGGAGACGATCGCCCGGGCGGATGGCGCCACGGCCTGGACGACAATGATTGGTCTGGAGAGCCCGCATCTCTTCGCGCTGCTGCCGCGCGAGAGCTTCGATGCCATCTACTCGGGTGGACCGGACGTCATCATGGCCGGCGGCTTCAACGCGCAGGGGCAGGCGGTGATGGAGGAGGGCGGCTACCGCGTCAACGGGCGTTGGGGCTTCGCCTCGGGCTGCCAGCACGCGGACTGGCTGTTCGGCAACTGCGTCGTCCTGAAGGACGGCCAGCCACTCCCGGGTCCCTCCGAGGGCGTGCCCCGGACGCGGGGCATGCTCCTGCGGTCCGACCAGGTGCGCATTCTCGACACCTGGAACGTGCTCGGCCTGAGGGGCACGGGCAGCCATGACATCTCCATGGAAGGTGTCTTCTGTCCCGAGGCGTACTCCTTCGACATCTTCTCCGGCACGTCCAACGTGCCCGGTCCGGGCTTCGTCGCGCCGCTGCTGCACTTCGTGCTGCACATGGCGGCGGTGTCGCTGGGCATCGCGCAGGGCGCTGTGGAGGAGCTGGTGACACTCGTCGGGACGGGGAAGCGGCGGCTGTACGCCCGCGTCCCGCTGGCCGAGTCCCCCGTCTTCCAGCTCGAGCTCGGCCGTGCCGACACGAGCGTGCGGGCCGCCCGGGCGCTGTTGAGGGACATCTCCCAGGAGCTCTGGGCCGCGTGCGAGGGCAACCCCGCCGCCATCCCCGCCCTGTCCCCGCGCATCTCGGCCGCCCTGGCCTGGGTGACGGAGACGGCGGCCGAAGTGGTGGGGAAGTGCTACCAGGCGGGAGGGGCCAGCTCGCTCAAGGATGGCTCGTCCCTACAAAGGCGCTTCCGTGACATCCACTCCTTCAGGCAGCATGCGGCTGCCGCTGAGGGGTGGTTTGGTCAGGCCGGGGCCTCCCTCCTCGGGCAGCCGACGGGCTTCTGGACATGAACGTTCAGGGCTGGCCTCAAGGGCATCTCGGCTGCACCTTCGAGCAGGAGGGGGAGTACGTGGCCGACTGGAGACTGGAGTTGCTTGGGGGCGCTCGGCTCCTGGGTCTGGTGGAGCCTCTGGAGCTGCAGCGGCGGGTGGCCGCGGTGCTCGCCTGGCTGTCCCTGGAGGGACCGACCCCCAAGTACCGGCTGGCGGGCATGCTGTGGCCCGACTCCGGCGAGGACACGGCGCGCAACAACATGCGCCAGCTGCTGCGCCGGCTGCGGGTGGCCACCGGCACGGACCTGGTGCTCGGTGGGGACGTGGTCTCCCTGTCCGACAGGGTGAGCACCGACGCGGCGGAGCTGGAGGGCCACGTCTTCGCCGGACGCCACACGCGGGCGCTGGCGCTGACGGGCTCGCTGCTGGGCTCGCTGGAGTTCGACGACTGCCCGGACTTCGAGGCGTGGTTGCGCCGGGCCCGCGAGCAGCTGGAGGCCCTGCGGCGCCGCGCCGCCAGCGCCGAGTCGGAGCTCCGGGAGCAGCGGGGGGACCTGCCCGGAGCGCTGCACTTCGCCGAGCGGCTGCTGGTGTTGGATCCGCTCTCCGAGGAGTCCTACCGCCGGCTGATGCGGCTGCACTACCTGTCGGGAGACCGGATGGCGGCGCTGGCCCTCTTCGAGCGTTGCCGGACGATGCTGCGTGAGGAGTATGACGCGTCGCCGCACCCGGACACGTTCGCGCTGGCCCGGGATGTGGAGCACGGTGCGGTGCGGCCGTGTAACGCCGGGAACCGGCCGGAGCGGAGCCTGCCGCTCACCGTCCTCCGCCCGCCGGTGCTGGTGGGCCGCGCGCGCGAATGGGAGCAGCTGGAGGAGGCGTGGAAGGCGCGGCAGCTCGTGCTGATAACGGCGGAGCCGGGCGTGGGCAAGACGCGCCTCGCGCTGGACTTCGCGGCCTCCAAGGGTCGCTTCATCGTCTTCTCGGGCAGGCCCGGGGACACGGAGGTGCCCTACTCCCTGTTCGTGCGGCACATCCGGGAGCGCTTCATCGAGCAGCCCGAGTTGCCTCGGAACCTGGAGCCGTGGATCCGCCGGGAGCTGGCGCGCGTGATGCCCGAGATGGCGCCCGGCGAGGAGATTCCCCCCATGCGCAACGAGGGCGAGCGGGTGCGCTGCCTGGACGCCTACAGCGAGATGATCCGCCGCTGCACGGAGGGCCTGGACTGCATCATCACCGACGATCTGCAGTTCGCCGACACCGCCAGCCTGGAGGTGGGGGCCTATGCCCATGCGCGCTTCCAGGGGGCGGGCGCCCTGCCGCGGATGATCGATTGCTGCCGCAGCGGCGGGCTCTCCTCCGAGGTGCTCACCATCACCCGGCGGATGGACGAGGGAGGGCTGCTGGCGCATGTGGAACTGGAGCCGCTCTCACCGGATGCGGTGGGGGAGATGCTGGGGAGCCTCTCCCTGCCGGGGGCCACGTCCCTCGCGGGGGAGATGACGCGCTACACGGGAGGCAACCCGCTCTTCATCACCGAGACGCTCAAGCACCTGCTGGAGTCGGGGAGCCTGGAGCGGGGGTGGCCGGAGCGGCTGCCTCCTCCGGGGCGGGTGCGCCAGCTCATCCAGCAGCGTCTGGGGCGGCTGTCCCCGCTGGCGTTGCAGCTGGCCCAGGTGGCGGCGCTGGCCCTGACGGACTTCAATCTGGAGCTGGCCGGCGAGGTGCTGGAGGTGAGCCCCCTGTCCTTCTCGGCGCCACTGGCGGAGCTGGAGGCGGCGCAGATCTTCCGGGGCGTGCACTTCTCCCATGACCTGGTGCTGGAGGCCGTCCGGGCCTCGCTTCCCGCCGCGCTGGGAGCGCTGCTGCACCGGCGCCTGGCCCAGCAGCTGGAGCGCAGGCGGGCGGCCCCGGCGACCATCGCGCAGCACTGGATCGCAGGGGGGGAGAACCGGCGCGCCGTGCCCTTCCTCCTGGCGGCGGCCCAGACGGACGAGGCCCACCTGCGCCGGGCGGAGGCGGCCACGAACTACGCGCGCGCCGCCTCCATCCTGGAGGCCGTGGGCGAAGTGGAGGAAGCGGCCCGGTTGAAGGGGCGGATGTCCTGGACGTGAGGCGGTAGGGGGGCCGCCCTCGGCGTCAGGGCCCTGGCGTGCACACCGTCAGACGGAGACACGCCATGGAACTCGTCCTGTTCATCGGCCTGCAGGGCTCGGGCAAGAGCAGCTTCTTCCGGGAGCGCTTCGCGGCCACGCACGTGCACGTGAGCAAGGACCTGTGGCCCAACGCGCGCAGGCGCGAGGCCCGGCAGCGCAGGCTCATCGCGCAGGCGCTGGCGGAGGGGCGCCCGGTGGTGGTGGACAACACGAACCCGCTCGTCGAGGAGCGGGAGCCGCTCATCGCGATCGCCCGGGAGCGCGGGGCGCGGGTGGTGGGCTACGTCTTCGAGTCGGACCTGAAGGCGTGCCTGGAGCGCAACGCGGGGCGCGTGGGGCGGTCGAGGGTGCCGGAGAAGGCGCTCCACATCACGTGGCGGAAGTTGAAGTGGCCTTCGTACACCGAGGGGTTCGATGCGTTGTTCCACGTGCGGCTGGCCCCCGAGGGTGGCTTCCACGTGAGGGAATGGAGGGAGGGAGATGAATCCAAACCAGTTCGAAGCCCGGATGCGTGAGGGCGAGTTCTTCCACTCGCTGCGGCTGCTGCGCGGGGCGTGGTGCGTGCTGCGGGTGGACGGGCGGGGCTTCTCGCGCTTCACGGAGGCGCGTTACGAGAAGCCCTTCGATGCCACGCTGCACCAGCAGATGGTGCGCACGGCCTCGGCGCTGCTGGAGGAGCTGCAGGGCATCTACGCGTACACGGAGAGCGATGAGATTTCGGTCCTCTTCCGGCCGGAGTGGTCGCTCTTCGATCGCGAGGTGGAGAAGCTGGTGTCCATCTCGGCGGGAGTGGCGAGCGCCACCTTCACGCACGCGGCGGGAGTGCCGGCCGTGTTCGACAGCCGGGTGTGGATGGGGGCCAGCGAGAACGCGGTGGTGGACTACTTCCGCTGGAGACAGGCGGACGCGGCCCGCTGCGCGCTGCACGGCTGGTGCTACTGGACGCTGCGCAAGGAAGGCCAGAGCGTGGCGAGCGCCTCGCGGGAGCTGCACGGCAAGTCGGTGGGCTTCAAGAACGAGCTGCTCTTCCAGAGAGGAATCAACTTCAACGAGCTGCCCCTCTGGCAGCGGCGGGGCACGGGCATCTCCTGGGAGGAGTACGAGAAGGAGGGAGAGGATCCGCGCACGGGCCGGAAGGTGAGCACGCTGCGCCGCCGGCTGCGAGTGGACGAGTCCCTGCCGATGAAGGAGGAGTACGACGCCTACATCCGCGAGCGCATGAGCGCGACTCCCTCTCCCTCTGGGAGAGGGCCGGGGTGAGGGTCTTCACCCCGTCTCATCGGACAGCTCTGGAGGGGGCAGGACCTTCCAGAGGTGCGGCTTGTCGTGCTGGGGGGGAATCATGCCGAGGGGCCAGCCCTCGGTGGTGAGCTCGGCATAGCGGTACACGCGGCTCCCCAGACGGAAGGGGGGGCCGCGCACGGGCAGGGCAATACCCACGGCGGCGTGCGAGAGCGGATCCGAATAAAGGATGGCCGCGTCGATGCCGGCCTGGCGCAGCAGCATCACGGCGAGCACGGCCTTGGAGTCGCAGTCGCCGCGGTCCTCCGAGGGGACGAGCGCGGGCGGGAGGATGCCGAAGGGCTGGTCGGCGGGCTCCTCGTAGTGGATGTGCTGCACGAAGGTGACGATGAGCTCGGCGGCCTCGATGGGGTCGAGGTTGCGCTCGCGGATGTGCTGGACGAAGCGGGTGCCCAGCACGCGCACGGGCTCGGCGTTGCTGCGCATCAGCTCGTTGTAGATGCAGCGCATGTCCTCCTGGCACCCGGGGGGCGCGTGGTAGGTGAAGCGGTTGGGCCCGAGCGCGCGGAAGCGCATCTTGTGGCCGTACGCATGGTGCTCGTCTGAGAGGGAGTCCGCGAGGGACTCGCCCAGGCCATAGACGAGCCGGTGCTGGGAGGGGACGAGCGGAGCGGCCCGCCACTCATGGGTGCGTCCCTGGCTCAGGGGCGTGGAGGGGGGGATGAGGGCCACGCCGAGATGGACGCCATCGGCGCTGGAGAGGTCGAGCGGGGGCTCCGGTTCCTGGGGGGAAGCGAGTGCGTGCACGTCCCGCGAGACGAACCAGCGCAGCCCCAGGAGGGCGAAGCAGCTCGTGGTGACGAGGAGGACGAGGAAGAGCGCGAGGAGCCTCTTCCCCGGTCTGGATGGCGGAGTGTGCAAGGCGTCAGGCGGGGGCGCGGAACGTGGCGGGAGGGAGCTCGGGGAAGGGGATGAGGCCGTTGAGGGTGGCCTGGAGGCCCGGGGCGGTGAGCAGGGCGAACACGATGAGGATGGCGGCCAGCACGAGCGCGAGGGCCACGTTGCCGCGGCGCACCTCGGCGAGCTCGTCCACGCCGGGGGTCATCTTGTCGAAGAGGATCATGCCGAGCGCGAGCACGCCGGTGCTCACGAGCAGGGACACGCCCACGTGCATGAGGGCGAAGAAGGAGAGCCGCGCCAGGGCCAGGGGTTGGAGGGGGAAGCCGCGGAAGGTGAGGTCCACGGCGTCGAAGGTGGCGTTCACGGCGTTCTGTACCAGCAGGCCGAGAGCGAGCAGGCTGGCGGCGTGGACGATACCGGCGGCGACGTTGCCCTTCTCCAGGTCGGCCGTGGGGTCCGTGCCAATCAGGCGGTTGAGGCCGCGGAACGCGAGCCAGATGCCGAGTGCGGCGACCAGCCCACCGAAGACCACCTTGGACAGCCCGACGGCGACGAGGAGCAGGTTCATGGATGGACGGGCAGTGTAGGAGAAAGCCTGGGAGCCGAGTGGGTGTAACATACGCCCAGACGCAGCCGGAGGGATGCCTTGAATCCGTTGGACTGGAGTGGGACGCAGTTCCTGCTGGCCTACGTGCCCTACCTCGTGGGCATGTGGATCGCCGCGAAGCTGTGGCAGCGCTCGTTGAACCAGCCCTCGTCGGAGCCGGGCAGCACCGAGCTGAGGCTCGACCCCTATCTGGTGGCGGTGCTGGATCATCGCAGGGCGGCCGTCAACGCGGCGCTGGCCGCGCTCGTGCACGCGGGGGCGTTGCGCTTCGAGGAGGGCGAGCTGAAGGTGGAGGGCCCGCCACCGGCGAGCGCATCACCCTTCGAGCGCGCCGTCCACGCCGCGGTGTCGGGGAAGGTGGAGAGCGTGGGAGACATCGAGGAGGCCGTGGATGAACAGCTCGACTCGATGGAAGAATCCCTCTCCCGCCGTGGCTTCCTGATGGAGCACGAGCAGGCCGTCCAGTACAGGCGCTACCCCATGGCCCTCTTCTTCGGCGCGGGCCTGGGCCTGGGCCTGCTGAAGATGTTCGTCGGGATCGTCCGGGACCGGCCGGTGGCCTTCCTCGTGCTGCTGCTCGCGTTCGGAGCGGTGCTCGGATTCATGACCCTGTGGTCGGTCCCCCGCCGCACCCGGCGCGGAGACAGTGCGTTGAAGCTGCTCCGGTTGCAGAACTCGGCGCTGAGCATGACGTCGGCCACCGAGAGCGCGTGGCAGACGCTGAGTGCCTCGAACGTCGCCATGGGGGTGGCCCTCTTCGGCACGGGAATGCTGATGACGGCGGGGATGGGGGGCCTGCACAGCTACCTGATGCCTCCGGCCGGCGGTGGAGGGGGCGGCGACGACGGCACGGACATCACCGGCGGCAGCAGTGACTTCGCCGACAGTGGTGGCAGCGACTCTTCTGGAGACAGCGGCAGCAGTTGTGGTGGGGGTGGTGACAGCGGCGGCGGTGGGGGTTGTGGCGGTTGTGGTGGAGGTGGTGGGGATTGAAGTGGCCGACGGGCGTGGGGCTGGGCTGGCGCAGACAGCTCGCGCACTACATCGACGAAGCGGAAGGGCTGGGCTTCGTGGAGGTGCTGGCCGAGCACCTGAGCCCCACGGGACCGCTCCCGGTGCCGCTGGTCCGCCTGCGGGAGCGGGGCGTGCCGGTGGTGCTGCATGCGGTGTCCCTGGGGCTGGGGAGCGCGGAGCCTCCGGAGCAGCGGAGGTTGGACTGGCTGGCGCGGATGGCCGAGCGGGTGGGCGCGGTGTGCGTGAGCGAGCACCTGTGCTTCGTACGCGCGGGAGGCCGGGAGTCGGGCCACCTGCTGCCGCTGCCGCGCAACGAGCGGATGCTGGAGGTGCTGGCGGAGAACGTGCGCCAGGCCGAGGCGGCGCTGCCGGTGCCCCTGGCGCTGGAGAACGTGGCGAGCCTCTTCGATTGGCCGGAGCCGGCCCTGTCCGAGGCGCAATGGCTGGTGGGCGTGCTGGAGCGCACGGGGGCGCGGCTGCTGCTGGACGTGGCCAACCTGCACGCCAATGCCCTCAACCTCGGGACGGATGCGGCGGCGGTGCTGGCGGCGGTGCCTCGCGGGCGGCTGGCGTACGTGCACGTGGCCGGGGGTGTGAAGCGCGGTGGCCTGTACCACGACACCCACGCGCACGCGGTGCCCGAGGGGCCCCTGGCCTTGTTGGAAGCGCTCGTGGCGCGCGTGGGGCCCGTGCCGACGCTGCTCGAGCGGGATGACCGTTTCCCTCCGCCAGCGGAGCTGACCGCCGAGCTGGAGGGCATCCGGGCGGCACTGGCGCGCGGGAGGGCGAGCTGGGAGGCGCGGGCGGCCTGAGCGTCTCACTCCACGGGTTCGCCCGTGCGTTGCTCGTACCAGCGCTGGGGTTCCAGTACCTGCAGATGAGAGCCCTCGGGTGTCACCTCCACACCCAGGGGCACCGTTCCCACCTTCACCAGCAACACGGCCCGGGTGGAGCCCTGGGCGCTGTCCGCCTGCCCATGCAGCTCGAGGCCTTCGCCCCGGGCCCGCAGCTTCGTCACCTTCGCGCCCTTCTCTCCCAGTGCCACGTTGCCGGAGACCTTCAAATCCCTGGCGGTGAGCAGGGGGGACAACACCTGGGGCAGGCTGCCCTGGTCGGTGAGCAGGGCGATGAAAGGGGCGGCGTTGGAGAAGCTGCCGCTGAAGCGTCCCTTGATGCGAGGAGACGCCAGGGAGAGGGTGGCCTCCGGGAAGGCGAGGGTGCCATTCCAATCGAGTTCTTGCTCCTTCCCGGTCCGGACGGAGACGTCACGCAGCACCAGGCGGGTGCCATCCAGCTCCATCCGCATGTCCGGTGGTTCCTGGCCCAGGCGCGTCGTCTTCGACATCAGCACGATCCGCGCCTCGGACATCTCCAGGAGCCGTCCCTTTCTTCCCTCCAACCGCACGGGTGCCAGGGTGAGGCGGAGCCCGAACCGGTCTGGCGCGTCTCCGGACTCGCGCACGCCTCCCTCCAGCCGCCAGGGAGCTCGCAGGCGCAGGGTGCCGGCGGGGAAGGTGATGCTCTCTCCAGAGCCCTTCAGCCGGGTGCCCGGTGCGAGCTGTCCATCCTTGATGCGGACATCCACCTCCACCCGTCCCGCGCCACCTTCCAGCCCGGCTTCGGCGAGCCGGGGCATCAGCCGCCGCATCGCGCCGAACGAGGGAAGGGTGGCGGAGAGCTGGAGCCGCCCATCCGTCAGGCCGGAGAGGAGATCCAACTGCCCCCGGGCGCCCTGGCGATGCGCCTCGAGGGTGAATCCGCCCGTGCCTTCCTCCACGTGCGCCACCGCCTCTGCCTGGACGGTGAGCTCGCCCCGTCCGAGCTTCAGCCTCACGTCACGAATGGAGATGCGCTGTTCCGGCTCCAGCTCCATCCCGCCGGTGACTTCCGTGATGCCGGTGAGCCGGACCGCATCCACCTCCAGGGCATGAACGTCGTGGACGGTCACCCCGTGCAGCCTCAGCCCCCAGGGACGGCCCTTCAGCGCCATGTCCCCCGCGTGGGGTTCGCCGGGGTGGATTCGAACGCGCAGGCCCTGGACGTCGAGCGACTCGGTCTCGAATCGCTGCCTGAATAGAGCCAGGAGGGACAGGTTGACCTCCGCCCTGTCGATGTCGAGCCCCCAGTGACCGCCCCCCGGCTCCTGCCGCCGCAGCGTCAGCTCACGGACGTGGACGGTTCCGGGAACCACGCTCCAGCCGTGGCTCCAGCCCACCTGCATGCGATCGAGCAACGGGTTGAGCACCCGGGCCAGCAGTCCGGTGGCCAGCAGCACGTTGACGACAGCATGCAGCAGGAGGAACGCCCCGAGCCCCCACGAGAGCGCGCGGCGCCAGCGTGTCCGGGCTCGGGATGAGGCGGGAGCAGTGGGGGTCCTCATGCGATGCGCGAGCCTCAGTGCAGCCAGCGGTTGGGCGTGCCAGGGAAGGCCATGAGCGGCGCGAGCTCCACCACCTGGACACGACTGTCCGCTGGGGAACCTTCCTGAAGGACTGAAAGGATTTCCGCCATGCTGGCCAGCGGAGCGACGGTCCACATCCGCCGCAGCTGCTCGTCGGTGATCTCGCCCAGCAGCTCGCCGCGCACCTCATCCACCACGGGCAGTTGACGCACCCCGTACTGCTGCATCACTCGGAGCGCGGCCACCACCGTGTCCTGTGCGAACAGCATGACCGCCCCCACGACCCGCGCCTCCACCTCGTCCTGCCCTCGCCCGTCCACGCCCCGACCTCCAACCGTGTGACTCCCGCTACCTGCTACCTAGCAATCCCCCTGCCATGGCTCGCACGGCTCGCGGGTCGACCCAGGAAAGCTGGAAAACGCAGTAAACGCGAATTACAAGGAGGCACATCCTCATCAACGAAAGGGAGCACGACCGTGGGCAATCGTCGATGTGAGGCAATGCCATGGGGGAGAGGCCGGCAGCTGACAGTCGCGGCAATGGCCGCCACGCTCATCGCATGCGGGGTGGAGGCGGGCGGGCCGGAGGAACCCCCGGGAGCGGCGCGGCAGTCGCTCACGACCCTGAATCCGTCGGAGGACTCCTACGCCCATGAGAGCAATGCCTCGTCCAACTACGGCTCGAGCACGTCGCTGTACGTCAAGAACGACGTGGGCGTGAGCCGTCATGCCTATCTGAAGTTCAATCTGAGCGGCGTCTCCGGCGTGACGAGCGCCAGATTGAGGGTGTACGGCAGTGCGTCGTCGACCACGACGCTGACGGCCTCCCAGACGACGGACACCTGGACGGAGTCGACCCTCACCTGGGCCAACAAGCCGGCCGTGGGCAGCCTGGTGGGGAGTGTGCCGATCAACACCACCGCGATGTATTACGAGATCGACGTGACGTCCTACGTGAGCGCCCAGGCGGGCGGAGACGGCACCGTCTCGTTCGTGCTGCAGGAGACCGTGGGGAAGTACACCACGCTGAACAGCAGCGAGAATGCCTCGAACCCTCCGCGGTTGGAGATCACCGCCGACGGTGGCGGAGGTGGTGACACCCAGGCTCCCTCGGTGCCCACGAATCTCAAGGCCTCCGTGGTGTCCAGCAGCCAGCTCGACTTGAGCTGGAGCGCCTCGACGGACAACGTGGGGGTGACGGGCTATGACCTCTATCGCAACGGCGCGTTCCTCAAGAACGTCAGTGGCACCTCGACGAGCGATACGGGACTGGCGGCCTCGACGACCTACAGCTACTCCGTGAAGGCCCGGGACGCCGCGGGCAATGTCTCCGCTGGCAGCAACACGGTCAGCGCGACCACCTCGAGCGGTGGCTCGACCTCCTGCGCGAATGCGCTGACGACGACCACCGCCATCCAGAACGCGATGAAGAGCGCGGCTCCGGGCGCCATCATCCTCATCGCTCCGGGGACCTATACCGGGAACCGTGGCACCAGCGGCGATCCCGGCGGTCAGGGATTGTTCTACTCGGGCCAGAGCGGCACGTCCTCCAGCCCGATCGTCCTGAAGAGCTGCGATCCGGCGAATCCCGCCACCCTTCGCGGTACCGCGGTCAACGATGGCTCCTACGGCATCCATCTGACCGGAGACTTCTGGCAGATCCGCGACCTCATCATCACCAACGCGCAGAAGGGGGTGATGATCGACAACGGCAACCGCAACGTGCTGAGCAACCTCGAGGTCCACCTCATCGGCGATGAGGGCGTGCACTTCCGCGACGGCAGCTCCTACAACACCCTGGAGCATTCGAGGATCCACGACACCGGCAGGTATCAGGCGGGCTACGGCGAAGGCGCCTATGTCGGCTCCGATGCCAGCTCGGCGTATGAGCACGTCGTCATCGGCAACGTCATCCGATACACGAACTTCGATGGAGGCATCACGGCGGAGCACATCGACATCAAGGAAGGCGCGGACGGCACCGTCGTGGAGCACTGCACCTTCAACGGTACGGGTATCTCCGGAGCCAACAGCGCCGACAGCTTCGTGGACGTGAAGGGGGTCAACACCGTCGTCCGGTACAACCAGGGCTTCCGGAACGGGAATGCCTCGGTCGTGGATGCCTTCCAGGTCCGCACGCACGGCACGGGTTACGCGACGGGCGTGAACAACGGCTTCCACGACAACACCGTGGACCTGGATGGTTCAGCGGGCTACGTGGTGTACGCCACGAGCGCGACCCAGGGCACGACCGCGCGCAATGACGTCCGGATCGGCGGCGGGAACCTCTACAACGTCAATGTGAACAGGTGAGAGAGGGGGGCCGGCAACCCCGGCCCTCGCCTCTCAGGGCTTCGCGTCGCGCAACCACCAGATGGAGTAGGTGTGCATGCGCCGCCCGCGGAAGTCGGCGGGCAGCTCCACCGGGCCCTCCACCGAGGAGAAGCGCGCGGTCAGCTCCTCGGGAGGTGTCTCTCCATTGGAGACCCAGAGCGCATCACGTCCCGGGGCCACCTCGGGCTCCGGCCAGAGGTCGTACTGGCTGCGGCGGGCCTGGCCCGCGGTGTCCGTGGTGAGCCCGGAGTAGTAGGCCACCTCGGAGGCGAGCTGGTAGCTGGGCGCGTACGCCACCGCCACCTCGTCGCGCGTGAGCCCGGGGAAGAGCCGCGAGGGCTCGCCGAGCCCGGTCAGCTCCGCCCAGCCGTGGGTGCGCATCAGGATGACGTCCCGCTCGAAGCTCAGCACGGGGAAGAGGATGTGCGAGGTCACCGCGAGCACCACGGCCACGTTGGCCAGCGCCGCGGCGCGGAACCACCCGGGGCGCATGCCGGCGATTCCCACGCACGCGGAGAGGTAGGCCGCCGCGGGCCAGTTGGCCTCGCCCCGGGTGCGGATCGCCGCGTAGCCGAACAGGAGGAGTGGCACGGCCGCCGCCGCCCGGAGGAGGAATTGCTCCCTGGGTCCACGCAGGACGTACACCGCCGTGAGCGGGAACAGCACCGCGCCCCCGAGCGCGAGCTGGCCCGCGAGGAACTCGCCGAAGGTGGGCCACCCGCCCGTGCCTTCGAGGCCGTGCTTGAGCTGGAAGGCGAAGCCCACCCAGTCGTGCCGGGCGTTCCACAGCACCACGGGCAGGAAGAGGAGCACGCCGAGGAGCGCGGTGAGCCACGCTCCGGCCGGCAGGCGGCGCGCGCGCACGCAGGCGACGACGAAGGCCGCGGCGAGCAGCACCCCCGGGTACTTGGACAGCAGCGCCAGTCCACAGGCCAGCCCCGCGAGCACCCACCGCTCGCGGTACAGGGCCCAGAGCGCCAGCACCCAGCAGAGCAGCAGGGGCGTGTCCGGGGTGGCCCACACGCCGGCGAGGATGCCCGCGGGCACGACGCTCCACAGGGCCGCCGCGCGCCAGGCCGCCGCGCGCTGGCCGTACACGTCCCGGGCGAAGCCCCACACGGCCGCCACGGTGCCCGCCCCGCACAGCAGCGCCGTGAGCCGCACCCCGAGCACCGCGATGAGCCAGGCCACCAGGGGCGGGTGGTCGTAGTAGCCCCCGGCGAGGTTCCGGGCCCATTGCCAGTAGTAGGCCTCGTCGAAGTAGGTGTCCGTGCCGAGCGCGAGCACGAGCCGCACCCCGAGGCTCACCGCCAGCAGCACGAAGCTGAGCGTCAGGGGGGAGGGGGCTCGGGTGGGGAGGGGCTCGGCCACGACCCTGGACAAAGCGCAACCGGGAGCGTTTGCCCAGTCCCTTTTGGAACACGGACCTCCAGAGGAGCTTGCCCGCGCGGCGGGTGCCTCTTATCTCGTTGGGCCCCCTGCCTCAGGAGCGTCCCATGGCCCAGATTCCGCCGTCCGGTGCGAACAACCGCCTCGCGCGAGAGCCCTCGCCGTACCTGCGCCAGCACGCCTCGAATCCGGTGGACTGGTACCCCTGGGGGGAGGAGGCCTTCGCGCGGGCCCGGGCGGAGAACAAGCCGCTGCTCCTCTCCGTGGGCTACTCCGCCTGCCACTGGTGCCATGTGATGGCGCACGAGTCCTTCGAGAATCCGGACATCGCCCGGTTGATGAACGAGTGGTTCATCAACGTGAAGGTGGACCGCGAGGAGCGGCCGGACGTGGATCAGATCTACCAGGGCGTGGTGCAGCTGATGGGGCAGGGGGGCGGGTGGCCGCTGACGGTGTTCCTCACGCCGGACCTGCTGCCCTTCTACGGGGGCACGTACTTCCCGCCGGATGACAGGTACGGGCGGCCGGGCTTCCCCAAGGTATTGCAGGCGCTGCACGAGGCCTGGGTGACGAAGCGGGAGGAGGTGCTGCGTCAGTCGGAGGAGTTCCGCGAGGGGCTGGGTGAGCTGGCGGGCTACGGCCTGGACGCGGTGCCGGCGGCGCTGGCGCCCGAGGACCTCGTGGCGATGGGCGGGTCCCTGCTGAAGCGGGTGGACGGGGTGAACGGGGGCTTTGGCGGAGCGCCCAAGTTCCCCAACCCGATGAACGTGGCGTTGCTGCTGCGGGCCTGGCGGCGCGACAGCGGGAACGAAGCGCTGAAGAAGGCGGCGCTGCTGACGCTGGAGCGGATGGCGCTGGGCGGCATCCATGACCAGCTCGGGGGAGGCTTCCACCGGTACTCGGTGGACGAGCGGTGGACGGTGCCGCACTTCGAGAAGATGCTGTACGACAACGCGCAGCTGCTGCACCTGTACACCGAGGCGTTCCAGGTGGAGCCCCGGCCGCTGTGGCGCAAGGTGGTGGAGGAGACAGCGGAGTACGTGCGGCGCGAGATGACGGACGCGCGCGGTGGCTTCTACGCCACGCAGGACGCGGACAGCGAGGGCGAGGAGGGGAAGTTCTTCGTCTGGAAGCCCGCGGAGGTGCGCGAGGTGCTGGCGCCGGAGCTGGCGGAGCTCGCGCTGCGCCACTTCCGCATCACCCCCGCGGGCAACTTCGAGCACGGCGCGACGGTGCTGGAGGCGGTGGTGCCGGTGGAGACGCTGGCCAAGGAGCTCCAGCTCTCCGTGGAGGAGGCGGAGCGCCGGCTGGGCGAGGCCCGGCGGCGGCTCTTCGAGGCCCGGGAGCAGCGGGTGAAGCCGGGCAGGGACGACAAGATCCTCGCGGGGTGGAACGGGCTGATGATCCGGGGCCTGGCCTTCGCGGGGCGCGTCTTCGACCGGGCGGACTGGGTGGAGCTGGCGCGGCGATCGGCGGACTTCCTGCTGTCGGAGCTGTGGGATGGACAGCGGTTGCTGCGCTCGTACCAGGAGGGACAAGCGCGCATCCCGGGCTTCCTCGAGGACTACGGTGACCTGGCCTCGGGGCTCACGGCGCTGTACCAGGCCACCTTCGAGCCGAGATACCTGGAGGCGGCGGAGGCACTGGTGAAGGCGGCGGAAGCGCTCTTCTGGGATGGGGAGAAGGGGGCGTACCTGACGGCGCCGAAGTCACAGCAGGACCTGGTGGTGGCGACCTACGCGACGTTCGACAACGCCTTCCCCTCGGGGGCCTCCACGCTGACGGAGGCGCAGGTGGCGCTGGCGGCGCTCACGGGCAACAAGCAGTACCTGGACCTGCCGGAGCGCTACGTGTCGCGGATGAGGGACCAGCTGCGGCAGAACCCCATGGGCTACGGGCACCTGGGCCTGGCCGCGGATGCGCTGATCGAAGGGGCGCCGAGCCTCACCCTGGCTGGAGCCCGGGAGACGGTGGCCTCCCTGCTCTCCGCGACGCGGGTCACCTACGCGCCCACGGTGGCGCTGGCCTGGAAGGAGCCGGAGGCACTCGTGCCCCCGTCGATGCGGGAGACCTTCGAGGGCCGAGGGCCGGTAGGCGGCCGCGGCGCCGCCTACCTGTGCCGCCACTTCGCCTGCGAGCCGCCCATCACGGAGGCGGGCGTGCTCGCGAGGAAGCTGGCCCTGGTGCCCGGGTCCTAGAAGAGCTTGAGGACGTTGGGCTGGGTGGCGGTGGTGCCCGGCGTGCTGAGGCGCTGGTTCTTCAGCGTCAGCGTGTTCTCGACGCCATAGGCCGTGGCCGCCGGGCAGGCACCCAGGGCGCCGATGTAGCGCGCCTGGCGGGCATCGGCGGTGGCGCGCGGGCGCAACACGATGCCATTGAGGCTGACGGTGGTGCCGCGGTCATCCGCGTCGAAGGTGGTCGCCGTCCTGAAGCCGATCGACACCGTGAGCCCGTCGCCCGAGACATCCACGGTCACCTGCTCAGACACCGCGTTGGTGGCGTCGTCCGTGACGAGCGTGCCGGCGGGGGTCTTGTCGTTGTCCGTGTCCGGGGCGGACGCGGTGGCCGTCTGGCAGTTGGCCGTGCCCGGGACGACCTCCACTGGCCGGTTGAAGGTGATGATGAGCTTGCCGTTGGCGCCCACCAGCACGTTCGGGTCATCGATGTTGGAGCGCACCGCGTAGAGCGTGGGGTCCGTCGTGCCGCTGGCCGACAGGGCGATCATCTGCTCGCCCTGGCTCACGCCCGCCACGATGTCGGCCTGGCCCGCCAGCGTCCGTCCATCCAGCGGCTGGCTCAGCACCGCCTCGCAGTGGTAGGTAGCGCCGTTGACCAGCTGCGCGCCCGGGATGACCGCCACGCCATCGTCACCCGTGGTGGCGCTGAGGGTGGTGGTGCTGGTGTTCTTCGGCGTGAGGAACTCGCCCGACACCTGCAGCGAGTTGTTCGTCACCGCGATGTACTGGCAGAGGACCTGGGTCTTCGCGACCGGCTGGTTGCCGTAGCTCACGTTGAACCGGTAATCCACCGAGAAGCCCTTGGGGAACAGCCGGATGTTGGCCACCCGCTGCGAGTGCTCGATGTCCGAATCGAGCTCCTCGTACGTGTACTCACCGACGAACCGCTCGTAGTTCGGCGCCTGCGCGAAGATCGGGATGGTCATCCCCTCGGGGATGTTCTCGATCTGGAAGCACCCGTCCGCCTCGATGGCGTTCTTCTCGGTCAGATCGCCGCTGCCGCACGGCTTCGCGCGCCGGAACTCGCCGTCGATGACCGCGTACACCTGGCTCTGGCTGTCCTTGTCGTCGTCGACGTTCTGCTTGTCGCCATCGGCCTTGAAGAAGTTCAGCCGCTGCCCGCTCTGCCCATCCACCACGAAACCGACGAGCCGGCCATGGTTGGTCTCCCGATCACAGCCCGCGAGGGCGAGCAGCGAGACCACCAGGAACTTCTGAGTCAACTTGTTCATGGAACCCCCGTTACTGATGCCGCAAAGGCGGGGGTTGCTTAGTCGACTTCCGGACACATTGCCAAGGGGGGCTCCCCTGGCGGGGTCCTACTTGACCTCGACGACCTTGAGCTGGCCGATGAGGGGCGTGATTTCCGCGTTTCCCTCCAGGCCCACGCCGAAGTGGGTGGCATCCGCCACCACCTGGTTGAAGGTGGGATCCATCTGGGTCCACTCGCCCACGAAGGCCTCCACCCACTCGTGCCAGTAGAGCGCGGGCACGCCGTCCTGGTTCACCATGTAGATGACGCCATCCACGCGCCGTGCGGGGATGCCGGAGGCGCGCAGCAGCGACACCGTCAGCAGCGAGTGCTCCGTGCAGTCACCCTTGCGCTGGCGCAGCACGTCCGTGGCCCGGTCCGCGCTCGCCCCGTAGTCCTTCTGCAGCGTGGCCGCCACCCAGGTGACGATCTTCTTCGCCGCCGTGTAGGCGTCCTTCTCGCCCCCCACGAGCTGCTCGGCCTGCTCGCGGATCCGCGGGTTGTCGCTCTCGACGATGATGGAGGTCTCGAGGTTCTTGCCCCCCTCGGGGTCCGCGAGTGGCCGCGGCTTGAGGTTCTTCGGCTCGGGCGCGCGCGCGGACAGTGTCACCTGCACGCTCCCGTCCGGCCGCGCCTGGTACTTCTGCCGGTAGGTGTCCCGCTGGAACTTCTCCGGCAGGTCCTTCATCACCAGCGTCACCTGGCCGGGGATGTTGTGCGCCTCGGGCGGCAGCGCCCTGGGCAGCACCACGCGCGTGAGGCCGAACACCTCCACCGTGTCCAGCCGCTTCGCCACCTCCTCCGGCTCGGCACGGGCCTTCATCGTCTGCCCGTAGTCCAGCTCCAGCGTCCGTCCGTCCTCGGCCACGTACGCCGTGACGGGCACCTTCTCCTTCTCCGAGACGCTGACGGCCTTGCCCACCTTCACCTTCACCCCGCTCACGAGCCGCTCCTCGGTGGGGTGCACCGTGGTGCTCAGCTTGTACGTGCCGAGGTCCGTCCCATCCATCATGCTGCCGTCCACGTTCGCCTGGCGCAGGATGGCCACGCGCACCTGGTCGGCGTCCTCCACCACCTCCGTGGTGGGCGGCAGGTTCACCGTCTCGTCCGCCAGTCCCGGCCGCTTGCGCACCACGCTCACCCCCGAGGGCGAGGCGGTCCCCACCAGCGTCTGCGTGCCGCCGTCTCCGCGCTGCTCGATGGTGAAGGCCACCAGCCGACCCCGGGGCCCGGCCTCGTAGATGCGCTCCTCCCGGTGGACGCGCTCGGACACCCGCGTGCCCACGTTGGCCTTGAAGTGCAGCTCCTGGATGCTGCGCACCCGGTCCGCACGGCCCGGGATGGGGGCCAGGTCGCTGAAGACGTAGCCCACCTTCTTGTCCACCAGGTACAGCCCCATGTACTCGCCGCCCTGGGGCCGGCGCGCCTTGAGCACGTCGGAGACGGTGGCCGGGGCCTGCGGGGCCTGCTGTTGCGCCTGGGGCCTGGGGGCCTCGGGCGCGGGGTGCTGCTGCTTGCACTGCACGAGCGCCAGGCTCAGCAGCGCGGCGCTCAGCGGGAGGAGGGCGGGTCTTCTGGACAGTCGCATCGCTCAGGGCGCTCCGGCGCGGGGCCTGGAGCCTCTTTCTAGAGTCGCTTGGTGAGCATGATCAGGTCGTCGCCGACCTTGTAGAAGTCGCGGATGCGCGCCTCCTCGTTGTACTTCATCGAGGCGTAGAAGCCGCGGGTGGGTCCGTAGGCCTCGGTGGCGCTCGTCTCCACGCGGATGAGCCGGGCCTGCTGGCGGCGCAGGTCTCCCTCCATGCCGGAGATGAGCGAGGCGCCCACGCCCTGGCCGCGCACCGTCGGGTCCGAGGCGATCCAGTACAGGTCGTACGTCCCCTCGGTCATCGGCGTGGGGCCGTAGCACACGTACCCCACCAGCTTCCCGTCCCGGTCCGCGACGAGGATCTTGTAGTCGGGGTTATTCGGCTGAAGCGCGAGATCGACGAGCTCGATTGCGACCGTTACTTCTTCCGGCGAGAACGTTTCGATTCGCTGGATCAAGGAAGCGAGCTGCTCCCGGTCCTTTCCTTCGAGTGGTCGGATGTCCATGGGCTCTCTCCAGGGCGATCTCCACCAGCCTCGTGGCCAGGGCGGGGTAGTCGATGCCGGCCGCGCGCGCGGCCTTGGCGAATCCCGCGTCCGGGTGGAGGTCGCAGTTGGGGTTGATGTCGATGACGTACGGCACGCCCTCCGGTGACACCCGGAGGTCCACCCGCCCGTAGTCCTGGCACTCGAGGGCGGCGAAGGCCTCCACCGCCGTCTTCACCAGGCGGGCCTCCAGCACGGGGTCCTCCAGCTGGCACGGTGCCGAGGGGCTGTCCTTGTACTCCGGCGAGTTGGACTCCCACTTCGCCGCGTAGGTGACGATGTTGGGCCGGTCCTCGAAGTGCTTGCCGAAGCGGATCTCCGTGAGCGGCAGCGCCCGGCGCGGGTTGTTGCCCAGCAGCGGTACGTAGATTTCGCGCCCGGGGATGAACTGCTCCACGAGGGCGGGCTGTTGGAAGGTGCGCAGCACCGCCTCCACCGCGCGGCCCAGGGCGGCCCGGTCATGCACCACCGAGTCGCCGGAGATGCCCATGCTGGCGTCCTCGCGCGCGGGCTTGACGATGAGGGGGAAGGGCAGGTCCACCAGGCCCACGTCCTCGAGCCGGTCCACGCGCGCGAAGCCCGGGGTGGACACCCCGCGCACCTTGAGCAGCTCCTTGGCCTTGTCCTTGTGCAGCGCCAGGCCCAGCGACAGGGCCGGGGAGCCGGTGTAGGGCAGACCGAGCATGTCCAGCAGACAGGGGATGACCATCTCGCCCCGGCTGTCCGCGGCCACGGACTCGCAGAGGTTGATGACCAGGTCGGGCTGCATCCGGGCGAGCAGGTCCACGAAGTCCAGCCGGGAGCCCTCGACGGCGAGCGGCTCGGCGTGGGTGTCGCCCCGGGTGAGCGCCTCGGACAGGGCGGTGGCCACGCGCGTTACGTCTTCTCGCGCCTCCCGACCCGGGTCGTCCTCCAACAGCTCATGGTCTCGGTTGTACAGGATGGCGATATGCATGCGTGGCGCTGGGTACTGGCAGGGTTAGCACGTCCCCCAGGGGGATGACAGTTCACAGATGGGCCGATTGGCTGGCCGCCGAGCAGTTCCCGGAAGTATGAGAGGAGAACCATGCGGATTCGCGACCCCATCCACGGCACCATCGATGTGAGTGACGAGGAGAAGGCCGTCATCGACAGCCGGTACTACCAACGACTGCGTCATGTCAGACAGTTGGGGTTCGGTGACCTGGCATTCCCGGGAGCCACCCATACCCGGCACGCCCACTCGCTCGGCGCCATGAGTGTGGCCTCCCGGGTATTCCACGCCGTGACGGCCCGCTCCGAGCTTCCCCCGGACGTGAGGAACCGCTTCGCCGCCGCGGTGCGTCTGGCCGTCCTCTGTCATGACCTGGGGCACATGCCCCTGTCCCACGCCTCCGAGCGTATCGCGCCCCCTCGCGCCTCGTTGCGGCTGCCCTCCTGGCTGGACACCGTGGCGGAGGGCGAGCAGGCCACGCACGAGGACTTCACCGCCAAGCTCCTGCTCGACAGCTCGCTCACCCCCATCATCGAGCAGCACTACGGGCCCCAGGGCATCACCCCCATGGCCGCGGTGGGGCTCATCACCGGCGCGCGGCCTCCGCAGGACCCGGGCTTCTCCCACGCCGGGGTGGACTGGACGCCGCTGCTGCGCGCCATCGTCTCCGGCGAGCTCGACGCGGACCGCATGGACTACCTGGTGCGCGACTCCTTCTATACGGGAGTCAACTATGGCCGGTACGACATGGATTGGATCATCTCCAATCTCAACCCGGCGATGAAGGACGGGCGCGCCTACCTGTCGCTGAGCCGGGCGGCGGCCTTCGCCTTCGAGGACTTCCTCCTCAGCCGCTACCACATGTTCATCTCGGTCTACTACCACCACACCTCGGTGAACTTCGACTACATGCTGCGGCGCTACTACGAGGAGGCGCCCGGCGAGTTCGAGATTCCCTCCGACCCCGAGGCCTTCCTCGGCTGCGACGACGTGGCGCTCTGGTACACGCTGCGGCGCTCGAAGAACCGGTGGGCCCAACGCATCTCCACGCGCCAGGGCTTCAAGCTGCTGGCGCAGTTCACCGAGCGGGATGTCGGCTACGACCTGGACGTGCTGCGCAGCGCGCTCGTGACAGGGGGCTTCGAGCACTTCACGGTGGAGTCGCGCGGGGTGTTGTCCAAGTACTTCTCGGAGGGCTCGGGTCCGAGCCTCTTCATCGTCGACAGGTCCACCGGCCGGCTGACGGAGGTGGCGCGCTACACGCCGCTCTACCAGCGCTACAGCGGGGCGGTGCGGCTGTCGCGCCTGTACGTGCGGCCGGATCAGATCGAGGACGCGCGCAACATGATGGCCCGGTTGCTGGGCCAGACGGTGCAATCATGAGTGAAGCGTTTCCCGGAATGCCTCCACCGCCTCCCGTCGCGGCGACGAGGCCCGCGTCGGTGGTGGTGCTGTACCGCGGGGGGCCCGGAGGCGTGGAGGTCTTCTGGGTGAAGCGCGAGAAGGCGCTCGCCTTCGCTGGTGGCTTCTACGCCTTCCCCGGCGGCAAGGTGGACAAGGCGGACGCGGAGGTGCCGGTGCGCGGGGCCTCGGGGCAGGAGGCGGCGCTCCGGGTGGCGGCGGCGCGCGAGCTCCTCGAGGAGACCGGGGTGCTGGTGGCCGAAGGCGCCGAGCGTCTGGCGCCGGACGAGGTGCGGGAGCTGCGCCGCGCGTTGTTGGAGAAGCGGGCCACGTGGCCGGAGCTGCTAGAGCGGCACGGCCTCACGCTGCGGGCGGAGGACTTCCCGGACGCGGGGCGGTGGGTGACGCCGGAGTTCGCGCCCGTCCGCTTCGACACCTTCTTCTACCTGGTGGAGGCACCGGCGCATGCCCGGGCGGAGTGGCTGCCCGGAGAGCTGTCGGAGGCGGCGTGGGTGAAGCCGTCCGAGGCGCTCGCGCGCTGGGAGCAGGGGACGGCGCTGCTGCACCCGCCCGCCCTGCACGTGTTGCGGGTGATGGCGGACTTCGACTCGCCGGAGCGGGCCCTGGCGCGTCTGCGTGAGCAGCCCCACTGCCCGGACTTCATCGCGCAGCGCATCGAGTTCCACCAGGGCGTGCGGGTGTTCCCGCTGCGGACGGCCACGCTGCCGCCGGCCACGCACACCAACGCGTACGTGCTGGGCAATGGCGAGCTGCTCATCGTCGACCCCGGGGCGGACGACGAGGCGGAGGTGGCGCGGCTGCTGGCGATGGTGGAGGGGCTGGTGGCGGACGGGTGCCGGGTCCAGGCCGTGCTGCTGACGCACCACCACGGGGACCACATTGGTGGCGTACGCGTGGTGAAGGAGCGCCTGGGCGTGCCGCTGTGGTGCCACGCGCGCACGGCGGACCGGCTGGACGTGCCAACGGAGCGGCTGTTGGAGGAGGGCGAGGTGCTGGAGCTGGCGGGGACTCCGCCGCAGCGCTGGCGGGTGCTGCACACGCCGGGGCACGCGCGAGGCCACCTGTGCCTCGTGGACGAGCGCACGCACGCGGCGGTGGTGGGCGACATGGTGGCCAGCGTGGGCACCATCGTCATCGATCCTCCCGAGGGCGACATGGGCGAGTACCTGAGGCAGCTCGCCCGGCTGCGGGACTGGCCGGTGACGACGCTGCACCCCTCGCACGGGTCGGCGATTCCGGATGGGCCGGGGAAGCTTCAGGAGTACCTGGACCACCGGGCGGCGCGTGAGGCGCGCATCGTGGAGGCGGTGACGGCGGAGGGCGCGACGCTCGCGGACGTCGTGGAGCGCGCGTACGCGGAGACGCCGCCGTTCCTGCACCCGGTGGCCGAGCGCAGCGCACTGGCGGTCCTGCTGAAGCTGGAGCAGGAGGGCCGGCTGCGGGAGGACTCCGGCCGCTACTTCCGGAGGTGAACAGGGGAGGCCTGCGGAAAGAAGGTGCCCGCCCGGGCGGTTGACGCATGATGCGCCTCATGTCGCGTCCGCCCGCCCTGCCGGTCTCCTCCCTGGCCTCCGCCCTCGGGGAACTCGCGCGCGCGCAGCAGCGTGCCGGTCGCTCCGCCATGCTGGGCCTGGCGTTGCTCGGTCTGGTGGCGCTGGCCAGTCCCCTGCTCGCCTACCACGAGGACCTGAGCAACGCCCGCGAGGAGATGCTCGGGCACCTCTCCAACCAGGCCCATGTGCAGGCCGACGCCCTGGGCGTGCACCTGGGGCTGCTGGAGGCGGAGCTGCGCCGCCTGGCCGAGCACCCACAGCTCTCTCCCGAGCATGGCCCCTCCATCCTGGAGAAGGCGGTGCTGGACAGGGCCCTCCACCACTCGCCTCTCTTCTCCGAGGGGGTGGCCCTGCTCACTCCCTCGGGGGACCGCGTGTGGAGCGATCCGCCCCAGATGTCGCTGGGAGAATCCTCCCTGAACACCCGCCCCTGGTTCCGTCGGGTGATGACCGATGGGGTCTCGGACATCAGCCTGCTGGAGGGGAACGATGGGCCGCTGGTGGTGGCGGTGCCCATCATGCGAGGGGGGCAGGTGAGGGGCCTGCTGGTGGGCGAGCTGAGGGCGGGGGCCCGACCGCTTCCAGGCGTCCAGTCGGGCGGCGCGGACATGGTGCTGTTGATGGACGAGAACGACCAGCTGTTGCTGCCCGCGCCCCTTCCTCGCTTCATGTGGACCCGGGAGCGCGCCTCGCTCGTGCGCGCCCTGGCCACGGCTCCCGGCCCGCTCGTGCTGGGGGGCTCGCGCATGCTGGGCGCGGCGGCCCTGGTTCCCATGCCAGAGGGCATCAGCGGCATGGTGCTGGCCGTGCTGGAGAACGAGGAGCGGGACATCGCCCGCCTGCGGCGCCGCTTCCTCGGGCAGCTCCTCTTCCACGTCGCCCTGCTGGGCAGCACCCTCCTCATCTTCACCTTCCTGCTGCGGCGCTCGTACCACTCGCTGATCGCCGCCGAGGAGCGGCTGCGGCACCAGGAGACGATGGCCGCGCTGGGCTCCGCCAGCCAGCTCATCGCCCATGAGGTGAAGAACGCCCTCAACGGCATCCAGGCCGCGCTCTCCCTCTTGAGGCCCGCCGCCTCCGCCGGAGAGGTGGCGCTGCCCGCCCTGCGAGCCCAGGTGCAACGGCTGGGACATCTGGCCCGCTCGCTGTTGTCCTTCGGCGCGCCGCGGCCCGCCCATCGCCGCACCTGCGAGCTGCGCCTGCTGGTGGAGGAGGCCCTTCAGTCGGTGCGCCTGCTGCCGGAGGCCGAGGACGTGCCCGTGGCGGTGGCGCTGGCGGAGGGCCTCATGGTGCAGGCCGACCCGGCGTTGCTGGTGTCCGCCATCGACAACCTGCTGCGCAACGCGGTGGAGGCGGGCGCGGTGGCGCGCGACACGGGCCTGCGTCCCTCGCCCTGGGTGCGGGTGTCCCTCGCGCGCGAGGCGGGCGAGGCCGTGCTGACGGTGGAAGACAACGCGGGCGGAGTGGACCCGGACCTGGAGCCGCGCCTGTGGGAGCCCTTCGCCACCGCCCGGGCCAAGGGCGTGGGCCTGGGTCTGCCCATGGCCCGTGCCGCCGTGGAGGCCCACGGCGGTAGTCTCACCTATGCCCGCCTGCCCGAGGGCAGCCGGTTCTGCCTCCGCCTTCCCCTGGAGAGCTCCGCATGAGTACCTCCCTGCTGTTGGTGGATGACGATCGCACCTTCGCCTCCCTCGCCTCCGCCGTCCTCTCCCAGGAGGGGTTCCAGGTGCGGACGGCCCGCTCGCTGCACGAGACGCGCGGGGCCCTGGCCCGGGAGGCCCCCGACCTGGTCATCCTCGACCGCCGGTTGCCGGATGGCGACGGGCTCTCCTTCCTGCCCGAGCTGCGCACCCAGGTGCCCGGCACCGTGGTGTTGATGGTGACGGCGCACGGGGACATCGCCAGCGCGGTGGAGGCCATCAAGGCGGGCGCGCGCGACTACCTGTCCAAGCCGGTGGAGCTGGACGACCTGGTGCTGCGCGCGCGCCGCGCCGCCGAGGACGTGCGGCTCCAGGAGCGGTTGCGCCGGGCGGAGAGCGCGCTGGAGGGCCGGCGGCGGCTGCTGGTGCCGCACTCGCCCGCCATGCAACGCACGCTGCAGATGCTCGAGCGCATCGCCACCTCGCCCCGCAGCCCCGTCCTCCTGCTGGGGGAGACGGGCGTGGGCAAGGAGGTGCTCGCCCGTCACCTGCACCTGCTGCGCGAGGAGCAGGGGCCCTTCGTCCACGTCAACTGCGCCGCCCTGCCGGACACCATGGTGGAGAGCGAGCTGTTCGGCCACGAGCGGGGCGCCTTCACCGACGCCCGCACCGCCCGGCGCGGCCTGGTGGAGGTGGCCAACGGAGGTCTGCTCTTCCTCGACGAGGTGGGAGAGCTGCCGCTGCCCCTACAGGCCAAGCTGCTCACCTTCCTGGACAAGGGGGCCTTCCGGCGGCTGGGAGGCACCACCGAGCTGTCCAGCAGCGCGCGCGTGGTGGCCGCCACCAACCGCAACCTCACCGAGGAGGTGGCCGCCGGCCGCTTCCGAGAGGATCTCTACTTCCGCCTGAGTGTCTTCAAGGTGGAGGTGCCTCCGCTGCGGGCGCGGCGCGAGGACGTGCTCCCGCTGGCCGAGTCCCTCGTGGCCGAGCTGTGCGCGGAGCTGGGCCGCCGCCCGGTGGGCTTCTCCGCCGCCGCACGCGAGCGGCTCGCGCGCTACCCCTTCCCCGGCAACGTGCGCGAGCTGCGCAACCTGCTCGAGCGTGCCCTGGTGCTCGAGAGCGGCCCCGCCCTGGAGCTGGAGGCGCTCGCGCCGGGCTCCCAGGGCCCGGCCACCCTGGGGGACCCCAATGCCTTCGTGGTGCCCGGCCCCCCGCTCCCCCTGGAAGCCGTGGAGCGGATGTACGTGCGGCACGTGCTCGGGCTCCTCGAAGGGCGCCGGATGGACGCCGCCAAGGCCCTCGGCATCTCCTATCCCACCTTCCTCCGGCGGCTGGGAGAGGAGTAGGCGCCCGTCTGATCGCCGGGGACCCGCGCATCCATGAGGGTCCTCGCCAGGTCGTGTACTTCCTTGTAAATCAGGAATTCAAGGAAGTTTAAGTGCCGCGGGTCGCACTTCAAGATTTTTGAAGTCCCCGTCGCCCTCCCTTGAAGCGCTCCAGAGGGAAGCCCCACTGCATACGCCCGGCACGCCCCTTGCGAAGAGAGGGCGGAACCGCGCGCGCCTCCCCCGAAGGAGGCACGACGCCTTTCGCAGTGTGGAGGCTGAAAGAGTCATGGAGTCCAAAGAGCAGAGCGCCGGTTCAGCCGGCTCACTCAGGGCGGTGCTGGCGAGTGATGTGCCCGCCTCCCTGGTGGTCTTCCTGGTGGCCCTGCCCTTGTGCATGGGCATCGCCCTGGCCTCGGGTGCTCCCATCATGTCCGGTCTCATCGCCGGAATCGTGGGGGGCCTGGTGGTCGGGCTGTTCGGTGGGGCGCCGCTGCTGGTGAGCGGCCCGGCGGCGGGCCTGGCGGTGATGGTGTTCGGCTTCATCCAGGAGTTGGGCTTCGCGGCCACCTGTGCCGCGGTGGCCGCCGCGGGCCTGATTCAGATGGCGCTGGGTGGACTGAAGGTGGCGCGCACCGCGCTGGGCATCTCCCCGGCCGTCATCCACGGCATGCTCGCGGGCATCGGCATCCTCATCGTGCTGGGCCAGCTGCACATCGTGTTGGGTGGCAAGCCGCAGTCCAACGCGTGGGCGAACCTGCGTGAGCTGCCGCAGCAGATCGCCGACCTGCACGGCCCCGCGACGATCCTCGGCCTGCTGACCATCGCCCTGCTGATCGTGTGGCAGGTGATGCCCAACAGCCGCCTCAAGAAGGTGCCCGGGCCCCTGGTGGCGGTGGTGGGTGCCTCGGCGGTCGCGGCGGTGTGGGGCGCGGACGTGGCGCGGGTGCAGCTCAACGGCAGCCTCTTCGAGAGCATCCAGCTTCCCTCGCTGCCCCAGGGCAACTGGGGTGCCTTCGTGACGGCGGTGCTGTCGCTGGCCCTGGTGGCCAGCGCCGAGTCGCTGCTGAGCGCGGTGGCCACCGACAAGCTGCATACCGGCCCGCGCGCCAACCTGGACAAGGAGCTGTTCGCGCAGGGTCTGGCCAACACCGTGTCGGGTCTGGCCGGCGGCCTGCCCATCACCGGCGTCATCGTGCGCAGCGCGGCCAACATCGCCGCGGGCGCCAAGTCGCGCCTGTCCGCCGTCCTGCACGGCGTGTGGATGCTGCTCTTCCTCTCCCTGCTGGGCGCGTGGTTGGGACTGGTGCCCCTCACCGTGCTGGCGGGTCTGCTCGTCCACGTGGGCATGAAGCTGGTGAACACGCACCACATCCAGGAGCTGCGCCGCCGCGGCGAGCTGTCCGTGTACGTGGTGACGGTGGCCGGCGTGGTGGGCATCAACCTGCTGGCGGGCATCGGCATGGGCCTGGCGCTGGCGGTGGCGCGGCTGCTGTGGCGGCTGGGCCGGGTGCAGGTGGATGTGCAGCGGGCCGGTGAGGTGCACCAGGTTCGCGTGGGCGGCGCCCTCACCTTCGTGGGCGTTCCCAAGCTGGCTACCGCGCTCGCCCAGGTGCCCTCGGGCGCCCAGGTGGAGCTGGACCTCGCGGTGGATACGTTGGACCACTCTGGCTACGAGGCTCTCGAGAGCTGGTGCCAGAACCACCGCAAGACGGGCGGCAAGGTATGGATGGAGCCGCTCGAAGACGTGTGGACGCGCAAGGGTGCCATTGCGCAGCCGAAGTCCGTTGCCGCTGTTTCCTCCACTGCTCGTCTCTCCTCGGAAGGTGCGTGATGAAGAAGCTCATTCAGGGTCTGCTCGATTTCCAGCGTCATGGTCTCCCCGCCTACCGCTCCACTTTCGCGCGGCTGGCTCACGGACAGTCTCCCGACTGCCTCTTCATCGCCTGCTCCGACAGCCGGGTCGTGCCCAACCTCTTCGTGTCCACGCACCCGGGTGACCTCTTCGTCATGCGCAACGTGGGCAACATGGTGGCGCCCTCGGACTCCGCGGGCCTGTCCCTGAGCGACCGCTCCGAGGCGGCGGCCCTGGAGTTCTCCCTGCTGAACCTGCCGGTGGAGGACGTGGTGGTGTGCGGGCACTCCGGCTGCGGCGCCATGAAGGCGGTGCTGGCGGGGTACAACGACCAGAAGACGCCCAACCTCAGCAGCTGGCTGGACATCGGCCGCCCGGCCCTGGCCGCGATGGAGCGTGGCGGCAAGGTGGGCGAGGGGCTGCCCCCGGCGGACCGGCTCAGCCAGTACAACGTGCTGCAGCAGCTCGAGCACCTGCGCAGCTACCCCCTGGTGCGTGAGCGCCTGGAGGCCGGCACGCTGCGGCTGCACGGCTGGTGGTTCGACATCGCCCACGCGCGGGTGCACGTCTACCGTCCGGACCTCGAGCGCTTCCTCCCCATCGATGAGCTGGAGGGGGAGCGGATTCTCGCGGAGCTGGGGGGCAAGGCCGCGAACGAGACGAACAGCTCGGCCGCCTGACTGCCCTGACGGCCGCTCCCAGGTGCCGGTCCGCCCCCGCTCCAACCAGGCGGGCGGCGGCCGGGCCTGGAAGCGCTCCACACGGCTCTGTCCAGCCGTTGGTATTTCATTTTTTGAGAATCGAACATTTTCTCTGGTACAGTCGCGGGCAGGTATCAACGAGCGAGCTGAAGACTCACCGCTTCGAACGCTGGGATCCTCACTCCGCAGGCGCCAGGCAGTCCGGCCGAGCCATGTCCCACAGCGGGTAGGTGAGGCCGCTTCCCGTCACCCGTGGGGGGACCCCGGCCCCTGCACGTGACGGTCTCCATGGTGAACATCCCTGGCTACACCCTCATCGACACGCTCAAGTCGACGGGGGCGAGCATCCTCTACAACGCGAGGCGGGACGCCGATCGCCTGCCCGTCATCGTGAAGATGCCGGTGACCACGTACCCCGGGGCTCGTGAGCTGGAGCGCTACAGGCGGGAGCACGCCATCCTGCAGCGGCTCCGGGATGTGCGCGGCGTCGCCAGGGTGCTGGGCCATGAGCTGAGCCATGGCCGTCCGGTGCTCCTCCTGGAGGGAGAGGGCGGCAAGGCCCTGTCCGAGGGGGTGGGGCAGCCGCTCGACGTGGAGCGGTTCCTGGAGCTGGCCATCTCCCTGTCGGAGACCCTGGCGGAGATCCACCGCCGCGGCGTCATCCACAAGGACCTCAAGCCCTCCAACCTCATCCTCCTGCCCTCGGGCGAGGCGCGCGTCATCGACTTCGGGACGGCCATCCTCCAGACCCTGGAGCACGTGGACGCGGCGTCCACCACCTTCATCGAGGGGACTCCGGCCTACATGTCCCCGGAGCAGACGGGGCGGATGAACCGCTCGGTGGACCACCGCAGCGACCTCTACTCCCTGGGCGTGACGTTCTACGAGTTGCTGACGGGCTCGCTGCCCTTCCACGGGCGCGACGCACTCGAGTGGTTCCACGCGCACATGGCCCAGGTCCCGAGGCCCCCGCACGAGCGCGTCCCGGGACTCCCTCCCGCCCTGTCCGCCATCGTGATGAAGCTCCTGGCCAAGGTGGCCGAGGAGCGCTACCAGGGCGCGGACGGGCTGAAGGCGGACCTCGTGCGGTGCCGGGACGAGCTGCGCCGGGGCGTGCGGGAGTCCTTCCCGCTGGGCACGCACGACGTCCCCACCCACTTCCAGATGCCGCAGCGGCTCTACGGGCGCGACGAGGAGGTCTCCACCCTGCTCGGCGCCTTCGAGCGGGTCTCCCAGGGAGGTTGCCCGGAGCTGGTGATGATCAGCGGCTACTCCGGCATCGGCAAGTCGGCGGTGGTCCAGGAGCTGTACCGGCCCGTCGTCCAGCGGCGCGGCATCTTCCTGCAGGGCAAGTTCGACCAGTTCCAGCGGGACATCCCCTACGCCACCCTGGCGCAGGCCATTCGCGGCCTGGTGCTGCAGTTGCTGGCCGGCACCGACGCGGAGCTCGAGGACTGGCGCGGGCGCTTGCGGCAGGCATTGGAGGGCAACGGGCAGCTCCTGGTGGGGCTCGTGCCCCAGCTGGAGCTCATCGTGGGCCGGCAGCCGCCGGTCCAGGAGCTTCCGCCCTCCGAGGCCCAGCACCGCTTCAACCGCGTCTTCCAGCGGTTCCTCGGCGCCATCTCCACCTCCGAGCATCCGCTCGCCATGTTCCTGGACGACCTGCAGTGGGCGGACCAGGCCAGCCTCCGGCTCATCCAGCACCTCATCACCCACCCGGACACCTCTCCGTTGCTGCTGGTCGGCGCCTGGCGGGACAACGAGGCCGGCCCGTGCCATCCGTTGGTGCTGGCGCGAGAGGAGATGCGGAAGGAGGGCGCGCGGGTGACCGACATCCGGCTCGCGCCGCTGCGCCTGGAGCAGCTCCAGCGGCTCGTCGCCGACGCGCTGCCGGGCGCGGGTCCGGAGCTCGTCGGGCCCCTCTCGGCCCAGGTGCACGAGAAGACCGGCGGCAACCCGTTCTTCTTCATCCAGCTGATGCGGACGCTGAACCAGGACGGGCTGCTGACGCGCACGCCGGAGGGCTCCTGGCGATGGGATGCCGAGGGCGTCCGGGCCCGGGGCTACTCCGACAACGTCGTCGACTTCATGGTGGGCAGGCTGCGCCAGCTCCCCGAGGTGACGCAGCACCTGCTGAGGTTGGCGGCGTGCGTGGGCAACCTCTTCCCGCTCCAGACGCTGGCCATCATCTCCGACCAGCAACTGGGGGCGGTGGAACAGGGGCTCGAACCCGCGCTCCAGGAGGGCCTGTTGATGCGCGCGGGCCTGGAGCAGTACCGCTTCCTGCATGACCGCATCCAACAGGCGGCCCATGCCCTCATCCCCGAAGCGGAGCGCAAGGCCGTCCACCTGCGCATCGGCCGCCTGCTGCGGGCGAGCCTGTCTCCGGCGGAGATGCGGGAGCGGCTCTTCGACGTCGTGAACCAGCTCAACGCCGGGGCGGAGCTGATCCACTCCCCCGAGGAGCGTCACGAGGTGGCGCTCCTGAACGCCGAGGCGGGAAGGAAGGCCCAGTCCGCGGCCGCGCACCGCTCGGCCGTCACCTACTACACGGCGGCCCTCCAGCTCCTCCCGGATGACCCCTGGGCGCTGGACCCCGCGCTCACCTTCACGCTGAGCCACCAGCGGGCCCTCGGCGAGTTCATGAGCGGCAACGTGACCGAGGCGCGCCTCCTCACCGAGGCACTCCGCTCGCGGGCGCGCACCCCCGAGGAGATCGCCGCGGTCACCTGCCTGCTCAGTGACATCCACCTCGCCACCAGCGAGAGCGACGCGGCCGTCTCCTGTCTCCTGGAGGGGTTGACCGCGCTGGGCATGCCCATGTCACCCCATCCCACGTGGGAAGAGGTGGCGGCGGTCAACGCGGAGGTGTGGGCCCTGATGGGGGAGCGCTCCATCGAGAGCCTCATCGACCTGCCGCTCATGACGGACCCGGACACGAAGGCGGCGATGCGCATGCTCTCCGCCCTGTTCTCGCCCGCGCTCTTCACCGACGTCAACCTGCTCTTCCTCCACCTGGGCCGGATGGTCCTCCTGTGTCTCCGTCATGGCAACGCCGAGTCCGCCGTGAACGGGTATGCCTGGTTCGGCCTGATGCAGGGGTACTGCTTCGGGAAGTACCGGGAGGGTCATTCCTTCGGGTTGCTGGCCTGGGATCTCGTCGAGCGCCACGGCTTCTCCGCTTCCAAGGCCCGGGCGCTCTACTCCCTGGAGCTGGTCAGCTACTGGACCCAGCCCATCGCCGTCTCGCTGGAGTACATCCGCGAGGCCTTCCAGCTCGCGGTCCCGGCCGGGGACTTCCTGAGCGCCTGCTATAGCTGCAACCACATCGTCACCAACCTGCTGGCACTGGGGCATTCCCTGGAGGAGGTCCACCAGGAGTCGATCGCGCGCCTCGACTTCGCGCGCAAGGCCGGCTTCCAGGCCGTGCAGAACGTCATCCATCACACCCAGTGCTACGTGCAGCAGCTGCGTGGCCTCTCGCCCTCGTTCGGCTCGCTGAACAATGAGGATTTCGAGGAGCAGTCCTTCGAGAGCATCCAGGCCCCGACCCGTGTGAGCCTCGTGGTGTGTTGGTATTGGATCCTCAAGATGCAGGCGCGCTTCATGTGCGGCGCGTACGAGGAGGCACGCCAGGCCTCGGTCCGGGCCGGGGAGTTGCTCTGGTCCTCGGTCGGCCACATCCAGCTGTTCGACTTCCACTTCTACAGCGCGCTGACCCTGGCGGCCTGTTGCGAAGGAGCGGCGCCGGAGGCGAAGCGGGAGTACCTCGAGTCCCTGGAGCGGCACCAGCGGCAACTCGAGATCTGGGCGGACAACTGTCCCGAGAACTTCCGCGCGGCCGAGCGGCTGGTCTCGGCGGAGATCGCCCGCTGCACGGGCAGCACGGACGAGGCGATGGACGCCTACGAGGAGGCGCTCCAGACCGCCCGCGAGTACGGCTCCTACCTCCAGGTGGGCCTGGCCGGCGAGCTCGCGGCGCGCTTCTGGCGCGAACGGCGGCTCACCACCGTCGCCCTGGCCTATGGCCGCGAGTCGCGCGAGGCGTACCTGAAGTGGGGTGCTCACGGAAAGGTCCAGCACCTGGACGCGCGGTGGCCCGCCCTCGCCGCCGCGGTGAATGGCTCGGAGACCGGCACCCACGACACGGGCTCGACGCAGATCGACGCGCTCACCGTGGTGAAGGCCCAGCAGGCCATCTCCGGGGAGATCGTCCTGGAGCGGCTGGTGACCACGCTGATGCAGGTGGCCATCGAGAACGCCGGCGCCCAGCGCGGGGCCCTGCTGCTCCCGCGCGGCAACTCGCTTCGGATCGCCGCCATCTCCAGCGACTCGGAGGGCGGTGTCAGCGTGTTCCCGGAAGAGGACACCGCCGCCGATGGCCTGCCCCTGACCCTCCTCGCCTACGTGCGGCGCTCGAGCGAGCACGTGCTCATCGGCGATGCCTCCAAACCCCATCCCTTCTCGGCCGATCCGTACCTCGCGCACGGCCTGGCCCGGTCGGTGCTCTGCCTGCCGCTGATGCGCAAGGAGGGGCTCGCGGGCGTGCTGTACCTGGAGAACCGCCTGGCCGCCGAGGCCTTCACCCCGGCCCGCATCGCGCTGCTCGGACACCTGGCCTCCCAGGCCGCCATCTCCATCGAGAACGCGCGGCTCTACGCCGAGGTCCAGCGCGCCGAGGCCGCCCTGCGCCACGCCAATGACGAGCTGGAGCGGCGGGTGGACGAGCGCACGCACGAGCTCAAGCAGACGCAGGCCCGGCTGGTGGAGACGGCGCGCGCGGTGGGCATGTCGGAGATCGCCTCCAACGTGCTGCACAACGTGGGCAACGTCCTCACCAGCGCCGTCGTCAACCTGGAGATGATGCGCCGGGCGGTGGGCTCCTCACGGGTCGTCCGGGTGCGGCAGGTGTCCGCGCTGCTCGAGGAGAACCGCGGCGGGTTGGGGGACTTCTTCACGAAGGATCCGCGCGGCGAGCGGCTGGTCGACTACGTCACCGCGCTCTCGGAAGAGCTGCTCATCGAGCAGACGAATCTGCAGGAGAGCCTGGAGGCGATGAACCGGCACGTCGACCACATCCGCGCCATCGTCCAGGTGCAGCAGACGTACGCGAAGACGTCGCTCCTGCTGGAGGAGTGTGACCTGGCGCAGCTCATCGAGGACACCCTGCGCATCCAGCACGCGGCGCTCCAGCGTCACGGCATCGCCGTCAGCCTCGAGCTGTCCCGCCTCCCCCGGGTGAAGCTGGACAAGCACAAGGTGCTGCAGATCCTCATCAACCTGGTCAGCAACGCCAGGTTCGCCCTGGACCCGGTGCCCGAGGGGCATCGGCACATGAGCGTGCGGCTCACCGCGGAGAAGGGGTGGGCGCGCATCCAGGTGGCGGACAACGGCGTCGGCATCGAGCAGGAGCTCAAGGGGAAGCTCTTCACGCACGGCTTCACCACGCGCAAGGATGGCCACGGCTTCGGTCTGCACTCGAGCGCGCTGGCGGCCAAGATGCTGGGAGGCCACCTGACGCTGGAGAGCGACGGGCCGAACCAGGGGGCCACGGCCACCCTGGAGATTCCGCTCGAGCCGGGCGAGGCCTGAGCGGGGAGGGGCCCGGCACTACCCCCGCGAGGACGCGTCCGCCAGCCGCGTGGTGCTCGCGCGCCGCTTGATGAAGAGGATGATGAGCGGGATGGCCGTCAGCACCACCTGCGGGATGAGCGACATGGCGTCCGGGTAGATGCCGAGCAGCTCGATGGTGACGAAGGGGATGGGCTTGAGCGGCACCAGGGCCACCTCCTGCAGGGCGTGCAGCGCCTTGCCCAGCAGGATGATGGCGGTGACGACGAGCAGCACCGTGGACGCCTTGAAGAGCGTCTTCATGGGCAGCTTGTAGCCCACTCGGTTGACGAAGAGGACGAGCGCGGTGAGGGCCACGGTGCCCGCGGCGCAGCCCCAGGCCACGCCCGAGGCCGAGTCCAGCGCGAGCCCCTGCAGGAAGATGGCCGTCTCCACCGTCTCGCGCAGCACGGAGCTGAAGGCGATGCCGAACAGGCCCGCCATGCTGCCGCGGCCGAGCGCGCCCTGCATCTTCTCGCGCAGCTCGCCCATGAACTTGCTCATGTTGGAGCGCGCGTTGAGCCACAGCGCCGCGTACAGCAGCATGACCACGGCCAGCAGCCCGGCGATGCCCTCGAGCAGCTCGCGGTTGGCGCCGCTGAGCAGGTGCCGCCCGAAGATGAAGGCCAGGGCGCCCACCACCAGCGCGGACACCCAGCCCGCGTGCACCACGCGCGCGGAGGAGGTCGCCTGCATCTTGCGCAGCATGGCCAGCAGCGCGGCGACGATGACGGTGGCCTCGAAGCCCTCGCGCAGGAGGATGAGCAGGGTGAGCCACACCACCGACACGAAGCCCACCGTGTTGCCGCTGCCGCGGCGCGCCTCGTCCAGCACGGACAGGAGGAGGCGGGCCTCGTCCTGCAGGTGCGGGCTCTTCTGCTCGGCGGCGAGCCGCGTGTCCAGGAAGGCCTTCTCGATCTTCAGCACCAGCTCCGGGCTGCGGGCGCGCAGCATGGGCTCCACCGGCTCCACCCCGTTGAGGTAGGCATCCAGCAGCGCGTTGCGCGCTCCGAGCGAGTCTCCGGCGGCGCCCAGTTGGATGGCCCGCTCCACGTGGTCGCGCGCCGTCAGCAGGCCGCGCTCCGCGTCCACGTCGGGCATCTTGCGGCGCAGGCACGCGAGGTTCTTCTCGCCATGGGCCTGGACCAGCTCCGCATCGGTGGAATTGGCGAGCTTCTCCAGCGAGATGCTCGGCGGCTTGTCGTCACACGGGGGCTGGCGGAGGGTGAAGACGTAGAAGGCGACGGCCCAGCGCTCCTGCTCGGAGAGGGTGGGGAAGCCGGGCATGGCCGTACCGGGCACGCCGAAGCCGGTGGTGTTGAAGGCCTTGTACGGGGTGAGCCCGGCCATCAGGTCCGCGTCCTGGAAGTTGGCGGGCTGGGGCTCCATCGTCTGGGCGATGGACACCTGCGCGCGCCCGTCCAGGCCGTGGCACGCCGAGCAGCTCTCCTGGAAGATGGCCTTGCCGCGCTCGAGGTCCGGCGCCAGGCGCGGGCTGCGCGCCAGTCCTCCGGCGAGCACCAGGTCCTCCACCAGTGCCGCGCAGTCGCGGCTCACGCCCTGGGGATCCTCTCCCTTGTCCACCCGGGCCTTGATCTCCTCCAGGCGCGGCAGGAACGCCTCGCCCTGATGGCCCATCTCCCGCGCCGCGTCCACGGCCTCGGCGATGAAGCTGCGCTGCTCGGCCATCTCGAATTCGGACTTCGACTCGATGGCGTTCGGATAGTCCGCCTCGAGGTACTGGAGGATGCCCACCAGCCGGTGCCAGGAGCGCCCCTCGGACGCGCCCTCATCTGCGGCAACGGCCAGCGGTGCCGCGATCAACAGGGACAGGAGCAGGAGGCCCGTGCGTTTCACGGGCCATGCTCTACCAGTCCTCGGGGGGTTACTTCAATTTTGAGAATCAAAATCAGGTTTCACGGACAGCGGAATGGAAGGCTCCCCGAGGTTCGGCGCGGGGATGTGCTGTCGGGTGGTGGGCGTTGCCCCTACCGCTCGTAGGTGAGGAAGGAGAAGGGCGGTTCGGTGGCGGTGGCCGGGTGGTGCTCCTCGAAGACGAGCCGCCAGCCGGAGAGGTCCACCTCGGGGAAGAAGGTGTCGCCCTCGTACGGGCGCTCCAGCCGGGTGAGGTACAGCCGTTGGACCCGGTCCATCGCCTGCCGGTAGAGGTCCGCGCCTCCGGCGATGAAGACCTCGTCGCCGCGCGCCAGCTCCAGGGCCTGCTCCAGCGAGTGCGCCACCTGCACGCCCTCGGGGGCGTAGTCCCGCTGGCGCGTCACCACGATGAACGTCCTGCCCGGCAGGAGCCGGCCGATGGACTCGTACGTCTTGCGGCCCAGGATGAGGGTGTGCCCCATCGTCAGCTGCTTGAAGCGCTTCAGGTCCGCCGGCAGCCGCCAGGGCAGGGCGTTGTCCCTGCCGATGCACCGGTTGGAGGCCATGGCCACGATGGCCGACAGCGTCATACGGCCACCGGTGCCTTGATGGCCGGATGCGGATCGTATTCGCTGAGGGTGAAGTCCTCGTACTTGAAGTCGAAGAGCGAGCGGACCTCGGGGTTGAGCGTCATCCGGGGCAGGGGACGGGGCTCGCGCTGGAGCTGCAGGCGGGCCTGCTCCACGTGGTTGAGGTACAGGTGCGCGTCACCCGTGGTGTGGATGAACTCGTGCGCCTTCAGGCCCGTCACCTGCGCCACCATCATCGTCAGCAGCGCGTAGGAGGCGATGTTGAAGGGGAGGCCGAGGAAGATGTCCGCGCTGCGCTGGTAGAGCTGGCAGGAGAGTCGGCCATCCGCCACGTAGAACTGGAAGAGGATGTGGCAGGGCGGGAGCTTCATGGCGTCCAGGTCCGCCACGTTCCACGCGCTGACGATGTGCCGGCGCGAGTCGGGGTTCTTGCGCAGCTGCTCGACGAGCTGGGAGATCTGATCGATGGAGCCGCCGCCGGGCCTGGCCCACGAGCGCCACTGGTGCCCGTAGATGGGGCCGAGGTTGCCCTGCGCATCGGCCCACTCGTCCCAGATGGTGACGCCGTGCTTCTGCAGGTCGTGCACGTTGGTGCCGCCCGCGAGCATCCAGAGCAGCTCGTGGATGATGGACTTGAGGTGGAGCTTCTTGGTGGTCACCAGCGGGAACCCCTGGGAGAGGTCGAATCGCATCTGGTGGCCGAAGATGCTCAGCGTGCCGGTGCCGGTCCGGTCGCTCTTCTTCGTCCCGTGGTGGAGGACGTGCTCGAGCAAAGCCAGGTATTGCTTCATGTGTCGGTGTAATCTCGGGTGCGGGTAGACGCCGGGCAAGAAAACGTCCAGCACCCGTACTCTGCGCACGGCCGGGTGCGAATGGGGGGCCCTGAATGTCGATCACTTCCTATCCACGAGGACACCTGTCAGCTCGTGGACGCGCGCTAGGATGTCGCGCCATGTTCCTGTCCAACCGCCGGGCATCCGTAATGCTCGTCCTGGTGCTCCTGTCGCTGGTGGGGGCCCCGTTGAGTGCCGCCCACGCGGCGGATGACTTCAATCGCTACCTGAGGGCCGCCGTCCGCCTCTACGAGGGCCTCGATTACGAGCGGGCGCTCAAGCAGCTCGAGCGGGCCCGGCGCGTGGCGCGTGGCGTGGAGGAGGATGTCACCCTCGGGCTCCACGAGGGCATCATCCTCGCGGACATGGGACGGTGGCAGGACGCGCTCGCCACCTTCAAGACGGCGCTCCTGTTGAATCCGGAGGCGAAGCTGCCCCTGCGCGTCTCGCCCAAGGTGGAGGCCGAGTTCGAGAAGCAGCGCGAGCGCGCGAGGCAGGAACTGGCGCGCATGCAGGGCCAGGAGCCGCGGAAGGCCGGCACGGCCACCGAGGGCAAGCCGGGGCAGAAGCCCGCGACCACTTCCACGGGGACTCCCGGGAAGAAGCCGGGCCAGAAGCCGGCGAGCACGCCTTCGGTGGTGGCCACTCCGGAGGGCACTGGGACGAAGCCCGAGGCCCCTCCCGCGGTGGCCTCCACGGATCGGCCCGAGCAGAAGACGTCGGAGGGGAGCGCGCTGCTGCCCTCCACGCCGCCTCCGGCGGCCTTCACGCCGACGGTGGAGACCCGTTCGCGTCCGTTGCCCGTGGTGCCGCTGGCCCTGGCGGGCACGAGTGTGGTGGCGGGCGGCCTGGCCACGTTCTTCGGCGTGTCGTCTCGCGGCCAGGTGCAGGCCGCTCGCGACGCGGAGTTCCAGGACGACTTCATCTCCCACCATCAGGCGGCACGGCGCAGCGCCACCACCGCCAACATCCTCATGGGCACCGCGGGGCTCGCCCTCGCGGGCGCCGTGGTGACCTGGTTCCTCATGCCGGCCGACGCGGCCGTCGCGTCTGGAGAGTCCCGATGAAGCGCCTCACGTGGGCCGCTGGCCTGATGCTGCTGCTCGCCGGTTGTACCGTCCCGGAGTTGGGCGAGCTGGAGAAGGAGAAGCCTCGCGCCTGCAACGCGGAGCACGCTTGTGCCGGAGGCTACGAGTGCGTCGGAGGGCTGTGCCTCCCGGCGGGCATCCCCCACGAGTGCGTGCCCAACACGACGGAGGCCTGCGGGAAGAACGTCGGTGAGTGCCGGCCGGGGCAGCGCCGCTGCTCCCATGACGGCACCTGGGGCGCCTGTGAGGGCGAGACGGGGCCGAAGTCCGAGGTGTGCAACGACCTCGACGATGACTGCGATGGGCAGGCGGACGAGGACTTCTCCCTGGGTTCCCTCTGCGACATGTCCAATGGGTGCAAGGGCGCCTGGTCGTGTGACACGGGCGGAGGACGCACCTGTGTGGTGACGCCCGGCCTGTGGCACCCGGATGAGGACCGCGATGGCCAGGGCGCTCGGGGCTCCCCGGGCATCGACAGCTGCCAGCAGCCGGTGGGCCATGCGCCCAATGCCATGGACTGCGATGACACGAACTACTCCCGCTACAGCGGTGCGTCCGAGGTGTGCAACGCCGTGGACGAGGACTGCGACGGGCAGGTGGACGAGGACTTCGGTGGTCCGGCGTGCACCTGCGCGGCCACGCAGGAGTACGTTGGCGGGGCGTGCGTGTCCCGTTTCGCCTCGGTCACCGTGCTGGAGCCGGCGGAGGGCACTCCCACGGCGGGAGGCGAGCAGATGACGGTGCGGGTGCGGCTCGAGGTGAAGCCGGAGTTCGCCTCCAACCCGAAGTTCCCCGCCGAGCTCGTCTTCAGCGGTGCTCGGGCCGGGGGAGGGCAGGGCGGTACCTTCTCCGCTGCGAGCGCGGCCGAGGGTGTGTACGAGGTGAAGTGGCTGCCACCGGCGACCGGTGAGGGCGACTTCAAGCTGACGGCGGCCGTGCCGGATGGGGCCCCGAGCGCCACGGTGACCGTGAACGTGGATCGCACGCCTCCCACCGTCGTGTTGGTGGTCCCCAACCCGACCTTCCCTTCGGACACCACGGGCAGGACGCAGTACGCCGACCCCAACGCGACCACCTCGTGGCGGCGCGACCAGGAGGTCCGGGTCGAGGTGCAGGTGACGGATGCGAACGTCGACGCCTCGTCGCTCACCCTCGAGGTGAAGGGGACCGACGGTGTGGGCAGGCCCGTGACCCTGACGGCCTCCACGCCCTGCTCCGTGAGCGCCTGCGCCCAGGGCACCGTGAAGCTGTGGGAGTCGCGGTTCGACGCATTCCGCGGGCAGATGGCGCTCGTGGCCAACGCGCGAGACAAGGTGGGCAATACGAAGAAGGTGGACGGCGGCATTCCGGTGACGCGCTGGAAGTGGGCCTACGATCTCTACGACTATGTCGAGACGACCCCCGCCATCGGAGCCCGTGGCACCATCTATGTCGCCGCCCGGAACAGGCTCGTGGCCGTGACTCCCGAGGGAAAGCTGAAGTGGGAGGCCCAGCCGGGCAGCTACCTGAGCACGCCCGTGGTGGGGCAGCCCCGGGACGATGGCTTCGGGGGGACATCGGAGCTCATCTATGTCGCGGCGGGGACGAACGGCTCCTCGTACCCGGAGCTGTTCGCGTATGACGGCAACCTGGGCCAGCTCCGGACGGGCTGCCCGCTCTCCGGCTCCTACGGCTCGGGGAGCATCAGCGGGTCGCTCACCCTTCTCACCACTCCCTTCGGCACCAGTGAGAGGGAGGCCGTGGTGGCTTTCCTCCAGGGCTCGGCGAACTCGAACCGCTTCGTGGCCATCAGGCCGGACGCGGAAACGAGCGTGGAGCGGTGTCCCGAGTTCGGCAACGCGCTGCCGAGACCCATCGAACCGGGGCGCCTCGTCTCGCAGGGCACCAACCTCTTCTACGTGTCCGAGAGCAGCACGTGCTGCAGCAACAACGAGGTCGCCAGCTACACCTTCGGAAGCAATCAGTCCCGGCTCGACTGGCCGGTGAAGATCGATGCCAACCTGGGAAGCCCCGTGCTGGTCGGCCCCCAGCTCGTCGTGCCTGGGCTGGGCAACGGCAACAACATGCGTGGCCTCTTCTCCATCGCGACCAGCGGGAGTCTGTCGACGTTGAGGTACCCGCTCCCGTCCAGTTACTCCCTGGGCAGCGTCTCGGTTGGGAGCGCCAACGAGGCATTCCTGAACGTGAATGGCTCCTCGGGTACCGAGCTGCATCGGTTCCCGCTGGGCGGGGGGGGGACGGCGACCGTCAAGGGCGGGTTCTCGGGCTCGAACTTCACCACGCCCGTGCTCGGACGGGATGGGACCCTGTACTCGAACGTGGGCACCCTGTCGGCGTGGTCCTCGGCGGATCTCTCCGCGCGCTGGAGCGTGTCGCTGCCGTCGGGAATCCCCACGGGCTACGAGATGACGCTCGACTGCGCGCGGGATACCTCGGGGACGCAGATCTCCGGTCGCCCCGGCGTGCTCTACATGCCCGCGTACAGCGATCGGCGGCTGTATGCCTTCGTGGTGGACAGTCCGGGACTGGACGCTTCCGCGCAGTGGCCGAAGTTCCAGCACGACGTGCGCAACACGGGTAACCCCGCGACCCCCGTGACGAACTGCAAATAGGGCGTTAGACGAGGCGCCATGAAGATCTACACGAAGACCGGGGACACGGGAGAGACGGGCCTGTTCGGCGGCGGCCGGGTGCGCAAGGACAGCGTGCGCGTGGACGCCTACGGCGAGGTGGATGAGCTGAACGCCTCGCTGGGCCTGGCGCGCTCCCTGTCCATGCCCACCGACCTGGACGCGCTCCTGCACCGGTTGCAGGACCAGCTCTTCACCGTGGGCGCGGCGCTGGCCACGCCCGCGGGCACCAAGGCCTCCGAGCACATCCCCAGGCTCAAGCCCGAGTGGGTGACGGACATGGAGCGGGCCATCGACACGTTCGAGACCGAGCTCGCCCCCATGACGCACTTCATCCTCCCGGGAGGCAGCCAGGCGGCCGCCGCGCTGCACCTGGCCCGTACGGTGTGCCGCCGGGCCGAGCGCCGCGTCGTGGCCGCCGTGCGCGAGGGCGAGGCCCCCCAGGAGACGGTGGTCTTCCTCAACCGCCTCTCGGACCTGCTCTTCGTCATGGCCCGGGTCGCCAACCACCGCGCGGGCATCGAGGATGTGAAGTGGATACCGGAGAAGCCCGCGAAGTAGCACGTGGGGGGCTCCACCCGGGCGGCGGCGCGGTTATGTAAGAGCCCGTGAGTCCGCTGCCCTCCGAACACCTTCGCCAGCTCTCCCAGCAGGTCGGCTTCGATCTCGTGGGCTTCGCACGCGCCGAGCCCATCGAGCCCGGGTTCCTCCTCGGGTGGCTCGAGTCCGGCTGCGCCGCGGACATGGACTGGATGACCACGCGGGCGGCCGAGCGGCTGGATGTCTCCCGGCTGCTCCCCGGCGCCCGCACGGTCATCGCCTTCGCCACCAACTACTACCGGGAGGAGCCGCGCTCGGCGGGCTCGCCCATCGCCCGCTACGCGCGCGGCCGGGACTACCACTCCACGCTGCGCGACAAGCTCAAGGCCTTCCGCAGGCTGCTCTCGGAGGCCTACCCCGAGGTGCACCACTACGGCAGCGTGGACTCGGGCCCGTTGATGGAGAAGGTGTGGGCCGCGCGCGCGGGCCTGGGCTACGTGGGCAAGAACGGGTGCTTCATCACCGAGCCCTATGGCTCGTGGGTGCTGCTGTCCGCGCTCATCCTGGACGCCGAGGTGGATGCGTACGCGGGCGGCCCCACGGAGGACCGCTGCGGTCACTGCCGCAAGTGCATCATGTCGTGCCCCACCGGCGCACTGCTGGGCCAGGGGAGGGTGGACGCGCGGGCCTGCCTCTCGTACCAGACCATCGAGAACCGCCACGCCGAGGTGCCCGAGTCCTTCCGCGTGGAGATGGACAACCTCATCTTCGGCTGCGACATCTGCCAGGACGTCTGTCCCCTCAACCGGCACCCCGTGTTCACGCCCAACGAGCGCTTCGCGCCCCGGGCGGTGGCGGAGCTCGGGGTGATGGAGCTGGCCGCGCTCACCCCCGAGCAGTACGAGCGGCTCATCCCCGGCACGGCGCTCGCGCGGGCCAAGTACGATGGTTTGCGCCGCAACGCCGTGTACGCGCTGGGCGCCGCGAAGCAGGCCGAGGCCCGGCCCCTGTTGGAGACGCTGTGCGAGGATCCGAGTGAACAGGTGCGCCACGCCGCGCAGTGGGCGCTCCGGCACCTGGACGCCTGACGGGGAGTGCTCCGGGGAGGACATGGAGCGGCTGTCACTTCTGGCCCCTTCCCGATATGCCGGTGCCGGGTCCCTCCGGGCCCGTCGACCCCTCTTCAGGAGGCCACGATGTCCCAGCACTTCCGTTCCCTGATCGCCGCGCTGTGCGGTGCCACCGTTCTCGTGCTCGCGGGTTGCGGCGAGAGCACCGGCCCCAGCGGCGCCACCTGCCCGCAGGGCAGCGCGCTCACCTATCAGAACTTCGGCAAGACCTTCATGGACACCTACTGCACCCGCTGCCACAGCACGGTGCTCTCCGGTGCCGCGCGCCAGGACGCCCCGGAGGACCAGAACTTCAACACCCCCGAGGGGGTGCGCGCGCACTTGAAGGACGTCGACGCGTGGACGGCCTCCGGCCCCGACCGTACCAACACCGAGATGCCGCCCAACGGCACCATGCCCACCGACGACGAGCGGAAGAAGCTCGGCGAGTGGCTCGCCTGCGGCGCGCCCTGACGGCCCCGGCTCGCAAATGCCGGACGGCACCCCGGGCAATCTGATACTTCGCGCCAGACGATGAGCGCATCCTCCACCCGGTCCGTTTCTTCTCGTCAGGCTTCGCTCGGCCCGGTGTACGCCGCGCTGTTCCTCCAGGTGCTCATCAACGCCGGCACGTACCTCGCCGGCAAGCGCGCCATGGAGGAACTGCCGCCCCTCACCGTGGTGCTCTGGCGCTTCCTCCTCAGTGCCGCCGTCTTCTGCCTGCTGCTCCTCTTCACGCCCGGCCCCAAGCTGCCTCCGCGCTCCGAGTGGCGCCGCGTGCTGATGCTCGGCCTGCTCGCCGGCCCCATCAACCAGGTGCTGTTCTTCTTCGGCCTGTCCCGCTCCACCGCCGCCCACGCGGCGCTCCTCTACGCGCTCACCCCGCTCGGCGTGTACCTGCTCAGCCTCGCCCGGGGACACGAGCGTCCTTCCTCGCGCGCCACCGCCGGCATCCTCACCGCGCTCGTCGGCGTGGTGGTGCTGCTCCTCGGCCGCGGACTGGCCTCGGCCAGCGGCTCGCTCGTGGGCGATCTGCTCATCCTCGCCGCCGTGTCCGCCTGGGTCGTCTACACCACCGAGGGCAAGCCCTTCGCCGCCACTCACGGTCCCGTGCGCTCCACCGCGTGGAGCATGGTGACCGCCGCCCTGCTCCTCGTGCCCGTCATGCCCTTCGCCTTGGACCCGGCTCGCACCTTCGCCGTCAGCCGGCCCGCCCTGGGCAGCATCGTCTACCTGGCCCTCCTGACCTCCGTGGTGGCCTACCTCATCTGGTACTACGCCCTCTCCAAGGTCCCCGCCTCCCGCGTCGCCATCTTCTCCAACCTCCAGCCCGCGGCGACCGCCCTCGCCGCCTGGTTGTTGCTCGGCGAGTCGCTCCACTGGGCTCTGGTTCTCGGCGGCGGGCTGGTGATCCTGGGCGTTCGGCTGACGCAGGGGGCTCCCGTCGTTCCGGCGTCTCCCCGTGGCTCTGGCTCTCTGGACGAAGAGGCGTCGGTCGCGGGACAGCGGTGACCCGGGTTCAACCCGGGGTCCGTTTACCCTCACCCCGTCCCTCTCCCAGAGGGAGAGGGGTTGTTCCTTGGGGTCGTGACTCAGTCCCCGTTGGGGTCCCACTCCGAGATGTCCTTCTTCTTGGGCGGCGGCGGCGGTGTCGGCCGCACCGGCTCCGCCGGCTTCGGCGCCGGCTCGGGCTCATCCTTGTCGAAGATGGGCACTTCCTCGCTCCCCGATGTCGCCGGCTCCGACGCCGTCTTCGCTGGCGCGGTGGGGCTCGGCTCCGCCTTGGGCTCGGGCGCGGCCACCGGCTCCGCCTTCGGGGCCGGCAGGATGGGCTCGGTCGACTCCTCTTCCGAGGCCCGATAGACACCCCGGCGCACCGCATCCCCGGAGGTCTGCGTGCTCGACGCGGGCACCGTGGAGGATTTGTCGGGATCCTCGTACGGCTCCGCCTCCCTCATGGCCGGATCCGGCTGGCGCGCGGGCATCGGGTCGATCTGCGCGTCCTGGAGCGAGTAGTGCTGACTGCTGCACTCCTTCTGCTCCTTGTCACAGCCCACGAGGCACTGGGTGAGCTGGCGGTACTTCTTCGTGCTGGCACCGTAGTCGATGGTGCAGTCCTCGCGGCACGTCCTGTAATCCTCGCGGCACCCCGCGGGGATGGGACGGTCAGGGCCAGCGGCGAGCGTCAGGAAGATGACGAGCGAAAGCGGATGCATGGTGGAAGGGAAGGCTAGCAGGCATTCTGACTTCCTGTGTGCAACCCCGGTAGGTGGGCGGGGGAGGGGGCGATGAGCGCCTGCTCCATTCCTCGCTGCACGAAGGCCCACCCGTGCCCACCTTCCCAACCTCACCCGGGATGCAGCGGAGGCGGGAAGCATGAGGTTCCGCAAGCCCAGGCACCTGACGTGGCGCGAGCTCGGCCGGCGCTTCTGGGTGGAGCTCCAGGAGGACGCCGTCACCGAGTGCGCGGCGCAGCTCGCCTTCTATTTCCTCTTCGCCCTGTTCCCCTTCCTCTTCTTCTTCGTGACGCTCGCGGCGTACCTGCCGTTCGCCCCGGGCGCCGTGGATGCCATGGTGGCGCGGCTCGGCCCGCTCATGCCTCCCGAGGCCCTGAGCGTGGTGCAGGGGCACCTCCAGTCGCTCGTCACCGACACCCAGCCCCGCCTCATCACCCTCGGTCTCCTGGTGGCGCTCTGGTCGGCCTCGCGCGGGGTGGACGCCCTGCGCCGCGCCCTCAACCTCGCCTACGACGTCCCCGAGTACCGGCCCTTCTGGAAGACCCAGGGGCTCGCCATCCTCATGACGGTGGCGGGCTCGCTGCTCATCCCCCTCGCCTTCGCCCTCTTCCTGCTGGGCGGACGGGCGGGCGAGTGGATCGCCAGTCACCTCCACGTGCTCAACGTCTACCACGCCGTGTGGTCGTGGCTGCGCTGGCCCTTCACGGCCGCCCTCGTCATGTTGGTGCTGGCCTTGTGCTACTGGCGTCTGCCCGCCGTCCGGCACCGCTACCAGTTCCTCTCGCCCGGCGCGGTGCTCGCCAGCGTGCTGTGGCTCCTCACCACCTGGGGCTTCACGCAGTACGTCGAGCTCTTCGGCCGCTACAACGTCACCTACGGCTCCATCGGCGGTGTCGTCGTGCTGCTGCTGTGGCTCTACGTCACCGGCCTCATCTTCATCATCGGCGGTGAGGTGAACGCCGTCCTGGAGCAGGCCGAGGCGGAGGCGGCCGAGGCGGAGGGACGGCCTCCTCCCATCGAGGTGCCCCATCTCAAATCGAGCGGTGCCGGCGGGGATGGCTCGAGGCGGGAGCGGTACGCCTTCTGGCGCTGGCGGCGGCGCATGGCGGAGCGGGCTCCTCCCGAGGTCGAGCCTCCCGCCGAGGTGCACGACTCCCCCGACGACGAGGAGCCCCGCACCGGGGAGGAGCGGCCTCCCTCGGTGCATTGAGGCCCGGGGGGTCTACTTCCTCAGGCGCTGCTTGATGGAAGCCAGCCGCTCCGCGCCCACGTTGGAGCCCGACAGCCGGTTCTTCGCGATGAAGTCGTTGATGTGGGCCATGCGCTCGCTGGAGGGCGGGTGCGTGCTCAGCCACTTCAGCACGCCCGGCGTCTTGCCCTCATTGGCCGCCAGCTTCTGGAAGAAGGTGGCGAGGCCGTGAGGGTCGTAGCCCGCCGCGGCCGAGTACCTCGCGCCGTACTCGTCGGCCTCCGTCTCGTTGCTGCGGCCGTACGCCAGGCCCACGCCCGTGCCGGCGAGCCCCGCGGCGATCTGCGCCACCGTGCTCTGTCTCTTACCGAGCGCCGCCTCGATGATCGCCTGCTCTCCGTACTGGAGGATCATCGCCCGGGCCGAGTGCCGCCCCACGACGTGGCCGGCCTCGTGCGCCATCACCCCGGCCACCTCGGCCTCGTTGTCCGCCGCCAGCAGCAGGCCCGTGTACACGTACAGGTAGCCGCCCGGCGTGGCGAACGCGTTCACCGTCTTCGGGTCATCGATGACGTTCACCTTCCACTTCACGCCCTTGCGGTCCCGGTTCGCCGCCTGGAGGATGGGCGTGGACAGGGTGCGCACGTACTCCACCACCGCCGGGTCCTCCACGTACTTGATCTTCTCCTTCGTCTCGAGCTCGGTCTTCACCTGCTGGCCGAGCTGCTCCTCCTGCTGGTCGGAGACGAGGTAGGACGCCGCCGTCCTTTGCGCCTGGGCGAGGCGCTGGGAGGTGCACCCCGTCATCAGTCCCGTCATCAGCGTGAGGCCCAGAATCGCAGAGAGAATCCGTTGCATGCCTTTCCTTCCCTTCATGTGTCATCGCCGGATGACCCGGCCTCGTAACCAGCGTCCCGGGTACGCGGCAAGCGTTCCGTGACGGTGCTCTTCGTGGGACGCCCGGCGCGGATGGATATGCAACGCTGCCCCCGAGCGGCCGGCCCTGCGGGCCCATGTCCGCGCGCGCGGAGTGCCTTGCCGCCCGGCCCGGCGAGACGGAGCTTAGGAGACGGCGCCCTCTCGGGTGCCAGGGAGGCCCCACATGTCTCGTCCCGTCTGGACCGGCTCGCTCGGCTTCGGGCCCATGCATGTCCCGGTGCGGCTCTACGCGGCCGTGTCACCCAAACAGGTGCAGTTCCACCTCCTGCACGACGCGGACGGTGCCCGCATCCAGCAGAAGCGGGTGTGCTCGGCGGATGGAGAGGAGGTGCCCTTCGAGCACGTGGTGAAGGGCTATGAGATCCGCCGTGGCCGGTACGTGGAGGTGACGCGTGGCGAGCTCGAGGCGTTCGATCCCCAGTCCAGCCGCACCATCGACATCCAGGACTTCGTCGAGCTGGCGGACATCGATCCCATCTTCTTCGACACCACCTACCACCTCATGCCGGGCGAGGGCGCCACGAAACCCTATGCCACCCTGGCGATGGCGCTGAGGGCCTCGGGCCGCGTGGGCCTCGGGCGGCTGGTGATGCACCTGAAGGAGCACCTGTGCGCCGTGTGGCCGCACGAGCGGGGGCTCGTCCTCTCCACGCTGCACTTCGCGGACGAGCTCATCCCGCAGGAGAGCTTCTCCGAGTTCTCCGGGGCCGTGCCTCCCGCGCAGCGCGAGGTGGAGTCCGTCCTGGACATCATCGAGACGCGCATCGTGGACTTCGTGCCCCAGCGCTACCAGGACCTGCACCGGGAGCGGCTGCTGGCCTTCCTCGAGCGGCGCGCCCGGACGCATGGGGTGCGCGAGGCGCCCGCCGAGGCTCCGGCGCCAGCGGGTGAAGAGGTGCCACGCATCACCCGGGCGGGCAGGGCCGCGGGCGGCGAGGTTCGCGAGCTGCCCACGCGGGGCTCGCTGCGTCTGCGTCCGCAGGCCGCCCGCGAGGTACGGGAGCGGACTCCCCGGGGGAAGAGGGCGGAGGGGACGGCCACGCCTCGGACCCGGCGCGGGAAGGGCGGCTCCGCCACGAAGCGCAAGCCGTAGGCGGAAGGGGGCACTCGCGGGGCCAGGACGCGGCGTGTCAGGATGGGGAGCGGATTGGCTGGCGTCGTCGTGTCGTGGATGATGCCCGGCGGCGCGGACCCGCCCCTCCTCCGACGGAGCACGACAACGCCCCATGCACACCAGACTCCTCAGGCTGCTCGCGGTATTCCTCTGTCTCACCGTCGCGGGCACGGGCTGCATCGTCAACAACATCGACGGCGACAACGACGGCGGCAACGACGGCGGTAACAACGGCGGTAACGACGGCGGCACCGGTCATGAGCAGATGCCCATGCCCGGGGACGTGTCCTTTCTCTGGTCCTTCTCCCTTCCGGGTTCCCTCTCCGGCCGGTGCGCGGACGTACCGGACGTGAAGCGGGTGCGCATCTCCATCCCGGGCAAGACGCTCGCCGATGGTGGCATCTCCCCCTGCAACATCGAGGGCGTGGACGGCACGGTCCTGCGCGACTTCGCACCCGGCATCTACAACTACGCCATCGAGGCCCTCGGCTCCACCGACCAGGTCCTCTACGCGGGCAGCGGCTCCTTCACGGTGGACGGCCACGCGCAGGTGAGCGCCACCCTCACGCCGAGCATCCGTCCGCCCGGGCCCGGAGACATCACCTTCCTCTGGACCTTCGCCGGTTCCGGCTCCACCTCGGGCCGGTGCGTGGATGTGCCGGACGTGAAGTCGGTGCGTGTCTCCATCGCCGGACAGACGGGCGAGCTCGTTGGCACCCATCCCTGCAACACCGCGGGGGTGGATGGCATCACCCTGCGGGACTTCGCGCCCGGCACCTACTTCTACCTGCTCGAGGCCCTCGGTTCCTCCGGTCAGGTCCTCTACAAGGCGGGTGGCTCCGTCACGCTGAAAGACATCGCGCGGGTGAACGTCACCCTCCAACCGACCCCGCCACCCGGGTCTGGAGACATCACCTTCCTCTGGACCTTCTCCGACACCGCCTCGGGCCGGTGCGCGGACGTGCCGGACGTGAAGTCGGTGCGCATCACCATTCCCGGTCAGGTGCTCGCCAACGACGGCATCTTCGCCTGCAACAACTCGGGCGTGGACGGCATCGCCCTGCTCAGCTTCGTGTCCGGCACCTACAGCTACACGCTCGAGGCCCTCGGCTCCTCCGGTCAAGTCCTCTACAAGGGGAGCGGCTCCGTCACGGTGAATGGGAACGTGCGGGTGAACGTCACCCTCGCCCCGTACGGCAGCCCGAGCTCCTACGCCTACCTCTCCTGGTCCTTCCCGGCCAACTCCACCAGCCAGAACCCCACCTGCGCCCAGGCGGGCGTGGTCTCGGTGGACGCACGCATCGACGGCGGCGACACGGTGCGCCTGGAATGCTCGCGGGGCATGAGCGGCGCTGGCGTTCAGACGCCCTTCCTGGAGCCGGGCCGGCACACCCTCGAGCTCATCGGGGTGGGCTCCGACGGTCAGCCCTCCTACTACGTCAATGCCTTCCTGGACATCCAGCAGGGGAGCCCCGTCTCCGCTTCGTACCGGTTCGGGGCGGTGGGGGGCATGGCCCTGAGTTGGTCGTTGGTTGACGGCATCGAGAGCCGGACCTGTTCCCAGTCGGGTGTGACCAGGGTGGCCATCAACCTACAGGACGAGGCCACCGGGGTGCTCATCTATGGCACTGACGGAGACCCGCATGGCTGCGAGGACGTGCCCGTCATCTACCGTTTCCTCAGGCCGGGGAGCTACCGGGTGTTCATCCGCGGCACGGGCCCGGGTGTCCTCTACACCAACGAGAACGACAGCCCGCTCACGCTGACGGTGACGGCCTTCCAGCAGAAGACGGGGGCGGATGCCGTCGTCGTCGCGCTGAAGCGCCAGTAGCCGCGCGCCTCGCCCCGAAACGACGACGGCGGATGGGCCCGAGCCGAGCCCATCCGCCGCCGTGAGGGAAGAAGTCCCGAAGTGACTACTTCTTCAGGCGGGCCTCGCAGGCCTCGAAGTCGATGTTCTGGAAGTAGGCGTCCACGTACTTGGCGCGCTCGAAGGGCTTGTAGTCCGGCACGAAGGCGTGCTCCCAGGCATCCATGACGATGATGGGGGTGTAGCCGGCGATGTTGCCGTTCTCGTGCAGCGTCACCCAGTGGTTGGAGAGCCAGCCGGTGCGCGGATCCTGGAAGGTGATGGCCCAGCCGATGCCCGGCGAGGTGCCCACGGCCTTGAAGTCCGCCAGCCAGTTCTCGTAGGAGCCAAAGCTCTGCTCCATGGCCTGCTTCAGCTTGCCGCCCGGGGTGGTGGCGCCGCCCGGCTTCATGTTGCCGAAGTAGTACTCGTGGAGGACCATGCCGTTGTACTCGAAGCCCATGCGGCGGGTCATCTCGGCATAGGCGGGGTTGGCGCCAGCGGCCTCGCCCTTGGCCTGCATGCCCGAGAGCAGCTCGGTGAGCTTGTTGGTCCGGTTGACGTAACCCTCGTACAGCTTGAAGTGGGACTCGAGCACCGCGTCGCTGATGCCCTTGAGACCCTTGAGGTGGGTGAACTGCATCGGCGTGTACTTCTTCTGGATATCGGCCATGTCGGGCCTCCGATGGGGGAGAAGAGGTTGCGGCGAAAGGCGTCCCTTGTAGCGGGCAGACGCTGCCTTTCGGGGGTTGTTTCGCGCAGATGTGCGCGCGGCAACAAGTAAGAAGTGAGTGCCCCGGCACATTTGTCCGTGCACCCATCGCCAGAGGGCCCGGGCGTTCCACTTGTGGACGGTGGGGGAGACTCTTTGCCACCGGCCGTCGGAGAATCCCACCGCACGGGGTGTGTCGACAGGGTGACTCCCCAGGTGGTCCTTCAGCCGGAAGGCGAGTTCTGATTGAAGGAAGGGGTGAGCACTCCATCATCCCCAGCGGATAATCCCACTCGGGCGGTACTCAGCGAGTCTGGATTCGTACGTTCTGAAATCCCATCTTTCAGGTCCGCCTGGGATTTCAGACCTCCCGAGTGCATCATCCTTTCCTGGTTCAACCGGTCTCCTCCCCCGATTGAGCCAGGAACTCCATGGATGAGCCCAGAATGGAAGCAGGCCTCTGCCTTCCACGGGTGCGCTCCCTCCGCGCCCCGTTCCGCGGAGTGCTGCTCTTGATGTTGGCCGCGGCCTGCTCTTCTTCATCCGCCGCGCGATACACAGACACCGGCGGCGATCGTGTCGCGGAGAGCCCGGACCCGGACCCTTCCATCGTCCTTGCCGGGAATGGCGACAAGATCATCCCGGAATTCCAGTGCATGGAGCGTGGCTGCCCCGACACCGTTCAGTGTGGAGCCGCTCGCTGCTTCGTCACCCACTGTGGAAGAGGCAGTTGCACGAATTGCGGCGGGCTGATTCCCGTCCCGGACTCGTTCAAGAACCTCGTCATCAAGGAGTGGTGCGCCTACGGCTGCATGAGTGCTTCGAAGCCCATGGGCAGTGCCTATGGCTTCATCCCAGCCGTTGGGGGAAAGGCCTTCGTCGGTCCCATCTGCCCGGCGCAGCCCGCGGCCTTCGCCTCCGCGCGGAGTGGAGAGGGGTAGAGGAGATGACTCCGTCTGCCGCCGAACAAGCCGCCCGCCTGGCGAATGCGCTCAATGACCTGGGTCACCTCGCGCTCGGCCATCCGATGGAGGAATCGCGCCGCTCCAAGGGAGATGCACCGCTGCGGGATGGCTACCTGGAGTCCGTCATCGACTGCATGGAGATGGTCGAGCGCACATTGAAAGGTCCCCAGCCGGGCGCGTTCCCGAATCCCACCAGGGCCCTGGAGGCACTCACCCGGATGCGGGACGTGCTGCCGTCCCTGGATTGGGACGATGCGGCGGGCGTGGACAGGCTCCGCGAGGATGCACGTCAGGCGCTCGAGGCTCTCGGTTTCGAGCTTTCTGGGCAGGCCAGCTAGAGGGTGCTATGGCGCGCTCGCCATGCCCGAGCTTCCCGAAGTCGAAATCGCCCGGCGCAACCTCGTCCGCTGGCTGGACGGGCGCCGCGTGGTGCGGGCCGAGGCGGACGACACCCGCGTCTTCCGTGGGGCGCGCCGGCAGGACTTCGCTTCCCTCCAGGGGCGTCTGGAGTCCCTGGAGCGGCGTGGCAAGTACCTCCTCTTCACCTTCGAGGGAGGCCGGGGGCTGCTGGCCCACCTGGGCATGACGGGCCGCTTCCTCCGACGTCCCGAGGGCGTCCCCGTCCCCTACAGCCGCGCCCGCTTCCACCTGGACTCCGGCGAGGTCATCCACTTCGCGGACTCACGCCTCTTCGGCCGCATGGAGCCGTGTCCCGCCTCGCGCCTGCGCGAGCTGGATGCCGTGAAGGAACTGGGGAGGGATCCGCTCGCCGAGGGGCTCACCGCCGAACAGCTCCAGGAGGCCCTGGGCACCTCGCGGCAGGCGCTCAAGGTGGCCCTGATGGACCAGGGGCGGGTGACGGGGCTGGGCAACATCCACGCCGCCGAGGCGCTCTACCGCGCCGGGCTGCACCCCGCGCGCGCGCCCGCCTCCCTCACCCCCGCCGAGTGGGCCCGGCTGGCCGATGCCATCCACGCCTCCATCGCCTTCGGCCTCGAGGAGCAGCAGGGCGACGAGCCCGCGTACCTGGAGGACGGCGCGGAGAACCGTTTCCTCGTCTACGGTCGCTCCGGAACGCCTTGCTCCCGTTGTGGGGCGACGGTGGAATCCTTCACCCAAGGTGGCCGCACCACCCATTGCTGTCCCCAGTGCCAACCGCTACACCCTCCCCGTAAACCCCCGGACGGACGGCGGAAGACAGCCGCTCGCCGTCGTTGACACCCCCGGCCGGGTCCGCTTGACTCGCCCGCCCTTTGCACCCGCCGCACTCGCGCGGCACCGGAGAAGAATCCCCTATGTCGTCCAACGCCCTGCTGGCGGCGCTTCTCGTCGCCTCCGCTACGGCCACCGCGCAGACGCCGGAGCCGCCTCCGTCCGGCACGCCGGCCCCCTCCCAGGAGAACGCCACTCCCGCCACCCAGGAGGCCGCCGCCGACTCCACCGAGGAGCGTATCCGTCAGGAGGTGGACAAGCGCCTGGAGGCCGCCAAGCAGGAGATGCGCGAGGAGATCCGCGCCCAGCTGGCCACCCAGTCGCTCGCCAGTGACTGGCAGGAGGAGTGGGTGGAGGAGAAGCGCAAGCTGGAGGTCTTCTCGCTCGACGGCTACTACCGGCTGCGCCCCAGCCTCTTCTACCAGTTCAACCTGGGTCAGACGGGGGAGCGCTCGCCGTGGGCCGCCTCGCCCCGCGCCACCGAGAAGACCCAGTCTGGCGCCGACATGCGCCTGCGGCTGGAGCCCACCTTCAACATCTCCGAGGAGGTGCGGATCAAGGCCCAACTGGACGTGCTGGACAACCTCGTGCTGGGCTCGACGCCGTCGCTCGGCTTCCCCAACGACAACTTCCAGCTCTTCGACATCTTCAATGACGGGCAGATCTCCCCCGAGGCGGGTCTCAACGCCCTGCGCGGTGCGCTGCGGGTGCGCGAGGCCTACGGCGAGGTGTCCACGCCGGTGGGTCTGCTGCGCTTCGGCCGCATGAACGCGCACTGGGGCCTGGGCATCCTGCGCAACGACGGCAATTGCCTGGAGTGCGACTTCGGGGACCAGGTGGACCGCGTCATGTTCGTCACGGAGCCCTTCGACGGCTTCTACGTGACGCCCATGCTGGAGTTCAACGAGGAGGGCACCGTCGCCCAGCCCAATGGCCAGAGCGGCCAGCCGGTGGACCTCACCAACGCGGACGACAGCCACAGCCTGGTGCTGGCCGTGGCGCGCCGCGACACCCCGCAGCAGATGAAGGCCAAGCTGGAGAACAACCAGGGCGTCTTCAACTACGGCCTGCACTTCAGCTGGCGCCAGCAGCGCTACGAGACCACGGGGCTCTACTCCGACCCGGCGGTCAACCCGGACGGCACGGTGAACCAGGGTGGGGGGCTGGTGCAGCGCAACGCCAACCTCTACATCCCGGACGTGTGGCTGCGCTACGAGGAGCGCAAGTTCCGCGTGGAGCTGGAGTTCGCCGCCTACCTGGGCAGCATCGGCAACCGGGCCCGGTCGCCGGGTGATCAGAACAACCCCAACCTGAACCAGTCGCTGGACGTGGTGAACTTCGGCGGCGCGGCGGTGGGCGAGTACCGGCTGCTCAACGGCCAGCTCAACATCCAGCTGGAGCTGGGCTTCGCCTCGGGTGACCGCGCGCCGGGCTTCGGCGCCTACCCGGGCCGGCCCCGGCCGCAGCGTGCGGACACCCCGTTCACCCGGGCGGGTGACCTCGATGGCCCGCAGTTCAACTGTGGCGTGGGCGGCTGCCTCGACAACGCCATCCGCAACTTCCGGTTCAACCGCGCCTACAACGTGGACAACATCCTCTGGCGCCAGCTCATCGGCACCGTCACCGATGCCTTCTACGCCAAGCCCACGGTGCGCTACACGCTGACGCAGGGCTTCGACGTCTTCGGCAGCGCCATCTACTCGCAGGCCATCTACCCCGAGTCCACGCCCTCCTTCTCGGATCGCATGCTGGGCATCGAGACGAACCTGGGTGCCCGCTACGAGACGGAGGATGGTTTCGTCGCCCGCATCGACTGGTCCGTGCTCTTCCCGCTCGCCGGCCTGAAGCAGGTCACGGACACGAATACCGCGGCGCAGGCCCCGGATCTGGCGACGGCCCAGTCCATCCGTGGCACGCTGGGCATCCGTTTCTAGGAAGGTGCCAGGGTGAGCTCTCGCGCTCTCATCGCGCTGCTCGGTCTGGTGTTGGGAGTGGCGGCCTGCGGTATCAAGGGGCCGCCCCGTCCGCCCGCGCCGCCGCCTCCGCCCACCGGCTCGCCGCCGCCCGCGCCCGCTGGCGGCACGCAGCCTCAGGGCACGCAGCGGGATCCGCTGCCTTCGTCGATTCCTCCACCCGACGCCGGGACTCCGTGAATCACTTCACCTATCGCAAGCGCGTCCTCCACGCCGAGGACGTGCCCCTGCCCGCCATCGCCGACGCGGTGGGCACCCCCGTCTACGTCTACTCCACCGCCACGCTGCGCAGGCACTTCCGCGTGGTGACGGAGGCCTTCGGCTCGCACCCGCACCTGGTGTGCTACGCGGTGAAGGCCAACTCCACGCTGGCGGTGCTCAAGCTGCTGGCCGAGGAGGGCAGTGGTTTCGACATCGTCTCCGGCGGTGAGCTGGCCCGCGTGAAGGCGGCCGGCGGCAATGCCGGCAAGGTGGTGTTCGCCGGCGTGGGCAAGACGGCGGACGAGATGGCCCAGGCCCTCGATGCCGGCATCCTCTTCTTCAACGTGGAGAGCCCCGAGGAGCTGGAGCTGCTCGACGCGGTGGCCCGCTCCAAGGGCAAGCGCGCGCCCTTCGCCATCCGCGTCAACCCCAACGTGGACGCGGGCACGCACCGCCACATCTCCACCGGCCTGAAGACATCCAAGTTCGGCGTCCCCTTCGAGGAGGCCATGGCCCTCTACACCCGGGCCAAGAAGATGAAGGGCCTGGAGGCGGTGGGGGTGGACTGCCACATCGGCTCCCAGATTACCCGCACCGCGCCCTTCAAGGCCGCGCTGTCCAAGGTGGCCGGGCTCTACCAGGAGCTGAAGGCCAAGGGGCACGCGCTGCGCTACCTGGACATCGGCGGAGGCCTGGGCATCACCTACACGTCCGAGACGCCGCCCTCTCCCGAGGAGTACGCGCGCGCCGCCCTGTCGGCCGTGGGCGGCACGGGCGCCACGCTCATCTTCGAGCCGGGCCGGGTGGTCGTGGGCAACGCCGGACTGCTCGTCACCCGCGTGCTCTTCCGCAAGAAGACACCGGCCCGTCACTTCGTGGTGGTGGACGCGGGCATGAACGATCTCATGCGCCCCGCCCTCTACGACGCCCACCATGGCCTCCAGCCGCTCGTCCAACGGCGCGGCCAGGAGGTCGAGGTGGACGTGGTGGGACCGGTGTGCGAGTCCACCGACGTGCTGGCCCGCCAGCGCAAGGTGGTGCTCCCCAAGCAGGGCGAGCTGTACGCGCTCATGAGCGCCGGTGCTTATGGCATGAGCATGGCTTCTACCTACAACTCGCGCCCCCGCCCGGCCGAGGTGCTGGTGGACGGGGACGCCTGGCGGGTGGTGCGCGAGCGGGAGAGCGTCGAGGATCTCTGGCGCGGCGAGCGGCCCTGAACATATAAGCCGCACCATGAAGACCTTCGAAGGCTCGATGACCGCGCTGGCCACCCCGTTCCGGGAGGGCGCGCTCGACGAGGCCTCCTACCGGGCGCTCGTGCGTCAGCAGATCGCCGGGGGAACGAGCGTGCTCATTCCCATGGGCACGACCGGTGAGGCCGTGACGATGACCCCCGAGGAGCGCTTCCGCGCCATCCGCGTGGTGGTGGAGGAGGCGGCGGGCCGGGTGCAGGTGGTGGGCGGCGCGGGCTCCAACAGCACCGCGGAGGCCATCGAAGGTGTGAAGCGCGTCCGCGAGGCCGGCGCGGACGGCACGCTCATCGTCACGCCCTACTACAACAAGCCCACCCAGGCGGGCATGGTGGAGCACTTCAAGGCCATCGCGAAGGCGCACCCGGGCTTCCCCATCATCGCCTACAACGTGCCGGGCCGTACCGGCGTGGACCTGCTGCCCGAGACGGCCCTGCGGCTGTGCGACCTTCCCGAGGTGGTGGCCATCAAGGAAGCCACGGGGAACATGGCTCGCACCGTGGACCTGGTGGAGAAGTGCGGCGAGCGCCTGACGCTCCTGTCCGGTGATGACTTCACCGTGCTGCCCTTCATCGCCTGCGGCGGCAAGGGCGTCATCTCGGTGTCCTCCAACGTGGCTCCGCGGATGATGGCGGACCTGGTGGCCGCCGCTCGCGCCGGACAGCTCGCCCGCGCCCAGGAGCTCCAGGTGCGGATGAACGAGCTGCACAAGCTGCTGTTCATCGAGAGCAGCCCCATCCCCGTGAAGTGGGCCCTGCACAAGCTGGGGCTCTTCGGGCCGGAGCTGCGCCTGCCCCTGGTTCCCATGACCGAGCCCAACGCGAAGAAGCTGGAGGCCGAGCTGCGCAAGCTGGGGTTGCTCCAGGGTTGAACCCGGGGGACGCCATACCCTCACCCCGTCCCTCTCCCAGAGGGAGAGGGTCTAACCTGGTTCCTCACCGTGCAGGTCCCCTCTCCCCCTGGGAGAGGGCTAGGGTGAGGGTCTCGAGGTCACCATGATCCGCACCGTCATTACCGGAGTCTCTGGCCGCATGGGTAGCACCCTGCTGCGCCTCGTTCGCGACTCCAAGGACCTCGAGCTGGCCGGCGCCACCTCGCGCAAGGGCTCCGCCTCCGTGGGACAGGACGTGGGTCAGGCCGCGCGCCTGGGGACGCTTGGTGTCTCCGTGGGCGATGACCTCGGCCGTGTGCTCGACGCATCGCGAGCCCAGGTGGTCATCGACTTCACCAGCGCGGAGGCCAGCGTGGCCCATGCGCGCCAGTGCGCCGAGCGCGGTGTGGCCATGGTCATCGGCTCCACGGGCTTCACCCCCGAGTCCCGCGCCGAGGTGGCCGCCAGCGCGAAGTCCATTCCCGTGGTGCTCGCCCCCAACACCTCCGTGGGTGTGAACGTGGTCATCCGCATGGCCGCCGAGCTCGCCCGGGTGCTGGGTGACGGCTACGACGTGGACGTGCTCGAGGCCCACCACCGGATGAAGAAGGACGCGCCCTCGGGCACGGCGTTGAAGCTGGCCGAGGTGCTCGCCTCGGCGCTGGGACGCGGGCAGGAGGACCTGACCTTCGCCCGGCATGGGCAGATTGGCGCGCGTCCGAAGCAGGAGATCGGTGTGCAGACGCTGCGCGGCGGGGACGTCGTGGGCGAGCACACCGTGTACTTCTTCGGTGAGGGCGAGCGCATCGAGCTCACCCACCGGGCCACGAGCAGGGACCAGTTCGGACTCGGGGCGCTGAGGGCGGCGCGCTGGGTGACGGGCCGGGCGCCGGGGCTCTACGACATGGCCGACGTGCTCGGCTTCCAGAGGACGCCATGACGACGCGTTATTGCCGTTTCCAGCATGAGGGCCGTGCGCAGTACGGCCGCATCGAGGGTGAAGAGGTGGTGGTGCTCTCCGGCGCGCCGTGGGCCGGAGGGGAGGACACGGGCCGGCGCGTGGCGCTGGGCGCGGTGTCGCTGCTGGTGCCCTCCGAGGCCTCCAAGGTGGTGTGCATCGGGCAGAACTACCGCAAGCACGCGGAGGAGATGGGCAAGCCCGTCCCTCCCGAGCCCCTCATCTTCATGAAGCCCTCCACGGCGCTCAACGCGCACCGCTCGCCCATCCGGATTCCCAAGGCGAGCCAGGAGGTGCACTACGAGGCGGAGCTGGGGCTGCTCATCGGCGAGCGGCTGAAGAACGCCGACGAGGCCACCGCCGCCCGGGCCATCTGGGGTCTCACCTGCATCAACGACGTGACGGCGCGCGACATCCAGCGCCGCGAGGTGCAGCACACCCGCGCCAAGAGCTACGACACCTTCGCCTGCGCGGGCCCCTGGGCCGTCACCGGCCTGTCCCCGGCGGACCTGCGCATCCTCTGCCGCGTCAACGGGCAGGTGAAGCAGGACAGCCGTACCTCGGACATGATCTTCGGCCCCGCCCGGCTGGTGTCCTTCATCTCCCACATCATGACCCTCCTGCCGGGCGACCTGGTGAGCACGGGGACTCCCTCGGGCGTGGGCCGGTTGGCCGCTGGGGATACGGTGGAAGTGGAGTTGGAGGGAATCGGGACCCTGGCCAATCCTGTTGAGATGGAGCCTTGAGCGCCACTGTCTACGTAGGGCTGGGCTCCAATCAGGGAGACCGCGAAGCCCAACTCGTCTCCGCCCTGGAGGCGCTGTCCCGAATCGATGCAGTGGCCGTCCTGCGCTGCTCCTCCCTTTTCGAGAGCGCCCCGGTGGGGCCTCCCCAGCCTCGCTACCTCAACGCCGTGGTGGCGCTGGAGTGCGGGCTGCCTCCCCAGCGGCTGCTCTGCATCCTGAAGCAGATCGAAAAGGACATGGGCCGCCGTCTGGACGGTCCACGCTGGGGTCCGCGCCCCATCGACCTGGACATCCTCCTGTGGGAGGGTGAGGTCGTGGCGGATCCCAACCTGCAGGTGCCGCACCTGGAATTGCACAAGCGCCGCTTCGCCCTGGAGCCCCTGGCCGAGCTCGCCCCCGAGGCCGAGCACCCGGTGCTGGGTATGTCGGTGGTGGAGCTGCTCGCCCAGCTGGCGCCGCAGGACGTACAACGGTGCCCGGCCACCCAGTGGCCCGAAACCCTTTCTCCCGTGATCGAGTCATGACCCTCTCCCTGGCCCTGGCCGCCGCGGCCCTCCTCACCGCCGAGCCCACCAACCTGCCCGCCGGGCATCCGACCCTCGGCTCGGACGCACAGCCCCCCGCCTCCTCGGGCGCGGTGATGGACGGGCACCCGCCGATGACGGGCCGTGCGCCGCCCACCGCCGAGGAGCTGCTCCAGCAGCTCGATGGCATGCAGGGCCTGCGCGAGCGGGAGAAGACGTTCGAGATCGCCTCGTCGCTCGGCAAGCTCTACTACACGAACGGGCGGCCCTCGGATGCCGTCTCCTATTTCCTCCAGGCGGAGGAGAAGGCGAAGGCCACGCGCGAGCTCTTCCTGGCGCAGCGCAAGAAGCTGGGCAAGGGAGCGGTGCCATCCGCGGAGGAGGCCAACTGTGGCTTCTCGGTGGAGACGCCGGTGGAGCAGATGGGGGCCACGGCGGCGGAGCGTGCGAAGAAGGGTGACACCGCGGGTGCGGTGGCCTGCGCGCGCGCGGCGCTGCAGCCGGTGCTCGAGGTGGAGTCGATGCGCGGCAACGCGCTGTTCCTCTCCGGGGACGCCGAGGGCGCGCTGAAGGTGTACGAGCGGGTGCTGGAGGTGTCGCCCTCGTTCGCGGACGCGCTCTTCGGGCGCTCGGCGCTGCTGTACGAGACGCGGGGCGAGGACGTGAAGGCGCTGCAGTCCGCGCGCGATGGCTTCGAGGCCTTCCTCGCGGCGCACCCGGACTCGACGCGCTCGGCACTGGCGCGCAAGCTGAGCCGCCTGGCGGATGACGCGGTGAAGGCGGGCGGCATGAAGAAGATGCTGGCCTCGCGCACCGAGGATCGGCGCATCCGGGTGTCCAAGCTCGACCTGTCGCCGAAGCCGATGATGGGGCAGGGGCCGATGGCGGGTGCGGGTGGCCCGATGGCGGGTGGGACGGCCGGAGCGTCGGCGCCGACGATCTCGCAAGAGACGATGCAGGCGATGCAGGACGTGGAGCGCACGCCGGAGCTCGAGGCGCAGCTGGACCAGACGGTGGCGCAGGGCGAGGAGCTGCTGGCGAAGGGCCGCTTCGACGAGGCGCTACAGTCCTACCGGCAGGTGATGCCGCTGCGTCCGGACGGGCGGGTGAAGGCGGGCCTGGCGTGGACGCTGATCGGCCTGGGCAAGCCCACGGCGGACCGGGTGTGGGGAGTGGCGGTGGAGTCGGATCCGGCGGCGGTGGACAAGCTGGGAGAGACGCTGAAGGCGAAGGGAGACCTGAAGGGAGCGAAGGCGCTCTGGTCGAAGCTGGCGGCCTCGGCGCCGGGCTACGCGGCGCAGGTATCCCTGCAGGCCAAGCTGAGCCAGTAACCGTGTATGCCCCCTCTCCCTCTGGGAGAGGGCTGGGGTGAGGGTATTGACCCCCGTGTTGACCTCCGCGAGCCCCGCCTAGAAGTACCGTGCGGCGAGCAGATCCTGGACGTCGAGCAGGCCCACGGCCTTGCCCTCGGCGTCCACGACGGGGAGCTGGTCCACGCGGAACTCGCGCATGAGCCTGGTGGCCTCGAGCACCAGAACCTCTGGGCCCACGCACCGTGGCCGCTTGCCCATCACCTCGCGGATGGGGCGCTCGAAGTTCGTCTCCCCGCGCTCGACGAGCCGGCGCAAATCCCCATCCGTGAAGATGCCCACGAGGCGGCCCTGGCGGTCGACGACGTTGGTCGCACCCGGTCGGCCGGGGGTGTTGGTCATCACCACCACGGCCTCGGAGAGCTTCGCGGAGTCGCGGACGATGGGGTTGGCGGAGCCGGAGCGCATCAGCTCGAAGACGCGCATGACGGAGCGGCCGATCTTCCCGCCGGGGTGGAGCAGGGCGTACTCGTTGGAGGAGAAGGGCCGGGCGCGCATCACGGCCATGGCGAGCGCGTCACCGATGGCGTGCAGGGCGGCGGTGGAGGCGGTGGGGACCATGCCCATGGGGCAGGCCTCCTCGATGCGGCCGATGTCCAGCACCACGTCCGCGCCGCGGGCCAGGGGACTCTCCGCGTCGCCGGTGAGGGCGATGACGGGGGCGCCCAGCCGCTTGAAGGAGGGCAGCAGCCGAACCAGCTCCTCGGTGGCGCCGCTGTTGGAGAGCGCGAGGATGACGTCCCCGCGGCCCACGCGGCCCAGGTCTCCGTGCACGGCCTCGGTGGGGTGGAGGAAGACGGAGCGGACACCGGTGGAGGCCAGCGTGGCGGACAGCTTCTGGCCGATGAGGCCCGCCTTGCCGATGCCCGTCACCACCGTCTGGCCCGGACAGTCGCGCACCAGCTCGAGCGCGCGCAGGAAGGAGTCACCCAACCGCCCCATCAGCCCGAGGATGGCCTGGGCCTCGGCCTCGAGCACGCTGCGCGCGTAGGCGAGGGTGGCCTCGCGCTCGTCGCGGGAGGGCGCGGGGGAGGGGGTGGCTGGACCGGGGAGGGCGCGGAGGCGGGGCTTCCGGGCGGTGCTTCGGGAGGCTCGGGCCATGGTGGTGGGGCCCTTGTACTCCCGGGCCGGGCGGGCCTGCCAGCTTGACGCACCGGAGGGCATCGGCTACGCGCCTCCTCGCCCGGCGGGCAGACGGGAGCGTCTCGCCTGCACCCGTGGGTTTCCGCCTTACAACCTAACAGGGCAGACCTGAACCTGGAGAGGGGACGAGATGAAGTTCTTCATCGACACCGCCGACGTCGAGGAGATCCGCAAGGCCCATGCGATGGGCGTGCTGGATGGAGTCACCACCAACCCGTCGCTGCTGGCCAAGGTGGGCCGGGGCCTGGAGGAGACCATCCGGGAGATCTGCTCCATCGTGGATGGACCCGTGAGCGCCGAGTGCGTCTCCGCCGACGCGCCCGAGCTCATCAAGGAGGGCAAGGGGCTCGCCAAGATTCATGACAACGTGGTGGTGAAGATTCCCATGGGCGTGGAGGGCCTCAAGGCCGTCAAGGCGCTCACCGCCGAGGGCATCCGCACCAACGTGACGCTGTGCTTCTCCGCCAACCAGGCGCTGCTGGCCGCCAAGGCGGGGGCCACCTACATCTCGCCGTTCGTGGGCCGCCTGGACGACATCTCCCAGGACGGGATGGAGCTCATCGCCCACATCATTGAAATCTACCAGAACTACGACTTCACCACGCAGGTGCTGGTGGCGAGCGTGCGCAACCCGGTGCACGTGCTGCAGGCGGCGCGCATGGGCGCGGACGTGGCCACGCTGCCCTACAGCGTCATCGCCCAGCTGGCCCAGCACCCGCTCACCGACATCGGCATCAAGAAGTTCCTGGCCGACTGGGAGAAGGTGCCCAAGTCCGCCAAGCCGTAGCGCGAATGAAGAGGCCACCGCCCGTACTGGCGCGGTGGCCTCTGGCCAACAACCCGGAGACGACTACTCGAAGGTCGCCTGGAGGGCCGCGGCCGGCGAGGCCGAGAAGCTGTGGGTGGCCCGGAGCTCGACGGTGCCCGGGGTCGGCTTGGCGGGCGCGGTGCCGCCCTTCATGCGGATGGTGCCGTAGTTGCCGTTGGCGACGCCGTTGAAGTTGTAGTCGACCGTCCGGACGCAGCGGACCTTCACCGGAGGGGTGCTCGGCACCGGCCCCGGCATGGCCGCGCCCGTGTCACACGTCCCGCCAATCTGCAGGCTGCCGTCCGCCTGGGTCGTCGCCACGCGCGTGTTGTAGTCGATGTTGAACCCGCCGTAGTCGAAGGCACCGACGCCGCCAGCGCTGGCGAGCTCGGCGCTACCCCGGCTGCCGGACACCTTCACGACGGAGAAGTTCGCGCCGTCGGTCGACATCCGGTTGTAGTAGGCGTCACCCCAGATGAAGTCCACTTCGATCTGGCCTTCCACCGGCACGAAGTAGTTGTCGGAGTAGGGCTTGAACACCAGGTGGTTGCTCGCCAGGGGCCCGGTGTAGACGAGGTGGATGGCGCGCCAGATCTGCGTGTTGCCATCCCAGCAGCCGTTGGGGCCGTCCCAACTGCCGTTGCGGGTCGCGGGCTTGCTCGGATCGGCGCAGTCGATGCGCTCGGTGTCGATGAAGTCCTCGCCCGGGTCCCACACGCCGTTGTCGTTGCGGTCCACCAGCGGCTCGCCGAGGTCCACGAACCACTCGCCCGGATCCCACCGGCCGTTCTTCACGGTCGTGGTACCGGAGCCGTCGGCGAACTCCTCCTCGCCGGCCACCACGGCGATGACGGTCACCGCCATGTCGCGGGGATTGGGATCGTTCGGGTTGGTCGCGCTGCCGTCGTACTTCTCGCCCGTGAGGGGCGTGACGGGGTAGGGCGGGAAGGCGCCATCGGTGTTGAAGACGGTGACGGCCTCGCCGGTGCCGGCGGCGGGCGTGCTGCCCGCCTGGGGCTTGGAGTTGACGGGGCTGCTGATGGAGCCCGCCTCGGGGTACCACTGCACCGGCGTGGCCAGGCCCACGGGGTTGCCGAAGCGGTCCACCAGCTTGGCCGTGCAGTTGGTGTTGATGCCCTTGCGCGGCGGGGGCGTGGCATGGAGCGCGCCCAGGTTCTTGCGGACGCAGTCCACCGTGAGGCCACGATCCGAGGGCTTGCCACCGACGATGGGGGTACCGGTGTGGTTGGCGTCCACGCTCGGGGTGGAGCTGCGGGTGGCGGTGACCACGGCCCGGACGATGGCCACGCCCACCGTGTTGCCCGAGCGCAGGGTGGTGGACACCTGGCCCTGGGCGTCCGTGGTGCCCGACGGGGTGACGCTCGCACCGGCGGCGCCCGACACCTCGAAGCTCACGTCGATACCCGGGACGGGCTGGGCGTTCGCGTTGAGCACCTTGAAGGTGATGGGCGTGGTGGTCTCACGTCCGGACGACTCCAGGCCCAGCAGCGCCTTGGTGGCGGTGGTCGGCACGTAGGTGACGGAGGAGACGCTCAGGAAGGAGTACTGCGCCGCCTTGGTCTCGTTCTCCACGGTGGCGGTGATGCGCGCCTGGCCGGGCGTGTCGTTGGCCACGTAGAGCGGCGCGCTGGCCTTGCCACCCGAGGTCGTGTTGACGGTGATGCTCTTCACGCCGGGAGTCGGCTGGAACGAGCCCTTGTCGCTGGTGAAGGTGATGGGCGTGCCGTCCGCCACCGGGGCGCTGGTCGAGTTGCGGATGGCCGTGACGGTGACGGTGGTCTGGTCTCCGGTGTTGGCCACGACGACGGGCTTGCTGAACGCGATGTCGATGCTGAACACCGTGGTGACTCCGCCGTCGAAGCCGCCATCCGTGCCGGCGTCACCGGTGCCGGCGTCACCGGTGCCAGCGTCCGGCGTCACGACGGTGCTGCCCACCGTCACCGTCGTCTTGGCGGTAGTGCCGCTCCACTTGCCCTCGATGCTCACGGCGCCCTTGCAGTTGGAGTCCAGGGCCTTGTCACACTTGAAGGTGGTGGTGGCGGTGCCGGTCTCGTCGAGCGTCAGCGTGACGGTGGTCTGGCCATCGCCCAGCAGGCCGGCGGCGGCCGTCAGTTCCACGCTGCCCGTGCCCGGCTCTTCCTTGGCGTCGGTTGCGCTGACGGTGAGGGTGGCGACCTGTCCCTTGTCATCGATGCGGGTGGGCCTGGCGCTTACCTGGAGCAGTGGCTCCCCTTCTTCGTCATCCCCTCCGAAGATTCCCGGACAGGCGGTGGTTCCCAGCACCAGCGCCAGGGCGCCAGTGAGTTTCAACAATCGATGCATGTAGATGACTCCCCTCGGACACGGGGTTGAACCGGCCCAGACCCCGGGTCTTGACGGCTGGCAGTATTCCGGTGCACGCGGTATTCGTCAAACCACAGACACATGGCAGATGAGCCTGTGGGAAGTGCCCTTCCAACCACCGTGTTTTTCTGCCGAATCACAGCCCGCGAGGACCCATGGACTTCCAGCTTTCCGAATCCCAGCGCGCCCTGCAGGAGATGGCGCGCAAGTTTGCTCGCGAGGTGATCCGCCCCAAGGCGGCCCACCACGACGAGACCGCGGAGTTCCCCCGGAGCATCATCGCCGCGGCCTGGGAGAACGGCCTGCTGAACATGGCCATCCCGGAGGCGTACGGCGGCGTGGGCCTGTCGCACCTGGACCAGCTCTTGGCTTATGAGGAACTGGCATGGGGCTGCGCGGGCATGGCCACCTCCATCACGGCCAATGACCTGGCCAACCTGCCCATCATCGTGGGCGCCAACGAGGAGCAGAAGAAGCGGCTGCTCACGCCCTTCACCGAGAAGTTCAAGCTCTCCTCGTTCTGCCTCACCGAGCCGGAGGCGGGCTCGGACGTGGCGAACATGAGCACCACCGCGGTGCGCGACGGGGACCACTACGTCCTCAACGGCTCCAAGTGCTTCATCACCAACGGCGGCCACGCGGACCAGTACACGGTGTTCGCCACCGTGGACAAGGCGAAGAAGCACAAGGGTATTACCTGCTTCGTGGTGGAGGGCCGTCCCAAGGGCCTCACCGTGGGCAAGCACGAGAACAAGATGGGCCAGCGCGCCAGCGACACCGTGGCGCTCACCTTCGAGGACGTGCGCGTCCCGGTGAACAACCGCATCGGCGAGGAGGGCGAGGGCTGGCGCATCGCCATGGAGACGCTGGACAACAGCCGTCCCATCACCGCCATCCTCTCGGTGGGCATCGCCCGCGCCGCGCTCGAGCACTCCCTGGAGTACTCCGCCCAGCGCAAGACGTTCGGCAAGCCCATCCGCGAGCACCAGGGCATCCAGTTCATGCTGGCCGACATGGCCATGAACATCCAGGCCGCGCGCCTGCTGTGCCACCAGAGCGCGTGGTTGCTGGATGAGGGCCAGCGCGCCAGCCTCCAGTCCTCCTACGCCAAGTGCTTCGCCGCCGACATGGCCATGAAGGTCACCACCGACGCCGTCCAGGTCTACGGCGGTTACGGCTACATCAAGGAATACCCGGTGGAGAAGCTCATGCGCGACGCCAAGCTCATCCAGATCTACGAGGGTACCAGCCAGGTGCAGCGCCTCGTGATCGCGCGCGAGCTGTTCAAGTAGGCAAGAAAAACTGTCCGCTCCTTGCGCTTCCCGGTTGCCGGCGCGGGGCGTTGATGCGTAAATCAACGCCCCGCGACGCGGCGCGTTGCGTCATGAAAACGCGCCCGTCACGCCATTTCTGGGAGTACCCGCTCTAAGGAGAAGGACGACCGTGAAGATCCTCGTCACCGCCAAGCGCGTGGAAGACCCCGAGTCCAAGATCAAGGTGAAGCCGGACGGCTCGGGCATCGTTCAGGAGGGGCTCAAGTACAAGATCAACCCCTTCGATGAGATTGGCGTCGAGGAGGGACTGCGTCTCGTCGCCAAGCATGGCGGCGAGGTGGTGGTCGTCTCCATCGGCGGCAAGGAAGTTCAGGAGCAACTGCGGCACGCGCTGGCCATGGGTGCCCAGCGCGCGGTGTGGGTGAACCACACGGGCCCGTTGGACCAGATGGGCGTCGCCGGGCTGCTGCAGAAGGTGGTGGAGAAGGAGAAGCCGGACCTCGTCGTGCTGGGCAAGCAGTCCATCGACGACGACCAGAACCAGGTGGGCCAGTACCTGGCCGAGTACCTGGGCTGGGGCCAGGCCACGTTCGCCTCCAAGGTGGAGTCGCTGGAAAGCGAGCAGGAGAAGAACAAGGTGCCGGCGCTGCAGATGGGCGCGGACGGCAAGAGCGTGCGCGTGGTGCGCGAGGTGGACAACGGCCTGGCGACGCTCGAGTGCGCGCTGCCGGCGGTGGTCACCACGGACCTGCGCCTGAACCTGCCGCGCTACGCCAGCCTGCCGGGCATCATGAAGGCCAAGAGCAAGCCCATCGAGGAGCTGACGCCGCAGAAGCTGGGCGTGGACGTCACCCCGAAGGTGCAGGTGCTGAAGATGGCGGCGCCGCCTCCGCGCAAGGCGGGCATCAAGGTGCCGGACGTGGCGACGCTGGTGGACAAGCTGCGCAACGAGGCCAAGGTCGTCTGACGGGGCGTCGTTCCCCTTCTTCTTCGAGATTAGGAGCCGAACATGCCGATCGTTCTCATCGTTGCGGAGCAGCAGCCGGACGGGAACCTGCGCAAGGCGACCCTCAACGCCATTGGCGCGGGCAAGCAGCTCGCCGAGAAGGCGGGCGCGGAGCTGCACCTGGTGCTGCTCTCCAAGGATCCCTCCAAGGTCACCCAGGAGCTCGCGGGCCTGGGCGCCAAGGCGGTGCACACCGCCGCGGCCCCCGAGTTCGAGCACTACCTGGCCGAGACGTACGCCCCGGCCATCGCCGAGTTGGCGAAGTCCATTGGCGCCAACTACGTGGGCATGGCGTCCACCGCGCAGGGCAAGGACCTGATGCCCCGCGTGGCCGCCCGCCTGCAGGCCGCCATGGCCACCGACGTCATGGGGTTCAATGGTAGCGGCGCGGACGTCACGTTCTCCCGGCCCATGTGGGCGGGCAACGTGTTCGCCGAGGTGAAGCTCACCACGCCGGTGAAGGTCTTCACCCTGCGCGCCACCGAGTTCCCCGCGGCCGCGGGTGGCCAGGGCGCCGCCGAGGTCAAGACCTTCTCCCCCAAGGTGGAGACGGGCAAGACGAAGTTCGTCGACTTCAAGGAGGTCAAGAGCGCGCGGCCCGAGCTCACCGAGGCACGCGTGGTGGTGTCCGGCGGCCGTGGCACCAAGGGCGACTTCAAGGAGATCGAAGCGCTGGCCGACGAGCTGGGTGCCGCCGTGGGCGCCTCGCGCGCGGTGTGCGACGCCGGTTGGGTGCCCAATGACCTGCAGGTGGGCCAGACGGGCAAGGTGGTCGCGCCGCAGCTCTACATCGCCGCGGGCATCAGCGGTGCCATCCAGCACCTGGCGGGCATGAAGAGCTCCAAGACGATCGTCGCCATCAACAAGGACCCCGAGGCCCCCATCTTCCAGGTGGCGGACTACGGGCTGGTGGAGGACCTCTTCAAGGTGCTGCCCGCGCTGCGCGAGGCCATCCACAAGGCCAAGGGCTAGGCATCGCCTGAGCAGTCCCGGGAGGGGCGGTGGCGGGGAGACTCCTCGCGCCGCCCCTTCGCCGTTGCGGGTTCAGAGCTCGATGTCCTTCTGCCCCTCCTCGGGCTCCCGCTCCTCGGGCTCGACGGGCTCCCCACCGGGCTCCTCGTCCTCGGGCAGGGGCTCGACGTCCGGGAGCGAGTCCTGGAAGGGCACGGTGTCGGGTGGGGGCGCGGGTTCTCCGCCGAGCAGGTCGATGGTCGGGCGTCCCGGCACCTCCACCTGAAGCGTGGTGAACTTCCACTGCTCCCCGTCCTTGTAGGCCTCGACGAGCAGGGTGCCGTCGGCCTTGGGGCCCTGGAGGGGCACGGAGAAGTTGGCCGAGCCCTGGTCGTCGTGGGACTGGATGGAGCCCTGGAGCATCATCCCCGACTCGATGGGCTCGCCGAGTGCCTCGCGCACCTCGGGCGACTGCTTTGCCTGGGTGAGCGCCTCGACGAAGACGCCGGTGCCCCGGAGCGCCTGGTAGGTGACGCCGAAGATGAGGGCGCCGAGGCAGCCGCAGGACAGCAGCAGCCCCAGGCATCCGGTGGGCACCACCCACTTCCAGTTGCGGCCCCACCAGCCCTGCCGGGGAGCCATCTCGCCTTCTGGCATCGTATTCATGGTTTCCCTGGTTCCTCCCGACGCCCCCGAGGGTGGCGCGCCCCCGTCATAGCGGTTACCGCATGGTCGACAACAGGGCTTGCGGGCGAGCACGGTTCCTGGCCCGGGTATCGGGGTGGGGGTAGCATCGCACCCTGCTTCGAACGGACCGGGGGTCATGTGGGTGCACGGAGGCGCACATGGAGGACGTGATGAAGGGGGTGCCGCGCCTCCATCCGGACGCGGGCGTGCAGCGGGTGGGAGACCGGGTGCTGGCGGTGGGGCCGGACGACACCCTGCACACGTTCGAGGACGAGGGCGGCGAGGTATCCGCGGTGGCCGAGCGCATCCTCGAGCTGGTCGACGGCCGGCGGACATTGGGCGAGATCGTGGCGGCGCTGTGCGAGGAATTCGAGGTGGAGCCCGAGGTGTGCCGTGAGGACACGGTCGCCTTCGTGAGGCTCCTTGTGGACAAGAAGGTGTTGGTGCTCGGGCCGTGAGGCCCTGTGTGGGGCCGGTTCCAGTACGTCGAGAGGCAGTCATGCGTCGAACGGGATGGCAGTGGCTTCTGGCGGTGTGTGCGCTGTGGACGGCGGGCTGTACGTGCGGCAAGCCGCCGGTGGAGTCCGCGCTGACGGTGGCGTTCGAGCGGCCGGTGGATGGGCAACGGCTGGCGCTGGGGGATGACGCGGACGTGGGCACCGCGGGCTTCCAGTACGACGTGGTGGCGGTGGCGGCGGACTCGGCCGGGCGCGAGGTGACGCTGGCGCGGGCGAAGCTGGAGGTGCTGTCGGCGGGCGAGTCGGTGTGGCGGGAGGGGCCCGCGGCGACCCTCGAGGGCCAGCGGGTGCGCTTCCCCACGGTGACGTTGCCGGGGCGCACCAACGTGCTGCGGGTAACGGTGGAGGAGGAGGGCTCGAAGCGCACGGCGTCGCACGACCAGAGCGTGACGGTGGGCAGCGAGACGAGGACCCTGGACATCGTCATCCCCGCCGAGGGGCAGGTGCTGCGGGAGGTGGATGACGCGGACCCGCTGCTGCCGGGCTACCAGGTGGATTTCGAGGTGTGGGGCACGGGACTGCGCGGAGCCAGTGGCCTCCTCTCGTGCGCGGGGGTGTGCGGCATCGCGCCGGTGCCCTTCACGGTGGGGGACAATGGCAGGGCCATGGCGCGGGTGACGCTCTCCGAGCCGGTGCGCGAGGCGCAGCCCTCCCAGTGCGTGGCGGTGGTGAAGCTGCCCGGAGGGGATGTGACGTCTCCGGCGCGCGGCATGACGTTGGACACCGAGGGACCGCGGCTGGCCATCAGCTCGCCCGTGTCGGCGGTGGCCACCCGCACCTTCAAGGTGGAGGCGGTGGTGCGCCCGGTGGAGGACGGTGCCACGGCCACGTTGACGCGGGCGGGAGCCGAGCCGCTGTCGGCCACGGTGCGCGCGGGGCAGGTCTTCTTCCCGGAGGTCACCGTTCCCGGCGACGGCCGTCACGACTTCCAGCTCAGCGTCACGGACTCCGGTGGCAACGTGGCCGGCAAGCCCTTCTCCGTCGTGGTGGCGAGCACCGCGCCCACCCCCGTGCTGCGCGTGCCGGCCACCATCGGCACCTTCGTCGCGGGCCAGCCCGCCCAGGTCGAGGCGGTGGTGAAGGTGGACGACCAGCCGGTGGGCACGGAGGTGGAGCTGTGGACGACGGTGTCTGGCCGGCTCGGCCAGCCGCAGCGCGCGCGGACGGTGGATGGCAGCGGGGAAGGCCGGGTGGCGCGCTTCACCCTGTCGCTCGCCGAGGGCGCCAACACGGTGAAGGCGTGCGTGCGCAACGCGGCCGGCACCCAGGTGTGCACGCTCGCCACGACGCAGGTGCGCACGGGCCGTCCCAACTGCCGCATCGTCGAGCCCTCGCCGGGCGACGTGCTGCCCGCGGGCGGCAAGCCGGTGGTGGTGCGGGTGGAGGCGCTCGGCAACAATGGACCGGTGAGCCTCTCCGCGCAGCGGCCGGGGGCCTCGGAGAACGCCTCGGGGACGGCCTCGGGGGGCGCTGCCTCGCTGTCGATGAACCTGTCCGGGGACGGCGCCTGGAGTCTGGTGGCCTCGTGTGCCGGCGGCGGTGTCAGCCAGGCCGTCACCGTGTCCCGTGACACCACGCCTCCCACGCTCGCCGTCACCGTGCGCGACGCGCCCGGGGGCCGCATCGAGCCCTCCTTCATCGACACCTCCCCGCTGCCCGGCACCCAGGTGGTGCTCGACGCGGTGACGGAGCCCTTCGCGCAGGTGCTCGTCCAGGGCTGCGGGTTGCAGGGTACCCTCCTGGCGAACGCGGACGAGCAGGGCCGTGCCTCGCTTCGGGACGTCGGTGTTCCCACCAGCGGCACCTGCTCCTTCTCCGCGCGAGCGGTGGATCTGGCTGGCAACGAGTCCTCGGTGTCCGTGCCCGTCGCGTCGGCCTTTGGGACCTCCTCCCTGAAGTTCGAATCGCCGGATCCCTCCCGGACGTTGGGTCCGACGGATGGCTCGCCGGTGGGTGACGGCAATCTCCAGGTGTCGCTCAATCTGGGCTTCTCCGCGGGCGCCCTGGGACAGTTGAAGCTCTACCGGGACACCGCCGAGGTGGGTGGAGTCCCCGTGGAGGTGGTGGACACCGGGAAGACCTTCTCGGGGGTGCAGCTCGCCGATGGCGTGAACGTGCTCCGCGCGGTGCTGGTGAACAACGCGGGCGCCGGGGCGTGCGCGAGCGCGCTGTACACCGTGGACACCACGCCGGGCGATATCGTCCTCACCGCGCCGGGTGCCTCCAGCAACTACAACCTGCAGTCGGATCGCGACCCGCTCACTCCCGGCATCCAGCACCCCCTGGCCTACACGCTCAACGGTGCCTCCGCGTCGGCCACGGTGGACGTGTGCACCAGTGTCGCGCTCACCACGGCGGCGGCGCCGTGCCGGGACGGGAGCGGCTGGTTCACCCTGGCGGCGGGGGTTCCGGCCTACACCAACCTGTTCTCCTATCCGGATGGGAGGTACTCGCTGAAGGTGGTGCTCGACGAGGGTGGCACCGTCCGTGAGTCCGCTCCCGTGTCGCTGGTGGTGGACAGCGTGCGCCCGGAGGTGACCGCGCTCGAGCTCGTGGGTGACGTCAACGGTGACCGCATGGTGAATGCCACCGAGTGGCCCACGGGTGCTCCGGTCCTGCGCGTGTCCACCAGCGGGCTGGCGACCGGTCTGCCGATCCAGGTCCGCGACGCCACGAACAACACCCTCTATGGCAATGCCATGTCCACGGGGACGGTGACCGACGTGACGCTCGGTTCGTTGCCGTCCCTCGAGGAGGCGGATTACTCGCTGGTGGTCGTCGTCACGGACTCCGCGGGCAACGCCAACCGGACGGTGGCCGCCGTGCCGCCCAATCCGTTGGATCCGGTCAATGCCGCGGCCCTGCTGTCCTTCCGGCTGGACCGGGTGGTGCCCGAGCTCAGCCCCACCTCACCGGGCAGGGCCACGCTCGGACCGGCGGATGACGCGGTTCCGGCCACGGCGGGCTTCCAGCTCCGGGCCAGCGCGCTGACGAGCGCCGACGTCGGGCCGGGTGGTGTCTCCCTGCGCCTCGACCCCGCGGGCACCGTGGTGACGAAGACCCCGGAAGGACGCTCGGTGTCCCACGACTTCACGGTCGAGGCGGCGGGCACCCGGAGCTACACGCTCGTCTTCACCGCTCAGGACAAGGCGGGCAACGTGAGCCCGCCGGTGAACATGCCGGTGACGGTGGACCTGGAGGCCCCGCGGCTCACGCTGAGCAGCCCCACCTCCGGCACCACCCTCGGCTCTCCGCTGGCGACGGTGAGGGTGGAGGTCGAGGGCGGCGAGGGGCTCATCGTGAGTGTCTTCTCCGTACGAGGGAACTCGAAGGAACTGGTGGGCTCCTTCCCGGTGGTGAATGGCGTGGCGCAGGGAAGTGTGAACCTTCCCGAGGGCACGCAGGACGTGACGGTGGAGACCGTGGACGCAGCGGGCAACCGCGGCTCGGCGAGTGCGCAAGGGGTGACGGTGCCGCACGTCGGCTGTGACGTCACGCTCACCTCTCCCGCGGGCACTCCGGTCACCTTCAACCAGACGGATGATGGGAACGCGAGCCTGTCGGGCCTGCAGTACACGCTGCACGGGCGCACCAACCGCTGCGCGGGCCAGACCGTGTCGCTCTACAAGGGTGGCACCTTGCTGGGCTCCACGGTGGCGGCTCCGGGCACCGGGGACTTCTCCTTCGACGTGTCGCTGCCGGACGGCGAGCAGTCCCGGCTGACGGTGGAGATGATCGACTCGGCGTCGAGCCAGACGAGCGACTTCGTCGACTACACGGTGGACATCTCCCCGCCCGCCTTCAGCACCGTCACTCCCGCCCAGAAGACGTTGACCTTCGTGTCCGCCTCCAACGTGAACCTGCCGGGCACCGGCTACGTGCAGGATCTCACGCCGGGCGGTGACGCGGAGGCGGAGCTCCGGGCGACGGTGACGGGCGCCACCGGGGGCCGCCTGCGCATCCTCTACAAGGGCACCACGGAGCTCGCGTCGTTGCCGATCTCCCAGAGCCCCGAGTCGCTGACGATTCCCCTCGTCCTGCCGCACGGCACCTCCGGGCCGTTGGAGCTGAGGCTGCGCGATACGGCCCTCAACGAGACGGTGTACGCCATCGACGTCACCGTGGACGTGCGGCCTCCGGCCCAGGTGGCCTTCACCGCGAAGGTTCCCACGGGTGGGGCACGCAAGGCCTGGGTGGACCTGACGTGGCCTCAGAGTGGTGATGATGACGCCACGGGCACGCCGGCGGGTTACGACCTGCGCTGGACCACCGACACGCTGCTGCCGACGGGCATCCCGGACGAGGCCACCTATTACGGGTCCAAGGTGCGGCGGGAGACCGGTGCGTTGCTGCCCGCGCAGACCACCTCCTACCGGCTCACCCTGCCTCCGCTGGCGAAGTACTTCATCGAGGTGCGGGCCCTCGACGAGGTGGGCAACGTCTCGCCCTTCCGGACCATCCCGGTCTTCGACAATGCGCCGAACAAGGTCCTCACCAACCCCACGGCCCGGTCCGGGTTCTTCGGCCTCGTCCTGGCCAGCGGTGACCTGAACGGTGATGGCAGGGATGAGCTGGTGGCGGGGGATTCCAGGGCCGCCTATGTCGTGGGCAGCGCGACCACCACGAACGTGGGGGCGGTCCACATCTACTCCGACGCCCTCTCCGGGAACGAGACGCCCCTGACGCTGTGGCCCTCCACGCCCACGGTGGGGGCGCAGCTCTTCGGGAACGAGGTGGCGGTGGGCAACGTGGGCGACGCCTCCGGCGAGGGACGGCCGGATCTGCTGGTGGGCTCGCCGAACTGGTCCACTGCTCGAGGCCGGGCCTTCCTCTACTTCGGCCGTACGGGCCAGCCGGTGGACCCGGCTCCCATCGAGTTCCGGGGCCAGGCCAGCTCGACGAATTTCGGCCACGCCGCCCGCATCATCGCGGACCTCAATGGAGATGGGTTGTCCGAGGTGCTCCTCAGCGCCGACGGGGAGAATGGTGGGAAGGGCAGGGTCTATCTCTTCTTCGGGCGCACCCGCGCCAACTGGGTGGCGGCCTCGACCGGAAACGAGAGCGGCGTGACCTTCGTGCCCGTGGACAAGGCGGACCGCATCATCGAAGGGGATACGAGCCTCAACGTGGGCACGAACACCTACTTCGGCCGGCGGCGGGGACAGGCGAACGTGGGAGACCTCGATGGCGATGGCAAGCCGGAGCTTTCGATCTCCTCGCCCTACGACAAGGTCAACACCCTCTACATCTATCCCGGGAGCATCCTGATGGCCCGCAACGGCGCGACCGTGGCGGAGCGGACGCTGACGGTCGCGGACACGTTGCAGCGCCTCACCTACGGTCCGGTCAGCACGGGAGGTCTCAATGGCTTCGGCGTGGACGTGGTGGCACGGGTGAACTTCACCGGTGGACCCGCCAGGGACCTGGTCGTCAGCCAACCCGAGTCGAACACCCTTCGCCTCTTCCCGGACGGTGGGGCGTCGGGGTTCGTCCAGCCCGAGTGGTCCGTCACCGTGGCGAACGACCCCAGCATCACCGTCAAGCGCTTCTTCGGCTACACGCTGGCCTCGGCGGACATCAACCAGGATGGGTTGCCGGACCTCGTGACCGGCGAGTCCATGACCACCAGCGCCTCCGCCTGGATCCTCTACAACCGGGGGGGCACCGGAGCGCCGTTCGATCTCGTGGCCGGTGAAGGTGTCGCCCAGTCCCGTTTCAAGGGAGTCAAGGCGCTCGGGGCCGGTGTCGTGACGGGTGACTTCAACGGGGATGGTGCGCCGGACGTGGCGGCGGGCGATCCCTTTGATACCCCGGGGCGCATTACTGTGTGGTATTGATAGAACTCGACCATGCGGACGGAACCGAAGCAGCCACTTCCCAAGAAGCCCTACAGTCCTCCCCGGGTGAAGTCCGAGCGCATCATCGTGCCGGACCTGTTCCAGCCGACGAACTGCGACCCCTTCGGTGACCCGCGCCCTGAGTGCCTGTAGGTCCGGAGCATGGCGCGGGTGTGCTTCGGCCGGTGGGTGTGCGAGGTCGAGGACGCGCTCCTCGACGCGGCCCGCCCCCGGTGCAGTGACGCGCCCTTCCTCGTGGAGGAGGGGCGGCCACGGTTGAGGCTCCGCCGGCTGGCGGACCTGGGCGAGGGGGCCCGGCCCTTTCAAACCGGCCAGCCCTCGCTCGGCGCCGTCCGGGTGGAGGAGGACGGGCTGGCGACGGATGCTCCCCTGGAGCTCCTCCCGGCGGAACTCGCGCTGCGTGCGCTCTTCCAACTCGCCATCCTGCGCCAGGGAGGTCTCTGCCTGCATGCCGCTGGCGTGGCCTTCGGTGAGGAGGCGGTGGTGGCCCTGGGCATCAGTGGGGCCGGCAAATCCACCCTCTCGCGGCTTTGCGTCCAGTCAGGCAGGGCCGCGCTGCTCTCGGACGAGGTGGTGGCGCTGTTGCCGGACGGCCTCGTGTGCGGCAGCCCCTTCCGCTCGGAGCCGGACCTGCCCGCCACACGCACCGAGGCTCGCCTGCACGCCTTCCTGTTGCTGGAGAAGGGGCAGGTCGAGTCGATCTCCCCGGTGCGCCCCGCGGCCCTGGTGGCTCCGCTGCTCGGACAGGTGTTTCAGGGGGAGGGGGGCACGGGGCTGAGCCTCGGCGCTGCGACGCTTCCGAGGCTGGGTGGCCTGATGGCGCCCGTTCCGGGATTCCGCCTGACGTTCCGCAAGGACCCGGCCGTGGCGGGTTTCCTCGACGAGTGGATGCATGGGCTCACGCCGTCCCGAGGATGAGTGGGCGGCGTTCCTCGAGGCGAGCCCTCCAGGTACGCGCCTCTGGGTTCGAGGCGCCGGACGGAGCATGTACCCGCTGCTGCGCGGGGGTGATTCCGTCCAGGTGGAGCGCTGCTCGGACGTCTTCGCGGTGCGGCCCGGGGACATCGCCCTCGTCCGTGTGGAAGGGAGAGGGCTCGCGGCTCATGTGGTGTGCTCCGTGGCGCCTCTGCGTACGCGGTCCTTCCTCGGGCGCGCGGACGAGGGCCCCGTGCAGCTGCTGGGACGGGTGGTGGCCGTCCGGCGCTCGGGGCTTCGCCTGCCGGTGGGAGGCCGGCTCGTGCCATTGCTGCTGGCCATGCACCGGGTGGGTGCTCGCGCGGCGGGCAGCGCCTCGCTTCGCCGAAGCGTCCAGGTGCTGCGGGGCATCGCCTCTTCTCCGGCCACCCGCGAGCCGCGGCGGCGGTGGCTCGGTCCCATCGAAGTGCGGCTTCTCGCCCTGGAGGACGCGGAGGCACTGCTGCTCTACGCGGGGCATGCCCTGCGTGGCCCCACGGCTTTCCTGGGCGACTCGCTGCGGGAGCGGTGGTGTCAGGAGGACGGAGCGGTGGGCGCCTTCACCCGCCGGGGCCGGATGGTGGGCTTCGCGGTCCGGGAAGAGGCGTGGCTGCGCTACCTCCACGTGACGGAGGAAGCGCGGCGGCTTGGGGTGGGGACGCGGCTGCTCCGGGAACTGGAGGGGTCCGCCGCCCGACGAGGCATCCGGGTGCTGCGCGCGGCGGTGCGGGAAGAGGAGGTGGCCTGCCGGGAGTTCCTGGCCAGCGGTGGCTTCCTCGATGTGCCTGGAGGGCAAGGAGCGGAGCGCCAGGGTCCACCTTGGAGACAGTCCGGAGGGCCCTGGCGTGAGCTCGTGCACCCCCTGGGGGATGAAGCCCTCCCCCCATTGCATCGGCCCGGAGGGTAGGCCAAAAGCACGGGGCCTTCCTTCCCCTCGATGAGAGCGATTCCCGCCCCGTGAGCAGCCCCTCTTCCTCTTCGACGAACGATGCCGCCCGCCTCCGCGCGGACGGGGCCCTGGTGCTCATGACCGCCTTCTGGGGCACCACCTTCGTGGTGGTGAAGGGGGCGCTTGGCCATGGGGACCCGTACTCCTTCCTCACGCTTCGGTTCACGCTCGGCGCGTTGGCGCTCACGGCCGTCGCCCGGCGCGAGATGCTCGAGCCCCAGACGCTGCGCCGGGGGCTGCTGCTGGGGGTCTTCCTCTTCCTCGGCTTCGTGCTGCAGACGGTGGGGCTGGTGTCCACCACGCCCTCGCGCTCGGCCTTCATCACCGGGCTGTACGTGGTGTTCGTCCCGCTGCTGGGGCTGATCCTCTTCCGGCGCATGCCGCGCGTCACTTCATGGGTGGGCGTGGTGCTGGCGGCGGTGGGCCTGCGCTACCTCACCGGCGCGGACGTGGGAGAGGGGGGATTGTCCGTGGGCGACTGGCTGACGCTGGGCTGCGCGATGGCCTACGCCCTCCACATCCTCCTCACCGAGCGCTACGCGTCGAAGACGGGAGTGGTGGCGCTCGTGGCCGTGCAGTTGTGGGTGGTGACCGTGCTCTCCGCGCTCTGCCTGCCCTTCACCGAGACCCGGGTGGAGTGGACGCCGTCCTTCATCGGGGCGGTGGCCTTCTGCGGCCTCCTGGCCAGCGCGCTGGCCCTCTGCGTGCAGACGTGGGCGCAGGTGCGCACCACCGCCGTGCGCGTGGCGCTCATCTGCTCCATGGAGCCCGTCTTCACGGCGGTGTACTCGGTGTGGCTCGGCTACGAGACGCTCGGCGTGCGCGAGTGGGGCGGCGGAGGTCTCATCGTGGTGGGCGTGCTGGTGGCCGAGCTGGGAGGCCATCTCCTCGAACGCCTGCGCGGGCGCGGGGCCACCGAGCAGCTCCCCGAGGTGTAGCACGGGCCCGCTCCTCCGCCTGCCCGGCGCTCGGGTTCGTGGGGCGGTGGTCAAGAAGGCGCATGGGCCGTGGGGACACGCTATATCCAGCGCCTCCCATGAGCGTCGAGCTGCGAAGGAACGGACTGCACCTGGCTGGGACGCCGCTGGCGCTGGATGCCACGCGCAAGTGCCCGCTGTCCTTCGTCAGCCACGCGCACTCGGACCACATCGCCCGGCACGAGCGCACCATCGCCACCGCCGCCACCCTGCGTCTCATGGCGCACCGGCTGGGGACGCTCAGCGCGCCGCTGCCGGCCCCCTACGGCCGCCCCTTCGCGCTGGGCTCGCTGACGCTGGAGCTGCTGCCCGCGGGCCACGTGCTCGGCAGTGCCCAGCTGCGCGTCACCCGGGAGGACCGCCGGCGCATCGTCTACACGGGGGACATCAACCTCGCCCCCTCGCTCACCGCCGAGCCCGCCCAGGTGGCCGAGTGCGACACGCTCATCATCGAGTCCACCTTCGGTCATCCGCGCTACGTCTTCCCTCCGAGAGAAGAGGTGCTGGGGCAGGTGGAGTCCTGGGTGCGCCGGCACCAGGAGCGCGGCGCGGTGCCGGTGCTGCTGGCCTATGCGCTGGGCAAGAGCCAGGAGGCGATGAAGTACCTGTCGGACCGGGGCTTCCCGCTGGTGGCGCACGCCTCCATCTACGAGGTGACGAAGCTGTACGGTGAGCTCGGTGTCCCCATCGAGCCGCTGCGCCGCTTCGACGGGCGCGTCGAGCCGGGCGAGGTGCTCTTCTTCCCGCCGCACCAGGCGCGGGGTGGGGCGCTGGCGCCGCTCTGGCCGCGTGCCACGGCCGTGCTCACGGGCTGGGCGGTGGATGGGCCGGGGGCCACGCGGCGCTATGGCGCGGACGTGGCTTTCCCGCTGTCGGACCATGCCGATTGCCCCTCACTGGTGCGCTACGTGAAGGCCACCGGCGCCCGCGACGTCATCACCCTGCATGGCTTCGCCGAGGAGCTGGCCGAGGTGCTGCGCGCGGAGGGCCTGGATGCGCGCGCGCTCGGGCAGCCCAAGCAGCTCGCGCTCCTCTGAGCCTTCGAAAAGACAACCGGGGACACGGCGCGAGCCGTGTCCCCGATCGGGCATCCCACCTGGTGAAGGAGGGCGGCAGGGGGACGCCTCCTGGATTACTGCGCCGAGGCGGAGGTGAGGATGAAGGCCTGCGTCTGGTCCTGGCCGGAGGAGATGGTGACGGGGGCCGGCACGGAGGGGTTGGTGGTGAAGCTCACGCCCGCGGGAGCCACGAAGTTGATCTTGTAGTTGCCGGGGACGAGGAACTTGAAGCTGGCCTCGAACACGCCGTCGCCGTTGGCGTCCGTCAGGGCGATCTCCTCGGCGGCGGGGGCGGCGGCGCCGTCGGCGTCGGCCTCGGCGGTGAGCGTGGCCTTGAACTGGCCGAGCGTCACGGCCTGCTCATTGATGACGGGCAGGCTCACCTCGGCGCCCTTGGCCAGGGTCACGTTCACGCTGCCGCTGAAGGTGATGTCCGCGCCCTTGATGACCGGCTTCATCACCCACTTGTCGCCCTGGCCGCGCTCCTTGCCGAAGCTCTGCGCCACGTCGAAGTCCACGAGGATGACCTTCTGCTCGCCGGAGATCTCCACGTCGCCGTCGAACTTCACCTTCAGACCGGAGGAGCTGAAGCTGGGCGTCTGCAGCTTGCCAGCGACCTTGGCGCCCTCGGGCAGGCCGGCGTAGTTGTCCTCGGTGGCGTAGATGAGGGTGCTGCCGTCGGCCTGCTCCACCTCGATGTAGGCGCCGGAGATGACGAAGCGCAGCTCGGAGTAGGTGCCGGCGGGGACGACCGCGTCCTTCACGATGTCCTGGGTGTCGTTGGCCAGGGAGATGAGGTTGGTGGTCGTCGCCTCGTCGCTGAGCACCACCTTGCCACCCTCACCCTGGAGGTAGACCTCCGAGATGGTGACGACGGCCTTCTTGAAGTCGCCGGGGGCGTCGGTCAGCTTGATGGTGACCTGGCTGTCGCCGCCGCAGCCGGTGAGCAGACCGAAGGTGAGCGCGAACAGGCTGAGCGTCAGAAGCTGGATGCGTTTCATGGAGAGGGTGCTCCGGGGTTCGAGTTGCCACTCCCCAAAGCACTCCCCGTGCCGCGCCCCAACCCCTTGAAATCAGGCCCGCCGGGCCGTCGAGACCCCGGCGGGTGTACCGGATGGGACAGGGGGAGTGTCCCGGGCCGTTCACTTCCCCCATCCGCGCGGGCCGCCCGTCACACCTCGCCGGGCGACTGGACGATGAGCTTCTCCTTGCCGCACACGTCGCAGCGCAGGTGGACGAACAGGTCCTCCTCGCTCTCCTCGGGCACCTCGCCCTCGGGAACGCCGAGCTCGCTCTTGCCCAGCGCCGGCACCTTCCGGGGGATGTCCTCGGCGGTCAGGGACTGCACGTACGTCATCTCCCGGTCGTGGCACTCGCGCGTCTCGGGGCCGGTGAGCCACGCGGGCTCCATGCCCTCGGGCAGCCGGCCGATGAGCTCCAGGTGCGAGAGGGCCTCGGCCAGGTACGCCAGGCGCCGCAGCCGGGCCTCCTCGGGGAGGGCGGCGAACACCTGGAAGCCCTCGAGCAGCGCCTGCCGGTCCTCGCCGGTGGCTAGCTGCGCCAGCTCCATGGCGGCGTCCGCGGACTCCAGCGCCTCCTCCCAGTTGTTCTCCGGGTTGAAGCCGGCCTCCAGCAGCGCGGTGTAGAGCTGCGTGGCGGCCAGCCGGCGGCGCACCTCGTGGGTGTGCTCCACCACCTCCTGGGGGAGCCGCAGCTCCAGCAGGGCGCCGGTGGTGCGCGGATCCACCGAGCCGGTGAGGTCATCCACCTGCAGCTCCTCGCGCAGGGCGTTCTTGACCGTCTTGGCCGCGGAGAAGCGGAAGGAGGGCACCACGCCCACCTCGCGCAGGTACATGGCGGCGAGGTTGGCGTCCTTGGAGCCCATGCGCAGCGAGCGCTGGGCGCGCTCCACGGCGCCGGGGTCCGCGGCGGGCTTCTTGTTCTCCAGCCGCGTCTTCACCGCCTCGCGGTAGAGCGTCTCCAGGGAGGAGCCGGGAGGCAGGCGCGCGGGCAGCAGCGGGCGCAGGCCGGGCACGTCCAGCACCCAGAGGGGCGGGGCCCCCATGCGCTTGAGGGCGCGGAAGAAGAGCTGACCCGGGTTGTCCTGGGGCTTGAAGGGGGGCAGCTCGTTCTCCGCGGGTTGCTCGGCGGCGGGGGCCAGCAGGGCTCCGGGGCCCATGACCCGGTCGCGCTGCTCGCGGGTGAAGGCGGTGATGCCCTGCACCGGGGGCGGCGGGGGCGGCGGGGGCTCCTGGCCATCCAGGCCGGTGACGCGGTCCATGTCCACGTCCTCGAAGTCCGCCTCCTCCACGCCCTTGGCGCCGGTGAAGTCGCAGCGCAGCAGCTTGAGCTTCTCGAAGGTGGCGCCCTCCAGGTTGGCGCCCCGGAAGTCACAGTCCTGGAGGCGGCCGCCGTGGAAGTAGGCGTTGGAGAGGTCCGTATCGCGGAAGTTCACCTTGGACAGGTCGCAGCGCTCCCACTCACTGCCCACCAGTCCCAGACCCGACAGGTCGGCATTGGCGGAAAAGAGCTGGGTGAAGGTCGCGCCCGTGTGCTCGGTGGGCACCTTGCCGGCCTTGCGCAGTCGGTTCCATTCCGCGCTTCCGTTCTGAAGGAGCTGTTCAATCGTGGGGGCTTTCGGCATGGACCCGAATTTATCGGTGTGGTGAGGTCCGTGCGCCAGTCAAATGATCGAGTTCCGAATCGAGGAAGACAGCGCGGGCATGCGGTTGGACAAGTTCCTCCGCAAGAAGCTCGCGAACGTGCCCACCTCCCACCTCTTCAAGATGATTCGCGTGAAGAAGGTGCGGGTGAACGGGAAGCGGGCCCAACCCGAGCAGCCCCTGGCGGCCGGGGACACCATTTCCATCCGGGGGACGCAGGAGCAACTGCTCGCTCCCGCCAGCCCCGAGGAGCGTAAACCCCCACCCCCTCCCCCCGTGGACCCCAGCGAGCTGGTCATCCTCATGGAGGACGACTGGATGATGGCGGTGGACAAGCCGAGTGGGATGGCCGTCCACACCGGGAGTGGAATCACCGGGGGGACGCTGGTGGACTACGTCCGGGCGCACCTGGGGCCCAAGGCGGTGAGAAACGACTTCGCGGCGAGCCCCGCCCACCGGCTCGACCGGGAGACGAGCGGGGTCATCCTGGTGGCCAAGCGCCGGCCGGCGATGGTCCACTTCACGGAACTCTTCACCAACGGACACCCCCGCAAGAGGTATCTGACACTGGTCAAAGGGAAGATGCCGAAGGATTCAGGCGTCATTAACCTCCCGCTCGCCGAGCACCAGCAGACGGCCGAGTCCAAGGCCCGTCGCGGGGTGAACATGCAGGAGGCCGTGACGCGATGGAAGGTCATCAAGCAGTCGGGCGAGGCAGCCCTCCTCTCCTGCGTCATCGAGACCGGACGCACGCATCAGATAAGAAGGCATCTGGCCGCCATCGGACATCCGGTGGCGGGGGACAAGAAGTACGGTGACTTCGCCTTCAATCGGGAAGTCCGGGCCCGGTGGGGCCTGAAACGTCTGTTCCTGCACGCCGAGTTCATTGAATTTCCCCACCCGGCTCATGGGGGCAAGGTGGCGGTGGAGGCGCGAATGCCCCCGGAGTTGAAGGACGTGTTGAAGCGAGCCGCGCTGGAACCCTCATGAGTATGAATTCCGACAAGACCGATCGCTCCCAGTCGAAGCTGGTGCTCGACGGCGTGCCCCCGAAGCGCCGCTGGTGGGTGCGCCTCTTGAAGTTCGCCGCGTGGGCGACACTGACGGGCGCCACCGCCGCGGCGGTGGCCGTGGTGGGGGTGTACTACCACTTCTCCCAGGGGCTGCCGGAGATCCCCAAGGTGGACCAGTACTGGCCGCCCATCGTCACCGAGGTCTACACCGATGACGCGGTGCTGGCCGGCGAGTTCTACCACCAGCGGCGCAAGGTGGTGCCCTACGAGCGCATCCCCAAGCGGCTGGTGCAGGCCTTCATCGCCAGCGAGGACTCCAGCTTCTTCGACCACCACGGTGTGGACGTGTTGGGCACGGCGCGCGCCGGCTCCAAGACGATCATGAAGAAGCTGGGCCTGGGCGGCAGCATGCAGGGTGGCTCCACGCTGACGCAGCAGACGGCGAAGGCCGTGCTCATCGGCGCCGAGGGCTACGAGAAGGCCACCGCCAAGAACCTCACGCGCAAGATTCGCGAGGCCATCCTCGCCCGGCGCCTGGAGGAGGCGCTGACGAAGGAGGAGATCCTCTACCTCTACCTCAACAACGTCTTCCTCGGGCACCACAGCTACGGCGTGCAGAGCGCGGCGGAGAACTACTACCGCAAGGACGTGCGCGACCTGACGCTGGGGGAGATGACGCTCATCGCGGGCCTGCCCCAGGCGCCCAGCCGCTACTCGCCCTTCCTGCGCCCGGAGGCGGCGAAGAAGCGCCGCTCGTACGTGCTGCGCCGCATGTTCGACGAGGGGATGATCTCCGCGGAGGAGCGCAAGCAGGCCGACGAGGAGCCGGTGCGGGTGTACCCGGTGGAGGACGTCTTCCACGAGTTCGCCCCGTTCTTCACCGAGCAGGTGCGCCGCGACGTGGTGGAGCGCTACACCAACAAGGTGCTGCTCAACGAGGGTCTGAAGATCTTCGCCACCATGGACAGCGAGCGTCAGCGCGGCGCGCAGGAGGCCGTGCTCGACGGGCTGATGTCCATCGACAAGCGGCAGGGCTTCCGCGGGCCGGTGATGCAGCTGGGCACGGAGCAGGAGCGCAAGGCCTTCATCGAGAAGTCCATCAAGGTGATGGGCGACGAGAAGCTCCAGGAGAACAAGCTGTACGTGGGCGTGGTGACGCGGGTGGATCCGGACGGCCAGGGCGCGGATGTGCAGGTGGGTCCGCACAAGGGCCTGCTGCCGCTCTTGGGCATGCGCTGGGCGCGCAAGGTGAACCCCGAGGGCTACTACCCGGGGCTGATGCTCACCTCCGTCAAGCGTGTGCTGACCGTGGGAGACGTGCTCGTGGTGCGCCACGTGGTGCAGAAGGAGCTCACGGACGACAACGTCCAGTTCGACCGCAAGCTGGACAAGGAGATTCCCCAGGGCGTGCCGCTCTTCCGGCTGGAGCAGGAGCCGGAGCTGCAGAGCGCGCTGGTGTCCATCGATCCGCACCGCCAGTACCTCACGGCGATGGTGGGCGGGTACGACTTCGACGCCAACGAGTTCAACCGGGCCTTCCAGGCGTGCCGCCAGCCGGGCAGCTCCTTCAAGCCGCTAGTGTACTCGGCGGCGATGGAGCAGCTGGGGTGGACGGGCGCCACCATCATCGTGGACTCGCCCATCGTCGAGCACGACCCGGAGAGCGGCGTCAGCTGGAAGCCGGACAACTACAGCGAGGAGTTCCAGGGTGACGTGCTGCTGCGCACGGCGCTGGTGAACTCGATGAACATCCCCGCGGTGAAGACGTTCGCGGCGGTGGGCGTGAAGAACATGGCCGCGTGGAGCGAGAAGCTGGGCCTCACCACGCCGATGAACATGGACTTCTCGGCGGCGCTGGGCTCCTCGTGCGTGTACCCGTACGACCTGGCCAACGTGTACGCCACCTTCGACCGCTACGGCCGCAAGAAGCCCACGTACTTCATCCGCAAGGTGGAGGACCGCTTCGGGCGCACGCTGGAGGACCACACGGCGTACGACGACGCCTGGGCGCCGCTGCAGGACCGGGTGGCGGCGGGCTATGCGCGCATGTTCGAGCCGGGCGAGCAGGTGATGAGCCCCGAGACGGGCTTCATCCTCACCTCGCTCTTGCGTGGCGTGGTGCAGGAGGGCACGGGCGGTCCGGCGCAGAAGCTGGGCAAGCCGGCGGCAGGCAAGACGGGAACGACGAACGACTCGTTCGACACGTGGTTCGCCGGCTATACGCGCGACCTGGTGACGGTGACGTGGGTGGGCTACGACAAGAACGAGCACCCGCTGGGCCGCTACGAGACGGGTGGCCGCGCGTCGCTGCCCATCTGGCTGAGCTACATGAAGACGGCGCTGGCGGCCCGGCCCCAGGCCGAGTTCTGGCCGCCCGAGTGGCTGCGCGACGACATGCGGCTGCTGCGCATCGACAAGAAGACGGGGAAGCTCGCCTCGTCGGGGACGAAGGACGCCGTCAACATCTGGTTCAAGAAGGGCACGCAGCCCGAGGACGTGGCCCCGGAGAAGGGCCAGGTGGGCACGCAGGAATTCCTGATGGGCGCGCCGTAGCGGCGCGCCCGCGGGCGGCGCCACCGTGCGTCAGCGCATCTTGCGCATGGTGGCGTCGAAGAGGGCGTTGGGCATCCACTTGAGCAGGCCCATGGCGCCCGCCGTCTGCCAGGGGAAGGCGTACTCGGCCTCCCCTCGGAGGATGGCCTTGCCCATCATCTCCACGGCCTCCTCCGTCTCCAGGAGGAAGGGCATGGGGAACTTGTTCTGGGCGGTCATCTCGCTCTTCACGAAGCCGGGGTAGATGCAGGAGACGCGCACGCCGGTGCCCTTGAGGTCCACGCGCAGGCTCTCCATGAAGGTGGAGAGGTAGGCCTTGGAGGCGGAGTAGGCGGCGTTGCGCCCCAGGCCCCGGTACGCGGCGAGGCTGGCCACGCCCACGACGTGTCCGCGCTTGCGCTCCACCATGCGCGGGAGCACGGCACAGAGGGTGGCGGCGGCGCCGGTGACGTTGACGTCGATGAGCTGCTTCACCACTTCCCACTTGATGCGCCGGGCGTTGGTCTCGATGCCGGCGCCGGCGTTGGCGACGATCAGATCCAGCCCGCCGCAGGAATCATCCAGCTCACGGATGCGCGCGAGGGTGGTGTCCGCGTTGGCGACGTCCAGCTCAATGGGATCCACGGTGGCGCCGGCCGCGCGGGCCTCGTTGGCGAGCGCCTCCAGGTTCTCGCGGCGCCGGGCTGCGGCGTACACCTTGACGCCGCGCCGGGCGAACCAGAGCGCCAGCCCGCGTCCCAGGCCACTCGAGGCCCCCGTGATCAGCGCTGTCCGATAATTCATCTCCGCCATGTTGCTCCCTCCGGGTGTTCGCACCTTCCTGCCATGGAAGGGCGGGGGAGGGGAGAGAAAGCGACGCGGCGCGTCGCGCCCTCACCGCTGCACGATGTTCTGCGCGCTCTTGATGGCCTGGGTCTGGTCGGCGGACGTGTCGAGCTTCTGCACGTGCGGCACGGTCACACCCTTCTGGGCCGCGGGCCGCTGCTCGATGGCCGCCAGCCAGCGTTGCAGGTTCGGCAGCCCGTCGACGGACACGCCCGCCCATCCGTGGATGCGCACCCAGGCCCAGTTCGCGATGTCGGCGATGCTGTAGTCCCCCGCCAGGTACTCGCTCTCCCCGAGCCGGGTATCCAGCACCGTGTAGAGCCGCCGCGTCTCGTTCTGGTAGCGCTCGATGGCCGCCGGAATCTTCTCCGGGAAGTAGCGGAAGAAGACGTTGGCCTGTCCCTGCATCGGGCCCACGCCCGCCATCTGGAACATCAGCCACTGCGTCACCCGCGAGCGCCCCTTCCGATCCGTCGGCAGCAGCTTCCCCGTCTTCTCCGCGAGGTACAGCATGATGGCCCCCGACTCGAACACCGCGAAGTCTCCCTCCTCGCGGTCCACGATGGCCGGGATGCGCCCGTTGGGATTGATCTTCAGGAACCAGGGCTGCTTCTGCTCGCCCTTGCCGATGTCCACCGGGTGCACCGTGTAGGGCAGCCCCAGCTCCTCCAGCGTGACGGATACCTTCCAACCATTGGGCGTCGCCCAGGTGTACAGGTCGATCATCGGACAGCTCCTCTCGGGTAGGCGGGTGCTCAGGCCCCGAACAGCTTCTGGAGCACCTCGCGGTGGTAGTTGGTACTGCCCACGTGCGTGGAATGCCACTTCGCCGACTGGCTCAGCCGGTTGACCACCGCCTCGAACTCGGACTGGCTCACGTCCCGCAGCGACATGTACAGGCGCGCCGTTCCCCTCAGGTACGAGAAGAGAGGATGTGGGTCATCCCCATCCGGCCTCCGGCGCAGTTGCCTGTAGAGCCGCTCGAATTCGTCATCCGTCTCGGCCTTGCCGATGGCCGCGCAGTAGTTGGCCGCCGTCGACTCCAGCAACAGGAAGAAGGGCTGGTACTGCGGCGGCGGCGTCCGGGACAGGTCCGGCGGCACCGCCGAGCCCGTCCACAGCTTCGTGAGGGGCTGGAGCGAGACCAGCATCAGCCCCTCGTTGCCCATTACCGGTACCTCGGTGCCCAGCTTCATCACCTTCTTGTTCTCGTCGCGCTGGATGGCCACCCGCAGCATCTCGGGTTGGTCCACCTTCAGGCCCGCGCGCTGCAACCTCTCCACGGCATCACGATCCACGTCTCACCCCAACACCCTCGAATGTCCTCGGAGTCTTCATTCCGTCTCACCCGCGCAGCACGGACCAGTAGGGCCGGAGCGCCTCGCGGCTGCTCCGGAGTGCCGCCGCCGCCCCCCGCGAGACTCCTCCCGGGTAGCTGTCCTTCGTCTCTTCCGCCATCACCTCCACGCAGGCGTGTACCGAGCGGGAAAGGCCCTCGAGTGAGTAGCCCCCCTCCAGCAGCAGCACCAGCTTCCCGCCGCACGCGCTCCGCGCCAGGTCCATCATGTCCGAGCACATGGCCGCGAAGCCGCGCTCGGTGAGCTCCATGCCGCCAAGCGGGTCCCTGTGGTGCGCGTCGAAGCCCGCGGACACCAGCACCATGTCCGGCTTGTAGGCCTGGGCCACCGGCAGGAAGAGATCCTGGTAGAGCGCCCCGTAGTCCGCGTCCTTCCCACCTTCCGGCAGCCCGCAGTTGAGAGTGTAGCCCTCGCCCGGGCCCGCGCCCACCTCGTGCGGCGCGCCCGTGTGCGGGTAGTAGGGGTACTGGTGCACCGACATGTAGAGCACGTCCCGCCGCCTCCAGAAGGCCGCCTGCGTGCCGTTCCCGTGGTGCACGTCCCAGTCCAGGATGAGCACCCGCTCGGCGCCCTGGCGGCGCGCGGCCTCCGCGGCGATGGCCACGTTGTTGAAGAGGCAGAAGCCCATGGCCTTGTCCGGCTCGGCGTGGTGCCCCGGGGGCCTCACCAGCGCGAAGGCATTGCGCGCCCGCCCCGCCATCACCTCCTCCACAGCCTGCACTGCCGCCCCCGCCGCCAGCACCGCCGCGTCGTAGCTGTCCGGCGACGTCACCGTGTCCGGATCGACGACCTCGTGCCGACCGCGCAGCCCCTCGAGGTACTCGCGCAGCCGCGGTGTGTGGACGGAGGCGAGCTCCTCCTCGGTGGCCGGCCGAGGGGTCCGGCGCTCGATTCCCCAGATGGGGTCGCGCTCCAACACGTCCAGGATGCGCGCCAACCGCGCTGGCCGCTCGGGATGCTCCTCGCCCGGGTCGTGCTTGAGGAAGAGCGGGTCGGTCAGCAGCAGCGTCTGGGTCATGGCGGGGGCTCCCACCCATCCAGTATGGCGTGCCTGGAATCGGGATGCCCGCTCTCTCTCTCTCCAGGCGGGGGACGGGCGAGGCCCACTGCCAGACGGACCGCCGGTTTCTTGCTCTCGCGGGGTCAACCTTCCTACAGTCCCATGGCCTTGGTCCGACGCCTCAAGAAACCCGGTCTCCGGGTCACCCTCTTCGTCACCTTCACGCTGGCTCTGGCCTTCATTCTCGGGGCCCTCCACCTGTCCATCTCCTGGATGGTCTCCGACTATCTCGAGACGAGACTGTTGGATCATGGCCGCAGCAAGGCCCGGGAGCTCGCGCGTGGCCCCCTCCAACAGGACACGGACCCACGCTCCCAACGGGCCATGAACGCCATTGGCTGGTTGCCGGAGTCGGATGCCGACTTCACGTACGCCGCCATCATCTCCGGCACTGGGGAGATCTTCCTCGATGGAGGCCATCGGCCCGAGCAGCTCGAGTCCGTGCTCGGCCGGCTCGTCCAGCCGGGAGCGCCCTCGTCCTTCGAGCTGCCCAATGGGGACGTGCTCGTGTCCGAGGTGGTTCCCTCCCAGGGCGACACGTTGCAGCGCCGGGTCGTCGTGGTGGTGGACTTCTCTCCCCTGCGGGCCATCCTGGGCGAGCTCACCCTCCTGTTGATTGGTGCCTTCATCATCGGCCTGGGGCTGGTGGTGGGGCTCATCTACGTCGTCACCCACCGGCTCATCCTCAAGCCGCTGGAGCGGATGATGGCGGTGGCGCGCAAGATGGCCGAGGGAGACCTGTCCGGCCGCGTGGTGGCGATGGACAACAGCACCGGAGGCGAGCTGGCACAGCTGGCCGAGGCGCTCGACGGCATCGGCCAGTCGCTGCGCAAGACGCTCGGCCAGGTGCGCGGCGTGTCCGAGGTGGTCTCCAACGTCATCGAGCAGCTCTCGCGCGCGGGCACCACCGTGTCCTCGGGCGCCTCCACCATCCAGGGGCGCGTGGAGGAGACGTCCTCCTCCATGGAGCAGATGCTGGCCAGCCTGCGCGGCATCGCGGAGAACGTGGAGGTCCTCTACCAGAGCGCCGAGGAGAGCAGCTCCTCCATCATGGAGATGGCGGCCACCAACGACGAGGTGGCGGAGAACGTCCAGGCCATGGCCGCCAGCGTGGAGGAGACCACCAGCGCCATCGAGGAGATGACCTTCTCCATCAAGGAGGTCGCCAAGAACATCGACGAGCTGCGCGACTCCACCGAGGAGACGTCCACGTCCATCAGCCAGATGGACAGCTCCATCGGCCAGGTGGAGGCCAACGCCAACGAGACGGCGCGCCTGTCCGAGCAGGTGTCCGAGGACGCGCAGACGGGCGTGGAGGCCCTGCGCAAGACGATGCACGGCCTGGACCGCATCAAGGAGTCCACGCGCGGCGCCGCGGGCGTCATCGACAGCCTGGGCCGGCGCATCTCGGAGATCGGCAACATCCTCAACGTCATCGACGACGTGGCCGAGCAGACCAACCTGCTGGCGCTCAACGCCGCCATCATCGCCGCGCAGTCGGGCGAGCACGGCAAGGGCTTCGCGGTGGTGGCCGATGAAATCAAGGACCTGGCCGAGCGCACGGGCGCGTCCACCAAGGAGATCGCCGACCTCATCAGCCGGGTGCAGGACGAGAGCCGCAACGCGGTGCAGGTGATGAACCAGGGCGTGCGCAACGTGGAGGAGGGCGTGAACCTGGGCCGCGAGGCGGAGAGCACGCTGCGGAAGATCAACGACAGCGCGCAGAAGTCCACGCAGATGGTGAAGGCCATCGCCCGGGCCACGGTGGAGCAGTCCAAGGGCAGCAAGCAGGTGACGCAGGCCATCCACCGCATCTCCGAGACGGTGTTGATGATCTCCAAGGCCTCCAACGAGCAGGCCAAGGGCGGCGAGCAGATCATGAACAGCGCCGAGCGGATGAAGGCCATCACCGCCCACGTGCAGCGCAGCAGCCAGGAGCAGGCGCACGGCAGCAAGCAGATCACCCGCTCCATCGAGAACATCAACGAGATGGTCACCCACCTCAACCGCGCCCAGAAGGAGCAGACCAAGGGCAGCGAGCAGGTGCTCAAGGCGGTGGAGGCCATCAAGGGCGTGTCGGACCACCAGACGCGCTCGGTGAAGGCGCTGGAAGAGGCCATCGACAGCCTGCAGCGGCAGTCCGAGGTGCTTCGCGCCGAGATCCGGCGTTTCAAGGTGTGAGAGGGGAGGGGCTCGGTGAGCTCCCGTGCGATTTCCGAGCGCGCCGTCGTCTTCCTGATCGGCGCGGTCCAGTTCGTCAACATCCTCGACTTCGTGATGGTGATGCCGCTGGGCCCCGACTTCGCCGCGGGACTGGGCATCTCCACCAGCCATGTGGGCACCATCGGCGCGGCGTACACGGCGGCGGGGTGCGTGGCGGGAGTGGCGGGCAGCTACTTCCTGGACCGGTTCGACCGGCGCAAGGCGCTGGCGGTGGCCATGCTGGGCCTGGTGGTGAGCACGGCGGCGGGAGGTTTCGCCACGGGGCTGACGTCACTGCTGATGGCGCGGGCGATGGCGGGCCTGTTCGGTGGTCCGGCCACGTCGCTGTCGCTGTCCATCATCGCGGATCTCATCCCGGTGGAGCGGCGCGGGCGGGCCATGGGCGCGGTGATGGGGGCCTTCTCCGTGGCCTCGGTGCTGGGCGTCCCCATGGCGCTGAAGGTGGCGGGCTGGTCGGACTGGCGCATGCCCTTCTTCCTGTTGGCGGGACTGGGGCTGCTGCTGGTGGCTGGGGCCATCTTCTTCCTGCCGCCGATGCGCGGGCACCTGGAGCGCGAGCGGACCCACGTGGTGGGCGTGCGGGAGCTGTTCACCCGCTCGGACGTGCTCACCTCCTATTCGATGACGGGGCTGCTCAACATGGCGGGCTTCATGGTCATCCCCCACCTGTCGGGCTACGTGCAGAACAACCTGGGCCAGCCGCGTGAACAGGTCGAGGCCATCTACTTCGCCGGCGGCCTGGTGAGCTTCGTGACGCTGCGGCTGGCGGGCAAGGCGGTGGACCGGCTGGGCTCGTTCCGCGTGGGCACGGTGGGGGTGGTGTTGTTCATGTGCACCATCTACGTCCTGTTCCTCCACCTGCCGCCGGGTCTGCCGTTGATGCTCCTCTTCCCGTTCTTCTTCCTGGCCAATGGGGTGCGCAACGTGGCGTACAGCACGCTCACCTCGCGCGTGCCCGAGCAGTCCATCCGCGCGCGCTTCATGTCCTTCCAGTCGGCCGTGCAGCACCTGGGGGCCGCGGCCGGTGCTTTCTTGTCCTCCCAGATGTTGTTCGATCTGCCGGGTGGGCAATTGGGCGGGATGAACCGGGTGGTGGGGGTGTCCATCCTCCTGTCTCTTACACTGCCGGTGATGTTCTTCCTGGTGGAGCGCCAGGTGCAGGCACGCGACCGGGCGTCGGCCCCCTCGCTGGCCGCGGGGGGGCCCGTGGCGGTGGGAACCGGGGGCGCTCCCCGCTCCTGAACGAGGGACCAGGCGGACAGGGGTGGTCCAATCGGGTTGCGCCCGGCCGCCCATGGCGCGATAACCCCGAGGCGGTTTTTCTGGAGCTCCCCGCTCATGTTCAACATCGGCGCAGGCGAACTGGTCTTCATCCTGGTGGCGGCGTTGCTCGTGCTCGGGCCGCAGCGGCTGCCGGAGTTCGCGCGGGCCATCGGCAAGTTCGTGCGCGAGTTCCGCCGGCAGACCGATGAGGTCCGCACCGTGGTGGAGCGTGAGTTCTACAAGATGGACCAGGAGTTCCAGGACGAGCCGCGTCCCCAGGTCCCCCTGGCCACCCCGGCGGCCCTGCCCTCTCCGGCGCCCGTGCCGCCTTCCGTGATACCGGCCGCCCCCGCCGAGGCCCTGGCCACGGCCGCCACGCCGGCCGCCGAGGCGCCAGTCGCCGCGGTTGAACCTTCTCCTGCTTCTTCCGAGCCGTCGGCCGCCGGAGCCGAGCAGCCGGACGCCCTGCCGCGTCTGGAGCCCATCCCGGGCACGGTGGCGCGCAACGCCTCCAAGAGCGGCTAGCCCGCGAGAGTCGCGACAGTGGATAACGATCTTCGGATGAGTCTGGCGGAGCACCTGACGGAGCTCCGCTCCCGCCTGCTCAAGTGCGTGGTGGCGGTGTTCGTGCTGGGCGCCGCGGCGATGGTGTTTGCCAAGCCCATCTTCGGCCTCCTGATGAAGCCGGTGCTGGACGCGCTGCCGCCCGAGGGGCGCGCGCTCGTCTACACGTCGGGCATCGAGGAGATCAACGTCCTGATGAAGGTGGGCGTCTACTGCGGCATCTTCCTGACGACGCCCGTCATCCTCACGCAGATCTGGGGTTTCGTGTCGCCGGGGCTCTACCCGGAGGAGCGCAAGTACGCGGGGCCCTTCGTGTTCATGGGCACGCTGGCGTTCCTGCTGGGAGCGCTCTTCTGCTACTTCGCGGTGCTGCCCTCGATGTTCAGGTTCCTCCTCAACGACGAGCAGGGCCTGGCCATCTCCCAGCGGCTGGACGTGGCGAGGCTGCGCGCGGACGACGCGGTGCGCTTCCTGCGGATCGGTGACGCGGAGCGGGCGGGGAAGCTGGCGCAGGAGGCGAGCGCGACGCTGAAGGCGGAAGGGGAGGGGAAGCTGGGCGAGGCCAACCGGCCGCCCGCGGAGAGCGTGGAGTTGGAGGCGCGGCTGGACGGGCTGGGGCGGCTGCTGGACGCGGCGGCGGACGGCTTCGGGGTGGCGGCGCGCAGCGTGCTGCGGCAGTCGGTGGAGAAGCGCTCGGAGGCGGTGGAGGCGTACGCGAAGGAGAACTACGCCGCGTCGGCGAAGGCGATGGACGAGGCGGCGAGCCTGCTGGCCGGGGCGGCCCCCACGCGCGCCGAGGAGCTGGCGGGGTTGTGGAGGCTGGAGAAGGAGCTGGCGCTGGGCAAGGCGCGCTACGTGGCGGCGTCGTGGACGCGGCCGATGCTGACGATGAACGAGCAGCTCTCGTTGGTGTTGCTGCTCATCCTGTCCTTCGGCGTCATCTTCGAGCTGCCGCTGGTGATGGCGCTGCTGGGCGTGGTGGGCGTCGTGAAGGCGAGCTGGCTGATGAAGTACCAGCGGCATGCGTTCGTGGTGTGCCTCATCTCGGCGGCGATCCTCACGCCCACGGGTGACGTGGTGAACCTGTCGCTGATGGCGGGTCCGATGCTGCTCTGCTACGAGATGGGCGTGCTGGCGGTGTGGCTGATCGAGCGCAGGCGGTCGAAGCAGGAAGCTCAGACGGGCATCACCCCGACGTGAGCCGGCAGATGGGTTGGAGGGAGGCGTCATAGACGCCTTCTCCCGCGACGAACACCACGCCGTCTCGCACCCGGGCCACGCAGGCCTCGGTGGCATCCAGCATCTCCCAGGCATCCTCCTTCATCTGGAGTGGTTCGACCTCGAAGGTGAAGAGTTGTCGGCTCTCGCGGATCCTCTGCATGAGCGAGGAGTGGCTCTCTTCGAGCCCGGCGTCGCGAAGTGTCTGTAGGACTTCCTCGACTGATTCCGCCAGGACATCAGGGGAGGCGTGATGGAGCACGACCGGCCGTCGACTCCCTGGAGGGTGGATCTCGAATCTGTCCCACTCCGGGTGTCTGGCCTCCGGCGCGTCCATCGCGGGCTGGAAGAGCGGGGGTGTATCGAAGAACCAGCCATCTCGGATGAAGCTGGCGAGCTCGACCCTGGGAAGGGGCTCGTCGGAGCGACACAGGACGCGCAGGTAGTGGCTCATCGTCGTGCGGAGGCAGGGGGGATCATCGTGAGGGCTGGCAGGTCCGGGTGTCGACGACGCTCGGTTCCTCCCCGAAGCGATACAGGATCCTCTTCGAGGGTTCCGCCTTGTCGACGAAGAGCAACGTATCGTTCTTGGTGAGGTGGGCGAGTTCCTTCTTCAACTTCGCCCGCACGTCGGCTCGGGGAATGCCGCTCTTCAACATCTCATCGACTTCGACGTAGTCGATTCCTCCTGCGGTATTGGGCCTGTAGAGGTCGACGAAGTTCTCGCCAAGTCTCTTGCTCTCCGTGTTGATGAACCCTTCCTCCGTCAGACTCTGGCGGGTTGCCACCTGTGCTGGACCTCCTGAACGCCCTGGCCGACCGCCTTTCAATGCTGGGTCGAAATACAACGGCTTCCATTTCTGGAAGTCGAGAATCTCGTGAGGCTGCTTTCCCGCTGCGTGCTGCTCATGGAGGTAGCGCTGATAACGCCATTGGGCTGCACCCGGCTCTTCGAGCCCGGGCTTGGGACCTCGGGGGGGGTCGGGTGGCCATTCAATAGGCGGAGACGTTGACCTGGGGGCCTCGAGCCGTGTGCTCGTCGTGCTGCTCCTGGCTTCAGGACCGGCCATCGTTCCCTTGACGATGACCCCGGCCATGAGGGCATTCACGACGCTCAAGATCATTGCGTCTTTGAGCCCGAGCTCCCTGGCACGAGCCTGATAAGCGGTACCGAGTGCTGTTCTGAGACGTATTCCTCCAGGCTTGTCCTTGGATAGGAAATCGAGGAACGCCCAGTTCGGGATGCATCTCCCGGACAGCTCCCGATAGACCGGGACGGAGCAGGGAATCGCACGTGTCTCTTCGGCCACGGTGCGGCCGATGGCCGGGAAGTACTGTGTTTCGAGCTCATGGAAGACGCGAGCTGCTCGAGAATCGCCTCGAGCTGCATCTGCGTAGAGCTGCTCCAGAAGCTCAGGTTGCCGCACCATGGTCTGGGCCGCCTCAACGTGCTCAGCGCGGATGTTTCCCTCGGCATCACAGAAGCTGTCGTAGTCCAGCGCGGGTGTCGCATCGAGCAGCAGCACGAGCGCGAAAGCCGTGAGAGGGAGTGAGGGCATGGGTAGCTTCGAAGCCTACTCAGTCAAAACGGGGCCTGCATGCGGATCCCCGCGCGCAGCATCTCCGTGGGGTAGAGGGGGCCGCCCATGACCCCGAATCCGTTCTTCTCGCAACCCCGGGCCAGGGCACCCAGCGTCGGGTAGATCTCCAGGCCCACGTGGTCGAGCGCGTGCGCCACGCCACAGCGGCCCCCGGCCCGCTTCACCATCAGTCCTGGGCGAGCCGCGAGGCCACGGCGGCTTCCAGCGTGTCCGCCTCGTTGCATGCCGGGATGATGAGGGACACCCGGGGCCACCGGGCGGGTTCGGGTACTCCGGGCGACCCCAGGCGTGGCAGCTCCCGCTCCATCTTCACGAGTCCCCACGTGCCCACGACCCAGTACACACAGCTCAGGCCCACCAGCACCGCGAGGGCTCCCACCAGCAGCATGCTCATGACTCCTCCCCTCCTTCCGTTTCTTCAAGGGGCGTGCCGGGGTGTCGCGTCTCGGTGGGCCGGAGGTATCCGGGGCCTGGCGTGTCAGGGTGTCCGGGCAGGGGCGGCGGGGCCTGCCATCGTGTCCCGCCGCCCGTGTGTGGCCCGGGTGTCATGGGCATGCTACGCAGGTAGCCGATGGACACCCCCCGCCGCCGCCTGGCGATGAACCTGCGCTACCTTGGTGCGCTGCTGCGTCGCTTCCGCACCACGGTGCTCATGGCGGTGTTGCTCTTCGGCTGCATGCCCCTGCTGTACCACTGGCGCCATGTAGGGCCGGACGGGCACCCGGTGAGCCTGGGCAAGGCGCTGCGCCACGTCTACTTCCTGCTCTACGGGCAGCCCTCGCTGGACGTGGATGACACGCTGTTGATGGTCCTCGACATGGTCATCCCGCCGGTGGGCATCGCGGTGCTCGTCGACGGCGTGGTGCGCTTCGCCTATCTCTTCTTCGCCAGGCACCGGCAGGACAAGGAGTGGTTCGAGGTGATCGCCGAGACATTCAAGGGGCACGTGGTGGTGTGTGGCGCGGGCAGGGTGGGGTACCGGGTGGTGACGCAGCTGCGCGCGCTCGGCAAGGACGTGGTGGTGGTGGAGAAGCGCGAGGAGGCGGCGTTCGTCTCGGTGCTGCGCGACGAGCAGGTGCCCCTGCTCATCGACGACATCCGCAGCCCCCAGTGTCTGCCTCGCACCAACGTGAAGAAGGCCGCGGCCATCGTCTGCGCCACGGACGACGACCTGGCCAACCTGAACATCGCCCTGGACGCCCGGCGGATGAACCCGGACATCCGCGTGGTCATCCGCCTCTTCGACGACGACCTGGTGGCCAAGGTGCGCGACACCTTCAAGGCCGAGGCGCTCAGCAGCTCCTCGCTGGCCGCCCCCGCCATGGCGCTCGCGGCGTTGGATCCGCGCATCATCCACTCGTTCCGCATCGGCTCCCACCTGATGGTGGTGTCCGTCTTCGAGGCGCGTGACGGGTTGCCGGGAATGACCATCTCGGAGGTGCGCGACCGCTTCGGAGGGTTGACACTGTCCATGCGCCGGCGCGGCAGCCGCGATGAGTTCCTCCACCCCAATGGCGACACCCGCATCGAGGTGGGGGACGCGCTGACCCTCCAGGCCGAGTACAAGGACTACCGGCAGCTCCGCGCCTTCACCATGGAAGCGGACGCCCCCGTCTTCGCCCATCGCGCCGAGTTCTCGTCCTGAAGCAACGGTTCGCGGGGGCTCACCTTCCGTGTTGCCGGAGGCGCTCCACTTCGGCCTGTAGCTCCGCCAGGCGCCGCTCCGCCTCCTCCCGGCGTTGCGCCTCCTCGTGGCGCATCCGTGCCTCCTCGTCGGCTCTCTGCTGCACCTCCTCCAACTTCTCCCGCAGCCGCGCCAGCATCTCTGCCGACTCCAGCAGCAGCGCGTTGCCCGCCCACAGCCGCAGCGTGTCCCCCGTCACCTCGAACTCCAGCCCTAGCACCTCCGACACGTACCGGCCCTGCTTCGCCTCCATCCGCACGTACTGCCTCGCCTCGGGCGTGGCCAGCCGGTACGCCTCCAGCCGCTGTCTCGAGCGGTCGTAGATGAAGTACTCGGGGATGCCCAGCCGGGCGTAGCGCTCCACGTTGTACTCGGCGTCCTTCTTCCGGTCGCCGCCCACGTGCACCTCCAACACCCAGTCCAGCCCCTTCCCCTCGTGGCTCACCACCCACTTGTCCCGATCGTGCTGCTCCGCATCCAGCACCGCCAGCAGGTCCGGCGCGAAGCGCCGCTCCCCCGGGTAGTACACGGGCAGCTCCGCTCCCAGGTACACCTTGCGCCGCTGGTGCGTGAAGTAGCCCTCGAGCACGTCCAGCGTCTCCACCTTGGCCCGGAAGTGTCTGTCTCCCTCCGGCATGGCCATCTCGTCCCACGTCACCTCCCCGGGCAGTGACTCCACCACCCGGGCCCTCTCCTCCGGTCCCATCGCCTCCCACTCTTCCTGCGTCGGCGCCCGGGGGAAGGCGTCTCCACTCTCTTTCGCGTGCTGTCCCATGTTCCTGAGCGTGCGACGGGTGACCTCGCCGGTCAACCGCCCCCACGTGACTTCTCAGCAAGGAGCGGGCCGAGTGGACACTGCACCTGCCTCCGAGTGCACGGAGGGCGGGTGCTCCTCTTCCTCCGTTCCTGGCGTGGAGGGGGGGTCTCCTTCCCTGGACGTCCCGCCCGGCCGGACTGCTACCGCGTCACCCGGGCCTGTGCGCCGCGAGCCACATCGAGGGCTTCGGCGAGCACGCCCGCCACCGGCTCCTCGCCTCCCGCTCCCCGCCGGGGCAGTGGGTCGCCTCCCGCGGGGGGCAGGGCCAGCGCGCGCCGCAGCAGCTCCTCCAGCGGCTCCCACTCGATGAGGAAGCCGTCATGTCCGTGGGGACTGGAGAGCTCCGCGTACTCCGCGTGGCGCCCCAGGGCGCGCAGGCGTTCGGTCAGCTTCTCCATGTGCTCGGGGTAGAAGAGCTGGTCCCGGTCGATGCCCACGCACAGCGCGCTCGCCCGGATGCGCGACACGCCCCACGTTCCGCCCGCGTCACCCCGTGGTGTACGCGAGAGGTCGTGGTGGTCCATCGCCCCCAGCAGCGCCAGGTAGGATTTCGCGTCGAAGCGCTCTCGCAGCTTCTCGCCCTGGTGCTCCAGGTAGCTCTGGATGGGATAGAGCGCTCGGGGCGACCAGCCGCGCGCCTTCGTCTCTCCCGGCCGGGGCAGGTGCCTCCCCTGGCGTGACTCCAGGCCCGGCTCCGCGCGGTACGTGAGCATGGCGAGCTGCCTCGCCACCTCCAGTCCCCTCACGGGCGCCTCCGGGAAGCCAGGGTCCAGCAGCAGCGCCTGCCTCGCCACGTGGTTCCACCCCACCACCCATGTGCTCGCCACCTCGGCCGCCGCGATGGGACAGATGCGCTCGAAGCGCTCCGGCGCCAGCGCCGCCAGGCACAGGAGGATCATCCCTCCCAACGAGCCTCCCGTGGCCAGCGACACCCGCTCGATTCCCAGCGCGTCCAGTGCCTGCAGGATGGCCCGCGCCTGGTCCCACGGTGTGAGGGTGGCCGGCAGGTGGCACTCGTGGGTTCCCTCGTCTCCCTCCGCTCCTCGGTCCTCCGCTCGCGACGGGAAGCCCTCGTCCGCCGGGCCCGAGCTCCCGTAACAGGAGCCCAGGTTGTTGAAGCACAGCAGTCGCACCCGCTCCGGGTCCAGCGCCCGGCCCGGGCCGATGACCGGCTCCCACCAGCCCCCCTCGTCTCCCGCTCGCATGTCTCCCGTGAGCGCGTGCACCAGCAGCACCGTGGGCACGGTGCTGTCGGGGCGCCTGGACTCGTTTCGGTGCCGGGCCGCGGTGAGTTGGCCCTGTTCCTCCTTCGTCCGGCGGACGACTCGCAGCGCGTTCTCGCGCACGGTTTGTTCTGGGAGCACGTGGGCTCGGGCTCGCAGCCACGGCAGATCCTGCTCCGGTCCCCACCACCAGCCTCGCGCGATGTGGGATGTGACTCGCGCTCCTGCTTCGAGCGGCAGGTCGGGAAGCGGGAGATCGAAGACTCGGGACGGTGTGGACATGGTGGGGTCCTGGTCGGGTGGGGCTGAGTGACGAGGTGGGGGCTCGAGTGGGAGGACGGGGGCGCATACCCTCACCCCGTCCCTCTCCCAGGGGGAGAGGGTCGAACCCATGGTTTGTCTCAGGACTGCGAGAGCGCCTGCTCCAGGTCCGCCAGGATGTCGTCGATGTGCTCGAGTCCCACCGACAGCCTCACCAACCCGTCCGTGACTCCCGTGCTCAGCCTCTCCTCCGGCGTCAGCTGCTGATGCGTCGTGCTCGCCGGGTGGATGATCAGCGACCGCGTGTCTCCGATGTTCGCCAGCAGGCTCCACAGTTTCACGCCATCGATGAGCCTCCGGCCCGCATCCACCCCTCCGCGTACCCCGAACGTCACCAGCCCTCCCGCCCCGTTGCGCAGGTACTTCTTCGCGTTCGCGAACGATGGGTCCTCCTCCAACCCCGGGTAGCGCACCCACTCCACCTTCGGGTGCTTCTTCAGCCACTTCGCCACCGTCAGCGCGTTCTCCGAGTGCCGCTGCACGCGCAGCGTCAGTGTCTCCAGCCCCAGGATGAAGGCGTGCGCGTTGAATGGGCTCAGCGATGGACCCAGGTCCCTCAGTCCCTCGAGCCGCGCCTTGCCGATGAACGCCGCCGGGCCCAGCGCCTCGTGCAACCTCAGCCCGTGATAGCTCGGATTGGGCTCGGTGAACTCCGGGAAGCGGCCGTTGTTCCAGGGGAAGTTGCCGCCGTCCACGATGACGCCTCCAATCGAGGTGCCGTGGCCGCCGATGTACTTCGTCGCGCTGTGCACCACGATGTTCGCCCCGTGGCGCAGCGGATTGAACAGCGCCGGGCTCAGCGCCGTGTTGTCCACGATGAGTGGAATTCCCGCCTCGCGCGCCACCGCCCCCAGCGCCTCGAAGTCCGGCACGTCCAGGCGCGGGTTGCCGATCGCCTCGATGTAGAGCGCCTTCGTCTTCGGCCCGATCGCCGCGCGCACCTCGTCCGGCTTGTTCGCGTCCACGAACCGCGCGTGGATGCCCAGCCTCGGCAGCGTCACCTTGAAGAGGTTGTACGTCCCTCCATACAGGCTCGTGGCCGAGACGAACTCGTCTCCCGCCTTCAGGATGTTCAACAGCGCCAGCGTCTGCGCCGCCTGCCCCGATGCCACCGCCAGTGCTCCCACTCCGCCCTCGAGCGCCGCGATGCGCTTCTCGAAGACGTCCGTCGTGGGGTTCATGATGCGCGTGTAGATGTTGCCCGGCTCCTTCAGCGCGAACAGGTCCGCCGCGTGCTGCGCGTTGCGGAAGCGGTAGCTCGTCGTCTGGTAGATGGGCACCGCCCGCGCCCCCGTGGTGGGGTCGGGCTCGTAGCCAGCGTGCAGGGCCAGGGTCTCGAAGTGCTGCGACTGCGACGGATTCGTGCTCATGACGGTGCTCCTCGGGTGGGCTGGAAAAGCCACGAGGGCACCGGAGGCCAGGAACGACGAAGCCCACCGACCCTCGCGGGATGGTGGGCTCCGAACTCTCGCCACGGGTGGCCGAACGTCGGTCAACCGGCAGCGGGCTGGCGCCCACCACTCGGCATCCACATTCGACAGCTGGCGAAGGACTCGGCGTTCATTGCGATGGGCAAGATGGACCCCCTCCGTCATGTTGTCAAGGCTTCCGTTATGCAGGATGTCCGTTATGGCGGACGTGAAGGGTTTTCGCGCGTGGCCCACCAAGTGATTCATGACCACGACACTTCCTTCTGATTGTGGCGACTTCGAGGTCTCTCTCGAGATGGAGCTCCAGGATGCGCTGCCACCCGAGCGCGCCCGGGCGTTGGCGGCCCACCTGGGCACCTGTGAGGCGTGCCGGGCCTTCGCGGCGGAGGCCCGGCGCTCCCAGGCGCTGCTGTGTGGCCCAGCTCCCGTGGTGCCGGCCGAGTCGCTCGTGCGGCGGGTGCGCCGCGTTCAGTCCGAGGACCGCTGGCGCCTGGGCAGCGTGGTGGCGGGGATTCTCGCCACCGGAGGCCTGTTGTGGTGGAGCACGGGCAGCGCCGTCCTGGGGCTGGGGGTCGCCGCGCTGGTGGCCGTCCTCGTCCTGCCCTCGTCCCACCTGCGCGGACGGAGGCTCGCGCGGGAGGTGGCTCGCGCGGGCAATGGGCACGAGGAGTTGCTGGCCGTATACCGGCGCGACCTCGAGGCGCGGCTGCGGCGCTGGAGCCGGTTGCGCGGACTGGCCTTCGCCTTCGCCACCTTCCAGCTGGCGGCCGTGGTGGTGGGGCCCCCGTGGCCGGCGAGCCTGCGGCCCGTCGTGTACCTCTATCTCTTCGGCACCGCCGCGGTGTGCCTCGTGCGCGCACTGCACCTCAGCTTCCGCACGCTGCCGATGCTCCGGCGTGAGCTCCAGGAGCTGCGGTGAGGGTCTCCTCGACGCTCTCCGAGGGACGGGAGCGGCAACTGCTCGAGGCCTGGCGTCGCGACGAGGGCCCGGCCCGCGAGGCGAGCTTCCGCGAGCTGGTGGCCCACTTCGAGCGGCCCCTGCTGCGGCTGGCCACGCACCTGACGGGAAGCCCCGTGGACGCACCGGACGTCGTCCAGGAGGTGCTGCTGGCGCTGCACCGCGCGCTGCCTTCCTTCCGGGGCGAGGCGCGGTTGTCCACCTTCGTCTACCGCATCACCCTGCGCGCCGCCGCCCAGCACCGGGCCCGCCGGCCCCGGGGACTGGCCGCCGAAGACGAGGAGGAGGTGTGGCGCCAGCTGGTCGACCCGGGCGTGCTCCCGGACCGGCGGGCGGCGGCGCGCGAGGAGATGCGCCGGATGCTCGCCGCCATGGGCCGGCTGTCCCTGGAGCATCGCGGCGTCCTGTCCCTCTCCGCCATCGAGGGCCTGGGCCCCTCGCGCATCGCCGAGGTGCTCGGCATCCCCGAGGGCACCGTCTGGTCCCGGCTCCACCTGGCCCGCCGCAAGCTCCTGGCGGCGCTCCAGGAGCCGGAAACTTGACAGGGGGCACGACCTGCCCTGCCTGGTCGCCTGCCGCGAGGTGGCTGGCTGGCTGCCTGCCTGCCGGGACGTTGGCGGAACATGCTGTCGTCGGCGGATCTCCCCCGCGGAGTGTTTCCAGGAGACGTCTTCACCCAGGGAAGATGGACTCTAGAGGAAATCGGGTGTCACACTACCCATCGTGAGCAAGCCAGCCTCGCCTGTCCCTCCCCCCCCAGGGACGCCCACCGTTTCGGGACGCTTCGCGTCGATCAAGCCTCTCTGGCTGATGCCTCCCCGGGTCGTCCTGCAGCGCCGTGCTTCTCGCACCCTGCTGATGCATGCGCTACGTGCCACCGTGCGCGTGGGCTTGTTGCTGGCCGCGGACACCGCCGCCTTCCTCGTCGCCCGGACCGCCCTGCATTTCCTCCTCAACCGCCAGGTGCTCAAGCCGCTCGACGCGGCGACCCGCTGGGTCGTCCCCGCCCTGGGGCCCTACGGCGGATGGCAGATGGGCGCCGCCCTGCTGGTGGGTCTGCTGGTGGCGGGTGCCTACCGCTCGGGTGATGACTGGCGCTCACCCCGGCGCACCCTCAGCGGCGTCATGCTCGCCGTGGGCCTGGTGCTCTGGGGGGACCTCTGGTTGCGCGACATCGCCCCCGTGCTGGTGCACTACCTGACGGCGGTGACGGGCCTCGGAGCCTGTGTCCTGGCGGCCCGCTTCGGGGTGGACCGCTTCGTCACGGGGCTGGCCCACCTCTTCCACTCTCCCGTCGAGCGCGTGCTGCTGGTGGGAGAGCCGGACGAGCCCTTCTGCCAGAAGGTCGTCGGGCGCCTGTCCCGCCACGGCAGCATGGAGCTGGCCGGGTGGATCACCGTCCAATCGCCCGCCCCGGGCGGCACCCCGCGCGAGGGCGTGCTGGGCTCCCTGGATGACCTGTGGAGCATCCTCAAGGACAACCCCATCGACACCGTGGTGCTCTGCGGGCAGATCGGCGACTCCCAGCACAAGCTGCTCATGGAGGCCGTGGTGTCCGCTGGCGTCCGGCTGCTGGCCGTGTCCCGTTACGACCGGCTCGGCTGGGTGCGCCCCGCCCCCATCTCCTACCGCTCCGTGTCCTTCATGGAGCTGACGGTGCCCTCGCTGCGCGCGCAGCAGATGTGGATCAAACGGATGGTGGACCTGACGGCCGCCGGGCTGGGGCTGCTGGTCATCTCCCCCCTGCTGACGCTCATCGCCATCGCCATCAAGCTCGACTCGCGCGGGCCCGTCTTCTTCGCCCAGGAGCGGGTGGGGCTCGGGGGCCGGACCTTCCGCATGATGAAGTTCCGCACCATGCGGGTGGGCGCGGACGCGGAGAAGGCCCAGCTGGCCCACCTCAACACCAGCGGCGACGCGCGCCTGTTCAAGATTCCCAATGATCCGCGCGTCACCCGCGTGGGTGTCTTCCTGCGCAAGTGGAGCCTGGACGAGCTGCCCCAGCTCTTCAACGTGCTGCGCGGGGACATGTCGCTGGTGGGGCCCCGGCCCTTCTTCGAGAAGGACCTGGCCACCTACCACGAGCACCACTTCGGCCGGCTGGGCGCCCTGCCCGGCATCACCGGCCTGTGGCAGGTCAGTGGCCGCAGCTCCATCACCGACTTCGAGGAGGTGGTCCGGCTCGACTGCGAGTACATCCACCGCTGGTCGCTCTGGCTGGACATCGAAATCCTCCTCAAGACGCTGCCGGCCGTGCTCCGGCGCACCGGCGCCTACTGAGCGGCGGCCACGTCCAGGGCGAGCTCGATCATCTCGTCGAACGTGGTCTGCCGCTCCTCGGCGCTCAGCGCCTCCTTGGTGCGCAGGTGGTCCGAGACGGTGAGCAGCGCGAGCGCGCGGGCCCCGTACTCGGCCGCCACGCCGTACAGGCCCGCCACCTCCATCTCCACCGCGAGCATGCCCATGCGCTCGTGCACCTCGTACGTCTGCCCCGCGGGGCCGTAGAAGAGGTCCGAGGTGAAGACGGAGCCCACGCGCACCGGCTTGCCGCGCTTCTCGGCGGCCTCCACCGCCTGCCGCGCCAGCGCGAAGTCCGCCACCGCGGGGAAGTCGTGGTCCTGCAGGCGCATGCGGTTCACCTTGGAGTCGGTGCCCGCGCCCAGGGCGACGATGACCTCGCGCAGCTTCACGTCCTGGCGCAGCGCGCCGCAGCTGCCCACGCGGATGAGCACGCGCGAGCCGTACTGCTGGATGAGCTCGGTGGCGTAGATGGAGATGGAGGGAATCCCCATCCCATGGCCCATGACGGACACCTTCCGGCCCCGGGCAACGCCCGTGTAGCCATACATGTTGCGGACGGAGGTGACTTCACGCGCGTCCTGGAGGAAGCGCTGGGCGATGTAGCGGGCGCGCAGTGGATCGCCGGGCATGAGCACCACGTCGGCGAAGTCTCCCGCCGCGGCGGAGATATGAGGAGTAGGCATGGTGAGCGAGCATAGCCGCTCCGGCCCCACCCGGAGAGCACCAGAGGTGCCGGGTGGGGCCGGGGCTTCGCTCGCAGTGCGTCCGGGTTCTACGAATTCATGAACGGGTAGGGGACGCGGGTGGGCGGGACGAAGTTCTCCTTGATGGTGCGCGGAGAGGTCCACCGCACCAGGTTCAGCATGGAGCCCGCCTTGTCGTTGGTGCCCGAGGCGCGCGAGCCGCCGAAGGGCTGCTGGCCCACCACGGCGCCGGTGGGCTTGTCGTTGACGTAGAAGTTGCCCGCCGCGTGCCGCAGCGTGCTCATCGCCGTGGAGATGGCCTTGCGGTCGCGCGCGAAGACGGCGCCCGTCAGCGCGTACGTGGCGCACGAGTCGCACTCGCGCAGCGTCTCCTCGAACTTCGCGTCCGGGTACACGTACAGCGTCACCACCGGCGCGAAGATCTCCTCCATCATCAGGCGGTGCCGCGGGTTGGTCACCTGCACCAGCGTGGGCTTCACGAACCAGCCCTCGCTCCGGTCCGTCTCGCCGCCAGACACGATGCTCGCCTCGCCGCCCTGCTTCGCCAGCTCGATGTACGAGGACGTCCGCTTGAAGGACTTCTCGTCGATGACCGCGCCCATGAAGTTGCGGAAGTCGCTGACGTCGCCCATGCGCAGCTCGGCGATCATCTCCTGCAGGCGCGGCTTGAGCCTGGGCCACAGGGACTCGGGCACGTAGATGCGCGAGGCCGCCGAGCACTTCTGGCCCTGGTACTCGTAGCCGCCGCGCACGATGGCCGTGGCCACCGCCTCCAGGTCGTCCGCCGCCGAGGGGTGCACGAAGATGAAGTCCTTGCCGCCCGTCTCGCCCACCAGCCGCGGGTACTGCTTGTAGCGGGCGATGTTCTCACCCACCGTGCGCCACATGCCCTGGAACGTGGGCGTGGAGCCCGTGAAGTGGATGCCGCCCAGGTGCGGGCTGGCCATCACGGGGTTGCCCACCGTGGGGCCGTCTCCCGGCAGCAGGTTGATGACGCCGTCGGGCAGGCCCGCCTCGCGCAGCAGCTCCAGGTTGTACCAGTTGCTCAGCGCCGCCGTGGTCGACGGCTTGAAGAGCACCACGTTGCCCATGAGGGCCGGCGCCATGGCCAGGTTCAGCGCGATGGAGGTGAAGTTGAACGGCGCCACCGCGAACACGAACCCGTCCAGCGGACGGTAGTCCATCATGTTCCACGTCTGCGGCGAGCTCACCGGCTGCTCCGACATGAGCCGCTCGGCGAAGTGCACGTTGAAGCGCAGGAAGTCGATGGCCTCGCACGCCGCGTCGATCTCCGCCTGGTGCGCCGTCTTCGACTGGCCCAGCATGGTGGAGGCGTTCAGGATGGGGCGGTACTTCGTGGCCAGCAGCTCCGCGGCGCGCAGGAAGATGGCCGCCCGCTCCATGAAGGGCATCCGCGCCCACTCGTCCTTGGCCGCCAGCGCCGCCTGGATGGCCTGCTCCACATGGCTCGCGTCCGCCTCGTGCACCGTGGCCAGCACGTGCGAGTGCCTGTGCGGCATCCGCACCGTGTCCGTCTTGCTGGACTTGATGCGCTTGCCGCCGATGACGATGGGAATCTCGATCTGCTCGGAGGCCATGCGCTTGAGCGTGGCCTGCAGCTCGGCGCGCTCGGGCGTGCCGGGCGCGTGGGAAAGGACGGGCTCGTTCTGCGGCGGGGGAACGCGGACGTTGGCGTTGATCACGCGGAGCACCTCGGGGAGAAAGCGGGGTAGGGAAGGGCGGCGGAGCATAGCCCTTCATCTCGAAGGTTGAACCACCAGGGAGATGTAGAACCCACACCTCCGGACATCACATCCATCACCCGGACTGAGGCTCATATGGCAGATGAACGAATGCTTCCCCGCTTCCAGCCCCGCCGGCAGCTCGGACGTACCGGCTTCCAGGCCACCGTGGTGGGCATCGGAGACCTGGCCGATCGCTCGGTCCCCCGGGAGCGGTGCGTGGCCACGCTGCACCGCGCCATGGATGCCGGGCTCAACCTCATCGACACCGCTCCCGGCTACGAGGACGGCTACAGCGAGCAGATCGTCGGCGAGGCCTTGAGGGGCCGGCGCGAGGGCATGTTCGTCATCGACAAGGTGGACTTCCTGGACCAGCCGGTGGCCCCACAGGTGGAGGAGAGCCTGCGCCGGCTCCAGCTGGAGGCGGTGGACCTGTTCGTCTTCCACAACGTCTCCGTGCCGGCCACCTGGGAGCGGCTCGCCGCGCCGGGCGGGGGCATGGAGGAACTGGAGCGCTGCGTGCGCCAGGGCAAGGCGCGCTTCCGAGGCATCTCCAGCCACCACCCGGACGTGCTGCGCGCGGCGCTCGAGTCCGGCCGCTGCGACGTGGTGATGTTCCCCGTGGGGCCCTTCGTCCATCCGCGCTACGTGGAGGAGATATTGCCGCTGGCGAAGTCCAGGGGCGTGGGCACGGTGTGCTTCAAGACCTTCGGGGCCGGCAAGCTGCTCGTGGACACCGAGGGGTATGGCCGGCCGCTCCAGGCTCGTCCGCGCGGCAAGGTGAGCTCGGGCGGCTCCGACGACACGGGGGCGGAGCCGTCGCTGCCGCACCTGGGGGTGGAGGAGTGTGTGCGCTACACGCTCACGTTGGACCCGGACGTGGCACTGCTGGGCATGAGCTTCCCCAATGAGCAGGACGCGGCGCTCCACGCCGCCGCGGCCTTCCAGCCCCTCACCTCCGCGCAGATGGCGGACGTGCGCCGGCGCGCGGTGGAGGCCATCGAGGGCAAGGGCGCCGTGTGGTGGAACCCCTGAGGCGGGGCCGGGTGGGCGTCAGCCCTGGCCCTGGGCCACGGCGAGGTGCCGGGGCTGAAGCAGCTCGTGCATCCGCGCGATGAGGACGGCGGGCTGTACCGGCTTGACGAGGTAGACGTCCGAGGCCTGGATCATGCCGGGCCGGGGCGCCATGCCGCTGATGAAGACGAAGGGCACCAGCTGGAGCGGAGGCGGCTCGGAGCGCACCCGGAGGGACAGCTCGTACCCGTCCATGCCCGCCATGTTCACGTCCGACACGATGATGTCGGGCGGTTGCTGACGGGCCTGATCGAGCGCGGAGAATCCATCCTCGGCCAGGGCGCAGTCGAAGTCCGGGGAGAGCAACAGCCGCAGCGTCTGGCGCATGGACCACGAGTCATCCACGATCAGCACCCTGGGTTTCACGACGCTCTCCACCTTCACGGACGTTCTCGTGCGCGACCGTTTCACCGGGGGTGTCCATCGGCCCGTACCCCGAATCACGCACCTGTTCAGTTTCGCTCGCTTTGCCAGGATAAGGAAGGGGGGTCGTCCGTCTTTTCAGCCAGCAGCCAGGAGAATCTTCCCTGACGGCTCCTGACTCCTACCTTACGGGGGGCCGGGACGGGACATCGGGCCCTTCGGAGGACTCCCATGGCGGTGGTATCCCTGAACAGCAGGAGCTTCGGACCGGTGCTGGCGAGGCCCGGCATCCTGCTCATCGGCTGGTGGGCCAAGTGGTGCGCGCCCTGCTGCTTCATCGCTCCAGATGTGGCGCGGGTGGCCGAGCACCACCCGGACATCACCTTCGCGATGGTGGACGTGGACGCGGAGCCGGAGCTGGCGGAGGTGCTCGGCGTCCAGACGATGCCCGCGCTGATGGTGTTCCGCGATGGCTTCCTGTTGCTCAACCACGTGGGGCCCGTGCCGGAGCCGATGTTGGAGGACCTCGTCCGGCAGGCCCGAGCGCTGGACATGGACGGCGTGCGGCTCGAGGTAGCGGAGTACCGCGCCAGCAACGCGCGCATGAGGATCGGCCCGCACGGGGTGTGAGCCCCGCGCGTGGCCGGGGCTCACCGCCTGCCGGGTTTGTTCGGCTGGATTTCGCGTGGCTCGTCCGCCGGAGCCTCGCGCTTGTAGACGTCCTCGTTGATGTCGTGGTTGCGGACGGGATCCTTGTCCTCCTGCTCCTCCCACTCCTCACCACGCTCCACTCGCGCTTCCCAGGACGTGTCCTGTGACGAGCCGGGATTGTCGGCGGGGCCGGTGCGCGCGTTGATGTCCCTCGCGACCCTCGCCGCCGCCGCGTCGATGGAGTCCTCGAGCGTGCCCGCGTTGCGCGGCTGGAAGTTCTGTCCGCGTTCGTCCGGCACGTACTGGTCGTCGCCGACGTTCGTCATCTCGGTGTCGGCCCGGCCCTTGTCCTGGGAGTTCTTCGTCCTGCCCGTGGGAATCTTGGGAGTGTCGGCCATGGGTGTCTCCGTCGCCTTCGCGCCTGTGTCTGCCCGACTCAACTTCGGCACGGTGGCGCACCGGAAAACCTCTCTGGCGCGCCGGGGCTCGGCTGCCCGGCAGGGTGAGGGGGGACTACTGGCCGGCGCCTCCGCTGCCGCCGACTCCTTGCAGGGACTCGGGCCGGGCCATCTCCGCGACGAGCGTTTCCACCAGCGAGGCGATCTCCGCGGTGGGAGCCGCGACGCTGCATGCCGCGCCTCCGTGCACCAGGCCCACCACCTGGAGGCGGTGGTCCACCACGGGCGCGCCGGAGTCACCCTTCTCCCCGTGCAGGCTGGTGAAGAGCGCCTGGGGCACGCCGGGCAGGGAGGGGCAGCGCCCGAGCCGCTTCAGCTCCACCTCCTGGGGTTCGCCCGGACGGTCGTTGCGGCCGGCGAAGAGGAGTCCCTCGCCCGGCACGGGCAGCGAGGTGGCCACGGCCAGCGGAGGCACCGGGGCCTGCTCGTCGAAGCGGATGACGGCGAGGTCTCGCACGGGATCGACGATCTTCACGACACCGCTCAGCAGATGCCCATTGCGCAGCACCACGGGCTGGCGCTCGCCGGGAGCGACGTCGATGCAGTGCGCGGCGGTGAGGGCGTGGCGCCCGTCGGCGACGACCACGCCGGCGCAATGCCCGGGGAAGAGCGTCACCGTGGCGTCCTTCACGGCCCGGAAGTCCGGCGCAGTGTCCTCCTGCTTCTTCGCCGAGCCGCAGGCCGCCAGCGTCACCATTGCCAGGACACCGGCCAGACCCGAAAGTCTCCTCGCGCGCATCGCCGTCCTCCCACGGGGCGGGGTTGCTCCGTTGGGGCTGACGATGTGCATTCCCCCGTGGTGGTATCGGCGCAGGTTCGCTGAGCAGGCGTGCGTCCGGGATGAACCCGGGGTTGCACGCGAGGAGAGGACGACATGGAGCTGAAAGGGAAGGTGGCGCTCGTGACGGGCGCCAACGGGTTCGTGGGCTCTTTCATCGTGCGGCGTCTGGTGGAGGAGGGCCTGCGGGTGCGGGCCCTGGTGCGGCGTCCCGAGGCCGACGCGGAAGTGCGGGCCCTGGGCGCGGAGCCGGTGCGGGGAGATCCGGCGGACGCGCGGTCCGCGCGGGAGGCCGCCGTGGGAGCACAGGTGGTGGTGCACTGCGCGGCCACGGGGTCCGATGACATGGCCGAGGCGATGCGGGTCAACGCGGAGGGCACCGAGGCGATGCTGGAGGCCGCGCGGGCCGCGGGCTGCGAGCGCTTCGTGCACATCTCCACCGTGGCCGTGTACGACATGGCCAGGGTCGATACGATCGACGAGGGCGCTCCGCTGGTGAAGGAGGGCCGGGCGTACTCGGTGAGCAAGGCCGAGGGAGACCGGCGGGTGCTCGCGGCCATCGGGCGGGGCCTGCCGGCCGTCATCCTCCGCCCGCCGTGCATCCTGGGCGTGCACCCCACGTCCACCTGGGGCAACAAGGTGCCGCGCGCCATCGTCGCCGGGCAGTTCGCACTGCCGATGGGGGGCGAGGGCCACCTCTTCTACGTCCACGTGCGCAACCTGGCCGAGGCCGTCGTCCAGTGCCTGCGCTCGGAGGCTGCCGTGGGGCAGGTGTTCGACATCGCCGATGGGGAGACCACCTGGGGCCGCTACGCCGCGCACTTCCGCTCCGAGCCGCTTCCCGCGGTTCCGGAGTCGCAGGTCCCGAGCTTCCTGAGCTTCCGCGGGCACTTCCCAGCGGAGAAGATCCGGCGCGTGCTGGGCTACACGCCCCGGTACTCCTTCGAGGAGGTCATGCGCGAGACACAGCAGGCGCTCGGCTCATGAGCCGAGGGGCTCGCCCCAGCGCAGGTGGGCCAGCTCGAGGACGCGGGCGTTCTCGGGCACCTGCCGCAGGAAGCGCTCACGGACGGTGACATCGGGAATGTCGTTGGCGCGGGTACGCACGCAGTGCAGGGCGCGGCGCAGGGCTTCCTCTCCAGCGGCGGTGGAGCCCTCGGCCAGGCAGGCCTCGGCCAGCACCTGGAGCAGGCCTACCCTGGCGAACCCGCCACCGCCCACCGCGTCTGCTTCGCGCAGCGCGAGCTCCGTCACCTGGCGGGCCCCGGCCGGGCGTCCCCGGGCGAGCAGCAGGGCACCCAGCAACCAACGTGCGCGGGGGATGAAGGGCGCGAACGGCTCCAACTCCTCGCAGGTCTCGCGCGCCCGGGTCTCGGCCTCGTCCATGGCCCCCTTCCACATCGCCACCCGCGCCAGCACCCAGAGCGCGGAGCCCCGGTGCAACCGGTTGGGGACCCGGGCCTCCACCCACTCGAGCGCCAGGGCTTGGGCCTCCTCCTGGTGCGCCGGCTCGGGGCCATCCGCCAGCACCTGCATCAGGCTGTACCGGGCGTGGGCGATACCGAAGAGCTGCCCCACCCGCACCGCCAGCGCCATGCTCTGGCGCGCCCGCTCCACCGCTCCCGTGTGGTCTCCGAGTGCCTGTCGCGCCTGAGCCTCCCACGAGAGGGACGCCACCTCGTTGCGCTCCGAGCCGACCTCGCGGAAGGCCTGACTGGCCTTCTCGCTCCAGTTCAGTGCCGGCCAGGCCCCCTCCGTCAGGCTCAGGGTCCGGAAGCCATGCGCGATGTTCCTCCAGCCGCGCACGATGGCGTCCCGGGCGATGCTCTCCCGTCCCTTGTGCTCCAGCCGCTCGAAGGACTCGTTCGCCTCGGGAATGGCGTTCACGTAACACGCCATGCAGCTCATGAAGCACAGCGCCTGGTAGTACGCGTCCTGGGCTTCTGGCTCCGGCTCGGTGTCGAGCAGCAGCCGGTGCAGGGCGAGCAGGTGCTCCCTCTGTGCGCTCTGGCCATAGCCCAGGCACAGTCCGCTGATCAGGCTGCTCCACCGGGCCTCGCCAGGCTTCAGCTGGGGCAGCACGGCGCTTCCCACCTCGTGCAGGGTCGCGAAGTCGTCCATCCAGAAGGCCGCGGTGGCTCTCAGTGCGTGCAGCCGCACCAATGCCTCTCCGGTGGGCCCCAGCGCCAGGGCCGCCTCCATGCACCGCTCCATGTCCTGCATGTCATGGCGCTCGAAGAGCTGCTCGGCGGCCCGGGTGTAGAGCTGGATGGCCCGCTCGGGCCGCTGGCCCAGCGCGGCATGTTCGGCGAGCACGCGCGGGTCGCGCTCTCCCGTCTTCTCCAACCAGAGGCCCGCGAGCTGATGGCCCGCCGGCTTGTGGCTGTCGGGCACCAGCCCATAGGCCGCGTCCCGGACCAGCGCGTGCCGGAAGCGGTACTCGGCCTCACCCGGGAAGCGGCTGAGGGTCTGCGGCTCCACCCACTCCCACTCCACGAGTTGCCGGTACCACCCGTCCAGCTCCTGGGCGGAGCGCTCCTCACCCAGCAGCACGCGCACGCCACCTGACCAGAAGGTGCGGCCGAGGATGCTGGCGGCCAGCAATACCTGACGGGCTCCGGACTCCAGCCGCATCACGCGCGCCTGGAGCATGGCCAGCACCGTCTCCGGCGTGGCGTCCCCGCGCCCCTCGGCGACACCGCGGATGAGCTCCTCGAGGAAGAGCGCATTGCCTGCGGCCTGCTCCACGAGCCGGTCGATGAGGAGCTCGGGCACGGCCGTGCCGAGCACCTCGCGCACCAGATGGCCGCTCGCCTTGCGGCTCAATCCTCGCAGGGGCACCTGCTGCATGCGCCGCGCCGCCGGGTGACTCGCCAGGAGCTGTTCGACCTCGGGCCGGGCCAGGGCCAGCACCATGAAGCGATGCTCGGCCAGCTCACGCAGGACCTCGTCCACCATCCGGAGGGTGAGCACGTCACCCCAGTGGAGATCCTCCAGCACCAGCAAGACAGGGGAGCAGGTGCACTCGGCCTGGAGGAAGCCCACCAGTGCCCGGCCCACCTGGGTGCTCATCAGCCGCGGGTCGTTGCGGGCGGCTCGCAGCCTCGGGTTGTCCTCATCGGAGAAGGGAATGCCGCACAGCTCCCCGAGGAACGGGACGAGCTCCTGGCGCTGGGCCGGGGATAGCTGCTGCCCGAGGCGCTGGAGCAGCCGTGTCTTCCGGGCCTCGAGCGGTTCGCTGCCGGAGATGCCGCACAACCGTCGCAGGGCCTGGCCGATGAGCCCATCCGCCGAGCCCGCGCTCATGGGGTCTCCCCGGCCGAGCAGCTTCAGCACCGGCTGTCCGCGGCGCTCGAGGCGGCGGAGGAATTCATGACGGAGGCGGGACTTGCCCACGCCCGCGGGGCCGGTGACCAGCACGGCCTGCGCGGCGGGCTCCTCCACGCAGGTGGTGAAGGCCACATCCAGGAGGGTCAGCTCCTGCTCGCGTCCGACGCAGGGCGTGGGTCTTCCCAGCAGCGGCCGGGACTCGTCCGAGTCGAGCTGTGGGGCCTGCAACAGGAAGAGCCCGGGCATCGGGCGGGAGACCTGGATGCTGGAGCCGAGCAGTCCCGCCGTCACCTCGTCCAGCAGCACCGGAGCGCCGAGGCTCGCGGGCAACTGCTCCAACTGGCGGAGCAGCTGACCGGCGCGGTCCATGGCCTCGCCCACCGGGATGTGCTGGTCGAGCCGGCCACGGCCGGTGGTGAGGACCACGGCGGCCTCGGGCCAGCGCTCCTGCACCGCGAGAGCACAGCGCGCGGCCAGGGCGGCCGGGTCGACGGCGGAGCCGTGGATGGCCACCAAGGAGACGACGAGGGAGCCATCGGCGAGCAGCTCCACCCGTGCGCCGTGGGGGGCGAGCAGGGTGCTCAATGCCTCGCGCAGGGGCGCACGTGAGCCGGGCGCCGCGGGGGTCTTTCCGCGGGGCGCGGCCAGGAGCACGCTGAAGAGCTGTTGTTCCACGCCCGCCAGATGGGGCGTCGGAAGCCGGGGCTCCTCGGTGGCGTGGGTCGCTTCCAGACCAGGAAGGAGCCGCACCAGGGTGCTCGTGACATGGAGCGCGTCCTGGAGGCGCCGGGTGGGATCCTTGTCCAGCATGAGGTCGAGCAGTTCCTGGAAGGCGGCGGGAAGCTCGGGACGCGCGGTGCGAAGCGGTGGCGGCTCGGTGAAGAGGATCTTCGCGAGGACGGCGGCGAAGTGGGACGCGGAGAAGGCGCGCTGGCCGGTGAGGCACTCGTAGAGGACGCAGCCCAGGGAGAAGACGTCGGCGGCGGGAGTGAGGCGGGATTGGGCCGAGGCCTGCTCGGGCGCCATGTAGCCCGGGGTGCCGAGCACCATGTGGCTGGCCGTCATGGCGGAGTCGGGCAGGGTGTCGCGCGCCAGGCCGAAGTCCAACAGCACCACGTCCTCGGGGCGGCCGTTGCGCAGCAGGAGGTTGGAGGGCTTGAGGTCGCGGTGGACGATGCCGCGTTGGTGGGCGGCGCAGAGAGCCTCGGCGGCGCGGCGCAGCAGGGCCAGTATCTCCTCCAGTCGAAGCGGCTGGCGCGCGAGGCGGTGGGCCAGGTCCTCGCCTTCCAGCCATTCCATGGCGAGGAAGGGCAGGCCGGCCTCGGTGGTGCCGTGCGCGACGTAGGAGACGATGCCGGGGTGATGCAGGGAGGCCAGCAGGGAGGCCTCCCTGTGGAAACGCTGGAGGGTCTCGGGGATGGCGACGTGCAGGAACTTGAGGGCAACGGGTTGGCCGGTGCGCGAGTCGCGCGCGCGGTAGACAGAGCCCGTGCCGCCGCGGCCCGCCGGGGCCTCCACCGTGAAGCGGCTGGCGATGACGGTTCCCGTCGGCAAATGGGCGGTGGAGCGCGGTGCTGGCGACTCGACCGTTTCATCCAGCGACAGGGTGCTGTCCATGATGAGACTCTAGAATCTGACTCCAGGCTCGGCCTACCCCCCGCGCCTGTTCTGTCGGGTGACAGAACCCTGGAGTCTGGGAGTTTGAGAATCCCCGCGCTCGCCCCTAGCTGAAGGGCTCGCCCCAGCGCAGGTGGGCCAGCTCGAGGACGCGGGCGTTCTCGGGCACCTGCCGCAGGAAGCGCTCGCGAACGGTGGCATCGGGAATGTCGTTGGCGCGGGTACGCACGCAGTGCAGGGCGCGGCGCAGGGCTTCCTCTCCAGCGGCGGTGGAGCCCTCGGCCAGGCAGGCCTCGGCCAGCACCTGGAGCAGGCCCACCCTGGCGAGCCCTCCGCCGCCCACCGTCTCCACCTCGCGCAGCGCGAGCTCCACTCCGTGACGGGCCTCAGCCGGGCGTCCCTGGACGAGCAGCAGGCCTCCCAGCAGCCAGTGCGCGAGGGGCGCGAAGGGGGCGAAGGGCGCCAACGCCTCGCAGGCCTCACGCGCCTGGGCCTCGGCCTTGGGGAGCGCTCCCTCCCAGGCGTCCACCCGCGCCAGGGCCCAGCGCGCGAAGCCCAGGTGCAGCCGGTTGGGGACCCGGACCTCCACCCAATCGTGCGCCAGGGCGCGGGCCTCCTCCCAATGGGCGGGCTCGGGGCTGGTCGCCAACAGCAGCATCAGGTTCTGCCGGGCATGGGTGATGCCGAAGAGCTGCCCCACCCGCACCGCCATCCCCATGCTCTGGCGCGCCCGCTCCATCGCTCCCTCGCGGTCTCCGAGCCCCAGCAGCGCCTGGGCCTCCCACGTGAGGGAGGCCACCTCGTCGCGCTCCGCGCCGGCCTCGCGGAAGGCCTGGCTGGCCTTCTTCGTCCAGGTCAGCGCCTGCCAGGGCTCGTCCGTCAGGCTCAGCGCCCGGAAGCCCTGTGCGATGCTCCTCCAGCCGCGCACGATGGCGTCCCCGG